>NZ_CAJMZH010000005.1:0-553754 GCF_905220285.1 Paraburkholderia sp. J94 | reverse complement strand
TGTGGCGCTCGCGCTCGAGCGCGCCTGATCCGCCTTGAAGGAATGCGGTGGTCCCGCTGGCGCCGGCGTGCTGGCGGGACCACCCGAAAGAGTTCGCGCAATATTAGACGTGAGTAAAACCCGCGCGCGCTGGCTTGCAGCGTCCCCACACACGACGTCTGCCGGGCAACGAACAACGTGACGGACCCAGTGGCGTCACGCCATTATTTGATAATCGACTCTCGCGGATATACAGGATGACTAATCGTATTGCATTGGTAACGGGCGGAATGGGCGGTCTTGGCGAAGCGATCAGCGTGCGCCTGCACGACGCGGGTTACAAGGTCGTGGTAACGCACTCCCCCGACAACGCCGGAGCGAATGACTGGCTGTCGCGCATGGAATCGGCGGGCCGCACGTTTCGTGCGTACTCGATGGACGTGGCCGACTACGATTCGTGCCAGCGCGGTGCCGACAAGATTCAGAGCGAAGTCGGCCCGATCGACATTCTGGTGAATAACGCCGGGATCACGCGCGACATGACGTTCCGCAAGCTCGACAAGGTGAATTGGGACGCGGTGCTGCGCACCAATCTCGACTCGATCTTCAATATCTCGAAGCCCTTGTGCGACGGCATGGTCGAGCGCGCGTGGGGCCGCATCATCAACATTTCGTCGGTGAACGGTTCGAAGGGTTCGGTGGGGCAGACCAATTACGCGGCGGCGAAGGCGGGCATGCACGGCTTCACCAAATCGCTGGCGCTCGAAGTCGCGCGCAAGGGCGTGACGGTGAATACGATTTCGCCCGGCTATCTCGCGACGAAAATGGTCACCGCGATTCCGCAGGACATTCTCGATGCGAAGATCCTGCCGCAAATTCCGATGGGCCGTCTCGGCAACCCGGAGGAAGTGGCCGCGCTCGTGCTGTTCCTGTGTTCGGACGACGCGGGTTTCGTGACCGGCGCGAATATTCCGATCAACGGCGGGCAGCACATGCAGTAACGTAACAAAGCGCGCGCGCCTTACCGCGCGCGCTTCGCTTTATCCGCCATTATTTCGGCAACACGCTCTTGCGGCCGCGATTGCGCGGCTTGGGCTCCACGCCCACGCGCGGATCGCGCGCGAGCACGAGGGCCGTCATCTCCTCGACGACCGTTTCGAAGGCCGGATCGGCCTGCGAGATATACAGCCATTTCCCGAGCACGGGATGCGGGCGCAGCGCCGGCATCGTGTCGATCAGCGCCGAGTGGCGGTCTTTCGACGTGCACACGAGCATGCCGCTCCACGGCTCGCCGCGATCGGCGGCAATCAGACACAGCAGGCCGTCGATATAAGCGGCGTCGCAGCCGAACATCAGCTTGTGGACGTAATTCGGTTCGCGCTCGAAGGCGTCGAAAATCCAGTCCAGCGAATTGCGAATGGAAGACGGCATGGCGTATAGGTCCTCGACGGTCCCGCCGTGCGCGGGACCTCGCAAAACATCATACGTGATGGCGCGCGACGCTCAGGCCTTGCGGTCGAGCGCGAACGACACCATCAGCACGGCGATGCCGAGCGCCGCGAGAATCGCGCCGACCCAGCCCGTTGCGATCCAGCCGAAACCCACCGCGATCACGATGCCGCCGAGCCACGCGCCCAGCGCATTGGCAATATTGAACGCGCTGTGATTGAGCGCGGCGGCGAGCGATTGCGCGTCGCCGGCCACGTCCATCAGGCGCGACTGGAACGCGGGCGTGCAGGCCGAGCCGAAGCCCACGCAGAACAGGATCGGCAACATCGACCAGACATGCGGCGCGGCGACCACGAACACCAGCAGCACGACCGCCGTGAACGCGTACATGCCGAGCATGGTGCGCTTGAGCCAGCGGTCGGCGAGCCATCCGCAGGCCATGTTGCCGAGAATCATGCCGAGACCGATCAGGGCGAGCGCCCACGGCACATGATGGCTCGCGACGTGCGTGACTTCGGTGAGCGTGGACGCGACGTAGCTGTAGACCGAGAAAATGCCGCCGAAACCGACCGCCGAGGCCAGCAGCGTGAGCAGCACTTGCGGACGGCCGAGCGCGCCCAGTTCGGTCAGCGGGCTCGCCTTGTTCGACATCGGCAAGCTGGGCACCGACCACGCGATCATGCCCGCCGTGACGAGCGCGATGATCGCGACCGCCGCGAAACACGCCTGCCAGCCGAGTCCCTGGCCGAGCCAGGTGGCGACCGGTACACCGATCACATTCGCGACGCTCAGACCCAGCATGACCTTGCCGATGGCCGCGCCGCGTTTGTGCGGCGGCACGAGCGCGGCAGCGGCCAGCGCCGCGAGACCGAAATACGCGCCGTGCGGCAGACCGGCGATAAAGCGGCTCACGAGCACGAGCGTGTAGCTGTGGAAAATCGCGCTCGCGCCATTGCCGATCGCGTAGAGCAGCATCAGCAGAATCAGCAGCGCGCGGCGCGGCATGCGTGCGAGCAGCACGGTGATCAGCGGCGCGCCCACGACGACGCCCGCTGCATACGCGCTGATCATGTGGCCCGCTTGCGGAATCGAAACGTGCAGGTCGCCGGCCATGTCGGGCAGGATGCCCATCGCGGCGAATTCGGCGGTGCCGATGGCGAATCCGCCGAGCGCGAGCGACAGTTCCGCGACGCCGAGTCCGTGAGGCGGTTCGATGGGCGGCACGACGCGCTCGATTTGTTCGTCGCGAAAGGGGGTTTCTGCGGAGGCACTCATGGGTTTTTTCTAAAGACTTATTGCGTACTGAATGGGCCGATGACCCATTTTGGTGTGGTGGAAATCGGGTTTGATGGCTGCGGCTTTATTTGTGCAGCAGTTTGGTGCAACGGATTGGTGTAACGGATCGGCCCAAATACGGGCTCGAAAGCGCGGCGCAACGCGATTGCACAGACGAATGGCGTCGCCGGCCGCATGGAACGGATTGCAGGCGTCAATCACCATTCATGAGCGACTCGGCGATTTGCCAGGCGAGACCGGAACGCAGGGTATCACCTGTCGTTCAATCGCGCATGACAACGCCGCATCAACTCGCATTCAATTTCGCGTTCAACTTCGCATCAACGCAGCTTGGGCCGTGCGACGGGCTTCACGCCCGCATGCTCGATGGCGTGCCGCATCCGCGCGAGCAAATCGCCTTCCCGATAACGCGAGTCGGCTTCGAAGCGGTCCGCGACGCGCTTATAGGCTTCGCGCAGACGCGTCATGATGCGCTCGGCTTCCGTCGCGCGCAGACCGAGCCGCTTCGCGTACGCCACGAGTTCGGCGGGCACCGGAAAGGTTTTGCTCTTATGCAGGTTCAGTGCCATGCGGCCGTCGAGGTCGGGATAAACGTCGGTGCAGACCACATCGAACACGGGCGCGAGACGGCGCGCACCGGTGGGATCGGCGTAGAGAATGCCGATGTTCTTCATATGCGCGTCGCCGTCGCGCAGCAGGCACGAGAGCGCCACGCGCTCGAACAGCCGCCGTTGCTGCAACGGTTCGCCGCGCGTGTAAATGTCGACCGCTTTCGCGATCATCTCGTAACTGCCTTCGTATTTCGCCTTGCCGGTGAGCACGCTCATATCCTCGAAACCGAGCGGCGTGCCGTCGGGCAGACGATCGAAGCGCGACATCACGAACAGCCGTCCGTCACTCGACAGCCAGAAGTCCGGCGTTTCCAGCCCGGCTTCTTTCGCTACCGACATGCAGAAGAATTCATTGCGCGCGAGGCCGGGAAAATCCTCGCCTTCCGCTTTCACGATGACGGTTTTCAGCGGCAACGTGGTGTGTTCGAGCGGCGGTTTTTGCGCGGGCGATTCGCTCGCGAGCGGCACCAGCGCTTTCGGCTGCACGCCGGAAATGCCCGAGCCTAATGCGTATCGATCGATGAGCCGCTCGAACAGGCGCCCCGATGGCGACGAAAGCAGTTCGTCGAGTTGCTCGCCTTCGCCTTCGGGCACGCGCTCGCCGGGCACCGAATACGTGAGGCGGCCGATCTGATTGCGGCCCGCGAGAAAGAGCAGAAAGAGATCGCTGGGCGCGCCGTAACGCGCGAGACGATCTTCGATCACGAAGCGCAAATAGCCTTCGGGACGATTCATGGCGAACACGCCCATCAGGTCGCCGCTCGCATAACTCTCGCGGCGCACCGGCATGGTCAGCGAGACGGCGGCCGCGTCGGGCACCGCGCCATAGTTGAAGACGAAGCGGCTTTCGCGCGCGAGCAAGCCGCTCGATCCTTGTGGCGTATGCACTTCGAGCTGGCGGATCTGCCGCAGCAGACGCTCGAAGTCGAGCGCGGCTTCGGTGCTCATTCGTATTCCTTGAACACGTCGGGCAAATCTTCGAGCGCCACGGAGCCGATCGGGCGCAGCACGAGTTCGTAGCCGAGCGCGTTCGCCATCCGGCAGAACTCTTTTACGCCGACGCTGCCCGTGCGTTCCGCATTGGTGATCGTGCGGCGCGCGACGTCGGCTTGCTCGGCGAGCGTCTGCTGGGTGAGCTTGCGTTCGCGCCGGGCCGCCCGCAGGCTCCCGGCGAGGCGCTCGACGTTGGAAATCGGTTCGTTGGGGCTATTTTTGCGCATGATAGTGCGCATAGTAGTCTATCTGGACGATGGTTGCGCGGAATTTTGCGCATTTTCGCGGGTGTTATGTGCCGTGACGATGGCTAGAAATGCGCATGATTATGCGTATTCTATGTATAAGACTTAAAATTGCGCAAAATTGTGCGCACTGAATTTCGTGTGTCGAGAAGCTCCGCACGCGTTCGCACCGACTTTCAGCACACACGCCGCGACGCTCAACGCTTCGGCTTCTGCTTCATGCGATCGGGTATCGCCACGCTCGCCAGCCTCAATCCGCGCTGACACACATCGACATTGACGCATTCACAACACGCTTCAATGACGCTCCATTTCGCCATGACAATTCACTTGCCGATCTCAGCGCGCTACCTTGCATTTGCATCGCGTTGCTTCATCGTCATCAAAAGAAAAACGCAAACGCACGCAACCGCAAATTCCGATCACCGAAATCGCGGTGCCGGTCTTGCATGAAAAATGCGGCAAAGACATCGCGCGACTTTTTTTGCGCGGCAATAGAAGCCTGCACGAGCTCTTGCGCAAGCATCGCGCGTTTCAATTTTTGAAACTTCGGATCGAGCATAGCGAATGCATCAAGCGCGCAAGACATGGCATGCGAAGCGAAGTATGGGTGGGTATTGGGTTTGCTGTTCGCTTACCGTGAAAGCGTTCGAAAGATTTTCGTGGCGAAAAAGCCAATTTCACCACGTCTATTGATCGAATACGGACACGCAATTTGCATGTGTCAGCGCTTTGCCTTCATAATCTGCGTGGCGCAATGATATCGCCACTATGTCTCCGGCCAAACTTCGAGATGCCAAAGAAGTTTTTCAGGCAAAGCCTGGAGACGCATTCCTGACAGGGAGGGAAGAATGGTTACGCTCGATTCGATCAACTTGAAAATTGCAAAACTCCAGAAGCAGGCTTCCGCAATGGCGGAAAAGCAGACTTCGGTCGGCCTCGCTAAAATTCGCGATCTGATGCACAAGCATGGCTTGAGCCTCGTCGATATCGAACGCTTCGTCGGGAAAAAACGCGGCCGCAAGCCGGGCGTCAAGTCCGCGAATGGCGCGCTGAAAACCACGCGTGCAAGCGCACCGGTCGCGCCGAAATACGCCGACCCGAAAACGGGCGCAACGTGGACCGGCCGCGGCCGTGCTCCGGCCTGGATTCGCGACGTGAAAGACCGCTCGAAATTCCTGATTGCCGGCGCCGTGGAAAGCAAGGCGGCGGCAGCAAAGAAAGCACCGGCAAAACGCGCTGCCGCGAAAAAGACGGTTGCAACGAAAAAGGCAGCAGGCCGCCGCGCCGCAGCACCGGCTGGCGTCACGCGCGCTCGCAAGACCGTCGCCGCGAAAAAGCGCGGTGCGCCGCGCAAGACGGCTGCAAAAGCGCCGGCTGCTGCCGCGCCCGCAGCGGCTGCCGAATAAAGCGGCTTAAAGCCGTTCAAAGCCGATAACCGTAGCTGGCGGTGCGTTGCTCCGCCTTTTCCGATAGCGCAGCGCTGGCTACGGTTTTCGACGGCGCTTTTCGATCGCGTTTTCGACGGCGTTTTCAACAGCATCACCCATCGCTTTATCTCTCCGCGTTTCAATTCCGTTGACCGCTTCATTAGCTGCTTGCTTCAGCAGTGAACGGACTTTTCTTTTGTTCCGCTAGTCCTCGCAATCTCAAGCCGCACTCTGCTGCGCTGCGCCATTTTTAATCGATCTCAGCGAATTGCCGGTGAGCCAAATCGCGCCGTGGTTCGAATTCATCCGATTAACGTTGAGCGTGACTCACGCGATATCGCGTCCGCCAAAGTTGATCAGGGTTCCGAACGATTGAAATCGCGTCTGCACATTTCGTTCGCGTTCGGCTTTCATGAAGCTGTCGTTTGTCGTACCGCGAGTTTTTTTGTCTCGCCTGCCCGACGGCTTTCCGCACGCGAGATCCGCGCAAGCGCACTGCGTTTCGCGAATGACCGCAAGCTTCCCGCATCCGCCGAATGTGCCCACGAGGCGTACCCAGGGCGTTCCCTGGCTTTCACGGCGACGCATCGAGCCCGATTGCGAAGTCTTGCAATCCCCATCTGTTTCACTTATCGGCTTGTTCGCGCGCCGATGCGTTCGCGCCCCGCGCGGGGGTTCGCTACAAGCCACGCCGAGCCTTATGCGGCTTGGCTTTCAGCCCTGCAAGGCAGCCTCGAAAAGCATCCGGTTGCCCCTTGCATTCCACGCGCGACGGCTTGACCTGTGGTTAACCCGTAGTAGCCTCGCGTCAGTCGTCTCCTTATTGTCAGCGCCAATCGACCGGAAGATGCCGGCGAGCGCGGGTAGACAACATGAATTCGCGGTGCGCGTTGCACGGATGTGCGGGCAGCACCGCCATGACAGAGGAGACGAGGCAATGGCGGGGAGCAGGGTTATCGACATCAAGGCCTTTATCGACGAGCAGAAAATTACGGCGTACCAGTGGCTGCTGGTCGCGCTGTGCTTTCTCGTCGTGACGGCGGACGGTATGGACGTGGCGATCATGGGTTTCGTCGCGCCGCCGATTCTCCACGAGTGGGCGATTTCCCGTCCCGCGTTTGGCCTCGTCATGAGTGCGGCGCCGCTCGGTCTCGTGATCGGCGCGCTGGTTGCGGGTCCGTCGTCGGATCGCTTCGGGCGCAAGGTGGTGCTGTTGTCGTCGATTTTCGTATTTGGGATCTTCACGATCGCGACGGCGTTCACGAACACGCCGACTGAAATGGCGGTCCTGCGTCTGCTGACCGGTATCGGTCTCGGCGCGGCGATGCCGAACACGACGACGCTGCTGTCGGAGTACGCGCCGCAACGCAAGCGCGCGCTGATGATCACCATCATGTTCACGGGCTTCAATCTGGGCTCGGCGCTGATTGGTTTCGTCGCGGGCTGGCTGATTCCGACGCACGGCTGGCGCACGGTGCTGATCGTCGGCGGCGCGCTGCCGCTGCTGATGATCCCGCTGCATCTGTGGCTGCTGCCGGAATCGGCGCGTCTGCTGGCGGTGCGGGGTGCGGCTTCGGCGCGCATCGCGCAGATCCTGAACCGCGTCTGCGAAGGCCGCTTCACGGGTGAGGAGCGCTTCATCTCGAACGAGCCGCCGGTGCCGTCGCGCAAGCCCATCGGCATCCTGTTCTCGCAGGGCTATGGCGCGATGACGCTGCTGCTGTGGGTGACGTATTTCATGGGCCTGCTGGTGATTTATCTGCTGACGGGCTGGCTGCCGACGCTGATCAAGGACGCAGGTCTCTCGGTGACGGTCGCGGCCAACGTGACGGCGATGTTCCAGATCGGCGGCACGATCGGTGCGGTGATCGTCGGCTGGCTGATGGACAAGACGCGCCCCGCGCCGGTGATCAGCGCGGCGTATGTGGGCGGCGGCCTGTGCGTGCTGGCAGTCGCTTCGGTGGGCGCGCTGTCGTCGAGCCTGACGATGCTGGTGTTCGCCGCGGGCTTCTGCATGAGCGGCGCGCAGACGGGGTTGAATGCATTCGCGCCGGGCCGTTACCCGACCCAGGCGCGCGCCACGGGCGTGAGCTGGATGCTGGGCATGGGCCGCTTCGGCAGCATTTTCGGCTCGGCGATCGGCGGTGCGCTGCTCGGTCTCGGCTGGGGTTTCGAGTCGATTCTCGCGACGCTGGCGGTCCCGGCGGTGCTGGCGGCCATCGCGATCCTGTTTGCTCAGCGCACGAGCGTGGCGGCGGCGAACGCGACGGTGGGCGCCTCGCATTGAACCGTTTCAAGAATTTTTCATGTAGTACGGAATACTGATGATCATTGACATCCACGGTCACTACACGACCGCTCCCAAGGCGCTGGAGACGTGGCGCAACCGCCAGATCGCGGGCATCAACAGCCCGTCGGAAATGCCGTCCGTCTCCGAGCTGAAGATCAGCGACGACGAGCTGCGCGAATCGATCGAGCAGAACCAGCTGCGCCTGATGCGCGAGCGCGGTCTCGACCTCACGGTGTTCAGCCCGCGCGCCAGCTTCATGGCGCACCACATCGGCGATTACGAAGTCTCCGCCACGTGGGCCGCGATCTGCAACGAGCTTTGCTATCGCGTGAGCGAGCTGTTCCCGGAGCATTTCATTCCGGCCGCGATGCTGCCGCAAAGCCCCGGCGTGGATGTCGCCACCTGTATTCCCGAACTCGTGAAGTGTGTGGAGCAGTACGGCAACGTCGCGATCAATCTGAATCCCGATCCCTCGGGCGGTCACTGGACGAGCCCGCCGCTCTCCGACCGCTCGTGGTACCCGATCTATGAAAAGATGGTCGAGTACGATATTCCGGCAATGGTGCACGTGAGCACGAGCTGCAACGCGTGCTTCCACACCACGGGCGCGCATTATCTGAACGCGGATACCACGGCGTTCATGCAGTGCCTCACGTCGGATCTGTTCCGCGATTTCCCCACGCTGAAGTTCGTGATTCCGCACGGCGGCGGCGCGGTGCCGTATCACTGGGGCCGTTTCCGCGGTCTCGCGCAGGAAATGAAAAAACCGCTGCTCGAAGAGCATCTGCTGAAGAACATTTTCTTCGACACCTGCGTGTATCACCAGCCGGGCATCGACCTGCTGACGAAGGTGATTCCGGTCGACAACATTCTGTTCGCGAGCGAAATGATTGGCGCGGTGCGCGGTATCGATCCGCAAACGGGCCATTATTTCGACGATACGAAGCGCTACGTGGAAGCCGCGGACATGAACCCGGACCAGCGCTACAAGATTTACGAAGGCAATGCGCGTCGCGTGTATTCGCGCCTCGACGCCACGCTCAAGGCACAAGGACGTTGAACATGACTGAACTCGGAGTGGTTTATCGCAACATCGCGCGCGCTGAACGCCGCGCGGCGGACGAACTCGGCGCGCTCGGCAGCGCGACCGTGCACGAAGCCATGGGCCGCGTCGGCCTGATGAAGCCGTATATGCGGCCGATCTACGCGGGCGCGCCCGTGAGCGGCACGGCGGTGACGGTGCTGCTGCATCCCGGCGACAACTGGATGATGCACGTGGCCGCCGAACAGATTCAGCCCGGCGATATCGTGGTCGCGGCCATCACGGCCGAATGCACCGATGGGTATTTCGGCGACCTGCTCGCGACCAGCTTCCAGGCGCGCGGCGCGCGTGCGCTGATCATCGACGCCGGTGTGCGCGACGTGAGTGTGCTGCAGGAAATGGGTTTCCCGGTGTGGAGCAAGGCCATTTCGGCGAAGGGCTGCATCAAGGCGACGCTCGGCTCGGTCAACATTCCCGTGGTGTGCGCGGGCGCGCTCGTGAATCCGGGCGACGTGATCGTGGCCGATAACGACGGCGTGGTCGTGGTGCCGTCGGCGAAGGCCGTCGACACGCTCGACAAGGCCATCGCACGCGAATCGTTCGAAGGCGAAAAGCGCGCGAAGCTCGCTTCGGGCGTGCTGGGGCTCGACATGTACAAGATGCGCGAGCCGCTCGAAAAGCTCGGGCTGCGTTACATCGACTGAGTTCGCTGCGTGGTCGACTTTGTTGTTGCGCTTCGGCGCACGCAAGTGAGTGTTTGAGCAGCAATTTAAGCAGCAATTAGAGCCGTAGTTTGAGCATCAGTGTGAGCATCAAGCAGGGCGGAAGGAGACAGAGCATGTTCAAGTGGTACACCGAGTTGACGAAGCAGGAGAAGCGCACCTACTGGGCGTGCTTCAGCGGCTGGGGACTCGATGCGATGGATACGCAGATGTATGCGCTCGCGATTCCCACGCTGATTGCGCTGTGGGGCATGACGCGCGGCCAGGCAGGCATTCTGGGCACGACGGTGCTCATCATGGCCTCGCTGGGCGGCTGGATCGCGGGTATTCTCGCCGACCGCTACGGACGCGTGCGCGTGCTGCAGATCACCATTCTGTGGTTCTCGGCGTTCACGCTGCTCTCCGCGTTCACGGACTCGTTCTGGCAACTGATGATCACGCGCGGGCTGCAAGGTCTGGGCTTCGGCGGCGAATGGGCCGTGGGCGCGGTGCTCATCAGCGAAACGATCCGTCCGCAGGTGCGCGGCCGCGCAGTCGGTTCGCTCCAGGCGGGCTGGGCCGTGGGTTATGGCGTGGCCGTGCTGCTCTCCACCTTGCTGTTCAACACGCTCGAACCGGCGCTCGCATGGCGCGTGCTGTTCGCCATCGGCCTGCTGCCGACGCTGCTCGTGCTGTGGATTCGCCGACACATCAAGGAAGCGCCGGTGTTCGCGCAGATCCAGCGCGAACACGCCGAGGACCGCCCGAGCATCTGGGAAGTGTTCGCCGCGCCCACGCGCGTGACGACCTTCAAGGCGATCCTGCTGACGTTCGGCATTTACGGCGGCAACTACGTGATGATCACGTGGCTGCCCGCGTATCTGAAACTCGCGCTGCATCTGTCGATCACGAATGTCGGCGGCTATCTCGCGATCAACATTCTCGGCTCGTTCGCGGGTGCGTTCCTGAACGGCTGGATGGCGGACCGCTTCGGCCGCCGCCATACGTTCATCGTGATCGCGTGCCTGCAGGCGATTGCGGTGGCGACGTACACGCTCGCGCCGATCACGCTGCCGGTCACGCTGGTGCTCGGCTTCGTGCTCGGCACGCTGCAATCGGGCACGGCGGCGGGCACGGGCGCGTATATCGCCGAATTGTTTCCGACGCGTATTCGCGCATCGGCGCAAGGGCTCTGCGGCAACGCGGGCCGCGCGATCGGCGCGATCATGCCGACGATGGTCGGCGTGCTGAGCGCCAAGCTCGAACTCGGCGCGGCGATGGGCATCTGCGCGTGCGTCTCGTATCTGCTCGTGGTGACGGCGGCGCTGATGCTGCCCGAAACGCGCGGCCGCGATCTTTCGCAGGTCGCAACGGATGACGCGGCGCGCGCCAACGACGCGCAAATGACGGACGCGCGCCTGCAACGCGTGAGCGTCACGGACGACACGGGCGGCACGCGCCGTCCGTAAAACGGACCCGATCGAGCAACGGCGCCGCGTGGAATCTCACGCGGCGCCGTTGTCATTTCTGCTTGCCGAAACGGTGTTCGAACGGCGCGAAATCGCGTCATCGCCGCCTTCGCCGCCTTCGCTGATCGTTACCGCTAGAATTGGCAGCGTGGACGCCGCTTGCACGCGCGCCCGCGACTCCCTGCCATTCTCCGATTCGATCCACGCGTGACGACCGCCACCCTCGAACAACTGCGCGCCGGCCGGCTGGCTGGCGCACGACAGCTCAAGCTCGCTTGCGGGTTGACCGAATTCCCGCGCGAGATCTTCGACCTCGCCGATACGCTGGAGGTGCTCGACCTCTCCGGCAACGCGCTGACTTCGCTGCCCGACGACCTGCCGACGCTGCGCCATCTGCGCATTCTGTTCGCCTCGAATAATCCGTTCACGGAGTTGCCGCCGATGCTCGGCGATTGTGCGTCGCTGAGCATGGTCGGCTTCAAGTCGAACCGAATTCGTCACGTGCCGGCGAGCGCGCTGCCGCCGAAATTGCGCTGGCTGATCCTCACCGATAACGCTATCGATACGTTGCCGCCGGAAATCGGCGAACGTCCGCAATTGCAGAAACTGATGCTGGCGGGCAACCGCCTGCGCGCGCTGCCCGAGACGATGGCGGCGTGTGAGCGGCTCGAATTGCTGCGTGTGTCGGCGAATCGGCTCGATGCGTTGCCGGATTGGCTGCTGCATTTGCCGAGGCTCGCATGGCTCGCGTATGCGGGCAATCCGCTGAACGCCGCGCGCGAGCAGACGGCACTGGGCGATGCATCGGTGCCCGATATCGACTGGCATACGCTAGCGCTCGGGCAAACGCTCGGCGAGGGCGCGTCGGGCGTCACGCATCGCGCGACGCGTCTGTTGAAGGACGGGCATCCGGTCGAGGCGGTCGCCGTGAAGCTGTTCAAGGGCGCGGTGACGAGCGACGGCTTGCCGGAGCTGGAAATGGCCGCTTGTTTGCAGGCGGGGCTCCATCCGAATCTGATTCCGGTGCTGGGCAAGGCCGCGGGGCATCCGCTTGGCGAGCACGGGCTCGTGATGGCGTTGATCGATCCGGCGTTCGGCAATCTTGGCGGTCCGCCGAGTCTTGAGTCGTGCACGCGCGATGTCTATGCGGCCGATGCGTTGTTCGACCGCACGGCCGCGCTGCGGATCGCGCGAGGGATCGCTTCGGCGGCGCGGCATCTGCATCGGCGCGGGATCATGCATGGCGATCTGTATGCGCACAATATCCTGCATGACGGCGCGGGGCATGCGTTGCTGGGGGATTTCGGCGCGGCGTCGCTGTTTGATGCGCGTGACGCGTCGCTGGCGCAGGCGCTAGAGCGGATCGAAGTGCGGGCGTTTGGGTGTCTGGTTGAGGAATTGGGGCAGCGGCTGGCGGGGGACGCTGGCGATCTTGCTGCGGGGTTTGAGGCGCTGAGTGCGGATTGTTTTGCCGAAAGCGTTGAGGATCGGCCTTCGTTTGATGAGGTGGTCGAGCGGCTGGCGGCGATTGGCGGTTGATTGCCGCGTGGAAGGCATTGCACCGGCCGGACAATGAATCCTCCGGCCGATGCGTGCGCGGACTACGCGGCGGCAACGAAATCGGGATCTTCGAAAAGCTTGCGAAGCAGATCCTGAAATATGGCCGATGTCTGATTCAGTCCGTCCGATGCCGCGAGTACGGCAAGAAACTGCGAATCCCACTGCTTGCTCACGCGCAGGACCTTGTCGTAGCGGATGGTCTGATCTCGCCTGACGACAAAATGCGCCACCAGTTCCGCCTTGCCGTCCGATACGTGAACGTCAAGCAGCGTTGCTTCGATAGCCTCGGTTGCGCTGCTGTCGTAATTGCCCGCAGTCGACAATTCGGTGCGTAGCGCCCCGTTCAGATAGGACGACCACGAACCGCTACCCGGCGCTGCGAATCGAATGGTTCGCACCGATGTTTGCGCGCTGGACGGGTCGGCGCCGGTCGTTACCCGGTAGCGAGCGCCAGCAGGAAGACGCGCCAGCGTCATCTGGTTGGCCACGCTGACCTGGTAGGGCAACAAGCGTACTGTGGCGCAACCGCTCAGGGTGAGTAAGCCAGCGAGAACGATGGATTCGACAGCCGCGCGGACCCGTCGCCGCGTGGTTGCGTGGCAGCGGCTCACCGCGCCAGGTCCGACGCCTGATCGATTTCTTCCAGGCTCTTGGCCACGATCTGCTTGAGCATCGTATCGGTGGCCTGTTGAATGGGCATCGGCTGCAGGCCTGCAGGGCCGGACGCGTTGCCGATCGTCGCGTAGATGGCGTGCTTGACCACCTTGGTCACCGCATCGTGTCCAGGCTCGATGTAGTTGACGGTGCAGACGTAACCATCAGTGACCATCGTTCCCACCAGCCCGAAGGTCAGTCCGCTGCCAAAGCCTTTAGCGGCGAGATTGTCGGTCAGCGGGACGTTATCGATCGAAATGGACAACTTGCGCCCGGACGGCACGGGGTCGTACGACACCTGACTAAACAGGCCGGATTGCGACAGCTGTTCATGGACGAGTGGTTTAGACGCTTCGGTGGCGCTCGCATTGGTTACCCCTTTTGTCTGGAACTCAAAGAGCAACTGAATGGGCTGAGGGCTCGCGGGCTTCTTCAGATCCGCGTAGTGGGGTTCGCCAAGCGAAGGGTCAACGTAGGCGTGTATTGTCATGCAAGCAGAGAGTGACAGCGCGAGACAAATCGCACTCGCCAATCCGATTGCGCGTTTAGCGTTAAACATGTGTATCCCCGGATTATTCGGATTATGTGGAAGAACAGCGAAGCCCTCTATTCGTGGCGCGATGATGCTAATTACATCGGCCTTACGATTGACCCAGAGGGGACGCTATTCTATCCACGGTCAGCACATTCGATGCTCTGTGCTTTATGACCGGGGTCATTTCTCTTTGAAAGAATGTAAACGCTATACGACTAATCTGATGTGGGAATCAGCGATGACCTGGACGAAGCGCAGCGAAGCTAGGGCTTCAGCACGGCATTGACGATCTCGCGGACCGCCGCTTTGGCTTTGGTCGCCGCATCCTCGTCGTATGCAATGGTTGTCCCACGCTCAATACACGAATCGCTATAGCTAAACGGTTGTTTCGTTTTTGCGTCAACGAGCCGACCTCTTTCAATCTCCACCGTCCGGCAATTTCGCGTCGTCTGCGCTTGCGATAGCTGCTGAGGTTGTTTGAGCGCCCGGGCGTCGAAGAAGTGACTCGCGCCGCTGTATTCGGTCAATTGAACGTCCTTCACTTTCGCTTTCAGGCGTTCCAGATAAGCACGGCATGGCGCGACAGGATTGTAATTGTCCGCCGTCCCCTGAAAAATACGGACTGGTTTGTCGACCATATCTTCGTCTTCGAGATACGTGTAAGTGCAGTCAGGATAGAACGAGACGAATGCCGCAAATTGGGTGCCGGTTTGGGCGTGCATCTTCTGGAACCGGCTCAGGCTCGCATACAGTGCGTTTTGCCCGCCACGCGAAAATCCCATGAGCATGATCCTGTCCGGATCTATTCTCGGGTGCTTCGAAAGCGTTGCGAGTGCTCGATAGGCGTCCTCGGTCTGCGCCAGGCGGCCGAGTTGGGATTGATCATTGATCGTATTGGCAATGCCTCGCCCCGAGAAACTGTCGAGTACAAAAGTCGCGACACCGAGCGAAAGAAAATACGTCTCCCAGTCGATGACGCTGCTGCCGACCCCGCCGGACCCATGCAGCAGGATGACAAGCGGAAGCCGGTCAGTGCCGCTGCGGGGAAGCCGAAGTTCGCCGGCGACCGTGACAGGTTTGCCATCCTCCCGGCCACCGAGAAATTCCTGATCACTGAGCGTCACCGACGGAATCGGGATGACTTCCATCCGCGTGACCTGCGCGTGTCCGGCGTTCGCCAGGCAACTGAACACGCAGATCAAGACGATTCGAATCGCAGCGTAGGGGTTTGTCGTCAACACGGCGTCCCTCCTTTCGGTCATGGTTCGCGTGATGCCTAACGAGATTCAGTATAGACAGAAGCATGAAGCGCGCGGTCGATTGCCTTGAGATTCAACTGGGAGCGCTTATTCGCTTATGTCACGGTTCCGCGCGTGTTTTCGACATGCTCAATGTCCGCTGGCTCGATATCAGTCTGCAATCGTTCCACTTACCTGGATGAACTCCGGGAAGCGCTAACTGACCTTACATCGATATTTCGAAACCTTCCGGCTGCTAACAAAATGAATGCGGTCGACGGCCAGCCAGTCATATTTTTCCACTCCCCACAATATCCACGCACCTGAATCGTCTTCAAGTGCATGGAATGGCCACACGCACGCACTGACCGACCGGAACGGCGATATCGCCGTGACGTGGGTCCGTCTGCGCATGCAACAAGGGGAGATGGAACATGAGAAAGGATTCATCGGTTGACTGCAAACAAAAGCCGGGTGTGATCGCGCCAGTCGTCGATTTGAAACGTTGTGAAGGCAAGGGCGATTGTCTGGAAGTGTGTCCAGAGAACGTGTTCGAGATTCGGCGCATCGATGAATCCGACTATCTCAAACTCAATGTGCTGCATCGCTTCAAACTGCGTGTGCATGGAATGAAAGTCGCCTACACGCCGAACGCAAACGCGTGCCGGTCGTGCGGTCTTTGCGTGAGCGCATGCCCGGAACGCGCGATCAAACTTGCCAGAACGGCTTAGCATCCTTTCCGCGCTTCGCCGGATAGCCGACTTCTCTTCGCGTACCCGATCCTCTTCTATAGGCCTCGAAAAAGAATGAGCCGTGAAAATCACCCGGACGATGCAATGCGGACGGTCTGCGCGCGATTCGGCGCAACATTTGCGGGATGCGATATGCGCTTGAAAGTGGGCATCTCTCGCAATGTCAGGGAAGGCGTGCGGCCGATTCATGGCATTCGTCTCGAACCGGAAGGCGATACGTGCGGCTGGTACCTCTGGGCAGGCGAGTTTCGCGACGATCTGGATTTTTTCGTCCCATTGCATGCGGCCCATCTTCATCAATGGGCGCCGCTGGTCGTCCCTTATCTGGGACTGGCTCCAGGATGGAGATTCCTGATCACTGAAACGTATGAGGACGTCTGGCTGGATCCGCAGCCGCCGTTCTAACTGGCCTTTCGAACACAACGAAGCCGTTCAACAGGGTTGCGGCATTACGCCGCGCCAGCACGCCGTATCCACTCACGCCTCGCCCGCAATACGCGGCCTCACGCCATTTCGAGCGTGCCGGCAGTCGCCGCAACGCGCGTTGCGTCGTGACTTGATAGGTGCAAACCCTAAAGATTTTTTTAAGTTCTGTCGTAAGTCACCGTAGATGAAGTGTTTCTGTCCACGGTAGCAAGACTTTCCTGCAGGTAAGAAAAATATGTTGAACGGCTTCACAATCAAGGCGAAAGTGGGTTTATCAATGCTCGTACTCGGCGCATTGATGATTATGATCGGCGCGCTTGGCTTGTATGGTATGTCTTCGAGCAATCGCGATTTCGGCGATACCCACAACATTAAAATGCCCGGCATGTTGGCCGCGGCCATGGCCAATCTGAACGTCGCGCGCGAAAGACTGAATTACGACCGCGCCGTGATTCAGATCGGTACACCGTCCGTCGATGTGGCCATCGAAAAGGCCCACGCGTTTCGCCAGGCTGCAGCCAAGCAACTGAAGATTTACGAAAACCTGCCGGACGCGCCAGGCGAAGCGGATTTGCACGACGCCGTCCGCAAGACCTATGAAGCCCATCAGCAACTGCTCGATCAGGGATGGGCGGCAGTCAAGGCGGGCGATGCGCCGACGGCACAACGCATCGCGGGTGAACTCGCCGGGCAATTCAACGCCTACGCGAAGTCCAACGAGGCGCTCTTTGCCTTCCAGCAAAACAGCACGGATAGCGCCTTTCAGGATGCAACCGCTCGATATGAGCGCATCAGGGCGATCAGCCTGATTGCGATCCTGGTCGGTCTTGCGCTGGCGGGATACGCGTGGTTCATGTTGAGCCGCGCGATTGGCGTGCCGTTGTCGATCGCACTCGAACATTTTCAGGCGATTTCCAAAGGCGATTTGACGCGCCCGGTGCACGTCCATTCACGCGACGAAATGGGCCAATTGCTCAACGGTTTTTCGGCGATGAAAACGGCGCTGACCGAAACCGTGAGTTCCGTACGCAGCGGAAGCGCGGCTATTGTGCAGGCGACCAGCGAAATTGCCGCGGGCAACCTCGATTTGTCGTCGCGTACCGAGGAACAGGCGTCGGCGTTGCAGGAAACGGCCGCGAGCATGGAGCAACTGACCGGCACCGTCAAACAGAACGCGGAAAATGCGAAGCACGCGAATACGTTGGCCGGGACCGCGTCGGAAACCGCGCAGCGAGGCGCGAACGTGGTCGAGCAAGTCGTGTCGACGATGAGTGAAATCAACGATAGCTCGGCGAAGATCGCGGACATCATCTCGATCATCGAAGGGATCGCGTTTCAGACCAATATTCTCGCGTTGAACGCCGCCGTGGAAGCCGCGCGCGCGGGCGAGCAGGGCCGCGGATTCGCGGTCGTTGCCGGCGAGGTGCGCACGCTGGCGCAACGTTCGTCCAGCGCGGCGCGGGAAATCAAGGATTTGATCGATACGTCGGTGTCGCGCGTGCGTTCGGGCACGACGCTGGTCGACGACGCCGGCCGCGCGATGCGCGAGATCATCACCGCGATCAAGCGTGTGACGGACATCATGGGCGAGATCACCTCGGCGTCGCAGGAGCAGAGCAACGGCATTGGTCAGGTGGCGGTTGCCGTCGGCCAGATGGATGAAGCGACGCAACGCAACGCGGCCCTTGTCGAGCAGTCTGCCGCTGCCGCGCAGTCGCTCGAAGACCAGGCCGGGAAACTGCGCGAGACCGTGGCGGTTTTCCAGCTGGCTTGATCGTTGGGAAGTGAGCGGTTTGTCGATCGTCGTTAATCGGTAACGATCGATCGACTGGATTTAAAGCTGCGCCGGCACACAAACTTGCATCGCAACGTATTTTGCGACCTGATGCAAGGGTTTGTGCCGGCGTGTTTCGTTTGCTAGCCGAGATTTTTCCAGAACGTTTCAGCCAGGCTCAGGCCGGCGCTCAGGAAATTGTCGGTTTTGGTTTGATCGAGATTGCCGTCCGCATCTCTTGTGTAGGAATCCAGAAGATTGTTGAACACCTGGCTTCCGCTCGCAATGCTTTTGCTCACGCCCTTCACGAACTCGGTCAGCGATACCTGACCGTCGTCGGACGTATCGAAGCTGCTGAAAAGCTGCTTGACGTCGTCGGCGCCTACGCCGATGCGCGAGAGTTGAGCCTGGAATTCGTCGAGCGACAGGGAGTCGTCGTTGTTCGTGTCACCCTGCACGAACATCTGGGGCGCCCATGCCACCGCGAGCGGTGTCGCGCGCAGTGTCTGCGTTTCGGCCGCGCCGGTGCTCGTATTGATGGCCGTGACCGTTTTCTGGGTCGAAAAGCTGTTGAGCGTGTCGCGATCGGGCGAATCCGATGAAGCCGACTGCTTTTGCGCGAAGTTGAAATACGCGTCATAAGCAGCGGTCGAACCGGTCACTGAAGATATGGACATCACGGAATCCTTTGACGAGTGGTGTTGGGTGGGCCGCAAAATGCCGTGCGGCCGTGCAGACATTCACTCTGGATTTCGGTTTCATTTCATCTGACTTTAGGTGTTGTACAAAACTCTACAAATCGGTTCACGGAATAGAGTCATGCACGAACACCTGAAAGCCGGTGATTGGCGAAAGACAGTGGGCTGCACCCCCGATATATACTCCCCCGATCCCCAACCCCCGACCGACGAGCCCTGGCAATGAGCCTCTCCGTCAAAAGCGTGCGTTACTTCATCGCAGTGGCGGAAGCCGAGTCGGTCACCGGCGCGACCCAGACGCTCAACATTTCGCAATCGGTCATTACCGAAGCGATCAAAAGCCTCGAAAGCGAACTGGGCGCACAACTCTTCGTGCGTCACGCGCGCGGCATGGTGCTCACGCATGCGGGCCATCAATTCCTTCGTCATGCGCATCAGATCCTCGCGGCCGTGCGCAACGCGCAGCAGGCGCTCGCCGCGCGGCCGGACACCAAGACCGGCAGGTTGAACGTCGGCGTCACGAGCCTGATGACGGGCTATTTCCTGCCCTACCTGCTCGACCACTACAAGCGCGTGTTCCCCAAAGTGGAAGTGCAGGTGGTCGAAGACCAGCGCGACTACATCGAACATCTGCTCGTCAACGGCGAACTGGACGTGGCCGTGCTGATCGTCTCGAACGTGCAGAACAGCCAGGCGATCGAAACCGAGTCGCTGATCGAGGCGGCGTGGCGGCTGTGGCTGCCGGCCAATCACGCGTTGCGCGGACTCGGCAGCATCTCGCTTCAGGAGATCGCCAACGAAGGCATGATCATGCTGAAGGTGGACGAGCTCGAAGACAACACCACCGCGTTCTGGCGCGCGGCGGGCCTGCGGCCGAACACGGTGATGCGCACGGCGTCGGTGGAAGCGGTGCGCAGTCTCGTGGCGACCGGCGCGGGGTTGTCGATTCTCCCCGACGTGCTCTATCGCCCGTGGTCGCTCGACGGCGACCGCCTGGAGGTGCGCAAAATCCTCGGTGAAATGCCGACCGTCGATATCGGCATCGCGTGGCGGCGCAGCCTGACGCTGCCCGAAATGGTCCAGCATTTCCTCGTGGTCGCGCGCGAATATTCGCGCACGCTCAGCAAATCGTCGATCTGAATTTACGATATCGGCGCGCAATCGTTCTGTTTTATCGAAATTGACGAAAGCGTTACGCATAATCGTGCGGGTTTTCACGGAGCCCGCGTGCGGCATCGCCATCGCTGCGACGTCGCGCCAGGCGGCGCATTCAAGCCATCGCGCCGCGCCCGAAAGCTCCGCGTCATGCGGGGCAGCCTCGATTCTTCCCTTGCTGTGCGGCTACGCTTGAGCCCGTTTTCGTCGCGTTTCGCGGACTAAGCATTCTGATTTACCGATAGCTCGTATCTGGCTTTCGGCCTATCGGTCAAAAAGGGCGGCCTCCTAGAATAGATCCGACCACCATCGCATTGCCTCAAACCCTTTGCCCACGGGGCTTTCCGGTAGACCGCCCGGGCCACAACCACGAGGAATCGGAGCATGTCGCATACCACTCGCATGGCCGCCGCCATCGCCCTTGCCGCGCTCGTCAACACGGGGCTCGCCAGCGCGGCCGGGCCGCTCACGCAACTGGGCAAGCCGGAAGGCCAGGTCAACATCATCGCGTGGCCGGGCTACATCGAGCGCGGCGATACCGACAAGAAATACGACTGGGTGACCGGCTTCGAGAAGGAGTCGGGCTGCAAGGTGAACGTGAAGACCGCCGCGACCTCCGACGAAATGGTCACGCTGATGAACCAGGGCGGCTACGACCTCGTCACGGCGTCGGGCGACGCGAGCCTGCGGCTTGTCTACGGCAAGAAGGTGCAGCCGATCAACACGGCGCTGATTCCCGCCTGGAACACGGTCGAGCCGCGTCTCCAGAACGCGCCGTGGCACACGGTCAACGGCGTGCATTACGGCGTGCCGTATCAGTGGGGCGCGAACTTCCTCGCCTACAACACGAAGATTTTCCCGAAGGCGCCCACTTCGTGGTCGGTCGTCTTCGAGCAGCAGACGCTGCCCGACGGCAAGAGCAACAAGGGCCGCGTGCAGGCCTATAACGGCGCGATCTACGTGGCCGATGCCGCCGTTTATCTGATGCACAAGAATCCCGCGCTCGGCATCAAGGACCCGTACGAACTGAACGAAGCGCAGTACGCCGAGGTGCTCAAGGTGCTGCGCGCGCAAAAGCCGCTCGTGCATCGCTACTGGCACGACGTCACGGTGCAGATGAACGACTTCAAGAACGAAGGCGTGGCCGTGTCGAGCGCGTGGGGCTACGCGGTGAACTCGCTGCAAGCGGAGAAATTCCCGATCGCGGCGACGATTCCGCAGGAAGGCGCGACGGGCTGGGCCGACACGACGATGATGCACGCCGACGCGCCGCATCCGGTCTGCGCCTACAAGTGGATGAACTGGTCGCTGAACCGCAAATTGCAGGCCGATCTGGCCGAATGGTTCGGCTCGAATCCTGTGATTCAGGGCGGCTGCCAGCAGGCGGCGGTGGGCGGTTCGAACTTCTGCGTGGCGAACGGCTATGACCGTTTCGACCAGATCCACTTCTGGAAGACGCCGGTGGCGAATTGCTCGCAGGGCAAGTGCGTGCCGTACAGCCGCTGGACCCAGGATTTCATCTCGATCATGGGCGGTCGATAGAGCCACGGGCGCTTATCGACATTCCGCGGCAGTCCGCATCACGACGCAGCACACAGCGGCACACAGCGGCACACCGCAGCGACAGGCAGGAAACATCATGAATAGCGCAGTGGAATTCTCAGGGGTCTCGCGTCACTACGACGGCGTGCGCGCCGTGGATGACGTGTCGCTCGTCGTCAACGACGGCGAATTCTTCTCGATGCTCGGGCCGTCGGGCTCGGGCAAGACCACCTGCCTGCGTCTGATCGCGGGCTTCGAGCAGCCGAGTGCGGGCCGCGTCGTGCTGCATGGGCGCGACGCGACCGGCCTGCCGCCGTATCAGCGCGATGTGAACACCGTGTTTCAGGATTACGCTCTGTTCCCGCACATGAACATCCTCGACAACGTGGCCTACGGGCTGCTCGTCAGCGGCGTCGATAAACGCACGCGTCATCGGCAGGCGGAGGAGGCGCTGGAACTCGTCGCGCTCGGCGGTTATGGCGCGCGGCGTCCCGGGCAGTTATCGGGCGGCCAGCGGCAGCGCGTGGCGCTGGCGCGTGCGCTCGTGCGCCGTCCGCGCATCCTGCTGCTCGACGAACCGCTCGGCGCGCTCGACCTCAAGCTGCGCGAGCAGATGCAGATCGAACTGAAGACCTTGCAGCGCAAGCTCGGTGTGACCTTCATCTACGTCACGCACGATCAGGGCGAGGCGCTGTCGATGTCGGACCGCGTGGCCGTGTTCAACAAAGGCCGCATCGAACAGGTGGATACGCCGCGCAATCTCTACACGCGTCCGGCCACGCCGTTCGTCGCCGATTTCGTGGGCACCTCGAACGTGATCGCCGACGCGGCCTCGCTGCAACGCATCGGCGCGGCGCAGCCGTTTTCGATCCGCCCCGAGCACATCCGCTTGAACGGCACAGCGCCCGCAAGCGCCGACGACGTGCAACTGCCCGGCACGCTGATCGACATCCAGTATTACGGCGCGACGAGCCGCTTCGAGGTGCGTTCGGATGCGGGGCAGCGCCTCGCGGTGACGGTCGCGAATCAGGACGATGCGGCCACGGCCTGGCCCTCGGTCGGCGATACGGTCACGCTCGCCTGGGCGCGCCGCGCGATGGTGACGCTGGAGCCGCAGGGGTGAGCATGACCACGACCTCGAACGCGGCCGTCACGCGCGCCGCCGCGCCACGCACCGGCCTGATACGCCGCGCGAGCGGCTTCCTGCACCGGCACGCGAATCTGTATTTGCTGCTGCTGCTTCTGCCGCCGCTGCTGTGGTTCGGCGTGGTGTATCTGGGCTCGCTGTTCGCGCTGCTGCTGCAAAGCGTCTGGCGCTTCGACGACTTCACGATGGCCGTGAGCCCCGATTTCACGCTCGCGAATTATCTGGCGCTGGTCCGCGATCCCGCGAATCTGGACGTGGTCCTGCGCACGACCGGCATGGCCTGCTGCGTGACGCTCGCGAGCGCGCTGCTCGCGTTTCCGGTCGCGTATTACATGGCGCGCTACGCGAAGGGCTGGAAAAAAGGCCTGTTCTACGTGGCCGTGATGCTGCCGATGTGGGCCAGCTATATCGTCAAGGTCTACGCGTGGACCGTGATTCTCGCGCAGGGCGGCGTGCTCTACTGGATCATCGACACGCTGCATCTGCGCGCCGCGCTCGACGCGCTGCTGCGCGTGCCTGTGATCGGCGGCGACTCGCTCTCGACCTCGAACATCGGCCGCTTTCTGGTCTTCACGTATATCTGGCTGCCGTTCATGATCCTGCCGATTCAGGCCGCCATCGAGCGCATTCCGGCCAATCTGCTCCAGGCATCCGCCGACCTCGGCGCGCATCCGGGCCAGACCTTCCGCACCGTGATTTTGCCGCTCGCGTTTCCCGGCATCGCGGCGGGCTCGATCTTCACGTTCTCGCTCACGCTCGGCGACTACATCATTCCGCAACTGGTGGGACCGAGCGGCCTCTTCATCGGCACCATGGTCTACACGATGCAAGGCTCGATCGGCAACGTGCCGATGGCCGCCGCCTTCACGGTCGTGCCGATGGTGCTGATCGGCGTGTATCTCGTCATCGCCAAACGCCTCGGAGCCTTCGATGCACTCTGACGCCCAACCCTCGCGCCTGCTGCGCTGCGCCGCCTGGGGCGGCCTCGCGTTCCTGCATCTGCCGATTCTCGTCGTCGCGCTCTACGCGTTCAACACCGAAACCAGCGCGTTCAGCTTCCCGCTCAAGGGCTTCACGCTGCACTGGTTCACCGACGCCTTCGCACGCGACGACATGCTCGCGGCCGCGTGGCTCTCGGTGAAGGTGGCGGCGCTCGCCACGTTGCTCGCCCTGCTGCTCGGCACGGCGGCGGCCGCCGCGCTGTACCGGCGCAACTTCTTCGGCAAGGAAGCGATCACGTTCGCGCTGATCCTGCCGATCGCGCTGCCCGGCATCATCACCGGCATCGCGCTGCTGTCCGCGTTCAAGACCGCGAATCTCGACCTGGGCTTCTGGACCATCGCGGTCGGGCACGGCACGTTCTGCGTGGTGATGGTCTACAACAACGTGGTCGCGCGGATGCGGCGCATGCCCGCGAGTCTCGTCGAAGCGTCGATGGATCTCGGCGCGGACGGCTGGCAGACCTTCCGTTACGTCGTGCTGCCGCAGATCGCCACGGCGCTGCTGGCGGGCGCGATCCTCGCGTTCGCGCTGAGCTTCGACGAGATCATCGTCACGACGTTCACGGCGGGTCAGGAGCGCACGCTGCCGATCTGGCTGCTGAACCAGCTTTCGCGGCCGCGCGACGTGCCCGTGACCAACGTGGTGGCGCTGATGGTGATGACCATCACGATGATTCCGATTCTGGGCGCGTGGTATCTCACGCGCGACACCGAAAGCACCGCGGGCAGCAGCCGCTGAACAGCGCGCGGACCGTCGCGGACCCGATCGACTTTCACGAGCGTGGGCTCAACGAAGAGAGAGCAAATGGAAAAATCGATGCAAACGAACCTGCTGATCGGCGGCGAATTCGTGCCGGGCCACGGCAGCAAGGAAAACATCTTCAATCCGTCGACGGGCGAAGTGATCGCGCTCGTGGCCGAGGCGTCGCTCGAACAGGTGCAGGCGGCCACGGCCGCCGCGAGCCGCGCGTGGCCCGCGTGGGCGCGCAGCACGCCGAAGGATCGCGCGACGCTGCTGCTCAAGCTCGCCGACGCCATCGAGTCGCGCGCCACCGAATTCGCGCGGCTCGAATCGCTCAATTGCGGCAAGCCGTATCTGGGCGCGCTCAACGACGAAATCCCCGCGGTCGCCGACGTGTTCCGCTTCTTCGCGGGCGCGTGCCGGGTCCAGCACGGTCCGGTCGCGGGCGAATATCTGGCGGGCCACACGAGCATGATCCGCCGCGATTCGCTGGGCGTGATCGCCTCGATCGCGCCGTGGAATTATCCGCTGATGATGGCCGCATGGAAGCTCGCGCCCGCCGTGGCAGCGGGCAACACCGTCGTGCTCAAGCCGTCCGAGCAGACGCCGCTCACCACGCTCAAGCTCGCCGAACTGATTGCCGCGATCTTCCCGGCGGGCGTGATCAACGTGGTGACGGGGCGCGGCGACACCGTGGGCGCGCCGCTCATCACGCAGCCGCAGGTGCGCATGATTTCGATCACCGGCGACGTCTCGACGGGCCAGCGCATTCTCGAAGCCGCGTCGCGCTCGGTGAAGCGCACGCATCTGGAACTGGGCGGCAAGGCGCCCGTGATCGTGTTCGACGACGCCGACATCGACGAAGTGGTCGCGGGCCTGCGCACCTTCGGCTATTACAACGCGGGGCAGGACTGCACGGCCGCGTGCCGCGTCTACGCGGAAGACAAGGTCTACGAGCGCCTGGTCGCCGATCTGTCGAGCGCCGTGAGTTCGATTCGCTACGGCGAGCAGCACCTCGAAGGCGTGGAGATGGGACCGCTGATCTCCGAGCGCCAGCGCGGACGCGTGGCGAGTTTCGTCGAGCGCGCGGCGAGCCAGAAGCACATCGAGATCACGACGGGCGGCAAGCTCGCCGAGGGGCGCGGCTTCTTCTACGAGCCGACCGTGGTGGCGGGCGCGCGTCAGGACGACGAGATCGTGCGCCGCGAAGTGTTCGGGCCGGTGGTGTCGGTCACGCGTTTCAATGGTGCGCAAGAGGCCATCGACTGGGCCAACGATTCGGACTTCGGCCTCGCCAGTTCGGTCTGGACCCGCGACGTCAACAAGGCTTTCAAGGTGGCGGCCGAACTGCAATACGGCTGCACCTGGATCAACACGCACTTCACGCTCGTGAGCGAGATGCCGCACGGCGGCATGAAGCGTTCGGGCTACGGCAAGGACATGTCGGTGTTTGCGCTGGAGGAGTACACGTGCGCGCGCCACATCATGGCGAAGTTTCCCTGAGGCGAATGGCGCATGGCGGCGCGCGGGCTTGATGCGCGCCGCGCGATGAGGAGCCGAAGGCCGCACTATACTGCTCGCCTTCGCTTCTCCCGCATGCGCCCATGCCGTTCGCCGCTCCATCACGCCATTCACCCGCGCCGTCGCCCGCGCGCAGCACCGATCCCGCCGACTATCAAGGCGCGCCCGGTCCTGCTTCGGTGCTCGCGAAGGAATACGCGGACGGCTTCGCGGTCGGCGAACATCGCCACGCGCGCGCGCAACTGATCTACGCGACGCGCGGCGTCATCGAAGTGTCGGTCGCGCACACGCTCTGGCTCGTGCCGCCGCAGCGCGCGCTCTGGATGCCCGCCGACACGCCGCACGCGATGCGCGCGCGCGGCGCGGTCTCGCTGCGCAGCCCGTATATTCGCGCCGAACATTGCCCGCCCGGCTTTCCGGCGATGCCGCACGCCGTCAACGTGACACCGCTCTTGCGCGAACTGATCGTGCGCGCCGCGTCGATTCCCGTCGACGACGAACCCACGGGCCGCGACGCGCTCGTCATCGCGCATCTGCTCGCCGAAATCGACTGGGTGCCGGGCCATCCGCTGCGGATGCCGGCGGGCGGCGACCGCCGTCTCAAACGCATCTGCGACGCGATACTCCACGCGCCCGCCGACCCGCGCACGCTCGACGCCTGGGCCGCCGAGGCGGGCGCGTCCACACGCACGCTCGCGCGGCTTTTTCTCGCTGAAACCGGGCTGTCGTTCGTGCACTGGCGGCAGCTCGTGCGCGTGCAGCACGCGCTGCCGCTGCTCGCGAGCGGCCTGCCGGTCGCCGACGTGAGCGCCGCGCTCGGTTACGACACGCCCGGCGCGTTCGCGGCCATGTTCCGCCGCGTGACGGGCTCGACGCCGAGCGCGTATTTCAGCCTGCCCGATGTGAGCCTGTCCGATCCGGCGTAGCGGATGTCTGGACGCGCGGCGCATCGCGCGCCGCGTCTGCGTATCGTCTTGAATCACGCGCGTTCGTTCAAACGCGCGGGCCCACTCAAGAGGAATACGCGATGCAACGTGAAAACGTGGAGTTCGATTCGGAAGGCGCGCGCCTGCGCGGCTGGTTTTATCTGCCGTCGGTGCAAGAGGGACCGCATCCGGCCATTGTGATGGCGCACGGTTTTTCGGCGGTCAAGGAGCAATATCTCGACCGTTACGCCGAGGTGTTCGCCGCAGCGGGCTTCGCCGTGCTCGTCTACGACCACCGCAATTTCGGCGCGAGCGATGGCACGCCGCGCCAGGAAGTCGATCCGGCCTTGCAGAAACGCGGCTATCGCGACGCCATCAGTTATGTGCAGACGCGCGCCGACGTGGACGCGTCGCGCATCGGTATCTGGGGGACGAGCTTCAGCGGCGGCCACGTGCTCGAAGTCGCCGCGATCGACCGGCGCGTGAAGTGCGTGGTTTCGCAGGTGCCGCAGATCAGCGGATATCAGTCGGCGTTGCGGCGCACACGCGCGGACCACGTGCCCGCGCTGCTGGCCCGCTTCGAAGCCGACCGCGCGCAGCGTTTCGCAGGCGGCGCGCCCGCCATGCTGCCCGCAACCAGCGCCGATCCCGCCGAACCCTGCGCGATGGCGGGCGCGGACAGCCACGCGTTCTTCGCAGGCACCGCAGCCTTCGCGCCGGGCTGGCGCAACGAAGTGACCTTGCGCAGCGCCGAACGCTCGCGCGAAAACGAACCCGGCGCATACATCGCGCGCATCAGCCCGACGCCGCTGCTGATGATCGTCGCCGACGCCGACACGCTGACCGCCACCGACCTCTGCCTGCGCGCCTACGAAGAAGCGTTGCAGCCGAAGCAGCTGGAGATGATCCCCGGCGGCCATTTCACGCCCTACGTCGAGCATTTCGACACGACCAGCCAGCGCGCCGCGCAATGGTTCGCGCGCCATCTGCGGCCCGCGCAGTGAGACGCGCGGATCGAGCCGCGCCGCGCCATTCGAGGTATTTGTCTAAAGTTTGGCTCAGACTTGCCGATACACCGACTGTCGCGGCGCAGAGCACACATTCCAATCACACGGCCTGCGCGGCAACGGCAAACAGGGCGGCGGCGCCGACCCATCAAAAACATACCCTTGGTCGTTAGGGGCGACAGCAAACGGAAGAGACACCTTTTTTTATTTTCGGGGATTGTCTCTTATGCAGCTTTCGCGATTCAACGTAGGGACGCGCCTCTCGGTCGCTTTCGGCGTACTGCTGGTGCTGTTCGCCATCGTCGTCGGGGCGTCGCTCGTCGTCCTGCACTCGCTCAACACCGTGATCATTTCGGGCCTCGACTCGGGCTCGGCCAAGATCGGCCTCGTCGGCCGCGCGCTCGGCAAGGCGCAGGGCGCGTCGCTGGCGATGCAGCGCCTGATCGTCACGCACGACACGGCGGGCATGGAAGCGCAAAAGCGCAGCGTCGACGAAAAACTCGCGAGCTATCACGACGCCGTCACGCAGGTCTCGACCTTGCTCCAGCAAAGCGACGACACCGAGGACCAGGAACGCGAACTCCTCAATCAGATCAACCAGCTTGCGCAGGCGGCCGAGCCGCTCGTCATGAACAACGCGGCGCTCGGCATGAAGGGCGACGCCACGGCCGCCGACATGCTCAACCAGCAGACCTCGCCCGCGCTGCAATCGTGGACCGATGCGATTGGCCGTTTCCGCGATTACGAAGTCGACAAGAACAAGCGCGCCGCCGCCGCTGCGCATTCGACCTATAACGCGGGGCGCGGCACCTTGCTGGCGCTCGCGCTCGCGGGTCTGTTGATCTCGATCGCGCTCGCGATTCTCATCACGCGCAGCATCCTGAATCAGCTTGGCGGCGAGCCGGCTTACGCGCAGGAAATTGCCCGCAACATCGCGCAAGGCCGACTCGATCAGCGGGTCGACGTGCAGGGCAACGACACGTCGAGCCTGATCTTTTCGCTGCGCGAGATGCGCGATCAGCTCGAAGGCACCGTGCGCGGCATTCGCGATGCGACCGATAGCGTGAAGACGGCGTCGATGGAAATCGCGGCGGGCAATACCGATCTTTCGGCGCGCACGGAACAGCAGGCCGCCTCGCTCGAAGAGACCGCATCGAGCATGACGCAGATTACGACGACCGTGCGCCAGAGCGCCGACAACGCGCGCCACGCGAGCGAACTGACGACCACCGCGACGCAGGTCGTGGACAGCGGCACGTCGACGGTCGAGGACATGGTTTCGACGATGTCGCAGATCAGCGAGAGCTCCAGCAAGATTTCGGAGATCACCACGATCATCGAAGGCATCGCGTTCCAGACCAATATTCTCGCGCTGAACGCGGCCGTGGAAGCGGCGCGCGCGGGCGAACAGGGACGCGGCTTTGCGGTGGTGGCGAGCGAGGTGCGTTCGCTCGCGCAGCGCTCGGCGGCGGCGGCGAAGGAGATCAAGGAACTGATCGGCGCGTCGGTGGCGACGATCGAAGGCGGCGCGCATCAGGCGTCGCAGGTCAGTGCGTCGATGTCGCAGATCAAGGACTCGATCCGCCAGGTCTCGGGCATCGTCGGCGAAATCGCGGCGGCCGCCGAGGAGCAGAGCACGGGCATCGAGGAAGTCAATCAGGCCGTCGTGCAGATGGACAACGTCACGCAGCAGAACGCGGCGCTCGTCGAGGAAGCGGCGGCGGCGGCGAAGTCGCTCGAGGATCAGGCGCAGCGTCTGCGCGAGGCGGTGTCGGTGTTCCAGCTCGCGGGCGGTTCGAGCACGACGTCGGCGGGTGTCGAGCCGCTGCGCCGTCCGGTGCTGGCGTCGAAGCCGGCGGTGACGAGCGTCGCCAGTGTGAAGCGTGTGAATACGGCGAGCAGCGCGGCAAGCGTGAAGACCGCGCCGAAGCCGAAGCCGAAGCAAACCGAAATGCGCGCGCCCGCACGCGAAGCGGTGGTCGTCGCGAAGGACGATAGCCAGGATTGGGAAACGTTCTGATGAGGTGAGGCGGGCGAGCAGGGCGGACTGTATCGGGCGAAGCGCAGTATCATGCGCTCACCCGCTTTCCTGCTTTCCCGCTTTTCCGCCGCCTCACATGAAAGTCGAAGACCTCGAACGCCTCGTGACCCTCGCCATGCCGTTCGGCAAATACAAAGGCCGGCTCATCGCCGACCTGCCGGGGCACTATCTGAACTGGTTCGCCCGCGAAGGTTTTCCGCCGGGCGAGATTGGCCGTCTGCTCGCGCTGATGCAGGAGATGGACCATAACGGTCTGCGCAGCCTGCTCGATCCGCTGCGCAAACGCGGCTAGCGCGGCGTTCATCGGCACATCCTTCCTCACGGCTGCGCGCACCCGCTGCGCGCAAGCCGCCTCGCTTCACTTCCCATCGATCAATAGCTATACCCGAGCGTGAGCATCACCGCGCGGTCGTCGCCGAGCGCCACCGCATTGCTCAAACCGCCCGTGTAGTAATGCTTGTTGAAGATATTGCTCAGACGCAGCGCCGCATGCCAGCGCGGCGCGGTGTAACCCACGCCCACGTCGCTGACCACGAAGCCCGGAATCGTGTAGCCATACGCGTAGAGGCTGCTCTGGCCGCGCACGCCGCCGTTGATTTCCCAGCGATACAGTTCGCCCGGCAGCTTGTAGCGCGCGAACACGTTGAAGCTGTGACGCGGCACGTTGTTGATGCGCGTGCCGTCGGTCGAGGGCGTCTGGCCGCCGTCGTCGGCGATCACGGCCGAGGTGTAGGCATAGCCGCCCGTCACGCTCAGGTGATTCGTCGGCGCGGTGTTGAAGCTGAATTCGAAGCCGCGCGAATGCTCCTCGCCCACGGCGATGCTGTAGCCGTCGTTGTTCGGATCGTCTTCGAGCACGTTGCGGCGGCGCAGGTCGAAGGCCGCGACCGTCACGCTCGTGCGGCCTTTCTCGATGTCGAACTTCACGCCCGCTTCCCACTGCTTGCCCGTTTCGGGATCGAACGCGCTGCCGTTCACGTCCGCGCCGCTGTTCGGATAGAACGAGGTCGCGTAGCTCACATACGGGCGCACGCCCGGCAGCAGTTCGTACATCAGCGCGACCGAGCCCGTGGTGGCGTTCGACGGATTGCCGCTGCTCGTGTTCTTGAGCTCGTTGAGCACGTCGCTCGACGCGCTGTCGTAACGCACGCCCGCGAGCACGCGCCAGCGCTGGCCGAGCGCGATCTGGTCGCGCGCGTAGAAGCCGAGATCGCGGATCGTGGTGTACGTATGCGTCTTCGGCGTGGACGGACAGGTGATCGTGCCCGTGTAGACCGGGTCGTACATGTCGATGGAACCGACCGTGCAGGTGGTCGAAGAGGCGTCCTCGCGACCGCGCATATAGTCGATGCCGAAGGTCACTTCGTGGCGTCCGAGCGCGGTATCGAAGGTCTTTTGCGCGTTGTTGTCGAGCGAGATCGTGTCGCCGGACCATTGCGAATCGGTGGCCGTGCGGCTCAGCGTGTAGCCGTTCGAGGCGACCTTGCCGTTGGCGACCAGTTGGCCGCCGAGCGAGAACTGCTGCCAGCGGAAGTTCTGGTTCACGGTCCAGCCCGAATCGAAATGATGCGCGAAGCTGTAGCCCACGCGCGCTTCGTGACCCGAGTACGGCTGCTGGTCGGGCTCGCCCGTGAAGGTGCTGCGCGAGAGGCTGCCGTTCTTGTTCGCGAGCAGCGTGCCCGACCACGGCAGGCCTTGCTGGCGGATGTAATTGCGCTCCTGATAGCTCGTCAGGATCGTGAATTCCGTGCGCGGACCGAGATCGAGCGACAGCGAAGGCGCGATATAGCGATTGCGCGACCAGACGTAATTGGTCTGATCGTTCGAGTTCATTGCGAGCGCGTTGATGCGGAACGCGGCCTTGCCGTTCTCCGAGAGCGGCGTGCCCATGTCGACGCTGCCCTGGTAATAGCCGTGGCTGCCGACGGTGGCGTCGACATCGGCGAAGGTGTAGTCGACCGGGCGCTTGCTGACTTCGTTGACCATGCCGCCGGGCAGCACGAGGCCCGAGAGCAGCGTGGCCGGTCCCTTGAGCACTTCGATCTGCTGGAGGCCGAAGGTCTCCTCGGCGAAGCGGTTGTTGATGGCGGCGCGCAGGCCGTCGAGATAGACCGAATCCGAGGCGATCTGGCCGCGGATGATGAAGTCGTCCCAGCCGCGTCGGCCATAGGTGCCCGAGATCACGCCGGGCACGTCGTGCAGCGCGTCGTTGAGCGTCTGGACCTGCTGCGCGTCCATCAGATCGCGCGTGACCACGCTGATCGACTGCGGCGTTTCCTTCAAGGGCACCGACGATTTCGTCACCTGCGCGGCGGCGGGCTGGTCGAAGGCGGCGCGCGGCGCGCCGCTCGCGCTGATCTTGACGGTCGGTAATTCGGCGTTGCCAGCCGCGCTGTTTGCGGTGCTGCTTGCGGTGCTACCGGAGCTTGCGGATGCCTCCGCGCTGGCTTTCGACGTGCTTTCGACGGCGGCGCTGGCCGCCTCGGCGGAAGCGGCTTGCGCGAGGACGAGCGTGGGGGTGGCGGAGAAGGCAAGCAGCAGTGCAGCGTGGATCTGGCGGTGACGCATCGAAAAGAACCCCAAGCGAAATGCGAATCATTATTAATTGAGTCGCGCATCGTACTACGGGTAATTCCCTACAATCAATGCGTGTTGTATCGATGCAAATCATTACGGCGAGGTTGCGTTTCGCTGACGACGCGGCATCGAGTCGCGGACTTGCAAGCTCGCCTGGCGCGGTACTGACGGGTTTCAGGCGCGGTTCAGGCGCGGTCGAGCGTCTTGATCGCCACGCCCGCCGCCGCCGCGCGCGTCTCCACATGCAGCTTGCGGAACAGGTGTTCGAGGTGCTTGTTCACCGTGCGCGCGGCCATGCCGAGAATGTCGCCGATATCGCGGTTGGTCTTGCCGCGCGAGACCCAGAGCAGCACTTCGGCCTCGCGCGCGGTCAGGCCGAAGCGTTCGGCGAGCGCGTTCCGATGCACGGTGTCGTCGGTTTCCTTGAGGATGACGATCCACTCGCCCGGCTCCGGCGCGGGCGTCGCGCTGGCGGAACGGCGCACGTGGCCCGACGTGAACTCGTGCACGGCGTCGCTTTGCGCGCCGCGCGCGAGCCAGTCGATGAACCAGTTCCGCAGCGGCGGCGGCAGCTTCGGCTGCGGATCGGCGGCGTGGGAGTGGGCGCTCACGTTCGCATCGGCGACATTGCCCACATCGTTACGACCCGCGTCATACGCCGCGATCTGATGCGCGGCCTGCGGACTCTGCCAACGGATCGTGCCGTCGGCATCGACGATCAGCGCCGCGCGCGCGTCGAGCGAGAGCGCCGCCTGCGCGTAAAGCTGCGCGCGCGAACGCTGCACGTGGGCGCCGATCCGCGCGCACAACTCCTCGGGCCGCACCGGCTTCGTCACATAGTCGATGCCGCCCACGCGAAAGCCGCGCACCACGTGCTCGGTCTCCGTCAACGCGGTCATGAAGATCACGGGCAAATGCTCGTGCCGCGCGTCCTGCTTCATGCGACGGCAGGTTTCGAAGCCGTCCATGCCGGGCATCATCGCGTCGAGCAGCACGACGTCGGGCGTCACGCGCGCGAGGCGCTTGAGCGCGTCCTCGCCCGAGAGCGCGACGAGCACCGCGTAGCCGTGCGCCTGGAGCGTATCGGAGAGAAAGGCAAGGTTGTCCGGCGTATCGTCGACGATCAGCACCACGGGCCGGTCGCGCAGCCAGGCGGCGGTGTCATCGGCGTTCGGGTTGGCGACGATCGGGTTCGCCGCGAGCGCGGCGTGCGCGTCACGCAGCGGCGCCGCGTGCAAGTCGGTCGAGTTCATGCTCGAGTTCCCTTAGCTGAAAGCGTTCGGCCAGCGCGCGCAGCACGTCGATCTGATCCTGTAGCGCGGGCCAGGTCGCGTGCGCGGCGTCGAGTTGTTCGACCACGCCCTGCACGTAGCCGACTTCGAGATGCGCCCGCAAGTGCTCGATGAGGTCGGGCGGCCACGCGGCGGGCGGCGCGGGCGCGTTCGCCGCAGCGGGCAGCGCGGGCACGCTCGACTCGGACGCGATCCACTCGAATGCGAGCAGTTGCGCGAGCTTGTCGAGCAGCAGATTCACCTGCAAGGGCTTCACCAGATAGCCCGCGCAGCCGGTCGCGCTCGCGCGCTCGCGGTCGTCGACGAACGCGTTGGCCGAGAGCAGCACGATGGGCGCGTTCGACAACTGGTTTTCGGAGATCAGGCGGCTCGTTTCGTAGCCGTCCATCAGCGGCATCGAAATGTCCATGATGATGGCGTCTGCCGTGTGCGTGGCGAGCCAGCGCAGCGCGTCGGTGCCGCTGGCCGCTTCGGCGACGTCGAAGCCGAGCGGCGTGAGCAACTGCACGACGATGCCGCGTTGATCGTCGAGATCGTCGACCACGAGAATCGCGCGGCGCGCGCCCGTATAGCCGCGAATCGACGCGAGTTCTGTATGCGTGGCGGCGGCGCTGTCGACGGCGGGCGCGAACAGGCGCACCACGAAGCGCGTGCCGCGTCCGACTTCGCTGTCCACTTCGAGACTGCCGCCGAGCGCCTGCGTGAGCAGGCGGCAGATCGTGAGGCCGAGGCCCGCGCCGTGATCGTGCGCGGGCGCCGCCTCGCCGCGCTCGAACGGCAGGAACAGGCGCTCCATTTCGGCGGGCGGAATGCCGGGTCCGGTATCGGCCACTTCGAACTTGAGCGTGTCGAGCACGTGGCTCACGCGCAGCGTGACCGTGCCGCTCGGCGTGAAGCGAATCGCGTTGCCGATCAGATTCGTGAGGATCTGCCCGACGCATTTCTGGTCGGTGCGTACCGTGGCGGGCAGACGGCCGACTGTCTGCACGTCGAACGCGAGCGCTTTTTCGAGCGCCTGCGGACGCAGCATCGACGTGACGTGCGCGACGAAATCGGCGAGCGGCACCTTGGCGATATTCAGTTGCAGCTTGCCCGCCTCGATGCGCGCGACGTCGAGCAGCCCGTCGACGAGCGCGAGCAGATGTTCGCCGCTGCGATGGATCGTGCGCACCGCGTTGTAGCGCGTGGGCGTGAGTTCTTCCTTCGCCTGCAACAGCAATTGCGCGTAGCCGAGAATGCTGTTGAGCGGCGTGCGCAATTCGTGGCTCAGGCCGGACACATAGCGGCTTTTCGCCTGATTCGCCGATTCGGCGGCGGCGGTCGCGCGCTTGAGCGCGGCATCGGTTTTCTGGTGCGCGTCGATTTCGAGCATCAGCAATTCGTTTTGCCGCTGCGATTCCTCCTGCGTGACGCGGCGGCTTTCGCGCTCCAGCACGAACCACCACGCCGCGATGCAGCCCACCAGCGAAAGCGCGAGAAAGATCTTCAGAAAGCTGTTCGCGAGCGCGTGGCCGATGGCGGGATGGATCGACGAATCGGCGGCCACCGATGTCGCGCTCTGCGACCAGATCAGATAGAGCACGCTGCCGAGCACCGCGAGCATCGCGAACACGAGGCTCGCGTAATGAATCAGGCGCAGCGAGGCGGGACCGAGCCGCGCGCCGGGCAGCACGCGATGCAGCGCGCGGTCGGCCTGCGAGGCGAAGCGCGCGTGCGGCTTGCAGCGGTCGTGGCAGCGCGAATCGAGCGAGCAGCACAGCGAGCAGATCGTGCCGCCGTAGGCGGGGCAGTAGGCGGTGTCGTCGGGTTCGAAGGCGTTTTCGCAGATCGCGCAGCGCAGCGAGACGGCGTCGCCGGTCGGTTGCGCGGCGCGCGCGATGTAGTAGCGCCCGCGCGTGAGCACCGCGAGCACGGGCGCGCACGCGAACGCCACGCCGAACGCGATGAACGACGACATCGCCTTGGCGAGCACGCCGAACAGGCCGCTATGCGCGAGCATCGCGACGGCGGCCGCGATCAGCATCGCGCCCACGCCCACGGGATTCACATCGTAGAGATGCGCGCGCTTGAACTCGATATGGCGCGGGCTATAACCGAGCGGCTTGTTGATGACGAGATCGGCGAACAGCGCGCCGACCCACGCAATCGCGATGTTCGCGTAGAGCGAGAGCACCTTGGCGATCGCATCGAATACGCCCATTTCCACGAGCAGCAGCGCGATCATCACATTGAACACGAGCCACACCACGCGGCCCGGATGACTGTGCGTGAGCCGCGCGAAAAAATTCGACCACGCGAGCGAGCCCGCATACGCATTGGTCACGTTGATCTTCAGCTGCGAGACGATCACGAACAGCGTCATCGCGGGCAGCGCCCAGCTTGCGAGCCCGAACGGATCGAGCAGCAGGTGATACGCGACGAGATACATCTGCGTGGGCTGCGCCGCGTGGTTCGCATCGACTTCGTACTGGAGCGCGACGAAGGCGAGAAACGCGCCGCCCAGCATTTTGAGCGCGCCCGGCACGATCCAGCCCGGTCCCGCCGACAGCAGCGCGAGCCACCAGCGCGTGCGGTTCTTCGCCGTGAGCGGCGGCAGAAAGCGCAGATAGTCCACCTGTTCGCCGACTTGCACGATCAGCGCGAACACGACTGTCGACGCCTGGCCGAAAGCGATCAGGCTGAACGCGCGGCCCTGCGGCGCGAAGCCCGCGAAGGTGGTCCATTGCTTGAGCAGATCGGGCTGATGCCACAGCACGGCCGCATACGGCAGCACGAACAGCACGAGCCACAGCGGCTGCGTCCAGCTTTGCAGGCGGTTGATCAGCGTGATGCCGAACATGACGATCGGAATCACCACGAGCGAACTCACCACGTAGGCGATCGCCAGCGATATGTGGAAATAAAGCTGGAGCGCGAGCGACATGATGGCCGCTTCGAGCGCGAAAAAAATAAACGTGAACACCGCGTAAAGCAGCGAGGTGACCGTCGAGCCGATATAGCCGAAGCCCGCGCCGCGCGTGAGCAGGTCCATGTCCACGCCGTAGCGCGCCGCGTAATAGCTGATCGGCAGGCTCGTGAGCCAGATCAGCACGGAAACGGCGGCGATGGCCCAGAACGCGTTCGTGAAGCCGTAGTTGACGACGAGACTGCCGCCGATCGCCTCCAGCACCAGAAACGACACCGCGCCAATGGCCGTATTCGCGACGCGCAGCTCCGACCAGCGCCGGAACGAGCGCGGCGTGAAGCGCAGCGCGTAGTCCTCGAGGGTTTCGTCGCCGACCCAGGCGTTGTAGTCGCGGCGCACCTTGACGATGCGTTGCGTGCTGGGCGCGCCCACGGACGGGTGACTCTGGGACATGACGATGATCCGGTTTGGTGCGAAGGCGGCGCGAATGGGCACTACGGCAGGCAATACGGCGGGCAGCACCGCGCGGAATCGACGTGCGATGCAAATTACATTCCAGTGCGCGCGCCGGGAATACGTCAATCGACGTATTTCGATCGTCAATTTGGCTTTCTACATTGCGTCCAACCCTCGACCCAGCCCGCAGCGTTCAGCGCCGGGCACCCGATAAGGAGAACGTGATGTCCGCAGACGATCGATTCGATGACGACGCCCAGATGCCTTCGCCGCTGCGCCGGAAAATGCTCGGCGGTCTCGCCGCCGCGCCGCTGATGGCGATGGGCTTCTCGCGCGGCGCGTTTGCGCAAACGCCGCCCACGGCCAAGGTCAACACCACGGGCCTCGCGGTCACGGACACCACGGTGACGGTCGGCCAGCTTCACTCGGCCACGGGCACGATGGCGATTTCCGAAACCGGCTCGATCCAGGCCGAACGCCTCGCCATCGAGCAGATCAACGCGATGGGCGGCGTGCTCGGCCGCAAGGTGCAGATCATTCAGGAAGACGGCGCTTCCGACTGGCCGACCTTCGCCGAAAAATCGAAGAAGCTGCTGGAGAACGACCACGTCGCAGCCGTGTTCGGCTGCTGGACCTCGGCCTCGCGCAAGGCCGTGCTGCCGGTGTTCGAGAAGGACAACGGCCTGCTCTATTACCCGACCTTCTACGAAGGCCTCGAACAGTCGAAGAATGTGTTCTACACGGGCCAGGAAGCGACTCAGCAGATTCTCTGGGCGCTCGACTGGGCCTCGAACACGAAGAAGGCCAAGACCTTCTTCCTGATCGGCTCCGACTACATCTGGCCGCGCACCTCGAACAAGATCGCGCGCCGCCATATCGAACAGCATCTGCACGCGAAGGTGGTGGGCGAGGAGTATTACCCGCTCGGCACGACCGAGTTCGCCTCGCTGATGAACAAGATCAAGCTCGCACGCCCCGACTGCATCTTCGCGACCGTGGTGGGCGGCTCGAACGTGGCGTTCTACAAGCAGCTCAAGGCCGCGGGCATCACGCCGCAGAAGCAGTTCCTGCTGACGCTGTCGGTCACGGAAGACGAAGTGCTTGGCATCGGCGGCGAGAACTTCGCGGGTTTCTTCTCGTCGATGAAGTACTTCCAGTCGCTCGATAACGAGAACAACAAGAAGTTCGTCGCGGCGTTCAAGGCGCGCTACGGCCAGAAGTCGGTGATCGGCGACGTGACGCAGGCCGCCTATCTCGGCCCGTGGATCTGGAAGGCCGCGTGCGAGCGCGCGGGCAGCTTCGACGTAGACAAGGTGGTCGCGCATTCGGCCGGTATCGAAGTGGCGAACGCGCCGCAAGGCTACGCGAAGGTCGATCCGAACCATCACCTGTGGAGCCGCTCGCTGATCGGCGAAGGCCAGGCGGACGGCCAGTTCAAGGTCGTCGCGCAGTCCGAGCAGCCGATCCAGCCGAATCCGTTCCCGAAGGGCTACATGTAATCCGTCAACCGCAGCGGCGCGGCGGCGCATGACGCCGCCGCGCGAGGAGCGTTCGATGTCCGCTACCGATATTTTCAACATCACGCTGATGCAGGGCTTCGCCGGTCTGAGCCTCTTCAGCGTCCTGCTCCTGATGGGGCTCGGGCTCGCCGTGATCTTCGGCCAGATGGGCGTGATCAACATGGCGCACGGCGAGTTCATGACGATCGGCGCCTATACGGTCTACATGTTTTCGTGGTTCTCGCAGAACGTCTGGCACGCGTTCACGCCCGTGTATTTCTTCTTCGCGATTTTCGCGGCGTTCGCGCTGGCGTTCGCGGCGGGCTGGCTCGCCGAATGGGCGCTGATCCGCCATCTCTACAAGCGCCCGCTCGACACGCTGCTCGCCACCTGGGGCCTGAGCCTCGGCATGCAGCAGGTGTTCCGCTCGACCTTCGGGCCGAAGGAAGTGAGCCCGGCGCTGCCCGACTGGCTGATGGGTTCGTGGGAGCCCACGCCGGGCCTCGACATTCCGGTGAGCGGCATGTTCGTGATGGGCCTCGCGCTGCTGATGACGGGCGGCCTGCTGCTCATGCTCTATCGCTCGCGCTGGGGCTTGCGCGTGCGCGCCACGGTCGCGAACCGGCCGATGGCGAACGCCGCAGGCATCAACACGCGGCGCACCGACCGCATGACCTTCGCGATTGGCTGCGGTATCGCGGGCGTGGCGGGCGCGGCCTTCACGGCGATCGGCTCGACGGGACCGACGAGCGGCTCGCTCTATATCGTCGATTCGTTTCTGGTGGTCACGTTCGGCGGCGCGGCGAGTCTGCTCGGCACCGTGGCGTCGGCGTTCGGCATCGCGCAGATGCAGTCGATCAGCGAGTTCTTCCTCTCGGGCTCGATTGCGCGCGTGCTCACGCTGCTGACCGTCGTGGTGATTCTGATGCTGCGTCCGCAGGGTCTGTTCGCCTCGAAGGTGCGGCGCGTGTAAGCGCACGCCGTTGCACAAGCCTCATTCACAGCTTCATTCGACTGGAGAGATGGACATGGAACCCATCCAACCCACGGCGGGCGGCGTATCCCCGCGATCCGGCCGCGATGCGCCGCCGGCCGGCTGGCGCGCGCGCCTCGCGTGGCTCGACGTTTCGGGCTATGGCGGCATCGTGCTGCTCGCCCTGGTGATCGTGGTCGTGTTTCCGCTCGCGCTCGACACGTTCCGCCTGAACCTGATGGGCAAGTACCTGACCTACGCGTTCGTGGCGATCGGCCTCGTGATCGCGTGGGGTTACGGCGGCGTGCTCAGTCTCGGACAGGGCGTGTTCTTCGGCCTCGGCGGCTATGCGATGGCGATGTTTCTGAAGCTCGAAGCGTCCGATCCGGCCGCCACGCACACGCAGACCACGCCCGGCATTCCCGACTTCATGGACTGGAACCAGCTTACCGCGCTGCCCGCGTGGTGGAAGCCGTTTCACTACTTGCCGTTCTCGATACTCGCGGTGCTCGTCGTGCCCACGGCGCTCGCCTTCGTGATCGGCTACGCGATGTTCAAGCGGCGCGTGGGCGGCGTGTACTTCGCGATTATCACGCAGGCCGTCGCGCTGATTCTCTCGGTGCTCATCATCGGCCAGCAGGGCTATACGGGCGGCGTGAACGGCATCACTGATCTGCGCACGCTGCTCGGCTGGGATATCCGCACCGATCACGCGAAGCTGATCCTGTACTTCGTGAACGCCGCGCTGCTGATCGGCGCGCTGCTCGCCTGCCGCTGGGTTCAGCGTAGCAAGCTCGGCACGCTGCTGCTCGCGATGCGCGACAAGGAAGACCGCGTGCGCTTCTCGGGCTACGACGTCGCCATGTTCAAGGTGTTCGCGTTCTGTCTCGCGGCGATGCTGGCGGCCATCGGCGGCGCGATGTTCACGTTGCAGGTGGGCTTCATGTCGCCGTCGTTCGTCGGCATCGTGCCGTCGATCGAAATGGTGATCTACGCGGCCATCGGCGGGCGCATGTCGCTGGTCGGCGCGGTGTACGGCGCGATTCTCGTCAATCTCGGCAAGAGCTGGTTCTCGGAGAGCTTTCCGAACCTCTGGCTCTATCTGATGGCGGCGATGTTCATCGGCGTGGTGATGGTGTTTCCGAACGGGCTGGCGGGCCTCTACGACGAGCATGTGCGCCCGCGCGTGCGGCGGCTGCTCGGCGCGGCGAACAAGGAGGCGTGAAGCATGAGCAATACCGACTTTCTGCTCGCGATCGAAGACCTGACCGTGTCGTTCGACGGCTTCAAGGCGATCGATTCGCTCAATCTCTATCTCGAACGCGGCGAGCTGCGCGTGGTAATCGGCCCGAACGGCGCGGGCAAGACCACGCTGCTCGACCTCATCTGCGGCAAGACGAAGGAAACGGCGGGCAGCATCAAATTCCGCAACGAGGAGATCACCAATCTCGCGGAATTTCGCCGTGTGCGTAAAGGGATTGGCCGCAAGTTCCAGACGCCGTCGATCTACGAAAACCTGAGCGTGGCGCAGAACCTCGAAGTGTCGTTTCCGCGCGGACGCAGCGTGTTCGGCGCACTCGCCTATCGCGAAGATGCCGAAGTGGCCGACCGCGTGCGCGACGTGGCCGACGAAATCGGCCTGTCTGCCGCGCTCGATCTGGAAGCGGGGCTGCTTTCGCACGGCCAGAAACAGTGGCTCGAAATCGGCATGCTGCTTATGCAGGATCCCGAACTATTGATGCTCGATGAACCGATTGCGGGCATGAGTGTGCGCGAGCGCGAACTCACCGCCGATCTGCTCGATCGCATCTGCCGCAATCGCTCGATGATCGTGATCGAGCACGACATGGCTTTCGTCGAGCGCATCGCGCACAAGGTCACGGTCATGCATCAGGGAAAGATTCTCGCGGAAGGGCCGATGGCGCAGGTGCAGGCTGATCCGCGCGTGATCGACGTTTATCTGGGCCACTGATTCGGCTACCGAACGACAACACGGAGAACACATCATGCTGGAAGTCGACGATCTCGTCGTCAGCTACGGCCAGAGCGAAGTGCTGCACGGCATCGGCTTTTCTGTCGCCGAGGGCGAAAGCGTGGCCGTGATGGGCCGCAACGGTATGGGCAAGACGACGCTGTTCAAGGCGCTGATCGGCATGCTGCCCGCCAATCGCGGCACGGTGCGCGTGGGCGGCGCCGATGTCTCGAAGGACGAGAGCTATCGCCGCGTCGCGAACGGCATCGGCTACGTGCCGCAAGGACGGCAGATTTTCGCCTCGCTGACCGTCGAGGAAAACATTCAGACGGGCCTCGAAAACGCGCAGAGCCAGCGCGTGCCCGACGAACTCTACGCGCTGTTTCCCGTGCTGTTCGACATGCGAAAGCGCAAGGGCGGCAATCTCTCGGGCGGCCAGCAACAGCAACTCGCGATTGCGCGCGCGCTCGCGACCGACCCGAAAGTGCTGCTGCTCGACGAGCCGACCGAGGGCATTCAGCCGTCCGTCATCAAGGACATTGCCAAGGCGCTCAACCAGATCCGCACAAGCCGCAATATCGCCATCGTCGTTTCGGAGCAGGTGTTGAGCTTCGCGCTCGACGTGGCCGACCGCCTGTTCGTGATCGAAGGCGGGCGCTTCGTGCACCAAAGCACGCGCGATGCGGGCGACACCGACCGCATCCGCGAATACCTCTCCGTCTGAGCGCGGCGCGGCGTTCGCGCGCCGCGCCGTATGTCAATCCGCGAACCCAGGAGCGAACGCAATGCCCGAGACTCTCATCAAGGTCGATCTGAACCAGTCGGCCTACGAAAACGAACAGGTGCACAACCGCTGGCACCCCGACATTCCGATGGCCTGCTGGGTGAAGCCCGGCGACGACTTCATCCTCGAAACCTACGACTGGACCGGCGGCTTCATCAAGAACGACGACAGCGCCGACGACGTGCGCGACATCGACCTGTCGATCGTGCACTTTCTCTCCGGCCCGGTGGGCGTGCACGGCGCGGAACCCGGCGATCTGCTCGTGGTGGACCTGCTCGATATCGGCGCGAAAGCCGATAGCCAGTGGGGTTTCAACGGCTTCTTTTCGAAGACGAATGGCGGCGGCTTTCTCACCGATCATTTCCCCAGCGCGCAAAAGTCGATCTGGGATTTTCACGGCGTCTATACGAGTTCGCGCCATATTCCGGGCGTGAATTTCGCGGGCCTGATTCATCCGGGCCTGATCGGCTGCCTGCCCGATCCGAAACTGCTCGAAACCTGGAACGCGCGCGAAACCGGCCTGATCGCCACCGATCCCGACCGCGTGCCGCCGCTCGCGAATCCGCCGTTCGCGGCCACCGCGCACATGGGCAAGCTCGCGGGCGAAGCGCGCGATAAAGCCGCCGCGCAGGGCGCGCGCACGGTGCCGCCGCGCGAGCATGGCGGCAATTGCGATATCAAGGATCTGTCGCGCGGATCGAAGGTGTTTTTCCCCGTCTACGTGGATGGCGCGGGCCTCTCGGTCGGCGACCTGCACTTCAGTCAGGGCGATGGCGAGATCACGTTCTGCGGCGCGATTGAAATGGCGGGCTGGGTGCATATGCGCGTGAACGTCATCAAGGGCGGCATGGCGAAATACGGCATTCGCAATCCCGTGTTCCAGCCGAGCCCGATCACGCCCAACTACAACGATTACCTCATTTTTGAAGGCATTTCCGTCGATGAGCAAGGCGGCCAGCATTATCTCGACGTGACGACCGCGTATCGCCAGGCGTGTCTGAATGCCATCGAATATCTGAAGAAGTTCGGCTATTCGGGTGCGCAGGCGTATTCGTTGCTCGGCTGTGCGCCGGTGCAAGGGCATATCAGCGGCGTGGTCGATATTCCGAATGCGTGCGCGACCTTGTGGCTGCCCACGCAGATCTTCGACTTCGACATTCGCCCGAACGCCGACGGTCCGATCCAGCACATCCAGGGCGGCGTGGATCTGCCGTGTTCGCCGGATCTCGTGAAGGCGTGAGCCTGAATTCGGGCCGGCGTTTTTAAAAGGAAGCTGTCATGCCGATCTACGACTTCGAGTGCGCGAGTTGCGGGCCGTTTTCCGTCATGCGCCGCATCGCGGACCGCGAAAAACCGTGCCGTTGTCCCGACTGCGGCGCGGAAGGCGGACGCGTGATCAGCGCGCCCTCGCTCGCGCTGATGGCGGGCACGCGCCGCGCCGCGCACGCGACCAACGAGCGTGCGGCGCACGCGCCGCGTCAGTCCGGCGACGGACCGCCGCTGCGTCATCGCGCGGGTTGCAGTTGCTGCTCGGGCGGCGCGGCGAAGCTCGCGGGCGCGGCGTCGGACGGACTCAAGCGGCCGGCGGGACGGCCCTGGATGATCAGCCACTGAGGTGCGCCGCGCGCGAGTCCGCGACTCAACGTCAACGGACTTCGCGCGGCATCAACGCATTCAAGGAGGAAGCGTCATGCGACATGGTGATATTTCGAGCAGCCGCGATTGTGTGGGCGTCGCGGTGGTCAACTACAAGATGCCGCGTCTGCACACGAAGGCGGAGGTGCTCGACAACGCGCGCCGTATCGCCGACATGGTGGTCGGCATGAAGCAGGGTTTGCCGGGCATGGATCTCGTGGTGTTTCCCGAGTATTCCACACACGGCATCATGTACGACCGCCAGGAAATGTTCGACACGGCGTCCACGATTCCCGGCGAAGAGACGGATATTTTCGCGGCGGCGTGCCGCAAGGCGAATGTGTGGGGCGTGTTCTCGATCACGGGCGAGCGCCACGAGGAACATCCGCGCAAGGTGCCGTACAACACGCTCGTGCTGATCGACAATCGCGGCGAGATCGTGCAGAAGTACCGCAAGATCATGCCGTGGACGCCGATCGAAGGCTGGTATCCGGGCGACCGCACCTATGTGACGGATGGGCCGAAGGGCCTGAAAATCAGCCTGATTATCTGCGATGACGGCAACTATCCCGAGATCTGGCGCGACTGCGCGATGAACGGCGCGGAGCTGATCGTGCGCTGCCAGGGCTATATGTATCCGGCGAAAGAACAGCAGGTGATGGTCGCGAAGGCGATGGCGTGGATGAACAACACCTACGTGGCGGTCGCGAACGCCACGGGCTGGGACGGCGTGTATTCGTACTTCGGCCACTCGGCGATCGTCGGTTTCGACGGGCGCACGCTCGGCGAATGCGGCGAAGAGGAAATGGGCGTGCAATACGCGGAACTGTCGCTCGGCATGATTCGCGACGCGCGGCGCAACATGCAGTCGCAGAACCATCTGTACAAGCTGCTGCATCGCGGCTATACCGGCACCATTAATTCCGGCGACGGCGTGAACGGCGTGGCGGCCTGCCCGTTCGGTTTCTATCGCGACTGGGTGACGGACCCCGAGGCGATGCGTCAGCGCGTCGAAGCGCTTACGCGCAGCACGCCCGGCACGGCGGAGTGTCCGATCGAGGGGATTCCGCACGAAGACTGAGTGTTGTCTACGACGCGCGTTGTTCGCGCGTTGTTCGCGCATTGTTCATAAAATGCGGCCACTCCATTCGGCGGCAGGGCCTTTTTCGCGCCCGGCGCAACCTCTACATTGTCGTGCAGCACCGACGCAAACCGCAGCGCGGCAAGCGGACGGTTCAACCCACATTGGAGGTTTGTCATGGCCAGGCTCGAAGGAAAAGTGGCGCTCGTCACGGGCGCATCGAAAGGAATCGGCGCGGCGATCGCCCGCGCGCTCGCGAAAGAGGGCGCGGCGGTCGTGGTGACGTATGCGAGCAGCAAGTCGGGCGCGCTGGCGGTCGTCGAGCAGATCCAGGCAGCGGGCGGCAAGGCGACGGCGGTGGGCGGCGACGTCTCGCAGCCCGCCGACGCCGCGAAGCTCGTGCAAACGGCCATCGACTCATTCGGCCGCCTCGATATCGTCGTGAACAATTCGGGCGTGTACGCGTTCTCGCCGGTCGAGGACATCACCGCCGAAGAGTTCCATCGCCAGTTCGACACCAACGTACTCGGGCCGCTACTCGTCACCCAGGCGGCCGTGAAGCATCTGGGCGAAGGCGCGAGCATCATCAATATCAGTTCGGGCGTCACGCGCATCACGCCGCCCGCGAGCGCGATTTACACCGGCACCAAGGGCGCGCTCGACGCTATCACGAACGTATTGGCGCTGGAGCTTGCCTCGCGCAAGATCCGCGTGAACTCGATCAACCCCGGCTACGTGGAAACCGAAGGCACGCATAGCGCGGGCATCACCGGCTCGGACATGGCCGCGGACTTCATCGCGAAGACGCCGCTGGGCCGCGCGGGCCAGCCCGAAGATATCGCCGATGTCGCGGTGTTCCTCGCCTCCGACGAAGCGCGCTGGCTGACCGGCGAGCATCTGCTGGCGGCGGGCGGCTTCCGTTGATCGTTCGTTGATCGGCTGCTGATCGTTCATTGCGGCAGCATCGAAGCGCCGTCTGCGTTCGCGCAGGCGGCGCTTGCATTTTGATTTCGCTAGTCTTGCATTTTGAGCGCGGCAGTTTTTTTCGAAGCGCGCCTCATCGTTGCACGCCCCACAAAAAACGCACCATCGCACGGCGTCCGCACGCCCGTCTGGTGCGTTTCACGCTCGCGGACCCGCATTAACGCACCATCATCGAGCAGGTGAAATCCCGATTGCGCGGGAATTATTTTTTCACTTGCGCCATGGCTTTTTGACTGTGCACTATGTGTTGTGCACAGCACAAACGTACGCCACGTACCGATGAGGATGTCCATGAGTGTTTCAGCCCTTGCAACCCCTCCCATCGCTCCGACGCACGCGTCGGGTACGGACCGCCTGAAGGTCCAGCAGCTCAGTCATGCATTTCGGACTGCCGACGGTGTCGACGTGCCGATCTTCGAACGGCTCGACTTCAGCGTGCGCAGCGGCGAGATCGTGTCGATCGTCGGCCGCAGCGGCGCGGGCAAGAGCACGCTGTTCAATCTCGTTTCCGGGCTCATCAAGCCGCAGTCGGGGCAGATCAGCGCGGGCAGGCGCGACGACGGCAGCGCCGGACGCATCGCCTACATGCTGCAAAAAGACCTGCTGATGCCGTGGCGCACGGTGCTGCAAAACGCCGTGCTCGGCATCGAGCTGTATCGCAAGGTCAAGCCCGCCGACATCGAGCGCGCGCGCCAGATGCTCGCGCGCTACGGCTTGGGCGCGGTGGCCGATGCGTATCCGCATTCGCTTTCCGGAGGCATGCGCCAGCGCGTGGCGCTCACGCGCACGCTGCTCGTCGATCCCACGCTGGTGCTGCTCGACGAACCGTTTTCCGCGCTCGACTACGAAACGCGCCTCGCACTCGAAGACGACGTGATGGCGCTGCGCGAGCAGAGCGGCACGAGCGTCGTGCTCGTCACGCACGATATCGAGGAAGCGATCGCGATGAGCGACCGCGTGATTCTGCTCGGCGGCCGCCCGGCGCGCATCGAAGACGACATCGACGTGCGCCTGACCACGCACGGTCCGCGCACGGCGGTCTCGGCGCGCGAGGCGCCCGAGTTCCGCACCTTCCATTCGCGCGTCTGGAACGGACTGCGCAGCCATACCATCCAGCACGCGGGAGCCACGGCATGAGCGATATTGCGATCTCCACCAACGCGCCCGCCCGGCGGCGCGCGAAGCCGCGCCGCGCGGCGAAACTCGGCACCACGGGCGCGGTCGCGCTCATCGTCGTGGCGCTGATCGCGCTGTGGCAAGTGGCGGTCACAGCGGGCTGGATCAACGGCAAGCTGCTCGGCTCGCCCGCGGGCATCTGGCAGGCCGCGCAACAAGGCCTGAACGGCGGCACGCTGATACCCGACACGCTGGTCACGCTCTACGAAACCGTCGTGGGCCTCGTGGTGGGCAGCGGCCTCGGTATCGGCCTCGGCCTGCTACTCTGGTTCGTGCCGCGCGTGTCCGGTGTCGCCGAAGGATTATCAGTGATCCTTAACAGTATTCCGAAGATCGCGCTCGGGCCGCTGATCGTTATCTGGTTCGGTTCGGACATGACGTCGAAAGTGTGGCTCGCAGGCATCTCTACCTTCGCCGTCGCGATGATTTCCTCGTGCGCCGCCGCGCGCGAAGTCGACAAGGATCTGCTCAACCTGTTCCGCTCGTTCAACGCGAAGCCGTGGATGATCTTCACGAAGCTGATCGTGCCGGGCGCGCTGCCGTGGGTGTTTTCGACGCTGCGCGTGAACATCGGCTTCGCGCTGATCGGCGCGGTAGTGGGCGAGTACATCGCCTCGCAGGCGGGACTCGGGCATGAAGTGTTCGTCGCCGGATCGCTGTTCGATCTGAATACGGTGTGGCTCGGCATTATCGTGCTCACGCTGATGGCGACGCTGTTGGGCTGGATCGTTCAATTCACGGAAGCAAAGGTCATTTCATGGAAGTCAACACGATGAAACGAGTAAGCGCGATGGCCATTGCGGCCGCGGTCACGGGGTTGAGCGTTCAGGTTTGCGCGCAGGCGGCGGAGCCGGTCACGGTGTATCAGGCATTTCAGTCGATTCAGTATTTGCCGCTTTACGTGGCGATCGACAAGGGCATCTTCGCGAAGAACGGTCTCGACGTGAAGAAGGTCACGGCGGGCAGCGGCGCGGCGGGCGTGGCGGCGGTGATCGGCGGCCATGCGGACTTCTCGCTGCAGGATCCGATGACGGCCGTGCTCGCGAACCTCAAGGGCGCGAACGTGATGGCCGTCGCGAACGTGGTGGCGGGCGTGCCGGTGTGGGTGATCGCGCCGCCCGACGCGGGCGTGCATCAGCCCGCCGATATGTCGAGCAAGAGCGTGGCCACGGCGCTGCCGCCTTCGACCAGCACGTATCTGCTGCAACGTCTGATCAAGGATCAGAAGATCGAGAAGGTGTCGCTGAACACGGTGCAACTGGGCACCGAACTCGCGCCGGTGAGCGCGGGCCGCAGCCAGGCGGCGGCGGTCTACGAACCGCAGGCGGACACCGGCATCGCGCAGGGCTACAAGGTCGTGTACGGCTTCCCGAAGGCCTATCCGGGCGGCTATGCGTTCTCGACCATCAACACGGCGGCCTCGACCATCAAGGACAAGCCGCAAATGGTGGCGGCGTTCGTGAAGTCGATCGGCGAGGCCGAGGCGCTGATTCATCAATCGCCGGATACCGCCAAGGCAGTCGCGAAGACGGAGTTTCCCTCGCTCGATGCGAAGATCGTGGAAGCGGCGGTGGGCCGTCTGATCGATCAGAACATTTACGCGCCCACGCCTGAGATTTCCGAGCAGGCGTTTCGCAATGCGCTTGATTTGCAGGAGTCGATCGGCAATATCAAGCCTGGCAGCGTGAGCTATGCGAGTGCCGTCGACAATTCGTTTGCCGCGACCGCCGCGAAGAAGTAAGCGCCGGGACGCCCGTTATCGCGTCGGCGCACTGCGCCGACGCATCGAAGGGAAGGACAGGATGAACGAAGCCAAACCGTCGTTCGTGACGGCGCTGATCGCGCAGCGCGGCAATCGGGCCGCGAGCCGCGCGCGGCTCGACGAGGCCGTGGCGCGCGCCGAGGCGCTCGAATCGCTGCATGTTTTCACGCATCGCCCGCAGGCCTATGTCGAGCCCGATGCGTGCGCGCCGCTCGCGGGTCTGCCCGTGGGCGTGAAGGATCTGATCGATACCGTCGATATGCCGACGTGCTACGGCTCGCCGATCTGGCGCGGCCATCGTCCGCAAGCCGACGCGCCCATCGTCGCGCAATTGCGTGAACTCGGCGCGCTGGTGTTCGGCAAGACGGTGACGACCGAATTCGCCTGGCGTCAGCCGGGACCGACGGTGAATCCGTGGCGTCGCGACCATACGCCGGGCGGATCGTCGAGCGGATCGGCGGCGGCCGTGGGCGCGGGCATCGTGCCGCTCGCGCTCGGCACGCAGACGGTCGGATCGGTGATTCGCCCCGCCGCGTATTGCGGCGTGGTGGGCTACAAGCCAAGCTACGGCACGATCTCGCGCGAGGGCGTGCATGCGCTCGCGGCGTCGCTCGATCATATTGGTTTCTTCGCGCGCGATGTGGCAGTGGCGGCGCTCGCGCATGCGTTGTTCGTGGCGCAGCGCGTGGACGCGATCGATAGCGTCGATGCCTGGCGCGCATGGTTCGCACCGCTGGCCGCGCCGCCGCGTCTGGGCGTCGTGCGCACGCCGTTCGACGCGCGTTTGCAGGACATGCAGAGAGTGAATTTCGACGCCGCGCTTGGGCAGTTGCGCGCGGCGGGCGCGGAGATCGTCGAGATCGAACTCGATGCGGATCTCGAACAGATCGTCGATGCCTTGCAGGTGATTTTGCGCGTGGAAGCGTGGCACGCGGTCGGCCCGGAAGCGCGCGCGCATCGCGAGCAGTTGAGCGGCCATATGCGCGCGCTCGTCGACGAAGGCGCGGCGATGCCCGAGGCGCGTTATCAGGCGGCGCTCGCGTTGCAGGCGCAACTCCGCGCGCGCACGGCGGACCTGCTCGCGGGCTGCGATGCGCTCGTGAGCGTGCCCGCCACGGGCGTCGCGCCGCAAGGACTCGACGACACCGGCGACCCCACGTTCTGCGCGCCGTGGAGCCTGCTCGGCATGCCTGCCGTGACGGTGCCTTCGGGTTGGACCGATGCGGGTTTGCCGCTGGGTTTCCAGACCATCGGCGCATTCGGCGAGGATCTTGCGACGCTGCGCGTGGCTGCGTGGATCGAGCAGGTGATCGGCGCGCGGCGCGAGCTTGAGCTTGCGTCGGCGAGCACCGAGGCGCTCGCATAACGTCAACGCCAACACGAAGCGACCAGCAGCGACCAGCAAGCGACCAGAGCGACCAGGGAGACAGCATGGGCAAGCCGTATCGCACGATTCAGGAATACGTACTCGGCACGCTGCGCGCGGAGATTTTGCAGGGCGTCTACAAGGCGGGCACGCGCATGCGCCAGGAAGAAGTGGCGAAGCGGCTCGGCGTGAGCACGACGCCCGTGCGCGAGGCGTTTCGCGATCTGCGTGCCGAAGGACTGGTGGCGATCGATCCGAACAAGGGCGTGGAAGTACGCGGCCTCACCGCCGACGATGTGAGCGAGATCTACGAGTTGCGCATGATGCTCGAACCGATGCTCGCGGCGCGCGCGTGTCTGCATGCGAGCGCCGCGCAACTCGACGCGGCGCAGGCGAGCCATGACGCCATGAGCGAGGCCGCGCCGAGTTCCGAGCAATGGGCCTTGCTCAACGAGGATTTCCATCAGCATCTAATGCAGTGCGAGGCGCACACGCGGTTGTTCGAAGTCGTGCGCGGGCTCTCGCTGCTTGCGCGTCCGTATGTGTCGCTGTCGATGTACGTGCAGCCGGATATCATGGCGAGCAATAACGACGAGCACGCGCAACTGCTCGCTGCCTGGCGCGCGCGCGACGCCGCCGCCGTGGAGGAACAGACGCGCGTGCATCTGCTCAATACGCGCGATGCGATCGTCGCCTGCGTCGATCAATCGGCGCGCGCACTGGCGGCCTGATGAAAGGATTCGAATGTCTGTGGCACTGGCTGATTTATCCGCCGTCGAGGCGCGCCGTCTGATCGGCGACGGCGAGCTGTCTCCGGTTGAACTGCTCGATGCGTGTATCGCGCGCATCGAATCGATCGAGCCTGCCGTGAATGCGCTCGCGGCCACCGCGTTCGAACGCGCGCGCGACGAAGCGCGCCGCGCGGAACAGGCGGTCGCGCGAGGCGAACCGCTGGGCGTGCTGCACGGTTTGCCTATCGGCGTGAAGGATCTCGAAGAAACCGGCGGCTTGTTGACCACGTACGGTTCGCCGATGTATCGCGATCACGTGCCTGCGAGCGACAACGCGTTCGTCGCCCGTTTGCGCGCGGCGGGCGCCATCGTCGCCGCCAAGACCAATGTGCCGGAAATGGGCGCGGGCGCGAATACGCGCAACGCGGTCTGGGGCGCCACGGGCAATCCGTTCGATACGCGGCTGAATGCGGGCGGCTCGTCGGGCGGCTCGGCCGTGGCGCTTGCGACCGGCATGCTGCCGCTTGCCACCGGCTCGGACCTCGGCGGATCGCTCCGCATTCCGGCCGCGCTCTGCGGCGTGGTGGGCTTTCGCGCCTCGCCGGGCCTCGTGCCGTCCGAACGCCGCGTGCTCGGCTGGGCGCCCAACTGGGTGAGCGGGCCGATGGCGCGCAACGTGGCCGACGTGCGCCTGCAACTGGCCGCCGTGGCCGGTCATGCGAGCGCCGATCCGCTGAGCTATCCGGCGTCGCTCGACGCCTTCGCGCGCGAACCGCGCCTCGATCCCGCGACGCTGCGTATCGGCTATACCGAAGACTTCGGCGCGTGCGCCGTCGACGCTTCGATCCGCGCCACGTTCCGCGCGAAGATCGAACGGCTTTCCCGCATCGTCGGGCAGTGCGAGCCGATCGACTTCGATTTGCGCGAAGCGCATCGCGTGTTCGATGTGGTGCGCGCGCAGGAATTCGTCGCGAGTCTGCGCGAGACCTACGAGCGCGATCCTTCGCTGCTCGGCGCGAATACGCGCGCGAACTACGAAATGGGCGGGGCGCTCACGCTCGCCGACGTGGCGCGTGCAGACACGCAGCGCACCGCGCTGTATCGGCAATTTCAGGCCCATTTCGCACGCTACGACGTGATCGTTTCGCCGGTCTCGCCGGTCACGCCGTTTGCGTGGACGACCTCGTATTGCGATTCGATCGACGGCACGCCGCTCGAAAATTATTATCGCTGGGTCGCGCTCACTTATATCGTCACGGTGCTGACGAATCCGTCGATGTCGCTGCCTTGCGGTGTCGATCACGCGGGCATGCCGTTCGGTTTGCAGTTGATCGGGCCGATGCGCGGCGACGCGCGTCTGCTCGATGTGGCGCAGGCGCTCGAAGCCGCGTTCGCGCGCGAGGCGGCGACGGCGCGGCCCGTGCCGGATCTGGCGGTCTTGCGCGACGCGCCCGCTGAAGCGCGCGCCGCGCTGCGTTCGATCGTGACCGATCCGCCTTCATTGCAGCACGCGTGAATCAGCCTTTGAATTCGACCGACACGAACACCTTGCGGCACGGCTCGACCACTTTCCACGTCCCCTGAAAACCGGCGGGAATCAGGAAGCGGTCGCCCGCGCGCACGGTTTTTTCCGCGCCCGATTCATCGCGCAGCACTGAAACGCCTTCGAGAATTTCGCAATACTCGTTCTCCGTGAAATTCACGCGCCAGAGACCGCGCTCGCTGGCCCAGATGCCCGTCGACAATTGTCCGCACGGGCTCGTGAAATGCATGTCGGCGGATTGACGCGGATGGCCGGCAAGCACGGCTTCGGGCTTCGGCTCCCATTCGAGCGTTTCTTTCGCGGGTTGCGAGTAATCGACGATATCCAGAATACGCATGATGTTGGCAATAAAAAAGTAAGAGGAAACAGCGGGCGCGCGCAGGCGAATCACGCCGTTACGTGCCCGATTTCAATTGCGCCCACAGGCGGTTTTGCAGCCGCATGATCGCCGCCGGCTGCGGGCGCATGACGGTCATCTTGTCGATGACTTCGTCGGACGGAAACGTGCTGGCGTCTTTTACGATCGCCGTTTGAACCAGCGGATACGACGCGCGATTCGCGGTGGGATAAAACACTTCGTTGGTGATGCCCGCGCTCGTTTTCGGGTCTTCGATGTAGTTGATCCATTTGAGCGCGGCTTCGGGATGCGGCGCGTCTTTCGGAATCGCCATCATGTCGAACCAGAGCAAACCGCCTTCCTGCGGATTCACGAACTGAATCTGATAGTGGCGCTTCGCCTCGATCGCGCGCCGCCGCGCGATGCCCGCGTCGCCCGAATAGGCCACGGCGATGCACACGTCGTTGTTCGCGAGATCGTTGATATAGCCCGACGAATTGAACTGCGTGATATAGGGCCGAACTTTCTTCAGCACCTCGTAGGCGGCGGTGTAATCGGCGGGATTCGTGCTGTTGGGATTGCGGTGCAGATATTGCAGCACGGCCGGAAAAACATCGGATGCCGAATCGAGAAATGACACGCCGCAGCTTTTGAGTTTCGATAGATTCTCGGGATCGAAAACCAGCGCCCACGAATTGGGCGGCATTGCGCCGCCGAGCGCTTTTTGCACTTCCTGCGCGTTATACGCGACGCCGTCCGTGCCCCACGCCCACGGCACGCCATATTGATTGCCGGGGTCGGCGTCGCTGACCATTTTCATCAGATGCGGATCGAGATTCGCGAGATTCGGCAATTGCGATTTATCGAGCTTCTGATAGACGCCCGCCTCGATCTGCCGCGCCATATAGGCCGACGACGGCACGACCACGTCATAACCGGAACTGCCTGCGAGCAGTTTGGCTTGCAGCGTGTCGTCGCTGTCGTAGCTGTCGTAACGCACCTTGATGCCGGTTTGCTTTTCGAACGTGGGCACCGTGTCCTGCGCGATGTAGTCGGACCAGTTGTAGACGTTCACTTGCGCGTCGTCCGCGAGGGCGGGCTGTGCGGCGATGGCGGCGAGCGCGAGCATCGTGGCGGTGCAATGGAGCTTTGCGTGAAGTTTCATCCTGCTTCCCAAGGGTTGGTTCGGAGACGGCATGCGCGTCTTCGCGCCCGGCATCCGCATGAACGGATGAGGCGTACGTGATGACCGGCATCGCGAGGCGCGCGCGCAGCAAAGCCGCATAACACGGCACAGCGCGGCGCAGCGCGGCATTGCGCGATGCGGCTCGATATCAGGCGAACGGGGAGGACAGCGGGCTAGGGCTTGGGCAGCAGGGAGGCGATTTCATCCTTGCGAACGCCGATGAAATCGCAGCTCATGGCCGAGTGATGGCGGCGCACGGAGCGAATGGAGATGACCGTATCGATCGAGCAATAGCTGCACGGCCGGGCGACGTGGCTGGAGCCTGAAACAATCGCGCTGCGCATGGCGAGAAAGCCGCCACGTCCTCGATCGTACTGTATCAAGGGGCCACGAATTTTCATGATCTAAGGCGCACGGGTCGAAGCACGGGAGCGTCGGACTGTTGAGCGGGATGCCGGTTGAATGCGTGCGTGGCGCGGGGAAAATGCCCACAGCACCACGCACGCTTCAACCGGTCGATTCATGGTACCCGCGCCAATAAGCGTGTCAATGGGGATGTGCGCGGGGATGTGCGCGAGGATGTAAGTCGCGATCTACATCGGCTCGCTGCACGACGAAATGCATCACGTCCGTGCGTCCTTCTTCGAACGCGGCTTCGCAATAGGCGAAATAGAGCGTCCAGATACGAATGAAGGCATCGTCGAAACCGAGCGCGCGTATGGTGTCGAGACGGCTTTCGAAGCTTGCACGCCACAAGCGCAAGGTCTGCGCGTAATCGCGTCGGAATGCGAAGACGGCGCGCGCATCGAGTTGCGCCTGGTGTGCGGCCTGCACGAATTGCTGCGGACCCGGCAGCATGCCGCCCGGAAAAATCATCTCGCGGATAAAGTCGCTCGACGCGCGATAACGCTCGACATGCGCATCGTCGATGGTGATCGACTGCACTAGCGCTCGCGCGCCCGGTTTCAACAGACGCGAAAGCGTGTCGAAATACACCGGCCACCAGGCTTCGCCTACCGCTTCGAACATTTCGATCGAGACGATGGCATCGTACTGGCCGTCGGCTGTGCGAAGGTCGCGATAGTCGCGCAGATCGATCTCGACAAGATGCGCGAGGTTCGCCGCGCACACGCGCTCGCTGGCCCACGCGTGCTGTTCCTGCGAGATCGTCACGCCGCGCACGTGTATGCCTTGCCGCGCCGCATACAGCGCGAAGCCGCCCCAGCCGCAGCCGATTTCGAGCACGCGCATGCCGGGCGCGAGCGCCAGCGTGTCGATGATGCGCTGATACTTCGCGCACTGCGCCTGCGCGAGCGGACGGTGTGTGTCGTCGTCGAAGCAGGCGCTCGAATAGGTCATCGTTTCATCGAGCCAGCTCGCGTAGAACGCATTGCCCAGATCGTAATGCGCGTGGATATTGCGTCGGCTGCCCGCGCGCGTATTGCGGCGCAGCCGATGGCGCAGCGCATACCACGCGCGCGCGAGCGGCCCGCCGTGCACGGTCGTGGCGACGGCGTGTTCATTGCGGATCGCGAGCCGCATCAGCGCGGTGAGATCGGGCGCGTCGAGCCATTGCGCGCGCAACGCCTCGGCGAAGCCGATATCGCCCGCACGCAGGATCGCGCGGCAGGCGCGCCAATCGTGAATGCGCAGCGCGGCGGCGGGGGCGTCGCGCGCATCGCCGAATACCTGCTGTGCGCCATCGGGCGTCGTCAGCGTCAGATGGCCGTGACGGATCTTGCGCAGCAAGGCGAGAAAGAGACGGGCCGCAAGCGGCATCGGCGGATGCGCGGCCGTGGGCAGGCGGAGCAGCGTCATGAACGGGCCTCGTGATCGGTGGGGCGCAGCGGCGCGTGAGGTAGGGGCGCGGGCGGATGTTTGCCGAGAAACGGCACGCGTTTGAGCCAGAGGCGCAGCGCCTGCCAGTGAATCCGTAGCACGACGCCGGGCGTGAGGAGCGGCTGGCGCGCGAGCGCGCCAAACGCGCGGCGTGCGTCGAGCGGTTCGGCGCGCATGGCGATGGCCGTGCGCAGCAGCATGCCGAGACCATCGGCGTAGTCGATGGCGGTGACGAGCCGCGCGCCATGCTGGCGCACGCGAAACAGATAGTGGCCTTCGACGCGGCAAAACGGCGAGACGTGAAAGGTCTTGCAGCACTGCAGTTCGGTTGCGTCGCCAATCGGTGCGTGATCGGCGGCACTGAGCAGATAGCCGTGATGCGCGCCGAAGGTGTTGCGCACGTCGGCGTAGAGCGCGCGCAGGCGGCCCGCGCGGTCGTAGCAATACCAGAAGCTCACCGGATTGAACGCGTGGCCGAAAATGCGCGGCAGCGTTTGCAGCCAGATCGCGCCATCGGCGGGAATGCCCGCTTCGGCGAGGCGCGCGCGCATCCATGGCGCGAGCGCGCGGCCGTCGTGCGGGCCGTAGTCGCGTGCGTCGAGCGAGAACACGCGCCGGCGGTCGATGCCGAACCACCAGCGCCGCAGCGTATCGAGCCTGTCGAGATCGCAGCAGACCTGAAACAGCGGATACGCGAAAGCATGACGCGCGGGACGCAGGCGTTCGTGCACCACGCGGCCCGTGAGCAGATAGGCCGCGTGCGGTTCGTGTCCAGGCGGCGCTGCATGCGCGAACGGCGGCGCGCCCGGCGCGAGATCGGCGCGCGGACTCATGGCTGGCCCCACACCGGCATCACGCCGAAGTCGCGCGCCACGCGCAGCGCCGACTTCAGGCCGTCTTCGTGAAAGCCGTAGCCGGTCCATGCGCCCGCGAACCACGTCGCGCGCCGTCCCTGCAAGTCGGGCAGGCGCTGTTGCGCGTCGATGGCCGCGAGATCGAGCAGCGGATGATCGTAGACGTAGCGGCCGAGCACGGCATGCGGCGCGGGTTCGCTCACCGGATTGAGCGTGACCACGACGGGCGTGCGAAACGGCAGCGGCTGCAACTGGTTGATGAGGTAGCTCACGCAGACGGGCTGCGTGTCGTCGGGGTCGTCGTCACCGTTTTCACGCTGCGCCGACGCGCGGCTCAGGTAATTCCACGCCGACCACACACGGCGGCGGCGCGGCAGCAGCGCCGCGTCGGTGTGCAGCAGCGCGAGGTTGCGTTGATAACGCACGGCGCCGAGCACGTCGCGTTCGGCGTCGTCGGGATCGGCGAGCAGGGCCAGCGTGGTGGGCGCATGGCTCGCGAGCACGACGGCGTCGAAGCGTTCCGCGCCCGCGTCATCGGTCGAGATCGTCACGCCCGCACCCGCCGTATCGCGGCGCACGGCGCGCACGGGCGTGTTCAGGCGCACGTCGTCGAGCGTGGCGAGCAGGCGCGTGACGTACTCGCGCGAGCCGCCCGCCACGGTTTGCCACGGCGGCCGGTCGTTCACTTGCAGCAAGGCGTGATTGAGGCAGAAGCGCAGGAAAGTCGCGGCCGGAAAACGCAGCACGTCGCGCGCGGCGCTCGACCAGATCGCGGCGGCCATCGGCAACAGATAGTGATGCTGGAACGGCGCGCCGTATCCGCCCGCCGTCAGCAGTTCGCCCACCGAAAGACGCTCGCGACGCGCCGCTTCGAGATGACGTTCGGCGGCGGCGTTGAAGCGCAGGATGTCGCGCAGCATGCCGATGAACGTCGGCGAAAACAGGTTGCGGCGCTGTGCGAACACGGTGTTCAGATTCGTGCCCGCCCATTCGAGCGCGCCGCCGTCCACCGACACCGAAAACGACATATCGCTGCGATGAACGCGCACGCCGAGTTCCGCGAACAGCGCCACGAGGTTCGGATAGGTGCGCTCGTTGAACACCAGAAAGCCGGTGTCGACGGGATGACGCATGCCGTCGAGCGCGACGTCGACGGTATGCGCGTGGCCGCCCGCCGTCGCGGCCGCCTCGAATAGCGTGACGCGATGGCGGCGCGCGAGCAGCCACGCGCTCGCCAGCCCGGCGATCCCGGCGCCGACGACGGCCACGCGACGGCCCGGCGGCAAGGCGGTGAGGGCGGGTTCCATGTTGTTGTTCTCCCTGATTCGTGCGTTGTCGTCATGGAATCGGTTGCTGCGGGTTGTAGCGATCAGCAGGCTTCCTTATGTGCAGATACGGACGGCGTGCTCGTGTGGATGCACGCTACGCTAGGGCGAAGCGAAACCCGGCTGGCCCAGTTGCGCGGGAAACTGCGGCACGCGTCGAAAGCGCGTGCTGTCGTAGCCCATTGCGTCGAGGCGCACGAGCAGCGCGTGGTAGGTCGCGTCGTCCATCTCGGGGTCGCGCGAGAAAATCCAGCCGAGCGACTTGCCCGGATAACCGAGGATCGTCACGCGGTAGTCAGGATCGACGTAGAGCGTGAGCTGCGTGACGTGGATCGGCCAGAACACGCGCACGCGCCAGCGCCCGCCGCCGCTGCCGGGCACGACCGCATCGACGAAGCGGTAATGCTTTTCGGGCGCGTCGAAACCGCCTTTGCGGCCGATGAAGGCGTCGTCGATGCGGCCGTCGGCGCGCAGCGTCCACTCGGCGCGGCTCGCCACGAAACCGCGTTCTGCGAAGTACGGAATGTTGGCGATCACGTACCAGCGGCCCATGTAGCGCGGCAGGTCGACGCTCACCGGTTCGAGCGGCTGGCCGGCGCGCGGATTCGGATTGGGCGGCCCGTTCGTGCAGCCGCCGAGCGCGATGAACAGGACGAGCGACACCGGCGCGAAGCACGCCGCGCGCCGCACGCATCGCCCGAAATCGCGGAGGGAAAGCATCGTCCGCACCTCACGCGTTCACGCGGGCCGCGCCGCGCGCTTGCGCAGCAGATAGTGCGCGACGCCCCACTCCTGGCCGCGCGCATAACCGAACAGTTCGGCCACGGCCAGATAGAACATGCGCCAGCGCTGGAACGCGAGACGCGCGTCGCCGCTCGCGTCCAGCAGCGGCAGCGCCTGGCCGCGCGCGGCATCGAGCGCGGCGAGCCACTGGTTCGCGGTGCGCGCGTAATGCGTACCGTCGATCCACCATTGCCGCGTCACGCGCAGATCGTCCTGAAAACGCAGCAGCAGATGCGCCGAGGGCATCGTGCCGCCCGTGAAGAAATGCCGGGACATCCAGTCACTGCCGTCGCGCACCTCGAAGTGATAGGCGAGCAGCCGATGCGCGAACAGATGCACGAAGAGATGGCCGTCGTCGTCGAGCCAGCGCGCGATCTTCGCGAGCAGCAGGCCGTAGTGCTTCATGTGCTCGAACATCTCGATCGACAGCACGCGGTCGAAACGCGCTTCGCCGGGCGCGAACTCGAAACTCGCGACATCGCCGGTCACGATGCGCAGATTCGCGAGTCCCAGCTCGTTGGCGCGGCGCTCGATGAACGCGCGCTGCCCGTGCGAATTCGACAGCCCGACAATGCTCGCACGCGGATAGCGTTGCGCGAGCCAGAGCGTGAGCGCGCCCCAGCCGCAGCCGAGGTCGAGGATGCGCTGACCGTCGGCAAGTCCTGCACGATCCGCGTAGAGCGCGAGCATGGCGTCCTCGGCCTGGGCGAGCGTTTCGTCGCCGCGCGGATAGTAGCCGCACGAATACTTCATGCGCGGCCCGAGATGCGCCGCGAAGAACGCGCCCGGAATTTCGTAGTGCTGCGCGTTGGCGGCCTGCGTGTCGATGGCGATCGGGCTCGCTCGCAGTTCGTCGATCAGCGTTTCGAACGCTTCGGCGCGACGCGTGCCGTCGTGTGCGTGTTCGTCGGCGAGACGGCGGCGCAGCAGCGCGCGCATGCCTGCGCGGATCAACGCGTCGGGCAGCCAGCCGCGCTCGCACAGGCGGATCGCGAGCGAGGCATCGTAGGGGCTCGACGCGGTCGTCGGCGTGTCGTGCGAATCCTGTAGCGGCGGAACGGTGACGGTCATGGTCGCGGGCTCCTCGAAGGGCGATGGGGGTCGGCGTCGGCATCGGTGTCGGCGTGAGCGTGCCGCGGCGGCCACGGGATGAACGCGTGCGTGGTCGCCATGTACTCGCGATACCCGGCGCGCGTCTCTACAAGCCGCGCTTCGAGCAGCGGCACGCCGGAGAGTTTGAGCAGCAGCCACGCCATCGCGAACGGCGGCACGAGCGTCGCCCAACCCCAGGGCTGGCCGATCGACCAGACCGTGTAGGCGCACCAGTGCAGCGACTCGAAGAAGTAATTCGGATGGCGCGAGTAACGCCACCAGCCGCGCCTGCAAACCTGGCCGCGCTGGGCGGGATCGGCGAGATGGCTGTGCAACTGACGATCGGCGGCGGCTTCGCCCGCGAGCGCCGCAAAGCCGATGCACAAGGCGATGACGATGGCTGGAATCGAGGGTGTGTGCGTCTGCCAGGCGGGCACGAAGAAGGCGATCGACAGCAGCAGCGAGATCACCGCCTGTAGCATGAAGAAGCCGAGCATGCGGCGCGGCGCGTGCCGGCCCCAGCGCGCGCGCAGCGCGGCATAGCGCGGGTCTTCCGGGCCGTGATGATTGCGCCGCCAGAGATGCGCGCCGAGACGCAAGCCCCACACGCCGCCGCCGAACGCGACGGCCACGCGGTTCAGCGGCGCGCCGGGTCCGGCGAGCGCGGCGAAGACGGCAACGGCGCCGAGCGTCAGCGCCCAGACCGGGTCGATCATGCCCGCGTTGCCGGTGCGCAATTGCACGAGCCAGACGATGCCGAACGCGACGACGAGCGCGCCAAACGCGGCAAGAACGGCGATGGTGATCGGCATGGCGACTCCGTGAGGAGGCAGATGCCGGGAGATACGGGCGGGCGCGGCGTTCGGATGCAGCGAAATCGTCTCGACCGACGATATCGCCGCGCCGATTCGCGCGAAGCAGGCTTCAGGCCGTGCTGTGCATCGCGCCGGTGGCGACGACCGGGCCGGTCGGCTGGCCCGTCGGCGAGCCGCCGGGCGGCTCGATCGAGACGGCCAGCACGGCGCGCGCGCTGAGCTTCGCGATCACGCTGGCGGGCAGGTTCATATGCGCGGGCGCATCGGGCGGGAACACGCCGAGCGCGACCGGCTTTTCGCCGGGCGGGATCAGCCAGAGTTCGGTGGCGCGGCCGGCGGGCACGGTCGGCTTCACGGCGGGCACGACGACCATTTCGCTGCGGCGCAGATCGACGGTGGCGGTCCAGTGGGCGATGCCGTCGGGGCGCGCGATCGTCGCGACCATATAGGCGCCGCCGGGCGCGACGGCCACCGGCGCCGGGCCTGCCGCCTCGCGTATCTCGCGCAGCACGATCACGTTGACCAGTGCGAGCGCGAGCGTCGCGACGCTCGCACCGATGCCCACGAAGCGCCAGACGCGCAAGCTGTTCCACCACGGGCCCGCGCTTTGCGGCGGCGTGATCCGCGGCGGCAGGAAGCCGAGATCGCGCTCGATGCGGGTCCACACACGCGCGGGCACGGCGAGCGGACGCAGCTCCTCCGCGAGCGGCGCGAGTCGGCGCTGCCAGCGCTCGATGGCGGCGAGCAGGACGGGATCGGTTTCGGCGGCGAGTTCGAGCGCGCGCCGCTCGTTCGCGTCGAGCACGCCGAGCGCGTATTCGGCGCCGCGCAGGTCGGGATCGGGATCGGCGGGCGTGCTCATGCTTCAAGACACGATTTGAGTTGCATGAGGCTGCGCCGGATCCAGCTTTTCAGCGTGCCGAGCGGCACGCTCAGACGCTCCGCCAGTTCGCTATACGTCGCGCCGCTGAAAAACGCCTCGCGGACCGCGCCGCGCTGCGTGGGCTCCAGTTGCCCCATGCAGCGTTCGAGCCGCTGGCGTTGTTCGCTGGCTTCGGCGTGGGCGGCGGGCGTGGGATCGTCGTCGGCGATGGCGTGCGCGACGGCGTCGTCGAGCGGACTTTCGCGATGCTGGCGCAGGCGGTCGATCGCGCGGTTGCGCGCGAGCGTCACGAGCCAGGTCATCGCGCCGCCGCGTGCGGCGTCGAACGTATCGGCGCGCCGCCATGCGGTCGTGAAGACATCCTGGAGCAGATCCTCGGCTTCGGCGCGGTCGTGGACCATGCGCACGAGCACGGCGAAGACATGGCCGGAGGCGAGCCGGTAAAGCTCGGCGAAGGCGCCCTGCTCGCCTCGCGCCGTGGCGTCGAGCAACTGGTTCAGACGCGCGCGCCGCGCCGCGTCGGACGCCTCGGCGTGTGCGGATGGCGAGGCTGCGTTGTCGTCGATGCCGCCGGACGGATCACTCATGCGAGGAGGGCGCGTTGGCGCACCCGCTGGAGGACATGGGCCCGAATATAGCATCGACGGCCCGAGGCGCGGCGGCGGGCGGCGCGGATAACATGCGATGCGGAAGGCGGCTGGCGTCATGGGCGTGAAGCGAAGCGTTTCACGATATACGGATGCGCTCGCGCGGCGGACGCGTATCGGCGCGCGGATTTCCCCGCGTTCGCGCAGGCGGTGGCGCGAATGGATCCGCATGGCTTCGATCGGCGCGTTTTCAGGCGAGACGTGCGATACGATAGGCATCGCGAATCGGGGCGCCATGCGTTGCCGCGCGGGTTTTAAATAGCTTTTAAACAGTTTTCGATTGCCTTTCGCGATCCGGCGTAACACGTCGTTTTCCCTGATCGCTTTTTTCCTCTGATTATTATCGCCGCCAGAATCCGTTCCCATGCCCAGCGCTTTCGCTCTATTGGCGATCCTGATCGTTTCGTGCCTGATGAGCGTGGCCGTGCTGGGCTCGCTCGTGCGCACGGCGGTGCCGGGCGTGGGCCGCTGGTGCGTGGGTTATGCGCTGCTCGGCGCAGCGGCGACGTGGATTCTGATCGTCGGCGCAAAGGCCGGCGCGATCACGATCGTGGGCGTGAGTTCGCTGACGCTGGGCGCGGTGCTCGTGCTCTTGCAGGGCACGCGGCAGTTCTTCGATGTGCCGCCTGTGCGCCGCGACGAATGTGTGGCGCTCATCGTGGCTGTGGCCGCGCTGCTGTACTTCACGTGCGTCTCGCCCAGCGCGACCGCGCGCGGCGTGATTGTCTCGCTCGGCTTCGTTTATGGGCGCATCGTGGTGGGCGTCATCGCGCTGCGCCATGCCTCGCGTGACGGTGCGATCTACGCTTGCCGTCTGATCGCGGCGGCGGCGTGGCTCGGCGCGCTGGTTTATCTCGCGCGTATCTTCGCGATCGTGCTGGGGCTTGCGCCGACGCTGACGTTTCTGCAACCGTCGCCCTGGAATGTCGCGCTGCTCGGACTCGCAATTGTCTCGTTGCCTTGCATGTCGACGGGCATGGTGATGCTCGCGCACGAACGCATTTTGCGCAGAATGGAAAAGCTGGCCACCATCGACGAATTGACGGGCGCGCTCACGCGCCGCGCATTCATGGAAAGGGCGCAGGCGTTGCTCGCGCACCGACGCGCGAGCGGCGGCACGATGGCGATCGCCATTCTCGACATCGACAAGTTCAAGACGGTCAACGACAGCTTCGGCCACGCGGTGGGCGACCGGCTGCTTGCGCATATTGCGTCGATCGTCGCGGCGCAGATACGCCCGTGCGATCTGTTCGGGCGCTTGGGCGGCGAGGAATTCGCGGTCGCGTTCGTCAATGTCACGAGACGCGAGGCGGAGGCGTCGACTCATGCGTTGAGAGTGGCCGTCGAACGTCCGTCCGCGGATGGCGTCTGCTGCACGCTTAGCGCGGGCGTGGGCGATATCCGCGCGGACGAAAGTCTGGGCAGCGCCATGGCGCGCGTGGACGCCGCGCTTTACGCCGCGAAGGCGGCGGGTCGTAATCGCGTGATGGCGGCATCGGAGTCGGCGCTAATCCGGGAAAACGATTATCTGGCCGAATCGCATTGAATTGTTTTGATTCACGCTGAATGGCGGATTAATCGGCGCCCGGCGCAATGGCGATCGGTTTCAGATTGGCAAGACGTGACTCGGCGCGTGCGGAGCGCTGGCTCGCACGGGGTGCCTCTCGTTGCGCGGATTGCTCGAATTACGGTTATTTACAGGCGTTCGGCGCTGACCGTCGCCAGGCGGCTGCCGGCGAAGGGGTCGTTGGCCCAGTCGACGCGAGGGCGCGGCGCTTCAGCGCGTTCTTCGGGTTTGCGAATGGCGAAATGCTCCAGCGCCTGTCCGGCACTAGTCACTTGTACGAGCCATTGCGGCATTTCACCCTGACCGTCCCAGGTGTCGCCCGCTGCGTTTTGATAACGCGCGGCGCGAATTCGAAGCTGATCGGCAGCAATCGAGGCCGCGATGTCGTCCGGCTCGATGCCGAACTCTTCCATTCTGCGGCGAAGGTAAGCAACGATGCTTTCCCGTTTACGTTCATCCACGTTTAAAAACTCCTTCATGCGAGGGGCTGTGCTGCACTTTACAGGTCGCAAATCGCATGCCGCAACGATAGCACGGCTGCGCGCCCCGGGTGGGGGATGCACGCAGCATTTTTCAAAAAGCGGGATCCGGCGCGCGCGAAGGAGAAAATCGACTCGCCAACTTGTCGATTTGCCGGTTTGCGCGCGCACACATTACTTTAAGACGATTGCCAGCCGGATGCGTTTTATTCGTGCACGGAATCCCGTACTGATTCGCGCATCCGACTTACCGACTCGATTTTACACTTCCGGCCGTGCCGACATCGCAAGCCACAGCCGTTCGAGACCGATGCCGAAGCCCGCGCCTTCACGATACGCACCGCCGCCCGCGATCTGCTGCTGGGCGCCGAGCGCCGCGCAGCGCATTTCAAAACCCTGACCGCCGAGGTAATAGCTCAATCCCCGTCGAGCGGCGCAATCGAGATCATATCGGACACCCAATGAATCGAGAAACCCCGTCGCGATTTCGACGCTGCATGCCGCCGCGCGTTCGGGTTCCGCGCACAGATATTCGAAGCCGAGTTGCGTGAATTCGCGGTATCGCCCGGCTTGTGGCCGCTCGTACCGGTAACAGCGCGCGACGTAAAACAGCATGCGCTCGCTCGCGCCGCCGAGCAGCGTGTCCGCCTGCTCCTGGAACAGCGCGGTGGCCTCCGGGATCAGGCAGCACGCTCGTCCTGATTTATCGGCGAACGTCCACATTTGCTGAAGAATTTCACTGCCGCCGGCTTTCTCGACAAAGGTGTCTTGCGACCACAACGCCGGGACGATGGCCTCTTCCGCGCCACGATCAATGAAGGTAGCTCCGAAAGCGGTTCTCGAGCGAGCGCAAGGCGGCGGCCTGCTGGCCGGTGACGAAACGGGTTCCGCGAAGCATAGTCATGTTTCTCTCCGTAGACAATAAAAAAGGCGCCGTTTGGCGCCCTGGTTCCTGTTGCCCGAAGCCGACGGCGGCTTCAGTGCGATGGACGTAACGAACCCCGGCGCAATGGATGGCGACCGTGATGGTGATGAAGCTCGACGGGTTCGATACGGAATTCCATGTTCTCGATAATGACACAGCGGATTGCGTCTGTGAATCAGATCGGTGAAAGCGCATGGGTGAAACGTATCGGCGGATATCGTACGCGACGCGCGCCCACTTTCTGTTACCAGCGATTACTTCCAGATTTATTCCTGCGCCAATCCGCAATAATCCGGCAATATTTCCCGATTCGCGCGATAGAAATTAAAAGATGCCTGCGGGCGGCATTTTTATTTAGAGTCAGCATTCCATGCGCTAAATAGACCTCATAGAAAAATTCAATATTCCGCTAACGTTTGCGCGTTGATTTCACGTGGTTTTTCGCTTCTGTTTATTCGCTGTCACTCAGTAGAATCCTATGCTCGGCGCATAGGTCTGCCGGGGGCGCAGACGCATACCGATCCGTTGCGTGAATTGGGCATCGTAAAAAGCGACCGTCCGCATTATTTGCCCCTTCATTGAAATGGAAACCAGAAAATATGAATGTGAATCGATTGTCGGTGAAGGCAAAGCTCACGGGCGCCTTCGGTATTTTGACCTTCACCGTTTTGATCGTTTCCGCGTTGTCGCTGAGCGAGTTGAATGCCGCGAATAACCGCTTCGCGGGCTACGTCAGCGGGATCGACGCGCGCGCCACGGCGGCGGTCGCGGTCCGCACGGCGGTCGACGATCGCGCGATGGCCGTGCGCAACCTGGTGCTGGTCACCACGCCCGCCGACATCGCGATCGAAAAGGCTGCCGTCGACGATGCCGAACGCCGCGTCGAGGCCAATCTCGACAAATTCAACGCGCTGGTCGCGAGCGCGACCGACATGAGCGAGCAAGGCCGCAGTCTCGCCGCCGAACTGCCGCGCATCGAAGCGCTGTATCGACCCGTCGCGCTGGATATCGACCGGCTGGCGCTCGACAATCAGCGCGACGCCGCGATTGCGGAAATCGACACGAAATGCCGCCCCTTGCTCTCCGCGCTGATCAAGGCGTCGAACGATTTCGCCGACTTCACGCAGCAACACGCGGCGCAACAGGTCGAGGAATCGGCGCGGCAATTCGCGCGGCAACGCGCGCTGCTGATCGCGATCTGCGTCGCGGCCGTGGCGATGGCGGTGCTGGCGGGCGTGCTCATCACGCGTGGGCTGTTGCGCGCGCTCGGCGCCGAACCGGGCGAACTCGGCGACATCACGCAGCGGGTGGCGGGTGGCGATCTGCGTCCGGTGCCGGGGGCGCAGCGCGCGCCCGCGGGCAGCGTGCTCGCGTCGATGGGCGAGATGCAGGCGAGCCTCGTGCGCCTGATCGGGCAGGTCCGCACGTCCGCGAACAGCATCGGCACGGGCGCGACGCAGATCGCCTCGGGCAACGTCGAGCTGTCGTCGCGCACGGAACAGCAGGCGGCGTCGCTGGAGGAAACCGCCGCGAGCATGGAGGAACTGACTTCGACGGTGAAGCAGAACGCCGATAACGCCCAGCAGGCGAGTGCGCTGTCGGCCAATGCGTCGGAGGTGGCGGGGCGCGGCAATCAGGTGGTCGGTCAGGTGGTCGAGACGATGGGCGAGATCAGCACAAGCTCCGCGCGGATCGCCGATATCACCGGCATCATCGAAGGCATCGCGTTTCAGACCAATATTCTCGCGCTGAACGCGGCGGTGGAAGCGGCCCGCGCGGGCGAGCAGGGGCGCGGTTTCGCGGTGGTCGCAAGCGAAGTGCGCAGCCTCGCGCAGCGCTCGTCGAGCGCGGCGAAGGAGATCAAGGAGCTCATCAACGCGTCGGTGCAGAAGATTCAGGACGGCTCCACGCTGGCCGACGAGGCGGGCAAGACGATGGCGGAGGTCACGCAGGCCGTCGCGCATGTGACCGACATCATGGGCGAAATCGCGGCGGCGTCGAGCGAGCAGAGCCGCGGCATCGAGCAGGTCAATCAGGCGATCACGCAGATGGACGAAGTCACGCAGCAGAACGCGGCGCTGGTGGAGGAAGCGGCGGCCGCGTCGAAATCGCTTGAGGATCAGGGCCGCCAGTTGAATCAGGCGATTGCGTTTTTCCACCTCGATTCCGGGGCGGCGTTTCATGCGGACGCTGAGCGGGCTGTGGCTGTTGCGCCAACTGTGTCGGCGAATGTGTCGGCGAATGTATCCGCGCGCGTGCCTGTGAATGTGTCCGCGAGTGCGCCGCTGCGTGCGCCCGCCGCGCGGCCTGCGATTCGCAAAAGCGCTGCAAGCGCGAAACCTGCTCCTGCTCCCGCCCTCATCGACGACGACGGCTGGGACACGTTCTAAGCGCGTCGCGTGAAAATCAGGCGAACGGCATCGGCCCCTCGAATCGCCCGATGTAGCACAGATGCGAAACCGCGCTGCCTTCGCCATCGTCATCGCTCCAACGATGCAGCATGAACGCGGGCGGTTCGAGAAAGGAAGCGGGGTCCGCGTCGGCTTTGAGTCGCAGTGCGATTTGCGTGGTCGTGCTCGGGCAGGTCAGAACCGGCACGCTGCCAAGACGCGTGTGCATCGAGCGATGCACGTGCCCCGCGACGATGCGATCGACATTCGCATGGCGCGCGACGAGATCGCGCAAGGGCCGCACGTCGGCCATGCCGTAGAGGTCGAGATAGGGAATGCCGGTCGCGAACGGCGGATGATGCATCGCGATCATGACGCGCCGGTGCGCGTTCGCGATGAGTTCGCGTTCGAGCCAGTCGAGCGACGCCGGACTCAATTCGCCATGGTGCAAACCGGGCACCGTCGAATCCAGCGCGAGCAGACGAATCGAACCCACGTCGATGCCGAAATGCAATTCGCCTTCGCGCGGCAGCCACGTTTGATCGGTAAAAGCCGCGCGCAGATTCTCGCGATGATCGTGATTGCCCGGCATGACCGCATACGACAACCGCAGCGGCGCGAGCAGATCGCGCAGCATCGCGTATTCGGCGGGCCTGCCTTCGTCGGTCAGATCGCCGGTGATCAGCACGAAATCGGGCGCGGGATCGAGACGATTGAGCGCGCCGACTGCATCGGCGAACATCGCGTTCGAATCGACTAGATCCTGATAGCGCTCGCCGCGCGGCCGCACATGAATATCCGAAATCTGCGCAATGACGCTCACGGATTCCTCCCGCATGATTAGCCAGTACGTGTTTAAAACACCGGCAACGAAACGAGATTAAGCGACCAAAAAAATCCTTGCGCTTATTGGCCGCTATTGGCCGTTTTTCATCATGCGAGGAGAGCTAAACGTAAACGACGCGTCAGCGCGGCGGCGGACCGAAGCTCGGCTCGACCGGTTGCGGCGTGGCATCGGGATCGACGACCGCTTCCACGCGCGCGTGCAAATGCTTGAGGCGGCCATCGGCGGTGAACGGATCCACGCTGGCGAGCATGGTCGAGCCGTGTTGATCGGTGAACACCGCGTCCTCGCGCTGCGTCGTGCGGCGGATGTCGTGCGCGCGATACGGATCGAGTTGCATCAACTGCACCATCAACGCTTCGGGCAGAAACAACTGGCCGACATGCGAGACGTGCGTGCCTTGCGCGTGCTGCGCGTCGGGCGTACGGACCTTGAAGTGAATGTGATTCGTGCGCCCCGGATACACGCCCGGCACGATGGTCTCGAACCTCACCACGCCGGTGCGATCGGTGTGCTGCATGCCGCGCAGGAAGGTCAGGTGATCGGTGGGACGCGGCGCTGGCGGCGGGCCGGGCGGATGGCCCGGCGCACCGGGAAACTGTCCCGGCGGCAGAGCGGGTGGATGACCCGGCTGACCCGGCGGCTGACCGGCAAGCGCGCCGTCCGGCGGCATGCCGAACGGCATTCCCGCAGGCGGACGGCCGTGCGCGCCCGACGCGAAATCGGGCGGCGGCGGCATGGCCGCCATTTTCGTGTAGCCGGAATAGATGCCCATCGCGTCGCATTGCCAGACGTCGACGGCCGCGCCCACGAGCGGCGCGCAGCTTCGCTTGTCGGTGAGCACGATATCGAGCGTCAGCGGCACACCGGGCTTGCCTTCGCGGATGTCGCTGCGCATCAGCGCGCCGTCGATCCAGTAAGGACCGACTTCCTGTTCGGGCGTCAGTTGGCAGGGCGCGGGGTTGGCGAGGGCGAGGGAACGCGTGTCGAGGACCGAAACGGTGGTGCCCACGGCGATGCTCAGTTTGATGAATTCTCGTCGTGACAGGCGTGATGTCATTGGCGTGCTGCAAGGTGCGGAATCTCCGCACTCTATCGGAGCGACGCAGCATCGCGATTACATCGGCTATTACGTTTTGTTGCTGATTCTTGCTGGCCGAAAGTTTCTGCCTGAGCGTGAGTTCGTTGCGAACGCATCGAATCGGCGCGACATGAAAAACACTCCGACCCTCGCACTGCTAAACCCGCTTTTATACCCGATGCCTGCGCCACGTCTCACTCGGCAACTCGCCGAACTGCTCGCGATATTCGCTGGCGAAATTGCCGAAATGCCAGAATCCCCAGCGGGTGGCGACCTCGGTCACCGTGGCGGCGTGCACGAGTTCCTTGCGCACGCGGGCGAGCCGCACCGCGCGCATATACGCGAGCGGACTGATGCCCGTGGTTTCTTCGAACGCATATTGCAGCGTGCGTCGGCTCGCGTGCATGCGCGCGCAAAGCTCGGCGACGGAGAGCGGACAATCGGGCGATCCTTCGACAATCTCGCGCACGCTGCGCACCAGTTGCCAGCTTCGCGCGATGCGGGCTTCGCCGCGTTCGTGCTGGGCGAGATCCGGGAAATCGTTGAGCGTTTCACTCAGGCCGAAAATAATGGCCTTTTCCAGCGCCATGACGCTTACGCGGTCTTTAAGCAAACGCGGCGCGCGGACCACGTCGTCGAGCAGCACGCTCAGCACGTCGCGGAATCGCTGTAGCCGCGCCGGCGCGATATTCACCACGCCCGCTTTCGCGCCGATGCGCGCGATGATCGATTCCAGTTGCGCGCGCGTGGCGAGATCCGTCACGGCGGCCGGTTCCATTTCGAGGTTGACGAACACGTGGCGGTCGGGCGAGAGAAACTCGAAGCCGTCCCGGCCGGAAAACACGTGCAGCGCGTCGAGATGGCTCGTTTGCCCCGACAGCAGCGCGTGCCCTTCGAGCTGAAACGGAATGCCCAGCGCGAATTTATGACCGACCACGTCGCCGCGCTGATAGACCGTCCGGTTCAGCCGCTCGACCAGCACTTTCACGCCGCCCGCCATGAACGAGGTGACCGAACCGTTGAACGTGCCGCGCGAAAGCTGGCAATAGCTCTGGTTCCATGCGTCGAGCAGCGCCGCCTGTTCGTCGACGCTGTGACAGTTCCGAAACTGGATGGCCTCGTTCGGCGAGTAGCCCGCTTCCATGAAGTCTCCCGGGACGGCCTCGGCCGGCCGCCGCAAAGTGGCGATCGACCGGACGGCGCCTGTGCGTCGCAGCAAGGGCGCTGCCGATCTTCGCGATTCCTGATTTTTACGGCAATTTTATTTTTTTGCCAAATTTGGATAGTGGCCGATTTTCGGTGCACCTAACTTGTGCGTACCGTGAATACGCATAGGAGCCGGGAATGACTGAAAGGGCAGGAAAGCTGGCGGGCAAGGTGGCGATCGTGTCGGGCGGGGCGACGGGCGCGGGCGGCGCGGCGTCGCTGCTGTTCCATCGCGAAGGCGCGCGCGTGGCCGTGGTGGACGTCAATCGCGGCGCGGGCGAGGAAATCGTCGCGCGCATCCGCGCCGAAGGCGGCGTGGCCGAACTGTTCGTGGCCGACGTCTCGCAGCGCGCCGCGGTGGATGCCGCCGTGGCGGGCGTGGTCGAGCGCTTCGGCCGCATCGACACGCTGTTCAATCACGCGGGCAGCATCGTCGTGAAGCCGTTTCTCGACACCAGCGACGACGACTACGACTGGCTCATGAACGTGAACGTGAAAAGCATGTTCATGATGACGCGCGCGGTGCTGCCCCATATGCTCGAAGCGGGCAAGGGCTCGATCGTCTGCACGGCCTCGATCTCGTCGGTCGCCGCCACGCCGCTCGAAGTGCTGTATTGCACGACCAAGGGGGCGTGCGCGATGTTCGCGCGCGCGATTGCCGTGGAGTATCGCGATCGCGGCATCCGCTGCAACGCGGTGTGTCCGGGCTTCATCAACACGCCGCACGGCCAGCGCGAAATCAGCGCGCTCGCGCAATATGGTTTCGACGCCAGCGAAGCGGCGCTGTCGCTTCAGCAGGGCCGGCTGTGCAAACCCGAAGAAGTGGCGCAGGCCGCGCTGTTCCTCGCCAGCGACGACGCGAGTTTCATCAACGGCGCGCATCTGTTTGTCGATAACTGTTTTACAGCTGCTTGATACGGATTGCTGATACGGAATCCTGATTAAAGCATCACAAGTTCGACGTTTCCACCACCTCGCTCGAAGGATCGTCATATGGACGCGAATGCAATCGAACCGGCGGCCGAATCCGCCGATCATGATGTCTCGCTGTTGCACAAGATGGGCTACGCGCAGGAACTCTCGCGCCGCATGGGCGCGTTCTCCAACTTCGCGGTGTCGTTTTCGCTGATCTGCATTCTGTCTGGCGGCATTACGTCGTTCCAGATGGGATTCTCGGCAGCGGGCGGCGCGTCGATCGGACTCGGCTGGCCGCTCGGCTCGCTGTTCGCACTCGTCGTGGCGGCGGCGATGGCGCAGATCGCCTCGTCGTACCCGACGGCGGGCGGGCTTTATCACTGGGGCTCGATACTCGGCGGCAAGACCTGGGGCTGGCTCACCGCGTGGCTGAATTTGCTGGGCCTGGTGTTCGTGGTCGCCGCGATCAATTACGGCACGTACGATCCGTTCTTCCGCACGCTGATTGCGCCGATGTTCGGCGTGAATCCCGACTCGCTCGGCTGGTGGGATCAGACGATTTTCCTCACGCTGATTACGGCCTCGCAGGCGTTTCTGAATCATCGCGGCATTCGTATCACGAGCAAGATCACCGATCTGTCCGGCTACCTGATTTTCGTCGTGACAGTCGTGCTCGTGGTGTCGCTGCTCGCGTATTCGCCGGTGAAAGTGGACCTCTCGCGCCTCTACACGTTCACGAATTTCACGGGCACCGACGGCAGCGCGTGGCCGAAGCAGACGATCGCGATGGCGTTCCTCTCCGGCCTGCTGCTGACCGCTTATACGATCACGGGTTTCGATGCGTCCGCGCATACGTCGGAGGAAACGCACCAGGCGGCGCGTAACGTGCCGCGCGGGATCGTCGGTTCGGTGTTCTGGTCGACGACGTTTGGCTACGTGATGGTCTGCGCGTTCGTGCTCGTCATGCCGAGTCTCGGCGCGGCGGTCAAACAGGGCACCGGCTTTTTCCAGGCGATCCTCGCGCCGATTCCGACGCCGTTGCGCATCACCATCGAACTGCTGATGTTCTTCATCAATTACGCGTGCGGGCTCGCTGCGGTAACGTCGACCTCGCGCATGATGTTCGCGTTCGCACGTGACGGCGGATTGCCGGGATCGAAGTGGCTGCGCAAGGTGAATCCCGCGCATCGTACGCCGGGCGCGGCGATCTGGACCTCGGCCGTGCTCGCGATTGCCGCGACGCTGTATGGCGACGCCTTCACGGTGCTCAGCGCGGGCAGCGCGGTGTTTCTGTTCGTCTCGTATGCGATGCCGATTGCCGCCGGTATTTTTGCCGAAGGCCGCACGTGGACCGAGAAAGGGCCGTTTCAACTGGGCAAATTGTCGAAGCCGTTTGCGATTGCAGCGGTGGGCGGCGCGCTGATTCTCGCGTATGTCGGCATTCAGCCGCCGAACGAGAAAGTGCTCTATCTGATTGTTTCCCTGCTGCTCGTGCTGCTCGCGATCTGGTATGTGGGCGGCGTGCGCAATCGCTTCTCGGGTCCGCCGATTGCGAAAAATTCGAGCGAGCGCGAGCGGGAATTGAATCTCGCGGAACGCGAGATCGGCGCTAAATAAAGTGTGAGTTCAAGACGCATCGCCAAGTCGATTTGGCGATGCGTTTCACTTTCCGCGCCCAATCAGCAGCACAAAAAACGCCCCGCCGAACAAACCCGTCACCACGCCGATCGGTAGATCGTCGGGCGCGATCAACGTGCGCGCGGCCACGTCGGCCCACACCAGCAGCAACGCGCCCACGAGCGCCGAGGCGGGCAGCACGCGCGCATGATCGGCGCCGACGAGCCGTCGCGCGATATGCGGTGCCACCAGCCCGACGAAGCCAATCGCGCCGCTCACGGCCACCATGCCCGCCGTCAGCAGCGAACAGACGACGAACAGTTCGCGGCGCACGCGCGCGACGTTCAGGCCGAGCGTGGCGGCCACTACGTCGCCGCTCATCAGCGCATTGAGTTCGCGGCGGCGCGCGATCAACAGCAGCAGTCCGCAGGCGACAAACGCGGCGGGCAGCGCGAGCAGATTCCATCGTGCGAGGCCGAGTCCGCCGAGCGTCCAGAACAGCACCGAGGCCGCCGCGCGCTGATCGCCCACATAGAGCAGCAGATTCGCGAGCGCCATCAGCACGAAGGAAATCGCGACGCCTGCGAGCAGGAGACGCTGCGCATCGAGCCGCGCGCCGCGTGTGCCGCAGCCGATCACGAGCGCCGTGGCCGCGAGCGCGCCGACGAACGCGCACGCGGGCAAGGTCAGCGCGCCCCATGCCGCGCCGAGCCAGAGCGTTGCCGCGACCGCGCCGACGCTCGCGCCCGCGCTCACGCCGAGCAGATGCGGATCGGCGAGACGGTTCGACGTGGCGGCTTGCAGGACCGCGCCGGCCAGCGCGAGCGCGGCCCCGACCAGCGCGCCCAGCAGCACGCGCGGCAAGCGGATTTGCCAGGCGATGTCGTCGATCATCGTGTTGATATGCGCGCCGCCCGCGAGGTGCGCCGCGATCGCGCGCATGACGTCGCCGGGCGCGATGCGCGCGGGTCCGAAGCCCACGGCCAGCACGACCGACACCGCGAGCGCGCACGCGAGCAACACGATCGACGTGAACGGCAGCGCGCGCGACAACGTGAAGGGCGGCGCGCCCATGCGCGAGCGACGCGTGCTCATGGCACGCCTCGTTGTGCCGCGTCGGCATGCGAGAAAAATGATTCGGGATGCAAACTATGTGCAAGCGTCTCGACGGCCTTCGCGTTGCGCACGCCCGGCGTCGCCGCATCGTAGGGCACCACGATAAAGCGCTTTTCGCGAATCGCCGCGACGTTTGCGAGCGCGGGCAGCCCGAGCAGAAACGCCTCCTTCTGCGCGGCCGTCACCGCACCGTAATCGACGATGACGATCACCTGCGGATCGCGCGCGACCACGCTTTCCCAGCTCACCTGGGTCCAGCTTTGCGCGACGTCGTCCATCACGTTGCGGCCTCCGGCAGCGCGGATCAGCGCCGTGGGCATCGCGAGCGCGCCCGCCGTGAAAGGCTTGTCCTCGCCGCTGTCGTAGACGAAGACGCGCGGCGGCGTGTGCGGCCTGGCGTTCAGCACGCGGCTCACCTCGGCGACACTCGATTGCATCGACGCGATCAGCGTCTGCGCGCGTGCATCGACATCGAAAATCGCGCCGAGATTGCGCAAGTCGTTATACACATCGTCGAGCGATGCGGCCGGGCGCGGCATCACGTGCGAGCACGATTCGGTGAGTTCATACGTGGCGATATTGAAGCGAGCGAGTGTCTGCGGCGTGATCGGACCGCCCACGCGCATGCCGTAATTCCAGCCCGCGACGTAAAGATCGGCGTGCGCGGCGGCGAGCGTTTCGAGCGACGGATAGCGCCGCGCGAGTTCGGGCAGGCCGAGCAGCGCGGCCTGCAACGCGGGGTCCGCCGTCTTCCAGCCGCTGATGCCCGTATAGCCCGCCATGCGCGTGCGCAGGCCGAGCGCGAGCATCATCTCCGTGAGGTTGACGTCGTTGCTCACGGCGCGCGCGGGCGCGTGCGTGAACGTGACATCGCGATTGCAGCTGCGCACCGTGACGGGATAATGGTCCGCGTGCGCGGCGGCGCTCGCGCACGCGAGCAGCAGCGCCAAGCAGGCGCCGCGCCATCGATTCATCTTCATGCGTTCGACTCCGAATGAGGGGTAATGAGCGTCACGCGCGGACCGCCCGTGACCGGATGACGATCGACGATCGCATCGACGCCGTACACGCGCTTGAGCAGCGCTTCGGTCAGCACGTGTTCCGGCGTGCCGCGCGCGACGATCTCGCCCGCGTCGATCACGAACAGGCGGTCGCAGAACGCGGCGGCGAGATTGAGGTCGTGGATCGTCGCGAGCGTCGTGATGCGCTGGCGCTTCACGAGTGCGAGCAGGTCGATCTGATGGCGCGGATCGAGATGATTGGTCGGTTCGTCGAGCATCAGCACGCGCGGCGCCTGCACGAGCGCGCGCGCGAGCAGCGCGCGTTGGCGCTCGCCGCCCGAGAGCGTCGCGAAGGGGCGTTCGCGCGCGTCGGGGAGGCCCACGTCGAGCAGGGCGCGTTCGACGCGTGCGCGGTCGTCCGCGGTTTCGCCCGCGAGCGCGCGTTGATGCGGCGTGCGTCCCATCGCCACCACTTCCGCGACGCTCAGGCCGAAATCGTCGGGCGCATCCTGCAAAAGCACTGCAATGCGCTGAGCGCTCCAGCGCGCGTTGTGTGCCCAGACGTCGTCGCCGTCGAGCGTGATCGCGCCGCGTTGCGGCTTCGCGTAACGGAACGCGCAGCGCAGCAGGCTCGTCTTGCCGCTGCCGTTCGGCCCGATCAGCCCGACGAATTCGCCCGGCTTCACGTCGATGTCGATGGCGTGCAGCAGCGCACGCGCGCTGCGTTCGCCACGTTCATCGTGCGGCGACCAGTCGAGGCCGTCGATCTGCAATAGCGTCATGATTCGGCATCCTGATGAAATGAATCAGAAACGCATCGTGGCCGTGACCCAGCCCGAGCGCGGCGCGCCGAGCAGCCATTCGCCGCCGTCGTTCTGCGTCGTCACGGCGTAGGTGCGGCTCGTGAGATTGCGCAGATAGAGCGCGAGCGTGAGATTGCGCGTGGCGCGCCACGAAGCCGATGCGTCGATCAGCGTGTAGCTCGGAATCGACACGGTGTTCGCCGTATCGCCGTAACGGCGGCCCACGTAATGCACGCCCGCGCCCGCGCGCCAACCCGGCACGAACGCCCAGTCGAGCCACACGTTCGCGGTCTGCTCGGGAATGTTGTACGGCACATTGCCCGCGCGCGACACGCTCTGGCCGTTCACGCTTTCGTTGAAGTCGTCGTAACGCGCGCGCAGGAACGAGGCGTTCGCGTCGATCGACCAGCCGCCGCCCAGTTGCAGCGCGCCCGTCCATTCCACGCCGCGCGACGACTGCTTGCCGACCTGCTGCGTGAGATCGGGATTCGACGGATCGGTGGTCAGCAGATCGCGCTTGACGATCTGATAGAACGCGAGCGTCCACGACGCGCGGCCGCCCCACAATTGCTGCTTGACGCCCGCTTCCCACTGCTCGCCGTTCGCGAGCGTGAAGTTACTGCTCGACTGCGAGAGCGTGACGAGCGAGCCCACGCCCTCGGCGCCCGTGGTGTATTGCGCGTAGAACGAGAGGTCCGGCGTGAGCGAGAACACGAGGCCGGTGCGCCAGCCCGTGTGCGCGAAGGTGCGATCGAACGACGACGCGGGACCGCTGACCGTGGCAAAAGTATCGCGGTGATAGTCGATGTGGTCGTAGCGCAGGCCCGCGACCCAGGCGAGGCGATCGGTCAATTCGAGGCGGTTTTCCGCGTATACGGACGCCTGGCGCGTGCTGGTGCGAAATTGCGGCACGGTCGGATCGGGGCTCGAAAACACGCCCGGATCGAAGCCGGATTGGGGCACGATCGACGAACCGTCATAGGGAGAATTACTGGTGTCGAGAAACGAAATCGCGTTGAAATCCGCGCCCACGACGAGTCGGTCCTGACGACCGAGCACGCGGCCGTCGAAGGTCGCGTCGAGCGTATCGCCGATCTGCCGTTCGTGATGCAGGATTTCGAGGTAGTCGCTGCGCAGCACGTTGCCGTCGCCCATCAGCGTGTAGCTTTCGCTGTCGCGCCAGTGGCGGTTCGTGAGCAGATAGTAAAGCTGGTTGCGCACGATGATGCCGCGCGCCGCGCGCCATTGCGTGTTCAGGCGCGTCCACTGGTCGTAATACGCGATCGACGCATTGCCGACGTTGTAGTTCTGGCGTTCGAGCGCGGGATCGAGTTGCCCGTCCGTCACCGGCACGCCGAAATAGCGCGCGGGCAGTTGACGCCCGTAGTCGTAATCGAGCGTGAACGAGAGACGCGGATTCACGTCCAGACGCAGCGCGCCGCCGAGCGCGGTCGTGTGCGATTCGCCGCGCGGCAGCCAGCCGTTGTTGCGGTCGTCGGCGAGATAGAAGCGGTAGGACAGCATCGGGCCGAGCGCGCCGGTCGTGTCGAGCGCCACGCGCTTTTCTCCGTAGCTGCCCGCGCCGAGCTGGATCGTCGTGGCGTAGTCGCGTTGCGGCGCTTTCGGCACGACGTTGATGACGCCGCCGATGCCGCCTTCGCCGTAGAGCACTGAGGCCGGGCCGCGCAGCACTTCGATGCGTTCCGCCGACCACGTGTCGAACGGGAACGACACGGTGCCCGCGCCCGCGTACATGCGCAGGCCGTCGTAAAGTGTGGTGACCGATTCGGGGCCGCTGAAGCCGCGCACGGAGAGCGAGGTGCCGCCGTTGCCGGGCGCGGCGTCGGTGGCGAAACCGGCGGCGCGCGTGACGGCCTGGGTCACGTTGTTGTCGCCGCGCTCGGTGAGTTGCGCGCTGCCGATGGCTTCGACGCTCGCGGGCGTGTCGAGGCTGGAGAGGCCGAGGCGGCTGCCGGTGGTGAGCGGCGTCGCGAGATCGGGTTTGCCGGATGCGGCCTTCGTGGCGGACGCGGCGTTCACGCGCACGGCGGGCAGCGTGGCGTTTGACGATGGTGTGCTGGCGTCGGGGGACGAAGCGGTCTCGCCGTCCGCGAAAGCGTGAGCCGCGTGGGCGAGGCACGAGCAGGCGAAGGCGCCGCGCACGGCGAAGCGCCGCGCGCTGGAAAGCGGTGTGGATACGTCCATTCTTGTTCGGTGCGGTGTTGTTATGCGAGGCGTGCGAGGCGCGAGCGCGCACACAGGCCCGCGTCGAAGCGATCGACGCGAAAGCGAAAAACAAAAAACAGAAAGCGGAGGCGCTGAGCCTGGCGGATCTAGGCGATGCCGATGCCGACGCGCGATACCGCGCGACACGTGCAACACGTGCAACACGTGCAACACGTGCAACACGCGAGCGAATGGACGCTTGAGACGAGGGACGAGCGGCGAGCGAGCGCGCGCCGCGAGACGGCCGGTGCAGTCATGCTGATTTCTCCAGGGGTTTCGCGCCCCGAAAGTACGGTTGATGAGTGCCGATGCCCAGGTCTGACTTTCGGCGCGAAGGCCGATCACAGTGGCGCGACCGTGCTGGATTTGCACCAGCTTCCGGGCATGACGAAACGGAATTGTAAGCCACGCGGCCCGCCCGTTGACCTGTTTCCTTCGTTGCCCGTTTTGTCTGCGATGTTATAACATAACACTCAATAAGACGGACACCCCGTTTCCCCACACTCGTCGAAGGAGTCATCCGATGGATTCACGCTTGCCGGTTACCGTGCTGTCCGGCTTTCTGGGCGCGGGCAAGACCACGCTGCTCAACCACATCCTGAACAACCGCGAAGGGCGGCGCGTCGCGGTCATCGTCAACGACATGAGCGAGGTGAACATCGACGCGGCGCTCGTGCGCAACGGCGGCGCGGAACTCTCGCGCACCGACGAAAAGCTCGTCGAGATGAGCAATGGCTGCATCTGCTGCACGCTGCGCGAGGACCTGCTGCTCGAAGTGAACCGGCTCGCGCGCGAAGGGCGTTTCGATCAGCTCGTGATCGAATCGACGGGGATTTCGGAGCCGCTGCCGGTGGCCGAAACCTTCACGTTCGCGGACGAAAGCGGCCAGAGTCTTTCGGACGTCGCGCGTCTGGACACGATGGTCACGGTGGTCGATGCGTTCAATTTCCTGCGCGATTACGGCTCGCAGGACAGCCTGCAGGCGCGCGGCGAATCGCTCGGCGACGAGGACACGCGCACGGTCGTCGATCTGCTGATCGAACAGATCGAGTTCTGCGATGCGATCGTGCTCAACAAGGTCGATCTGATCGACGACGCGGCGCTCGAACGGCTCATGGCGATCCTGCAGCGGCTCAATGCGCGCGCGCGCATCGAGGTCGCGGAGTTCGGCCGCGTGCCGCTTGACCGCGTGCTCGATACGCGCCTGTTCGATTTCGAGGAAGCGTCGAAAGCGCCGGGCTGGCTCGCGGAATTGCGCGGCGAGCACACGCCGGAGACCGAGGCATACGGCATCGCGAGCTTCGTGTGGCGCGCGCGACGGCCGCTGCATCCGCAGCGTTTCTGGGCGCTGATCAATTCCGAGTGGCCGGGCGTGGTGCGCTCGAAGGGCTTCTTCTGGCTCGCGAGCCGGCCGACGCACGCGGCGTCGTGGTCGCAGGCGGGCGCGGTGTGCCGTCACGGCATGGCCGGTTTGTGGTGGGCCGCGGTGCCGAAGCATCGCTGGCCGACCGACGCGGAATCGCTCGAATTCATCGAAGGAAACTGGGACGCGCATGTCGGCGACGCGCGCCAGGAACTCGTGCTGATCGGCATGGAGATGGACGAAGCAGGCTTGCGCGCGCGGCTCGACGCCTGTTTGCTCAGCGACGCCGAAATGGCCGAGGGGCCGCAGGCGTGGATCGCGTATAGCGATCCGTTTCCCGCGTGGGACGACGGCGCGGAGGACGAAGCGCGCGACGCCCACGAAGTGCAGGGATAAACCGCGCGCGCTTGATCGTTGGATTGATCGTCCGCTCAACCGTCCGTCGAGATCGTCACGCTTTCCCACGCGCCGATCTCCTGCTCCAGCGCCGCGAGTTTGCCGCGCACGAGGCCGAGCGCATCGCTGCCGAGCAACAGATGCGCGGGCGGCGTTTCGGCTTCGATCGCGGCGAGCATCGCGCGCGCGGCCTTGTGCGGATCGCCGAGTTGCTTGCCGCTCTTTTCCTCGCGCGCCTGGCGGATCGGATCGAAAATCGCGTCGTAGTCGGCGATCGAACGCGGCGTGCGCATCATCGAGCGGCCCGCCCAGTCGGTGCGGAACGAACCCGGCGCAACGGCCGTGACCGCGATGCCGAGCGGCGCGACCTCCTTGCCGAGCGCTTCGGAAATGCCTTCTAAAGCGAATTTGCTGCCGCAGTAATAGCTGATGCCCGGCATGGTGATGTACCCGCCCATCGAGGTGATGTTCAGGATGTGGCCGCGCCGCTGCGCGCGCATGAACGGCAGCACGGCCTTCATCATCGCGACTGCGCCGAATACGTTCACGTCGAACTGCTTGCGCAATTCCGCGAGCGGCGATTCTTCCATCACGCCCTCGTGGCCGTATCCCGCGTTGTTCACGAGCACGTCGACGGGGCCGACGCTCGCTTCGATGTCGGCGATTACAGCGTCGATCGCGTCGAAGTCGGTGACGTCGAGCACGCGCGCCACGGCCTGCGCGTGCAGCGCCTCGAAATCGCGCTGAGCCTGCTCGCTGCGCACCGTGCCGACGACGCGATGGCCCGCCGCGAGCGCCTCCTGCGCGAGCGCGCGCCCAAATCCGCTGCTGACGCCCGTGATGAGCAGAGTTTTGCTGCTTGCCATTTCCGGTTCTCCCGATTCGTGACTGGAACGTGCATACTAGTCTTATGAATCGGACTGATTAAGCCAGAATCCGGTAATTTTCTTGCCTGAAACTATGAATGCGAAACGTGCTTCTTCTTCCCGTCAGGCCGCCGCGAACAGCCAGGACCGCATGATCGCGTTGCTGCACGCGCTCGCGCCCGACGAAGGCTACAACCTCACCGCGCTGCCGAGCGTGCGCGTGCTGCGCTCGAACCGGCCGCTCGCGCGCACGCCGGTGCTCTACGATCCGGGCATCGTGATCGTCTGCCAGGGCCGCAAGCGCGGCTATTTCGGCGATCAGCTCTATCTCTACGATGAGCGTCATTACCTGGCCGTTTCCGTGCCGGTGCCGTTCAATATGGAAACCGACGCGAGCGAGGCGCGCCCGCTGCTCGCGCTCTATCTGCACCTCGATTTCACGCTGGCCGCCGAGCTGGCGATGCAGATCGACCGCGAAGGGCCGGCGGAACCGGCGCAGGCGCCGCAAAGCATGATGTCGACGCCGATGGACGACGCGATGCAGGCATCCGTGTTGCGTTTTCTCGAAGCGATGCATCGGCCGCTAGAAGCCGCCGTGCTCGGGCCGAGTCTGCTGCGCGAACTGTATTTCCGCGTGCTCACGGGCGCGCAAGGCAGTTCGATGCGCGAGGCGCTGGCGATGCGAGGGCAGTTCGGGCGCATCGGCAAATCGCTGCGGCTGATTCACGCCGGTTATGCGCAGGCGCTCGACGTCACGCAACTGGCTGAGGCGGCGGGCATGAGCGTGCCGAGCTTTCACAGTCACTTCAAGACCATCACGCAGGTCTCGCCGATGCAGTACGTGAAGTCGACGCGACTGCATCAGGCGCGTCTGCTGATGGTGCGCCAGGATCTGACTGCGGAGGCCGCGTGTCACGCGGTGGGGTATACGAGCGCGTCGCAGTTTAGCCGCGAATTCAAGCGTCTTTTTGGTTTGACGCCAGCGGCGGAAACGAGGCGCATGCGTGAGAGTTTTGCGATTCCTGAAGCATTTGATGATGCGGTGTTTGTTTCGTCGCATTGAAACGCGTGTTTCTCGCTGGGCGGCATCGGCGCGCGATTGTCGAGAACGCGGATTCTTTCCACGCTTTCTCGACGGATGCGAAGGAAAAGCGCGCGTGGATCACGGGATTTTCGGCGTCGGCATGGTGAGCGCCTGTGTGGTGTTGAACATTGGTTGACTTGTTTTGAGATAGTTCGCGAGTCATCGTTACGGACGCGCCCGCCTTGTGGCGCGACCCGATGGATGTGGGAGACTCGATGAACAAATATGTCGTGCAGTACACCTATCAGTACGCGGGCGTTCGACGCCCGGTCCTTTCGACGATACGGATGGTCTCGGTGTCGCCGCATGCCGCACAGCAGGACGCATGGCCAGTCCTCCGAGGCCGGCATCCCGATGCGCATATCGCCATGAGAGGGGTCGTTCGACTCTAGTCGGGGGATGGGTGTGGCTGGTGACTGTCCCCGTCTTGCGTGTTGTCCATGCGCCACGCGCGCGATGCCTCGCGCATCACATTCAAGTTAATTCTTTAAGCGAAATCCTAAAAAGCTGCGCGCACGCTCTGTTTAATGATTCTTGACGTGTTTTGAGAAAACCTGACTGTCAGGATCGCGTAATGAATCGTTAGCGAGTCCTGCACCGTGAATAGAAGCTACAGGCTGGTCTTTAGCCGCGCGCGCGGCATGTTAATCCCCGTTGAAGAAACCGCGAGCGCGAGCCGCAAATGCGGTGCGGGCGAGCGCACAGTCGTCGCGACCGTCGCTGCCGTTCTGCTGATCGGCATTCCGGTTGGCTCGGGTAGCGCGTATGCGCAGATTGTCCCGGGCGGGGCGAACGCGCCGAAGGTTCAGCAGACGGCGAACGGTTTGCCGCAGGTGAACGTGAACAGGCCGAGCGCGGCGGGCGTCTCGATGAACTCGTACAGTCAGTTCGATGTGCAGAAGAACGGCGCGGTGATCAACAACTCGCCGACGGTCGTGAACACGCAGATCGCTGGCTACGTCAACGGGAATCCCAACTACGCAGCGGGCCGGTCGGCGCGGATCATCGTCAATCAGGTCAACAGCGCGAATCCGTCGCAACTCAACGGCCCGACCGAGATTGCGGGCAAAGCCGCGACGTTCGTGCTGGCGAACCCGCAGGGGATTTCGATTAACGGCGGCGGCTTCATCAACGCGCCCCGGGTCGTCCTCACGACCGGCGTGCCGAATCTCGATGCGAACGGCGCGCTCGCGGGCTATACGGTCACGGGCGGCAGCATCACGGTCAGCGGCGCGGGCTTCAATGCGTCGAACGTCGATCAGGTCGATTTGCTCGCGCGCGCCGTGCAGGCGAACGCGGCGATCCACGCGAAGAATCTGAACGTCATCGCGGGCGCGAACAGCATCAATCACGACACGCTCGCGGCCACGCCGATTACGGGCAATGGTGCGCCGTCGCCGGTCTCGATCGACGTGAGTCAGTTGGGTGGTATGTACGCAGGGAAAATCCTGCTTTCGTCAAACGAGTTTGGGGTGGGGGTTTCGAATGCGGGCGTGATCGCCGCACAGGCGGGCGACTTTACGCTCTCGGCGGGCGGCGTGGTAACGCTCACGGGCAGGACGACGGCAAGCGGGAACGTGATCCTCAACGCGAGTCAGGGGATCAACAACAGCGGGACGACCTACGCGCAGCAGTCGCTTGTCGCAAGTACCGGCGGCGCGCTCGCGAACAGCGGCACGATGGCCGCGCAAGGCGGGCTCGCGGCGAACGCGGGCTCGATCGCTTCGAGCGGCACGCTCGGCGCGGGCGTGAATGGCGATGGCGTCGTCACGGAACCGGGCGCGCTGAATCTGACCACGACGGGCGCGCTCAGCGCGACCGGGACGAACCTCGCGGGCGGCGACGCGGTGCTCGCGGGCGCGAGCTTGAACCTCGCGGGCAGCGAGACGTCGGCGACGGGGAACATGACGCTCGCGGCGAACGCGGGCGACGCGAACCTCGCGGGCGCGAACGTCAAGGCGGGTCAGGCGCTCGCCACGCGCGCGAGAGGCGCCGTGACGACGGATCACGCGACGCTCTCCTCGGGCGGCTCTCAGACCCTCGACGCAGCGGCGCTCTCGAACCGGGCCGGACAGATTATCTCGGGCGGCGCACTCAGCACGAACGTCGCGGGCGCGGCGGATAATACGGGCGGCGTCGCGCAGGCGGCGGGCGCACAGTCGATCAACGCGGGCTCGCTCGACAATACCGGCGGGCATATCCTCTCGCTGAATGCGGACGGCCTGAACCTCGTCATCGGCAGCGCGCTCGTCAATGGCGCGGGTGGCGTGATCGGCGGCAACGGGAACGTCTCGGCGAGCGCGAATACCTTCACCAATGTCGGGCAGTTCTCGGCGCTGCACGACGCTGTCATTCGCGCTTGGGGCTTCGGCAATAGCGGCAGCGTGACGGCGGGCGGCTTACTGAGCGCGAGCGCGACCGGCGCGCTGAGCAACGTCCTCGGGACGCTTTCGGGCGGGACCGTCAACGTTTCGGGCGCGTCCATCGACAACACGAAGGGCGATATCGACGGAACGGGCGTCAGCGTCGCGACGACGGGCGACCTCGTCAACCGTAGCGGAACGATTGCGCAGTCGGGCAGCGGCGCGCAGACGCTCTCGGCGGGCGGCAAGCTCGATAACAGCGCGGGCGGCAAGATCGCCTCGAATGCGACGGATCTCTCGATCAAGGGCGCGTCGGTCGATAACGACAGCGGCGCGATCCAGCATGCAGGCGCGGGCAAGTTCGACGTGAGCGCTACGGGGGCGACGGGCGCAGTCTCCAGCGTCAGCGGCAAGATCGCGAGCAACGGTTCGGTTGCCATCGCCGGGCAGACGGTCGACACGTCGCGGGGTAGCGCGACGGCAAGGCAGAACCTCGCCATTACGGCGCAGCGGATCGTCAACGAGGACGGCAAGCTGCTCGCCGGTCAGGCGCTGAACGCGAGCGCGAGCGGCGCGCTCGACAACCGGGGCGGAACGGTCTCGGCGACGACGACGAAGGTCGCGGGCGGCTCGATCGACAACACGCAGGGCGATATCGAAGGCGTCTCGGTTGACGTCACGACCCCAGGCGACCTCGTCAACGTCAGCGGCAAAGTCATCCAGTCGGGGACGGGTGCGCAGGCGCTCTCGGCGGGCGGCAAGCTCGACAACAGCGCGGGCGGCACGATTGCGTCGAACGCGACGGACCTCTCGATCAAGGGCGCAACGGTCGATAACGACAGCGGCGCGATCCAGCACGCGGGAGCGGGCAAGCTCGACGTGAGCGCAACGGGCGCGGCGGGTGCGACGGGCGCAATCTCGAACGTCAGCGGCAAGATCGCCTCGAACGGCGCGATCACGCTCGACGCCGCGAACATCGACAACCGGAACGGCAGCGCCACGGCGCAGCGCGCCGCGAGCGTGAACGCGACGAACGGCATCGACAACGCGAGTGGCCTGCTCTACGGCGCAGAGGGACTCAGCGCGACAACCGGCGGCGATTTCAACAACGCAGGCGGCAATGCGCAGACGGGCGGCAATCTCGACGTCAGCGCGGGCGGCGCGGTCGCGAACGCGAGCGGCGCAATCACGGCCAATGGCGCGCACGGCACGGCGCATATCGCCGGGCAGCGCATCGACAACACGAACGGCGCGATCACGAACGCGGGCGACGGCGCGACGAACATCGCTTCGGGCTCGGCTATCGCGAATGCGGGCGGCGTGCTCGGCGGTAACGGCGACGTCGACCTCTCGGGCCAGACGCTCGACAACACGAAAGGCGGCCAGGTCGTCGCGGGCGGCGCGGCGAATCTCGGCATCAGCGAGCGGATCGACAACCAGGGCGGCACGGCCTACGGCGGCACAGCCCTGAACGTCGGCCAGTCGACGACGACAGTCGTCAACGACGACGGCACCCTTCTCGGCGGCACGGACGTCAAGGCGAACGTCGCCTCGTTCTCGAACGCGGGCGGCAAGGTCCGCGCGAACCGCGATATCGACGTGAGCGGCGCAGTGAGCGGCGACGGCGAAATGACCGCAGGCCGCAATCTCGCGCTCGATATCGCGGGCGACTATGCCAATGGCGCGGCCAACAGCCTGAACGCCGACGGCGACATGTCGATCCGCGCGAGCGGCACGCTCAGGAACGCCGGGCAGATGGCGGCGGGCGGCAGCCTCGACGCGGTCGGCGCGAACGTCGTCAACGAGGCGGGCGCGGACATGAACTCGTCGAACACTACGGTCAGCGCGAGCGGGAGCATCGACAACGCGGGCGTGATCGAAGGCGACAAGGTCACGACGAACAGCACGACGCTCAACAATACGGGCGCGGTGTTCGGCAATACCGTCACGGTCAACGCGTACGACGTCATCAATTCGGGGGCGGCGGCGATCATCGCGGGCGCGAGCTGGACGGGGATTTACGCGCAGAACTCGGTACAGAACCTCGACGGCGCGTTCATCTACAGCGGCGGCAATCTGGAAATGGCGCGCGACGGCACGCGCGACGCGTCGGGCCTGCTCGCGAACCCGATGAACGTGCTGACGAACAGCGCGTCGAGCATCCAGGCCGAGGGCGATATCGACGTCGCCGCGCACACGCTGAACAACCTGCGTACGGGCGTCGTGACCGAGGCCGGTACGCCCGTCTCGACCACGAGTCCGGCGCTGACGTTGTGGACCGCCGACATGGGGAACGACTATGCCGGGCCGGAATTTGCCTATTTCCAGAGTTACAGGTATCCGTGGCGCTGGTGGGCCGGTGGCTTCGGGACGGAAACGCGCAATGCGCTCGCGACTCCGCTGACGGTCACGCTGCCCGCCTCGCAGGTCACGAACCTGGACACGGGCGCACAAACCTTCTCGCTGACGACACCGCTTACCGACCGCTATGAGGTGCTGACAACCGGCTTCGCCACGCGCACGGTCACGAACAACGCGACGCAGTATTACAACAGCCTGACCCAGAACGCGGACGGGACGGTCACGATCACGTTCTGGCCGGACTTCGACCCGAATACGCAGATCCGCCCCGATCAGGTACAGGTGCGTACAGACCTCGGTACGGACAATCACGACTACATCGAGATCGCCCGAACGACGACGACCACGATGCAGACCGACCGCCTGCTGAACGCCGGGACGGCGGCGAACATGGTCTCGCAGGGGACCATGCGCATCAACAGCGATGGCGGTGCGATCAATAACGAGTCGTCGACGATGGCGGCGGGCGGCGATCTCATTCGCCGCGCCGACGGCGGCAGCGTCAACGACGACGGGATCGTCCTCCAGCAGACCGGCACCGAGACGACGGAGTCGACGTTCTACTGGCACCAGAAGTCGGGCCGCAATGCCGATCTCAAGACTTTTACGCAGACGGACATACCCATTGCATCGACGACCGTCGCCGCGCTGCCCGCGATTGCGTCGTCGAACCAGACGGTCGATACGCAGGCGCAGGATATCAACGTGACGTCGGTCGACCGCAAGGGGCAGACCGTTACCGGTTCCGGCGTCTCGGGCGGCAACGCAACCGGCACGCAGGTCGGCAGTGCGGCGACGGGCGGCGGCGAGGCGGCGTCGGTTGCGGCCACGGGCGACAGCACGAAGAAGCCGCAGACGCTCGGTACTGCGAGCGGCGGCATCCCCGACCTCAAGCTCCCCGTCAGCGCGCTCTATACCTACGATACGGCGCCGGGGACCAGCTTCCTGATCGAGACGAATCCGCGATTTACGAGCTACACGAAATTCATCTCGTCGGACTACATGCTCGGCCAGTTGGGGATAAATCCGGCGAATGTCGAGAAGCGCCTCGGCGATGCGTACTACGAGACGCAACTGATCCGTAACCAGGTCACGCAACTGACGGGCCGCGTATTTCTGAGCGGCTACTCGGACAACCTCGACGAGTACACGGCGCTCATGAACAACGGCGTCGCGTATTCGAAGGCGTTTAACCTCACGGTTGGCGTGGGGCTGAGCGACGCGCAGATGGCGCAACTGACCACCGACATGGTCTGGCTCGTCAGCCAGAGCGTGACGCTCGCCAACGGCTCGACGCAGACCGTCCTCGTGCCGAAGCTCTACCTCGCGCAGTCGAACACCGTCGATCTGACGGCGAGCGGCGCAATCGTCACGGGTAACAAGGTTGTCCAGAACGCGAGCGGCAACGCCAACATCAGCGGCGTGGTCGTCGGCGACGTCGCGACGACGGTGATCGGCAACAACATCGTCAATCGTGGCGTGATCGGCAGCGGCGGCACGACCACGGTCGCGGCGGTCGAGGACGTGAACAATATCGGCGGGCAGATCGGCGGCGTCGCCACCGTCGTGAGCGCCGGACACGATATCAACAACGTCTCGGTCACGCAGAAGGCGAGCACGACCGCAGGCACGACGGCGGATTTCGAGGCGAGTGCCAGCGGCATGGCGGTCACGGCGGTCGCGACGATCTCGGGCGCGAACAGCGTGACGGCAATCGCCGGGCATGACGTCAACCTGAGCGGCTCGGTCATCAAGTCGGGCGGCGACGCGACGCTCGCGGCAGCGAACAATATCCACGCGGGAACCGTCCAGCTCGACGCGACGCAGGATGTCGGCACGCGCGATGGCCTGAACGGCGGTCACAAGACGGCGACGGTCAACGTCGGCAGCGCGATTGCAGCGGCGGGCAACGTCACGACCGTCTCGGGCGGCGATACGACGCTCGTCAACACGACAGTCAAGGCAGGCGGCGACGTCGCGATGGGCGCGGTCGGCAACCTGAGCGTCGGCGTGGCGACCGATGCCGCCTCGTATAACGGGCAGTCGATGGGCGGCAGCCTTGCCCGCAGCAAGAACTCGACGTACGACGAGACGGTCAAGGGCAGCACCGTTCAGGCGGGCGGCAGTACGACGCTCGTCGCAGGCCAGGGCGGTACCGGGAACCTGAACATCGCGGGCTCGACGGTCTCGTCGGACAAGGGCGCGACGACGCTCTCGGCGACAGGCGACGTCAATATCGGCTCGGTCGACGAGACGCACACGGCGTCGCACTGGGAGGACTCGAAGCACTCGGGCTTCCTTTCCAGCACGAAAACGACCGATACGTCGAACTCGCACGACACCTACGCGACCGGCTCGACCGTCTCGGGCGATACGGTCACGGGCGCGGCGGGCCACGACATGACGATCACGGGCTCGACCGTCGCGGCGACCCATGATCTCGGGCTCGCGGCGGGGAACAACCTGACGGTCACGACCTCGCAGGACAAGGGCGAGTCGAGCACTTTCCATGAGGAAAAGCGTTCGGGCTTCGGCGCGCTCAGCGGCGGCGGCGCGAGTCTGAGTTACGGCACGCGCGACCAGAAGGACACGACGCACGATTCGTATGTCTCGAACAATTCGAGCCTCGTCGGCAGCACGGACGGCAGCGTGAGCATGATCGCGGGAAGCAATCTCACGGTCAGGGGTAGCGACGTGATCGCCGCGCAGAACGTGACCGGGACCGGCGCGAACGTCAGCATCGAGGCCGCGCAGGGAACGACGCATCACGACGAGCAGCATGAGATGAAACAGAGCGGATTCACGCTCGGCCTCTCGGGCAGCGTGGGTGACGCGATTAACAATGCGATCTCGGAGACGGAGAACCTCAGCCGCGATACGGGCAAGGACGGCAACAGCCGCGCGGCGGCGCTGCACGGCATCGCGGCGGCGGGTGATGTCGCGATGGCGGGCATGGGCGCGAAGGCGCTCGCGGGCGGCGCGACCGGCCAGGGCGCGCCGAGCATCGGCGTACAGCTCTCATTCGGGACGAGCCAGAGCCGCAGCGACGCGAGCGAGGATCAGACAACGCACAGCGGATCGAGCGTTCGCGCAGGCGGGACGGCGGCGTTCGTCGCGACCGGAGACGGCACGCCGGGCTCGGGCAACGTGACGATCGCGGGCTCGGACGTCAACGCGAACGACGTCCTGCTCGCGGCAAACAATCAGGTGAACGTCATCAACACGACGGACACCGATTCGACGCGCTCGTCGAACTCGTCGAGCAGTGCGAGCGTCGGCGTGTCGTACGGCACGCAGGGCTTCGGCGTCTCGGCGGCCATGTCGAACGCGCACGGCGACGCGAACTCGGACGCCTCGATCCAGAACGCCTCGCATGTGACGGGCGCGAACAGCGTCAATATCAGCTCGGGCGGCGATACGAACGTGCTCGGCTCGCAGGTCGCGGGCAAACAGATTAGCGCGGACGTGGGCGGCAATCTGAACATCGAGAGCGTGCAGGACAAGACCAGCAGCGCGGCGCATCAGAGCAGCGTCGGCGGGGGCTTCTCGATCAGCCAGGGCGGCGGCAGCGCGAGTATCTCGGCACAGAACGGCCAGGCCGACAGCAACTATGCGGGCGTAAACGAGCAGGCAGGACTGTATGCGGGCGACGGCGGCTATGACGTCAACGTCAAGGGCAATACCGCGCTGACAGGCGCGGTGATTTCCAGCACCGCCGACGCGTCGAAGAACAGCCTGACGACCGGCTCGCTCACCTACGCCGATATCGACAACCACTCGCACTACTCGGCGAACAGTTTCGGCGGCTCGTTCGGTTTGTCGCCGGGCGGCTCGCAGGAGAAGGCGGTCGGCCCGGCGTCGGTGCCGGGCTCGGGTGGGCTCGCGCCGATGATCGCGCAGCACGAGAACGGCGACGAAAGCGCGACGACGCGCAGCGCGGTCAGCACCGGGACGATCAACATCACGAACGGCGCGGCGCAGACGCAGGACGTCGCGGGCCTGAGCCGCGATACGGCGAACACGAACGGCAACGTGTCGGCTGCGCCGGACGTGAACCAGATCCTCAACAAGCAGGCCGACATGATGCAGGCCGCGCAGGCGGCGGGGCAGGCGGTTTCTCAGGGGATTGGCGCGTATGCGGATGGAAAGAAGGCCGATGCGCAGAAGGTTGCTGACGCGGCGAAGGCAGCGGGCGACATGGACGCCTACAATGCCGCGATGGCCGACGTGAAGTCGTGGGCTGAAGGCGGGGCGAACCGGATCGCCCTTCACATCGCGGGCGGCGGACTCATAGGCGGCTTGGGCGGCGGCGGCATCGGAAGTGCGGCAACCGGTGCAGCGGGCGCGGGAGTTGCGGCCTGGGCTGCGGGTGATCTGAACCGTCTTGCGAACGGCACGCGCGATGCGCTGGGCGGCGGCGATGCAGCGCAGTTGGCAGGCAACGTTTCGGCCAACATCCTTGCAGGCGGCATGGGCGCGCTGGTTGGCGGCGGCGCTGGTGCGTTCGCGGCGAGCAATGCGGACCTCTACAATCGGAGTACGGGTAACGGCAACGGCCAGGGCAGCACGGCCAACTCTGCGCTTGGCTGGATCGGCGATCAGATTGCCAGTGCAGGACGTGGCGCGGAAAATCTGGCGAACCAGTTTGCGGCGCTGGTGAATGCGAACGGGTCGCAGGGTTCGTATGTAAGCCCGGATGACCTGAACGGGCCCGGTGGGAACTCGAAGCCGCCGGCGGCGGGTGGTTCAGTGGTGCCAGTTGCGGTATGTGTGCCGCCGGTATGCACGGTGGTGCCGGCAGTAACGCCGGGAACGCCAGGGTACGCTCCGGGCAACGCGACGCTGAATAGCGGAAACGGCGATCAGCCGTTGGGAGGAAAGAGTGTCAACGACCTGTCGGATGCCGCGAAGGCGCCAGATGCATCCGATAAATCTGGTGAGTTGAGTGCCGCAGGGCGAGGGTTGCAGAAACACGGTAGTCGCGACGATAGTGCCTTCCCGGCCGCCAAGGGAAATCCGGCAGCCATCAATGAGCAAGGCCAAAAGGTTGTGGATGAAATCCTCAATGATCCCGGTCGCACAGTTGAGCAATTGAATCGTGGGCGCTATGGCAATGTCATCGAAATCCGAGCCTCTGATGGGCGAGGAATTCGGTACGGAGCAGATGGAAGGTTTATTGGTTTCTTGGAGCCGAACAAATGAAATCGCTAAGAGCGCAGATTGCCAGTGTAACTGACAGGGAGAACCTCATTTACGAAATCTGGCATGAGAACCAGCAGGTTGCTGAAATATCGAAAGAGCCCGGTCGTGGTTACGAGATTGAGATCTACCCGGCTGCTGAAAATGGCGCTTGGCACTTCGATTTAAGCGAGTTCAAGGCGATGCTTGAATACGGGGTCAAGGAGTTGGAGAGCAATCCTCAGTAATTGAAGCAACAAACCCGGCTGCGGCCGGTTTGTTGCTTGCAGTGCTGTTCAGTCTAGAGTGATGACGAGCCTGCCGTCGTGCACCTTGATCCTCACGCGCTGTCCTGCTTCAAAGTCCGCAAGCTCAAGATATCGTACCGAAAGCTTGATCTACGGACAAAGCGGTGGGGCCGTGTGGGGTCGCGCGTTGATGCGCCGGTATCGCCGCGCCGCGCGGGATGAGTGGGATCGACAACCACTCGCACTACTCAGCGAACAGTTTCGGCGGTTCGTTCGGTTTGTCGCCGGGCGGCTCGCAGGAGAAGGCGGTTGGACCGGCGTCGGTGCCGGGCTCGGGTGGGCTCGCACCGATGATCGCGCAGCACGAGAACGGCGACGAAAGCGCGACGACGCGCAGCGCGGTCAGCGCCGGGACGATCAACATCACGAACGGCGCAGCGCAGACGCAGGACGTCGCGGGCCTAAGCCGCGATACGGCGAACACGAACGGCAAGGTGTCGGCTGCGCCGGACGTGAACCAGATCCTCAACAAACAGGCCGACATGATGCAGGCCGCGCAGGCGGCGGGTCAGGCGGTTTCGCAGGGGATCGGCGCGTATGCGGACATGAAGAGTCAGGACGCCGCGAACGCCGTCGACGCTGCCGCCAAAAGCGGCGACCCCCAGGCGCTGGCGGCTGCGGTTGCCGATTATATAAAGTGGCGCGAGGGCGGCGACTCGCGCGCCGAACTCCAGGCGGCGGGCGGCGCGCTGATTGGCGGACTGGCTGGTGGCGCATTCGGTGCGGTCGGTGGCGCGGCGGGCGCGGGGCAGTCCTCGAAGATGGCGGACCAGTCGAGCGCGCTCGCGCAGGCGGTCGGCGACGCGAGCGGCTCGTCGCTGATCGGCAATATCAGCGGGAATATTCTCTCGGGCCTCGCGGGCGCGTCGATGGCCTCGGGCGTGAATCTCTACAACCAGGGTAACGACACGGACTCGGCGGCCAGAGACGCGCGGGTGAAAAAGGCGTTGGGGGACGCGCTCGGGAGCGTTCCGAACTTCGACTCGCTCTCCCTGGGCCAGCTCGCGAGCAGGGTCGACGATCTGGCTGGCCAGTTTGTCGGCATGATGCAGAACACCGCCAAGCAGAAGATGGGCGAAGGTAATGTCGCGCTCGCCGCGCAAGGTGCCGCGAACGGTGCCGCTGCGGTGGTGGGTACGGGTGGCGCCAAGCCGCCGACGCCCGGGACGGGCGGCGTGCTTGTCAATGGCGCGGTGGATAGTGCGCTCGCGGGTGGGGCGAGTTCGGGCGGGTACCAACCAGACAATGCTACGTTCGCCACAGATCCTAATGCGCGCCCTTCGGGGTTCCGCAAAAAGACCGTGCAAGACGCGTGGAACAGCGCCGCAGATGGCTCAATGGAGGGAACGAAAGTCTGCCCTAGGTGCGGGAAAGACGTAACTGTCGCGCCGGGCCACGCCCCCGAGATTGGGATATCGACCATCAGCCAGCGTGGAGTAAGCGAGATCTGACTGACGGGACCACCCGCAAAGAAGTACTGGACGAGTACAACACGGGGGCACGTTTAGAATGTCCAAGTTGTAACCGTTCTCGCGGAGCCAAATCGGTAGGAGAGTAAATGGAACTTATAGATCATTTGGAGAGGCATCTTGGGCCGATCCGGGATGGCTGGAAGGATCAGAACTCCCACCACGGAATTACTATCGCTCGCTTTGCGGACACTCCCTACGAGGGAGCCAGCACATACTCGACCTTGGGGCTGAGTAGGGATGTAGCGCCCCTTAGTGATGGCCGACCCTGCGCGCAAGAATTATTGTTTGCAGCTCGTGACGAATACCCTGCCGGTCAGATTGCTTCGTTCTTGCTTACGTTTGCAGAATCGTTGCACGGCAGAAAGCAGGCGTTAGAAAGAGGCGACGTAGTCGGGCCGGGACTACCGTTGGTTAGTGACGTACGGGCAAATTCTGTGTACGCGGCGATACCCGTGATTTTTCCTGATGAGTTGGCAACGTTTTCAAATCAGCAGCGACAAAAGGTGGTTGTTGCTTGGTTGATACCGCTCGTTCCAAACGAAGCTGAATTTGTTCGATCGGTGGGATGGAATAAATTCGAGGATCTACTTGAGGCTGCCAACCCCGATTTGCTTGACCTAAACCGGGCATCGATTGTTTAAGGCTGAGTTAAACGAACATTCTGGCGGAAGCTGGATGTTTGGTAGATTTTGTTATTGGATCGGAGGCGAACAAGTTGGGGCCTTTGACGAAGGAGTCTCCTTGCGCGATGTCCTGTTTTCGATGCAATACATCATCGGCGACTCAGGGAAGCGTACCGCCCCGCTTTTGGCGTATTGCGATAAAAATGAGATTTTCCGCGTTATTCAAGAATCACTGAGCGAAAGCGGCAACGATCTAGCAAAGCTGACTCCTACGGACTTCATGCCGGCATGCTTTGACGTTTGCCGCCACGTCGATATTTTCGGCGCGTGGCAAGTCTATTTGGTGGATTCCCAAGATCTATCGAAGCTTGTCTATTCGCCCGACAGCGGAAACAACGTCAAGATTGTCGAGTTAGCGACTGGTGAATTCGATGCCATCGCATCTAGCATTTACACTGAACTCGATAACCTGCTAGATGCTTGTCAGTGATAGTTAGAAATGTGGTAAATGAGTATCTCGTAAGAATCGTCGTTGATATGGCGATATTTCTCGAATTTTCGGGCGAGGATGTTATGAATCCAGACGCAGCAGTTGAGGCAATGGAGCAGATCGCTGACGTGCTACGCGCAATGTCCGATGCAGAGAAAGCCTCGGTCGCTGCCTGTATGAGTAACCTCGCCAGCAGCTATGGAGAGCGTGGCGATTTTGTTGCAGATTTGCCCGCTAACCTTGGCATTGTGTAGTAACGCATCCCGCCAAATGAGCGATGTCCATTCTTGACACGAACATCATTGATGTAATCGGCATCGACGTACCCAATGGCATCGTGCGCTTGGGTATTTCCGATCACCTTGCATGGGATGAGGACGAAAACGGACACCTTATTCTGCTTCAAGACAAGATCAACACCTATCTGGTCTATCTGGAGAGCGGGCAAGTCTACGAGAACAACCCTAACACGAAGGGCTGCAAATTTGAGATCGAGCTTGTGGCTAAATACGAACTCTCGCAGGGAGCACTAGATTTTTTCAAGCAAGCGAAGATGATTGTGCGAGGTGCAGGATTTGACCCTGGGTACCGGGTTTTAGTTGACTAAATCGTATTAATGCGATGCTTGGGAAATAATTTCATGCCAGAAATCACATCGGATTTGTATGGAACATTTCAGCACCCCGAGATAGTGGTGACTATGCCGTCAGGGCTGGAATTCGGTGCAACCAACATACTTTCTTACTTTGAGGACGAAGTTCGCCGAGGCACTGTGTTCAAAGCTGGTGAAACGGTCCAGGTAGGTTGGATGCTTTTGATGCTCAAGGAAAACGAAGCCGGAGAGCTTGAAGTATGGGAACCCAGATTCAGCGAGATTCCGATTGTGTGGGAGCGCGGGGCGAAGAGGACGTACCGGCAACTTATTGTTCAAAAGAGCGTTGCTGAAGAGTTGGAGGTTGAGCCAAGGTTTCCTTCTCTAGATCAGTCAGCAGTTGTCTTGCCTGACTTTATGACATCCGTGAATTTTCAGATGCTTCGGGAGTCGCCTGCCGGAACCGACTCAGGATGGTTGTTCACGACAGAGGAAAACGAATCCGAAAACGGTCGGCTCATCTCTCTCTTCGAAGCTGCTTGCAAGAGGCCGGAGATCATCCCATTCCTAGCACTTCCCCCCGATTCGTCCGTTACGCGGAAAAACGGAAACGTAGAAGTGAGCTTGGGCGATAGAACGATCAGGTCCGAATCGAATGAGTTCTTGAGGCGTTTGGAAACAAGCGACTTGATCGCATGACGAGGTGCGGCGCAAGTTGATGTGGAAGTATGAAATTTAGCGATCAGCGGTAACAAGCAGACCGACCCGGCGACGACCGGGTTTGTATTAAAAGATAAGGACACCATAAATCACGGGGAACGAAGTATGGATCGAATACAAATGGCGTGCGGAATATCGAAACTTGTCGAACACGGTGTCAGGGAGTACGTGAAGCAGCGCAAGTGCAAACCCTTCGCGCTCATCCTCCATCCGACGAGCAGTGGGACGAGCCCGAACTACTCGACGGCATCAACTTCGTCGTGAACCCCCTGTCCGAGATGCCCGTCCTCATCGACGAGAACGGTCAGAACTTCGAGTTGTGACCCACCGGGCGGCATCAGTGCGCCCTAACAGCAATAACCACGACCACGCAATGAAAATCAGAAAAAGGCTGGCGGCGCTGCCGCTTACGGCCCTGGTGACGCTCGCGTCGAACGCGCAACAAAACCCGACGCCTGCCGACGCCGCAGCCGCCGCGCGTGCGAACGCCGAGCAGCAACAGCAGCTCGAACGGCAGCGCGAGGCGCAACACCGTCAGGCCGTTGTCGAAGCGCCGACCGTGCGCTCCGAGGTGCCGAACAAAGCAATCTATCCGGCGCTCCCGAAAGAAACGCCGTGTTTCCCGATTGCGACGTTCTCGCTCGAAGTGCCGCCGACGCTGCCCGATGCGGCACGCACGGCGGGCGCGTCAGCGCTGCCGCTCGATCGCTTCGCCTTCGCGCGCGATTGGCTCGACCACTACAAGGGGCAATGCGTCGGCAAGGCGGGCATCGACGTCCTCACCAAAGGGCTACAGCAGGCGATTCTCGGGCGGGGTTACGTGACGACGCGCGTGCTCGTCCCGCCGCAGGATCTCTCGGGCGGGACGCTCAAACTCTCGCTCGTCCCCGGCGTCGTGCGTCAGGTCCGGCTCGCCGATCCTGCGATGTGGGGAACGTGGAAAACGGCCTTTCCCGTGAGTAACGGCGACGTCCTCAACCTGCGCGATCTTGAGCAGGGCCTTGAGCAGATGAAGCGCGTCTCGAACCAGGACGCCGCCATGGAGATCGAACCGACAGAGACGCCCGGCGAGAGCGACGTCGTCGTCACGGTCAAGCGCTCGAAGCCCTGGACCTTCGTCGCTTCGGTCGATAACTCGGGCACCGACGCCACCGGCAAATGGCAGGGCAACGTCAGCCTCGGCCTGAACAACCCGCTTGGCCTGAACGACGTGCTCGCGCTCGGCGCGAATCAGGATCTCTCGTTCGGTAACAAGAGCCTCGGCTCGCACGGCTTTAACGGCTCGTATTCGATCCCCTGGGGCTACTGGACCGGGACGCTCTCGGGCAACACGAACACCTACTACCAGCAGATTGCCGGAACGGGCGGGCAAACGTTTGTATCGAGCGGCAATTCGCAGAGCGTCGCGCTGCGTATCGCGCGCGTACTCCTGCGCGGGCAGGCGGACGTTACCGGAGCCTACGCGCAGCTCGCGAAACGCTTTGGCGAGAGTTTTATCGAGGATACGAGCATCCCGAACCAGGCGCGCAACAACACGTTCCTCGAACTCGGCGTCACGAACCGTCATTACTTCGGCGCGGCGCAGTTCGACGGCACGCTCGCTTACCGCCAGGGGATCGGCGGTCTCGGCGCGACGCCCGATCCGGTCGCCGACGACGGCACGAAACTCGACGCGACGTACCGCTTCCACATGGCAACGCTCGACGCGAACCTCTCGATCCCGTTCGCCATCGCGGGGCAGCGATTCGCGTACGTCGGGACGATTCACGGGCAGTTCACGAACGACACGCTTTTCTATATCGACGATCTGACCATCGGCAGCCGCTATACCGTGCGCGGCTTCGACGGCGAAACGATGCTCGCTGCCGAGCGTGGCTTCTATTGGCGCAATGAATTGCAATGGCCGGTTCTCCAGACCGGGCAGACGCTCTATGCGGGTATCGACTACGGCCACGTCTACGGGCCGGGAACGAGAGTCCTACCCGGGACGCAGCTCGCGGGCGCGGTGATCGGTCTGCGCGGCGGCGTCCCGGCGAAGTACGTCGGGTTCTCGTACGACGTGTTTGTCGGCACGCCGATCTATAAACCCGCAGGATTTCCGACGGCGCGATTCACGACCGGCTTGCAGGCGACGTTGCAGTTCTGATCGACAGCTTTACCCACCGGCCGCCCGTGAGTATCGCGATGGCCATCATGGAGGCAGAAGAAGACGTAAACGCCCAATCGCCGGAACAGCGCACCAACACCGATCCGGCGATTCGACTCACACCAACATCACGGCAGATTTACGGCGCCGCAACCCCCAGCATCGTCGGCGTGTACGAAGCATAGAAGCTCGAACCCGCCCAGCTATGCGTCGGCTGGTTATAGAGCGCGGCGCCTTGCGTCCAGTTCGCGCCGTTATGCCAGTCGCCGCTGCCCGCATACTGCGCGACGGCCGGATACGGATAGACCGGACGGCTCGCCGTCACCGCATCCGACGAATCGGTCTGATACGTCATCACCGCGTTCGGCGCCGTGCCGTGCTCGGCCCAGGCCGTGATCTGCGAAACGAGGTCGATGTTCGGGAAGCCTTCGCCGCCGCCGCAATGACCCACGCCCGGCACCAGATAGAGACGCGCGAAATCATTCACCGTCGTCGCGCCCATGGTGTTCTGCATCGCCTCGTAATACTGGATCGTGAACAGCGGCGAGATATGCTGATCGGCCCAGCCGTGCCACAGAATCAGCTTGCCGCCCGCTTTGTTGAAGGCCGAAAGATCGGGATTCGTCGCGTCGTTGAGCGGGTGATTCGCCTGCAGATAGTTCGTGTAGAAACTCGCGTCCTTATAACCGAAGGTATCGACGGTCGGCATCGTCGGCGAGCCGGTGAAGATCAGGTTATACGCACCCGAAACGATCATGTAGCTGAAGAGGCTCGTCACGGGAACGGGCGCATCCGTCGAATTCGTGGTCGGCACTTCGACGCCCACCCAGTTTTCCTCCGAGCCGAATTGCGGCGAGCCGGCCAGCATTCGCAGTCCCGTCGTGGCGTCCACCGGGCCGCCGTAAATCTTGCTCGCGGTGCTCACTTCGGCCGCGGTCAGGCAGTTGCTGGTGTTGGTCGCGCCGTTCGCGCATTGAATCGATGCGGGGTCGAAGTTGCAGGTGCGCGGATCGGCGATCAGGCCGTCGGGCACGCCCGCTTGTCCGCCGCACGCGGCCACGACGGCCTTGTGCAGCACGAGCGCCTTGTCGGCGTAAAGCGTGGCGTTGCCGGTGCTGTCGCCGGTCGTGCTTTGCGACTCCACGCTCCAGCCGTGATAGAGCGAATTCTGGATCTGGAAGTGCGCCGCCGGTGCGCCCGCGACGATGCCGTTGTAGTCGGTCGGATAACGTTGCGCGGCCATCAGCGCTTCACGTCCGCCGTCCGAGCAGCCGATGAAATAGGCGTACTTCTGCGCCTGACCGTAGTAGGCCTTGATCAGCTTTTCGGCGGTGAGCGTCGTGATGTGCTGGCCGCGATAGGCGAAGTCGGCGCGTTGCTGCGCGTTCTGCGTCCACGCCGTGCTGTTGCCCGAATGGCCCATGTCGGTGGCTGCTGTCACGAAGCCGGCTTCCTGCACGAGCGGGCAGGTGTAGCTGAAGCTGAACGAGCTTTGCTGGGTGGGATCGCTGAGCGTGCCGCAGAGGCCGCCGCAACCGAGTTGCGCGAAGCGCTGCGTCCAGCTGCTGACCGGCAGCGCGACTTCGAAGGTGTTCGACGGCGCGAGCGTGCCCTTCACGGTGCAAAAGTTGACCTGCACGCCGTTGACGGTGGCGGTGGTCACGGTCGCGGACGTAATCGTGCTGCCCGCGCCGCCGATATCGGTGATATCGACCGCCGCGAGTTTCGAGCAATCCGTGACCGGCGCGACGACCGCGAGCGGTGCGTTGGCCGTGGCGCTCGCGCCGCTGTCGACATTGCCGCCGCTACCGCAGGCGGCGAGCACGGCCGTGGCGAGGCCGACCGCGACTAACGCGAGCCATGACGTGACGCGTGTGCGTGTGGGGTGAAGGTCGTGGAGCGGACGCTCCCGGTGTAGTGCTCTCATGCTTCGTCTCCTGGTGTTGTCGTCGTTGGATAGCCGTGTTCGGTTGATCGGGCTGGAGGCGCGTTCTATTCGTTAGTCATCCTGTTTAAATCGTCTGAAGGGACGGACGGGGTGTTGCCGGTTGTTGTAGCCGGTTGTTGCGCGATGCATCGCTTCTTCGTGGATAAAGACGGCGCGTGAGCGTGCGCTGTGGGCCGAACGATATCGAGAAGCGCGGCTCGCCAAAAAGGGTGGGTAAACCATAGAGCCCGACCCTCGATCGACGCGGTCGCGAAGGCCGCGACGATGCGCGGCGCTGCGCCGACGCAAAAAAACACGCGTGCGGTCGATGCGCGGCGCGGGTCGTGCAGCGGTGCGAAGACGCGCGCGATGCCGGGACGCGCGCGCGGCACGATAAGAAAAGCGGATAGAAAAAGAAAGAACTCGCAAGAAGCGGTGGGAATGGGTACCGGACATACCCACAACGCATACAAGGTCATTTCGGCGAGCTTTCGACTGCCATTCGAATCGCTTTAACCGCGCTCGTTGATGACCGCGTATCGCAAGCTAAATCCTTGATATTTCGACGATATCGACACCGGAATCCGGGCCGCCAAGGCCTGCGTCGTCATGCGTTTTGCCCCATTACGGTATCGAAAGTCTTAAAAAGTAAATGAGAAGTATTCGCATCCAGGTTACGATTGAGCCCGCTTTCGAGCCGTAAAGAACAACGAAAGCCTCGATTTTGACCACGGGGAAGAACGATGCATTTCAAGCAACGCCTGGCGCGGCGCCTGCTGCCGGCACTCATCGCCGAGATCTGTGCGATGCACGCCGGCCACGCGCTCGCCGCCGAGCCGCAAGCCGCCGAGTCGGTTCAGCAGCAGTCCGCAGATACGCAGTCCAGCACCGCCGCCGAGAGCGTGAACCCGCAGCGCGCGCGCCGCGAAGAGGCGCTCAAGGCCGTTTCCGTGACCGCCACGCGCGGCGGCACGGCTGACCCGAACCGCACGGCGGCCACCGTTTCGGTGATCACGAGCGACGATATCGACGAGAACAACGCGAAGGACGTCAAGGACGCGCTCAAGTACGAGCCGGGCGTGGAAGTACGCCGCGCGGCCTATCGTCCTTCGGGCATCACGGGTTCGTCGGGACGCGCGGGCAATGAAGGCATCAATATTCGCGGCCTCGAAGGCAACCAGGTGCTGCTGCTCGAAGACGGCGTGCCGCTGCCGCAGTCCTATGCGTTCGGTTCGGGTTCGGCGGGCCGCGGCGATTATCTGAATACCGATCTCTATCAGCGCATCGAAGTACTGCGCGGTCCGACCTCGGCGCTGTACGGCAGTGACGGTCTCACGGGCGCGGTCAACTTCGTGACCAAGGACCCGAGCGATCTGCTCGCGATCTATAACAAGCCGACCTATTTCTCGCTGAAGGCCGGTTACGATTCGACCGACCGCAGCTGGGGCTCGACGGCGACGGCCGCGTTCGGCGGCGACGTCGTGCAGGGCATGATCGCGCTCTCGGGCCGTCACGGCCACGAGACCGACAACAAGGGCGAGAGCAACACGCTGGGCGCGTCGCGCTCCACGCCGGACCCGCTCACGTACAACAACCGCAGCGCGCTCGGCAAACTCGTTTTCAAACTGACGCCGCGTGACACGCTCAAAATGACTGCCGAGACGCTTAGTAATGCGAACTCTAGCGATGGCCTCTCGCAACTGGGCGGCGCGTATACGTGGAGCGGCTACACGGCGAATGGTTACGTCACCGGCAACGAGGTGAACAGCAATCGCGTGCAGCTCGATTACGACCATCGCGACGCGACCAATCCGTACTTCCAGCAACTGCACGCGTCGCTCTATTACCGCAACGCGTCCACACGTCAGACGCTCGATATTTCCGGCGCGAATGCGAGCGGCGCGACGTCCGCGCGCTCGCGTATCAACGATTACGGCGACAACATTCTCGGCGGCAGCGTCGTGGCCGACAGCGCGTTCAGCACCGGCGTGCTGCAACACAAGCTGACCTACGGTTTCGACGCGAGCGTCTCGCACTACAGCACCGCCAGTTCGGCGGGCGGCGAGTGGACCAGCAGCGCGGACGGCTATCCCGAGGCGTTCCCGAAGACCACGCAAACGGCGCTGGGCGCGTTCATTCAGGACGAGATCCGCTGGAACAAGCTGAGCGTGGTGCCGGGCGTGCGCTTCGACTATTACGACATGACGCCGCATCCCGATGCGACCTACGAGGCGATGTCCGCAAGCTCGACGAAGCCGACATCGACTTCGACCGGCAACGCCGTGTCGCCGCGTCTTGCGATCCTTTATGAAGTCTCGCCCGCGTTCGTGCCCTACGTGCAGTACGCGCATGGATTCCGCGCGCCGTCCGCGTATCAGGTCAACAGCTTCTATAACCCGGCGGGTTCCTACGGTCTCTATTACCAGCAGGTCGGCAATCCGAACCTGAAGCCGGAAACCAGCAACTCGGTCGAAGTGGGCCTGCGCGGCAAGCTCGGCGTGGGTCACGGTCAGGTGAACTACAGCGCCGCTGCGTTCGCGGGCCGCTACAGCAACTTCATCGACAGCAAGGTGGTGGGCGGCAGCCTGACTTCGGCGACCAATCCGTACACCGTGCAGTACGTGAACTACTCGAAGGCGTCGATCCAGGGCCTCGAAGGCAAGGCCGACTGGTACGTGAACGATGCGCTCGAAGTGAAGGGCGGCTTCGCGTGGATTCACGGCACGGAGACCAAGGACGGCGTGACGAGCGGCCTCGACACCGTGCCGCCGCTGGCGGTCGTGCTCGGCGTGAAGTACGCGCCGACCGAGCGCTGGTTCGCGAGCGCGGACCTCACCTATAACTCGCGCAAGAACAAGTCGCAGATGTCCTCGTCGTCGTATTTCTCGACGCCGTCGTACACGATTCTCGACCTGCACGCGGGTGTCAACATCACGCGCCATGTGAGCGTGACGGCGGGCATCGACAACGTGTTCGACCGCAAATACTGGATCTGGAACGACGTGCGCGGTCTGGCCGACAGCGACGGCGCCGCCAAGATCGACGCTTATACCGCGCCGGGCCGCAATTTCAATGTGGCGATGAAGATCGACTTCTGATAACCGCACAAGGCAACCGATAACATGACTCAAGCGACTCCACAGAGCGTGCCGCATCCCGCGTCGCTCGCGCTGCTGCGCGACGCCTTCACCGAACTGCGCACGACGCGCAAGCTGCGTCACCGCGAAGCGGCGGCGGAACTCGGCGTGAGCGAGGCCGAAGCGCTCGCCGCTTTCGTCGGCGAACACGTCGTGCGTCTCGACGACCGTTTTATCGAGCTATTCGAAGCGATGCCCCTGCTCGGCGAAGTGATGGTGCTCACGCGTAACGAAGCGGCCGTGCACGAGAAAACCGGCACGTTCGAGAAGATGACGCACAGCGGCGCGGTCGGGCTCACCGTGGGCCGCGCGATCGATCTGCGCATCTTCTATGCGAAGTGGGCGTCGGCGTTTGCGGTGCGCGAGACTTACGACGACGGCGTGCGCAAGAGCCTGCAATTTTTCGACGCGCACGGCGTGGCGATCACCAAGGTCTATCTGCGCGACGCGAGCGATCACGCCGCCTTCGACGCGCTGATCGAGCGGCACGCGGCGCAACCGCAAACGGCGGGACTGAGCATCGAGGCCGCGCCCGCGCGCGTGCCGCCGCGCGCCGACGCGCAAATCGACGAGGCGGGTTTTCGCGCCGCGTGGGCCGCGATGCAGGACACGCACGAATTCTTCGATATCCTGAAGAAATTCGGCGTGGCGAGATTGCAGGCCATGCGTCTCGCCGATCCGCAATACGCCGAGCCCATCGCGCCCGACGCACTCGAAGCGCTGCTCGAAAGCGCCGCGCGCACGCAATTGCCGATCATGGTGTTCGTCGGCAATCCCGGCATGATCCAGATTCACACCGGAGCCGTGCACACGATCCGCAAGATGGGGCCGTGGCTCAACGTGCTCGATCCCGATTTCAGCCTGCATCTGCGCACGAATCTTGTCGAGCATGCGTGGATCGTGCGCAAGCCCACGAGCGACGGCGTCGTGACGTCGGTCGAACTGTTCGACGCGGATGGCGAGAACGTCGCGATGCTGTTCGGCGCGCGCAAGCCCGGCAAGCCGGAACTCGCGGGCTGGCGCGATGCGGTGGCTGCGCTCGCGCGCGTTGAACGCCATGATGCCGATGCGCAAGGCGGTGCAGCATGAGTAACGATCGCTTCGATTTGCAACGTCGGCGTCTGCTGATCGGCACCGGCGGCCTGTTGCTCGCGGCGGCGGGCGCGACGCAGGGCGTCACGCTGGCGAAGGCCGCCACGCCCGCGAAGCAGCGCGTCGTCGTGATCGGCGGCGCGCTCGCGGAGATCGTCTACGCGCTCGGCCGCGCCGACGCGCTAGTGGGCAGCGACACGACCTGCACCTATCCGCGCGAGGCGCTGTCGCTGCCGAAGGTCGGTTATCAGCGTGCGCTGTCCGCCGAAGGCCTGCTCTCGCTCGAACCCACGCTGATCCTCGCATCGGCGGAAGCGGGGCCGCCCTCCGTGCTGCAACGCGTGGCGGGCGCGGGCGTCAAGCTCGTGAGCTTCGACGAAGGCCACGACGTCGCCTCGGTGCGCGAGAAGATTCTCGGCGTGGCGCGCGCGCTCGACGCGGAGAACGCGGGGCAGACCTTGCTCGCGCGCTTCGACCGCGCATGGACGGCGACCACGGCGCGGATCGAATCCGCTCAGGCCGCCGCGCAGCGCGACGCAAAAACGCCGCCGCGCGTGCTGTTCCTGCTGAGCCCCACGGGCAACCAGCCGATGGTCGCGGGCCAGCACACGGCCGCCGACGCGATGCTCGCCTACGCGGGCGCGCGCAACGCGATGCAGGGCTTTTCCGGCTATCGCGCGCTGACGCCCGAAGCGCTCGTCGCCGCGCAGCCCGACATCGTGCTGACCACCGACGACGCCGTGAAGGCCGCCGGCAGCAAGCGCCAGTTGCTCGATTCCGCGGGTTTCGCGCTCACGCCGGCCGGACGCGCGACGCGCGTGGTCGCGCTCGACGCGCTGTTCCTGCTCGGTTTCGGCCCGCGTTTGCCCGAAGCCGTCGACGCGCTCAACCGCAGCCTCGCGCAGGCGTGATCGCCATCGCGCATTGCGTTACGCACCGCATCACCTGAATCAACCGACTGATCCGATTGACCCGATTGAACTGATTGAACCGATTCACCCGATTCACCATGTCCAGGCAGACCTTCCAGACGCTCCGCGTCGCGCCGCCCGTTGCGGGCGCGCATCTTCCCGCGCCCGCTCCGCGCACGCGCACGCCCTACGTGCTGGGCGCGCTCGCGGCGCTGCTCGCGCTCGCCGTGCTCGGCGGCGTGTGCATGGGCGCTTATCCGATCGCGCCGCAAGCGCTCTGGCACGCGTTCGTGAGCGCCGACGTGCCGTCGAACGCGCAGACCGACCGCGCCGCGCTCGTGCTGTTCGAATTGCGCTTGCCGCGCGTCGTGCTCGCGCTGATCGTCGGCGCGGGTTTCGGCGCGGCGGGCAGCGCGTTGCAGGCGCTGTTGCGCAACCCGCTCGCCGATCCGGGTCTGATCGGCGTGTCGAGCGGCGCGGCGCTCGGCGCTTCGCTGCTGATCGTGTTCGGCGCGGTGCTGATGCCGCATCTCGCGGCGCATCTCGCGCTGCCGCCCGCCGTCGCCGCGCTGTTCGGCGCCGATCGTCTCACCGCATGCGCCGCGTTCGCGGGCGCGCTCGTCGTGACGCTCGCGGTGTATCGGCTCGCTTCGTCGAACGGACGCATCGTGCTGCCGATCCTGCTGCTCGCGGGTGTCGCGGCCAACGCGCTGGCGGGCGCGGTGATCGGCATGCTGTCCTATCTCGCCACCGACGCGCAACTGCGTTCGCTGACCTTCTGGAGTCTCGGCAGTCTCGCCGATGCGAAGTGGTCGACGCTCGCGACCATCGCGCCATTCGTGCTCGCGGGCGTGGCGATGATCGCGGCGCAGACGCGCGCGCTCAACGCGATGCAGCTCGGCGAACTGGAGGCGCATTATCTCGGCGTGCCCGTGCGCCGCGTGAAGCACGTCGTGCTGCTCGCGAGCGCGCTCGCGGTCGGCGCGCTCGTCTCGACGACGGGGCAGATCGGTTTTATCGGCCTCGTTGCGCCGCATTGCATCCGCCTCGCGTGCGGACCCGATCAGCGCGTGGTGCTGCCGGGCTCGATGCTGCTCGGCGCGCTGCTGACCGTGGCCGCCGATCTCGCGGCGCGCACGCTGGTCGCGCCCGCGGAAATTCCGCTCGGCGTGTTGACGGCCTTGCTCGGCGCACCGTTCTTCATTCTGCTGATCGTGCGCAGCCGCCGTCAGTTCGGCGCGTGAGGGACGCGATGCTTTCGATTCAGAACCTGCATATCGGCTATCGCGGCAAGGGAAGCAATGGCGGCAAGCCCCTGTTCGACGACTTTTCGCTGACGGTCGCGCCGGGCGAGTTCGTGGTGGTGCTCGGACAGAATGGCGTCGGCAAGAGCACGCTGCTCAAGGCGCTCGCGGGCGACTTCACGCTGCACGGCTTTCCCGACGCGCACAGCCGCGCGACGCTCACGCTCAATGGCGAGGACGTGCGCCGCATCGGGCCGCGCCGTCTCGCGCAACTGCGCGCGGTGCTCGCGCAGAGCGTGCCGAATACGTATCCCGTGCCGGTCAGCGACGTGGTGCAGCTCGGCCGTTATCCGCATCTCGACGGCCCCGCGCTGCCGTACTCGCCCGAGGTGCTGGCTTACGACATGCTCGCGCTCGCGGGCGTCGCGCCGCTCGCGCAGCGCCTCGTCACCACGCTTTCGGGCGGCGAGTACGCGCGCGTGCAATTCGCGCGTGCGCTCGCGCAGTTGTGGACGCTCGACAGCCACTGGATGCCGCCGCGTTATCTGCTGATGGACGAGCCGACTGCCGCGCTCGATCTCGTGCAGCAGCATCGCCTGTTCGCGACGGCGCGCCGGCTCACGCGCGAGTGGAATATCGGCGCGCTCGCGATCGCGCACGACTGCAATCTCGCGGCGCGTCACGCCGATCGCCTCGTGCTGATCGCCGATGGACGCGCCATCGCCGACGGCCCGCCGCGCGACGTGATGCGCACCGATCTGCTCGAACGCTGCTACGGCGCACCGATGCAGGTATTTGGCACGTTCGACGGCTCGGTGGCGGGGATCTTTCCGGCGTGACGGGCCAACACCCGCTGCGCGCCGCGCGCTGATCGCCGCATCAAACGAAGAAGCGCGCGAATTCCGCCGCGACTGCCGAAGGCTGTTCCTCGGGCAGAAAGTGGCCGCAATGCGCGATCAGCGTGCCTTCCACGGACTCCGCATACGGACGCAGCGGCGCAGCCATATCGGCGATCGAACCGTGATCGGCGCTGAGCGCGAGCACGGGCATCGCGAGCTTGCCTTGCGCGCTCAACGCGCGGTTCTGGCGCGCCGATTCGGCGGCGGCGCGATAGTAGGCCAGCCCCGCGCGCAAGCCGCCATCCTTCCTGAACACGCGCTCGTATTCGTCGAGATCGGCGTCGGTGAACGTCAGCGGATTCGCGGTCTTGCGGCGCAAAAACCAGTCGAGATACGCGCGCTCCTTGCCGGTGATGAGCACTTCAGGCAAATCCGCAACGGCGTGAAAGGCGAAATGCCAGGTGCGCCACGCGCGATCGGCGGCGACGGGCAACGCATCGGGCAGCGTAATGCCGGGAATGCCCGCGTCGAGCAGCGCGAGCCGCTTCACTTCGTTGCCGAACAGCGCGGCATACGGATACGCGACCCACGCGCCCACATCGTGCGCCGCGAGGTAATAGCGCGATGCGCCGAGCTGGCCGAGCAACGCATGCAGCACCGTGGCGAGCGACTGCGTGTCGTAGCCGTCGAGCGGACGATCGGAGTCGCCCTGACCCGGCAGATCCGGCGCGATGATGCGATAGCGCTCGCCGAGGATCGGCATGATCTTGCGCCACGCGTACCAGCTTTCAGGAAATCCGGCGAGCAGGACGAGCGTTTCGCCATCGGCCTTGCCGCCGGTGACGTAGTGCAGACGAATGCCGTCGACGGTGGCATAGCGATGCTCGAATCCGGCGAGCATGGTGTCCGGCAGTGAGGCGGGGCCGTGATCGACGATGCGCGGCGCGTTGGCGGGCGAAGGCGAAGTCATGATGTTGTGATTCCTTTTGCAGCAGTGAAGTGAAGGGCGATGCCTCGCATCGTCCATATTGGAAATAATCGTTTCCTAATTGGCGAAAAAATTTTCGGGCCCGGTGTTCCCGGACCCGTTCAGGTGAGTTCAGGTCAACAGACGAAGCGCTTCGTCCGCAGCCGAATGCATGTCGTGCGCCGAGCGTCCCGATTTCCCGAGCAGACGGAAGCCCTGCAACAGCGCGAGCAGCGTGCGCGCCATCGCCGCTGCGTGCAGATCGCGGCTGATCGAGCCGTCTTCCTGACCTTGCTGCAAGAGCCGCCGCAGCAGCGCTTCGGTCTGGCGGATAGTCGATTCGACCTGTGCGGCCATTTCCTCGTCGAGCGTGGCGAGGGCCGTCGCGCTGGAAATGACGAGGCAGCCGCGCCGTCCTTCGAGGCCATGCGAGGACTCGGCGTAAAAGTGCAGCACGGTGCGGATCTTCTCGTATCCGTTCGATTGCCGATCCATCTGTTGGCGCAGATCGGTGTTGCGCGTTTGCACGTAGCGCTCGAAGGCCGCGAGGAACACGCCGCGCTTGTCGCCGAACGCTTTATACAGGCTGCCGGCGGTCAGGCCGGTGGCGTCGCTGAGATCGCCGACGGAGGTCGCGTGGTAGCCGCGTTCGCGAAACACGCGCACAGCGCCATCCACGACGCTGTCCATGTCGAATTCGCGCGGGCGCCCCGGGCTGCGGGCCTGGGCGCGGGAGGACGGATGAGAAGTCATGCGCCAGAGTATAGGAAATGTTCGTTTCCAAATCAAGCGTGGGCGTTCTGCGGCGTGCGGTGAACATCGATTCCTTACATTTTGTGGAACGGTGCTTTCGCGATGGCCCTATTAATTCGCGGCGCGTGAGCGTCGACAATCGGCGCCGATGCACGAGCGCTCGTGCGTCTCCAACTACAACGAGTTCCCCGGTTGACCGCGCGGCAGGTTCGCGTGGCGTCCGAACGCAAGCAGACCAGCAAACGATGAACAAGAAAATCCTTATCGCCTGTCTCGGCGGCCTCAGCGCGGGCGCGGCCCATGCGCAGAGCAGCGTCACCCTCTATGGCCTCGTGGATACTTCGATATCCTACGTAAGCAATCAGCGCACCAATGGCGCGAATTCGCCGGGCAGCGGCGGCGTGCAGATGAACAGCGGCAATCTCAGCGCGTCGCGCTGGGGCCTGCGCGGCGCGGAGGATCTCGGCGGCGGTATGTCGGCGATCTTCATGCTGGAAGGCGGTTTTTCGTCGGTCAACGGCAAGACCAGCAACGGCGGCAAGCTGTTCGGCCGCCAGTCCTATGTGGGCTTGCGCGCCAACGGTTACGGCACGTTCACGATGGGCCGCCAGTACGACTTCATCCTGACCTTCGTGACGCCGCTGGGCGCAGCGGGCTCGGGCTGGGGCGGCAATCTCGCGATGCATCCGTACGACAACGACGACTCGATCCAGAACATCCGCATCAATAACGCGGTGCGTTATACGAGCGAAACGTATCGCGGTTTCACGGCGGGCGCGATGTACGGCTTCTCGAACACGGCGGGCAGCTTCGGCAACAACGCGGCGTACAGCGCGGGTCTCTCGTATGCGAACGGGCCGTTCAAGGCGGGCGCGGCGTTCCTCAAGATCAATCGCGACGGCAACGTGGCGAACGCCGACGGCGCGGTCAGCAGCACCGACGGTTCGGCGACGATCACGGGCGGCGACCAGCTGATCTGGGCGCTGGGCGCGCGCTACGCGTTCGGCCCGCACTCGGTCGGCGCGAGCTGGACGCACTCGGCCACCGACAACGTCACGGGCGTGTGGCAGGGCGGCTCGACCACGGCGCTCAAGGGCGATACGCTGATTTTCGATAACTTCTCGATCGACGGCCGCTATGCGGTCACGCACTCGCTCTACCTCTCGGCGGCGTATACGTACACGCAGGCGCGTTTCGATGCGGGTTCGCGTTCGGCGCGTCCGAAGTGGAATCAGGTCGTGGCGCAGATCGACGAGGTTGTCTCGCCGCGCACCGATATCTATCTCGAAGGCGTGTTCCAGAGCGTGAGCGGCGGTCGCGGCAATGCGGCGTTCGACGCGTCGGTCTATACGCTCACGCCGTCGTCGAACAGCAATCAGGTGGTGGTGGCCGCCGGTTTGCGTCACCGCTTCTAAGGTGGGATTCGCGCGGCGCAGTGTGCCGCGCGAACACAAGCTCAAGCCATCTCAAGCCACCTCAGCACCTTCACGCGCGCGCGTCTTCGTTCTCGTCGTGCTCGACGCTACGACGCGCCGCGCGCGGCAGACGCATCGTGAACGCGGTGCCGTCCTGCTCGTTCGAGACCACGTTCACGTCACCACCATGCGTGCGCGCAATCAGGCGCACGATATGCAGCCCAAGGCCGAGCCCCGAACCTTGATGCCCCGCGCGCGTGGCCGTGCTGAACGCGCAGAACAGCAGCGGCACGACGTCGGCGGGAATCGCGCCGCGATTGTGCACGCTCACGAGCACTTCATGCGGCGACGCGCCGTCCACGCGCACCTGCACCGGCATGCCCGGCTCGCCGTGCGTGAGCGCATTGCTGACGAGATTCGACACGGCCTGCGCAATCAGATCCGCGTCCCACTGTCCGCCGAGTTCGCCGTGCGGCGCATAGGCGAGACGCCCGCTCGTGGCGTTGGCGGAAAATTCCTCGATCACGGCCTGGCAAAGCGCATCGAGCTGCACGTTCGTGCGCCGTAGCGGCAGCCGGCCGCCTTGCAGCCGCGCGAGATTGAGCAACTGCTCGACCATGCGCGACATGCGCCGTCCGCAATGCTCGATACGCTTGCCCACCGACACGATCTTCTCGTCGCTCGACGCGCGCATCAAATACTCCGCCGAACTCATCACCGCCGACAAAGGCGTGCGCAGATCGTGGCTCAGCACGGCCATCAGCATTTCATTCGCTTCGAGCATCTGGCGCGTGGCCGCGAGCTGATCGGCGAGTTGACGCTTCTGCAATTCGAGCTGCACGAAAATGCCGACTTTCGACTGCACGATGCGCGGCTCGATCGGCTTGTAGAGAAAGTCCACCGCGCCCGCTTCGTAACCCTGGAACGTGCGGATCGCGTCCTGCGAGGTGGCGGTCAGGAAGATGATCGGCACGTGCGAGGTGCGCGGGCTGCCGCGTATCAGCGAGGCCAGTTCGAAGCCGCTCATGCCCGGCATGTTGACGTCGAGAATCGCCACTGCGACGTCGTGTTCGAGCAGCAGTTCGAGCGCTTCGACGCCCGAGCGGGCGACGAGCAGATGCACTTCGGGACGCGCGAGCAGGGCCGAGAGCGCCGTGAGATTGTGCTCGATGTCGTCGACGATCAGAACATTTACGGTAGGCAGGGACATGCGATTCATCCGGGTGAAGCGGGTAACAGCCTCGGCCACGCGGCAAGGCGCGCGCCGAGGGCGGTGGGTGTCAGCGTTTCGTTGACCGCGCCGGCGGCGATGGCCGCCTCCGGCATTTGCGGCGCGTAGGCGGTCTCGGGCGCTTGCGCCCAGGCCGTGCCGCCTGCCGCGCGGATCGCGGCGAGTCCGCGTGCGCCGTCGTCGTTCGCGCCCGAAAGCAGCACGCCGAGCAGACGCGCGCCATAGACTGCGGCGGCGGATTCCATCAGCACGTCGATCGAGGGGCGCGAGAAACGCACCGGGCCTTCGATCGACAACGCGATGCTCGCGTCGCTGTCCACGAGCAGATGGTAGTCGGGCGGCGCGATATAGACGCGGCCGGCGAGGATCGGTTCGCCCGCGTCGGGCTCGCTCACGGGCAAGGCGCAGCGGTCGGCGAGCGCTTCGACGAGAAAGCTCGGCGACGCGGGCGGCAGATGCAGCACGATCAGCACGGCCGCGCCGAAGTTCGCGGGCAGCATGGGCAGCAACTGGCCGAGCACGTCCACGCCGCCCGCCGATGCGCCGATCACCACGGCGTCGAAGGGCGCATCGGCGGCCGCAGACACCGATAGGGACGCCGACGCGTCCGGCGTTGGCGTCACGCGCGCCTTCCCGCCGCGCGTGACGCGGCGCGCGGCGTGAGCGGCGGCGAGCAGGGCGGAGCGGGCGAGTGACGCGGGCATGATGTCGATGGCGCTCAACGCTTCTGGTAAATGCGCTCGGCGGCGCGGAATTCCTCGAACGCCTCGTGACGTTTCGAGAAACGCAGATTCTCCTTGCTGCCCAGACCGAGAAAGCCGCGCCGCACGAGCGCGTGTTCGAACAGGCCGATGGCGCGGTCCTGCAGCGGGCGGTCGAAATAGATCAGCACGTTGCGGCATGACACCAGATGCGCTTCGAGAAACACTTCGTCGGTCGCGAGGCTGTGATCGGCGAACACCACGCGTTCCTTGAGCGCGCTCGACAGCCGCGCGCTGCCGTAGGCCGCGTGATAGTAGTCCGAGAGCGTGCGCTTGCCGCCTGCCGCGAGATAGTTCTGGCTGAAGCCCGCGAAGCGGTCCACTGGATAGATCGCGGCTTCGGCGCGTTCGAGCGCTTCGGGGCTGATGTCGGTGGCGTAGAACAGCGTGCGTTCGGCGAGCCCTTCTTCCTCGAAGAGAATTTTCAGCGACCACAATTCCTCGCCCGAACTGCAGCCCGCAACCCAGACCTTGAGCGACGGATAGGTTTGCAGAACCGGCAGCACATGCTGGCGCAGCGCCAGAAAATACTCAGGATCGCGAAACATATCGCTGACCTGGATCGTCATGTAGCCGAACAGGCGCGAGAAGTCGTCGGCGCTGCGCAGCACGCGGTCCTGCAACTGGCTCAGCGACGCCACGCCGAAATCCTGACGCGCCTGTTCGAGCCGCCGCCGCAGCGAAGGCAGCGAATAGTGCCGAAAATCGTGCTGATAGCGCAGATAGATCGCTTCGAGCAGCAGGCGCAATTCGATGTCGAATACGCTGGTCTGCCGGGCGCCGCTGGTCGTGGGTTCGCTCATGGGCTATTTGCGCAGCCAGACGCGGCACAGCGACACCAGCTTGTCCACGTCGATGGGTTTGGAAACGTAGTCGTCGGCGCCTGCTTCGAGGCAGCGCATGCGGTCGTCGGCCATCGCCTTCGCGGTGAGCGCGATCACGGGCAGGCGCGCGAAGCGCGGATTGGGATTGGCGCGCAGCGCGCGCATGGCGGCGAGGCCGTCCATCTCCGGCATCATCACGTCCATCAGCACGAGATCGACGTCATCCTTGCCATCGAGCAGTTCGAGCGCCTCGCGGCCGTTGCGCGCGATCAGCAGCTTCGCGCCGAGCGGCTCGATCACGTGCGAGAGCGCGAAGATATTGCGCACGTCGTCTTCGGCGAGCAGGATGGTCTTGCCTTCGAAGGTGTCGTCGCGCTGGCGCACGGCGCGCAGCATACGCTGCTGTTCCGGCGCGAGCGACGACTCCACGCTGTGCAGGAACAGCGTCACTTCGTCGAGCAGGCGCTCGGGCGAACGCGCGCCCTTGATGATGATCGACTTCGAATAGCGGCGCAGGCGTTGCTCGTCGTCGTCGGAGAGCATGCGGCCCGTGTAGACGATCACGGGCAGCGGCGCCACGCCCGCGTCGCCCGCGAGCGTTTCGAGCAGGTCGTAGCCGGTGCCGTCGGGCAGCGTGAGGTCGGTGACGATGCAGTCGAACGCGCCTTGCGCGATCTGCGCGTGCGCGTCGGCGAGCGTGCCCACGGCGACGATCTCCACGCCGTCGCCGACCAGCAGCGCGCGGATGCTCTCGCGCATCGCGTGATCGTCTTCGATCACGAGCACGCGCTTCACGCGCTGTTCGAGGCGCGACTCCAGCCGGCGGATCGCCGCTTCGAGCGTGCTGCGCGCGGTGGGCTTGAGCGTGTAGCCGATCGCGCCCAGATGCAGCGCCTTGTCGGCATGATCGGTGGCCGAGACGATGTGCACCGGAATATGGCGCGTGAGCGGCTCGCTCTTGAGCCATTCGAGCACCGAAAGCCCCGAGCGGTCGGGCAGGCCCACGTCGAGCAGCACGGCCACGGGCGCCTGGTCCTTGACCATCGCGAAGCCGGTCGCCGCGTCGGCGGCATGCAGGAAATCGAATTGCAGTTCGTGCACGAGATCGCGCAGGATCTCCGCGAACGGCAGGTCGTCTTCGATCACGAGGATCGCGCGGCTGCCGTGCGTGCGCTGATGGCGGTCGTCGGCGATCGGCTGCGTGGCTTCGGTGGTGGACGCTCCAGTTGCCGTCGCGCGCGTGCTGGCGGGCTGCGGGGCCGTTTCCGCGCGCGCCGCCGTGGCGAGCGTTTCGGCGGTCGCGATGCGGGCGCTGTCGCGGCGCGCATGTTCGTCGGCGTGCGCCGCCGAGGCGCTTGCGTTCGCCAGCGCCTTCGCGGCTTGCGCTTCGCTGTCGACGGCCGCGGTGCTGTCGATCGGCAGCCACAGCGTGAAGACGCTGCCCACGCCGGGTTCGCTCGCCACCGCGATGCGGCCGCCGAGCAGACGCGCGAGTTCGCGCGAGATCGACAGGCCGAGACCGCTGCCGCCATATTGACGGCTCGTCGAACCATCGGCCTGCTGGAACGCTTCGAAGATCATGTCGAGCTTGTCTTCGGCGATGCCGATGCCGGTGTCGCGCACGTCGATGCGCACGACGCTCGCATCGACCGGCGAGACCGTCAGCGAGACCTCGCCTTGCGATGTGAATTTCAGCGCGTTCGAGAGCAGGTTGCGCAGGATTTGCAGCACGCGCTGGCCGTCGGTGGTGAATTGCTCGGCCACGCCAGGCAGACGGTCGATCGTGAGCGCCACGCGCTTTTCGCGCGCGAGCGGCGTGAAGGTTTCGCGCAGCGAAGTGAGCATGTCGTCGAGCGGCACGGTTTCCAGCATGAGCTGAATCTGCCCGGCCTCGACTTTCGACAGATCGAGAATATCGTTGATGAGCGCGAGCAGATCGGTATTCGACGCGTGGATCGTGGCCGCATAACGCACCTGTTCGTCGCTCAGATTGCCGCTGCGATTCTGCTGCAACAGCTTCGCGAGAATCAGCGAGCTATTGAGCGGCGTGCGCAATTCGTGCGACATGTTGGCGAGGAATTCCGACTTGTAGCGGCTCGCTTGCGCGAGGCGGTCGGCGTTGCGCTTGAGGTCGCCTTGCGCGCGTTCGAGTTCGCTCTTCTGCATTTCGAGGCGGCGCGCGTATTCCTCCAGCTGCACGTTGGTCTGTTCGAGTTCGACCTGTTGCGCTTCGAGGCGCGATTGCGAATCCATCAGCGCGCGGCCGCGTTCTTCCAGACCTTCGTTCGCGACGCGCAATTCCTCCTGCTGCACCTGCAATTCGTGATTCAGTTGCTGCGATTGCGAATACGATTCCTGCAGTCGCTCGCGCGAGACCGCGCCTTCCACGAGGTCGCCCATCGTGCTGCTCACGCGCGAAAGAAACTCGTTGTCGCGCGGCAGCAGCGCGCGCATGAAGCCGAGTTCGACCACGCCGTTGATGCGGCCCGAGGCGTCGATGGGCGCGATCAGCAGCGAGGCGGGCGAGGCCGAGCCGAGTCCCGATTCGACCTTCAGATAGCCGGCCGGCGCTTCTTTCAGTTCGATCACGCGGCGCGACGCGGCGGCCTGGCCGACGAGCGTTTGGCCGTCCTGCAATTGCGGCACGTTGTACGCGCTTTCGTCGCCGAAACCGAAGGTCGCCACGCGGCGCAGCGCGCCGTCGCGCGCGTCGCGCACATAGAGCGTGGCGACGCTCGCGCTCAGATAGCCCGCGAGGCAGTCGAGCATCGCGCCGCCCACGTCGGCGAGCGCTTCCTTGCCCATGCCGCTTTCTGCGAGCAGGCGCTGGCCCGAACGCAGCCAGACCTGTTCCGCGAGCGCCTGGGCCTGATCGGCCTGGCCGCGCAGCGCGTCGTCGTAGGTCGTGGACAGCGAGGTCATTTCACGCCGCCCGAGCCAGGCGAGCAGGCCGTTCACGAGCAGCGTGAGCGCGAGAAAGACGGCGACGGTCACCACGGTCAACTGGCGCGCGGCGGCGGTGCGCTCCTGGCGCAGACGCAGTTCCTCGGCGAGAAAGTCGCTGAATTCGCGGCGGATGGCGTCGGCGCTGGCGTTGCCGCGTTCGTTTTCCACGGTGGCGAGTACGCTGTCGTGATCGCGGCGCAAGCGGATCGCGTCGGCGGTGGACGCGTCCCATTGCGCGGCGATGGCGTGCACGCGCGAGAGCCGCTCGATCTGCGGCGGGTTGTCGGTGACGAGTCCGTTCAGCGTTTGCAGTTGCGCCGCGAAACGCGGCTTGCCAACCTCGTAGGTGGACAGCGTGCGTTCGTCGCCATTGAGCAGAAAGCCGCGCACGCTCGATTCGCGGTCGGCCTGAATGCGCAGCAGCTCGTAAGCGTCGCCGATTACGCGTTCGGAGTGCTCGGCCCAGCTCATCGTCGAAACGAGGTAGACGATCAGCGCCACGAAGGCCACGGCGGTCGCCAGGCCGGCCAATAGCGGCAGCGCGACGTTTCTTTGAATGATGCGTCTGAAGCGCAGTGGATCGATCGCGTTCACGGCTTGCATTTTTTTCCGATTTTTATGGGCGAAAGCGCGGCCGGCGGGCATATCGACCGGCTTTGATGCGTATTCCGCGCGTGGGAGCCCCGCCCCATCGTGGATAAGAGAAAGTCAAATCGATGCAAACGCAATCATACAAAAAGGATGCGGATTGCGTGAAAGTCTCGGGAAAACCGCGCGCACGCGGCTCGCGCGCTGGAGCAATTTGAATGCCCGGCGGGGCGCGCTGTAATTGCGGGTTTTAAATGGCAAAACCTTTCAATTGGCTGAATGCGCTGCGTAATAAAGCGCACCGAAAGCGCGCCTGCCGTTGTAGAAAATATATTTGCGTCTGGCCCTTTCCTAATGCGCCGCTGTGCCGATAACCAGGTGGGGCGGCGCATCGCTGCGCGCCCCGGAACGCAAAGAAAAAAACTCCAGCAAGAACCCCAGCAAGACGAAGAAAGCGTGGCAACAAGAATGATCGAAGGAGCGGGCGAGAGGGCCGCTCTCCACAAACAAGCCAATCCGGGCGACACCAGGGCCGCGCGCCTGCTCGCGACGCTGCGCGCCAACAAGCCGCGCGTGATCGTGCTGATGGTGGTGGCCGGTTGCATCATCGGTTTTGCGTCGTGGCTCGACGCGCAATTGCGGCCCGCCGTGGTCGCGCGCGAGGCCCGCGAACTGGACTCGGAGGCGCGCCTCGAAGCGTCCATGCCGTGCCACGCCGGGCAGAGCCATACCGCATGGTGCGGTGCGATCGCGGTGGCCGTGCCGCGGCCCGTGCTGCCGGTGGTCGACACCACGCGCGCGCCGATGGGGTATTGCACGGCCGGCCCCGCGCCTTCGTGCTGAGGCGCTAGGCCTTCGCTTCGGCGATCAGCCAGTCGCGGAACGCCGCCAGTTTCGGCAGGCTCGCGCATTCCGGCCGGTACACCGCGTAGTACGCCAGCGGCGACGCGAACGCGATCTGCGGAAACAGCCGCACGAGCCGCCCCGCCGCGAGGTCGTCGCGCGCCATCACGCTGCGCGCGAGCGCGATGCCCTGTCCGTCGACGGCTGCCTGCAAGACCGCCGCGGAATTGTTGATGCGCAGGCCGCGCAGCGCGGCCACGCCGCTCACGCCGGCTTCGCGCAGCCACGCGTTCCAGCTGGGAAAGCCCGCGTGGCCGTCCATCGACAGGTCGTGAATCAGGGTCTCGCGCGCCAGATCGGCGGGCTTGCGCAAGCGGCGCTCGCCGGCCAGCGCCGCCGAACAGACCGGATAGACCTCTTCGTCCATCAGCTTTTGCGCTGTGAGACCGGGCCAGCTTCCCGCGCCGTAACGCACGCCGATATCGATGCGTTGCGCGACGAAATCGACGGGCTTCAGGCTCGTGTCGAGGCGCACGTCGGTGTCGGGCCACGCGTGCTGGAAGCGTTCGAGGCGCGGCAGCAGCCACTTGGCGGCAAAGGCCGGACTCACGGTCACCGTGAGCACGCCGCTCGCCGATCCTTCCTTGAGCCGTTCGAGCCCGAGCGAGAGCCGGTCGAAGCCCGCGCGGATATCGGGCAGCGCGCGCTCGGCCGCCTCGGTCGCGACGAGGCGGGCGCGTCCGCCGGTGCCGCGATGAAACAGCGGCGCGCCCAGCCATTCCTCCAGCGTGCGCACGAGCTGGCCGACCGCGGCGGGCGTGACGTGAAGCTCGGCCGCGGCGGCGGAAAAGCTCTGGTGGCGCGCGCTGGCTTCGAAGGCGCGCAAGGCGTTCAGATACACGGGCGACTTCATGGCGACCAAGTTTTTCTTTCGATAAGGAACACTTTATCTGGTTTGGCGCGGTGCGCAAACAGGCGAAGAATAGGGCTTGTTTTAAGCGAATTCATTCGCGCGAATCAGGGCCGAACCGAACGCCGGGCCGCTTTCCATCATGGATAGATTTTCTACGGGAAGCCCCCACGCCCTGCATGCGCGCATCGACTCACTACGAGGTGGAACATGAGCGAAATCTTCAAGGGCAGGAAGCTGCTGGTCGTCGGCGGCACGAGCGGCATGGGGCTGGAAACGGCGCGGCTGGTGCTGGCCGAAGGCGGCAGCGCGGTGATCGTCGGGCATCGCGAGGAAAAGGCCGAGGCGGCGCGCCAGGAACTGGCCGCGCTCGGTCCGGTCGCGGCGATGACGGCGGATCTCGGCAGCGAAGCCGGCCTGACCGCGCTGCTCAAGACGCTCGACGAACAGCACGCGGACATCGACCTGCTGGTCAACGCGGCGGGCGTGTTTTTCCCGAAGCCCTTTCTCGACCATCGCGATGCCGACTACGACCGCTACATGCAGCTGAACCGCGCGACCTTCTTCATTACGCAGAAGGTGGCGGCGAATCTGGTGGCGGCGGGGCGGCCGGGCGCGATCGTCAATATCGGCTCGATGTGGGCGCGCCAGGCAATTGCGGCCACGCCGTCGTCGGCGTATTCGATGGCCAAGGCCGGTTTGCATGCGCTCACGCAGCATCTGGCGATGGAGCTGGCGGGCAGCGGGATTCGCGTCAACGCGGTGTCGCCGGCAGTGGTGCAAACGCCGATCTACGAAGGCTTCATTCCCAAGGCCGAGGTCGCGAGCGCGCTGCAAGGCTTCAACGGCTTCCATCCGATCGGCCGCGTGGGCACGCCCCAGGACGTGGCCGAAGTGATCGCCTTCCTGCTGTCCGACAAGGCCGCCTGGGTGACGGGCGCGATCTGGGACGTGGACGGCGGCGTGATGGCGGGCCGTAACTGAAGCAGCCGCTTCAGAAAGGCTGGCGTGCAGTGAACGCGCGCTTCGATGACGCATTTGGCGCGTTATCGAAGCGCGCTTTTTTTATGGATGCCGCGCTCAAGTTCGAAGCGCCGCATGCCGATATCCGGTTTAGCTGTAATGCAATGAAATAATAGAATTCGGCGCCGAGCGTGAGTGCCGCGACCGAATAGATCGCCCTGTCGAAAATCGACAGGCAAGCAGGGTCGGCAATTCGTGAATAACGATGGAAGCGCTAATGTACGAGGGCCGCAAGGCCGTGAACGCCGCGACTGAGGTGCGTCTGTGTTGCGTGTGTTGTGCGTGCATTGCGTGCGCAATCTTTCTTGTTCATCCATCTACGTTTTCACGGATTTTCTATGCTTATCAAGAATGTGGCAGTGAGCCTTCCGACACGGGTCGTTTCAAACGAAGAAGTCGTGGACTTGATCCGCTTTCATTCCTCGGAATTCGAAGGCGATGTCGATAGAACGCTGCGGACCATCAAGACGCTGCTCGACCGCAGCGGCCTCGTGAACCGGCGCTGGTGCGGCAAGCACGAATCGCCGATCGATCATGTGGCGATGGCCACGCGCCAGGCGCTCTCGGAGTCGTATCTGCGGCCCGAGCAGGTCGAGCTGTTCATTTTCGTGGGCATCGGGCGCGGCTTTCTGGAGCCGGGCAACAGCCACATGATGGCGAGCGCGCTGGGCTTCGTGAATGCGGAATGCTTCGACGTGGTGGATGCCTGCATGAGCTGGACGCGCGCCATGTCGATCGTGGACAGCCTGTTCAAGGCGGGTCAATATCGCAACGCAATGATCGTGAACGCCGAGTTCAACATGCTCGACGGCGGCCCGCTTTATCCCGGTAATTTCGCACTGAAGAACCACGCGCAGGTCGAATATACATTACCATCGTTCACGATCGGCGAAGCCGCCACCGCAACGCTGGTCGTGGCAAAAGAGCCGGATAATTTCCGCTTTGAATTCCGCGGCAAGCCCGAGGTTTCCGACTTGTGCACGATTCCCATCCACGGCTACGAAGGGTACTGTCACCCGACCGAGCGGATCGGCAGGAACGGCGACATGCGTTTTACATCGTACGGTCACGATCTGCACAAGAACTCGGACGAACTGGTCGACGTCTTCGCGAAGCTGGCGGTCCCGCGCAAGGACATCGACATCGTGTTTACGCATGCGTCCTCGAAGACGGCGTGGCACGGCTACGGGTCGAAGGCGGGCATCGAGGACAAGATGTATCACGTCTATCCCGACACGGGTAATCTGGTTTCCGCCTCCATTCCCGCGGCCATTGCGCTGGCGAAGGAGAGCGGCGCGCTCAAGCGCGGCGACCGGGCGCTCTGCTGGGTAGGCAGCGCGGGCATGTCATTCAACGTCAGCAGCTTCCTGTTCTGAGGCTGGGCGAGCGCATATCGAGAATAATATGAGAGCCATTGCAGGAGGCATCCGCGTGTTGAAGCAGCGGGTGGTTGACGCCTACCACGTGTCCGATTACAGCGTGCTGGCCGTTGGCGTGATTGGCGCGCTCGGCCATCCGTTGTACTGGTTCTGGTGGACGTTCGTCGACCCGCAGCCCAACGAGAATCTGCCGATGCGCGTGGTGGGTTCGATCGCGTGTCTGCTGCTGTTGCTGCGCCGCTTCTGGCCCTCTGGCGCCGCGCGTTTCCTGCCGTGGTATTACTTTGCGACGGTAGCGTACACGCTACCGTTTTTCTTCACCTGGTATCTGCTCTCCGGCCATTATTCGATGCTGTGGTCGATGGCCGAACTGGGCATGGTGTTTTTCCTGATCGCGATTTTTCCGTCGTTCGTGGCATTGGCGACGAATCTGGCGATCGGTGTCGGCATGGCCATTCTGTGCGCGTGGATCGCCGATCCGCGTCTGCTCGATGTCGATTCGCACGTGCTGCTGTTCGTGTATCTGCCGGTGTTCGCGTTCGGCATTTGCGCGGGAGTCACGTTCAGTCACAGCAACATGAAGGGCATCGCCGCGCAGGCGAAAGACGAAGCGCTGCGCGCGCTCGCGGGCACCATCGCGCACGAGATGCGCAATCCGCTGAGCCAGTTGCGCTACGTGCTCGACCGCATGGAAGAAGCGCTGCCCACGATGACCGAAACGCGGCCGTCGGCGGTGTCGTCGTCGAGCGGCGTGGGCTCGCTTTCGCAGCATCTCGAACACGGCCAGCTCGCGATCGATCGCGGCCTGCGCATCATCGCCATGACGCTCGACGAAGTGAGCGCCAAGCCCGTGCGTTCCGACAATCTCACCTACGCGAGCGCGGCCGCCGCCACGCGCAAGGCGCTCGACGAATACGGCTTCAGCGACCGCAAGGAGCGCAGCAAGGTGCGCCTCGTGGTGCTGGAGGATTTCACGTTCAAGGTCGACGAAACCGTTTATCTGTTCACGCTGTTCAACCTGATTCGCAACGCGCTGCATCACATGGCCGCGCATCCGTCGGCGACGTTAACGCTGACCGTCGAACGGCAAAAGGTCATCGTCCACGATACGGGGCCGGGCATCGCGGCCGAGGTCATGTCGCATCTGTTCGTGCCGTTCCGCACGCACGGCAACCTGGCCGGAACCGGCCTCGGTCTTGCGTATTGCCAGCGCGCCATGCGTTCGTTCGGCGGCAGCATCGGCTGCCGTTCGGAGGTGGGCAAGTTCACGCAGTTCACGCTGGATTTTCCGGCGGTGTCGGAAACCGAAGTCGCGGCGCATCGTCAACAGGCGCTCGCGCGCGCCACGCAATTCTTCGCGCACAAACATATCCTGCTCGTCGACGACGACGCGGGCCAGCGCGCACGCGTGAGCCAGGCGCTGTCCGGCGTGAGCGCGCAGGTCAGCGAGGCGGAAAGCGGCGTGAAGGCGCTCGCGCTGTTGCAGGACGCCGCGCCGTTCGACCTGATCCTCATGGACATCAACATGCCGGGGCTCGACGGCTACACGACCACGGAACGCATTCGCGCCGACCGCGCGCACGCGAACTGGAATGCGCTGATCGTGGGCTATACGTCGGAGCCGCATAGCGTCGCGCGCGTACTCGCGCAGGGCGCGGGCATGGACGAAACGATCGGCAAGTCGATCAGCATGGTCGAGCTGATCAGCGCGCTGCAAACGCTGATGGAGAACGTCGATCGCAGCCGCCGCAACCGGCGCTTCGACGGCTTCGCGGGCAAGCGCATTCTCGTCGCCGACGACGACACCTATAGCCGCATGGTCGCCAAGAGCTATCTCGAACGCTGCGGCGCGAGCGTGATCGAGGCCGAGAACGGCCTGGGCGTGCTGGAGCGCCTGAATCAAGGGCTCGCGATCGATGCGCTGGTGATCGACGTGAACATGCCGGGCATGGGCGGCGTGGAAACGGCGGCGACGATCCGCGCGCGCGACGACGCCTATGCGAAGGCACCCATCGTCGCGTTGACGGGCCAGTCGGATATGGAAGCGCTGCGCGCGTGTCTCGACGCGGGCATGAACGAGGTGATGATCAAGCCGGTGCGCGTGGGCGCGCTCTACGCGTGCCTCGCGCGCCAGTTCGCGCAGACGCCTGTCGCGAGTGCGCCGGAGCCGGCGGAGACGCCGCGCAGGCCGCTCGTGCGCGCGACCAGCGTGAGCCGCGTAGCGAGCGCGGCGAGTGTCGCAAGTGTTGCGAGTGCGACCGCCGAGGCAGGTGTGGCCCACGCGGTCAGCCAGATCGCCCGCGTCGATACCGACCTGCTCGACGACACGCATCTGGAAGAACTCGCATCGCTCGACATGCTCGACCAGACCTTCCTCAAAGGCATCGCGCAGATCCGCACGTTGCTCGCGCAACTGGCGAACAGCGCGCAGGCCAGCGACGTGAAGGCGGCGCATTTCACGCTGCATCTGCTGCTGGGCATTAGCGGGAATATCGGTGCGAAGGCGCTGCACCTGTACGTGCGGCAGATTTATCCGCGTGTGCTCGACGGTCAGTGGCCCACGGAAGACGACTGGCTCGCGCAGGTCACGGCGCTCGGCAATCGTTCCGCCGATGCGTTGCAGCGCTATTTCGTGGCGTCGTCGGCGGCGAGCGGTTATCGCGATGCGTTGAACGACGAGTGAGGCGCCAGCGGGCTCAGTGCATTTCGCTGGGCTTGTGCGGGTTGCCGAAACCCATCGTGACGGTGGTGCCCGCGCCCCAGTCCGAGTCGATGCGCAGGCTGCCGCCGAACGAGCGCATGATGCGATTGCAGAAGATCATGCCCATGCCGTGGCCGCCGTCCTCGGCGTGCGTGGTGACGGGGTCTTGCAGCAGCCGCGCCTTCACGTCGGGCGCGATGCCCGTGCCGTTGTCGCGCACGCGGATCTCATGCTCGCTGTTCCTGAGCACCTCGATATGCAGCGCGGGCGTGGCGGCGTTCGAGAGCGCGCGCAGCGCGTTCGACAGCAGCGAGGAGAGCACGAGCGCGACGCAATTGGGCATCGCGCGCACGACGAAATCCTGCTGCACGTCCACGGTGATCCAGTCGCGCTGCGCGGCCGCGAACGGATAGGTGTCGAGCAGCGTGGCGATCAGGCGCGTGGCGCTCACTTCGCGCGTGCCGTCGCGCGAGAGCGATTGCGATCCGCCGTTCTTGTGCAGCGTGGCCCAGAACGACGAAATCAGCGAGAGGCAATACTGCGTGTTGTTGAGCATCGACGAAGCGGCGTTCGCGATGCGCGTCTGCGATTGCGGGTCGAATTCGCCCGATACGTCGTTTTCGATGGTGCGCGCGAACAGCGCGATGGTCGCCAACGGCGTGTTCAGTTCGTGCGCGAGAAACGCGAGCGTTTCGTCCATCGCCAACAGGCGCTGCTGGCGCGTCTCGCGTTCGGTATAGCGCGAGACCGCCTGTTGCAGCACGTCGCGCACGGCTTCCATGCGCAGCGGCTTTTCGAGGATGCGAAACACGTTGCCCGTATTCACCGTGTTCAGCAGCATGTCCTTGTCGGCATAGGCCGTCACCAGAATGCGCACGATCTGCGGATATTTCTGCGCGACTTCGTGGAGCAGCTGGTCGCCGTCACGCTCGGGCATGCGGAAGTCGGTCACCAGCACCGCGATCTCCGCGCCGTGCTGCGCGAGCACGCTCATGGCTTCTTCCGCGCCGCGCGCGATGTGCACCGGGTAGAGGCCGTGCATGGCGCGCGCGAAATGCACGCGCGAAATCTCATCGTCGTCGACGAAGAGAATGGAGAACGACGGATGGAGGGCGCTGGTCATCGCAATCCCGGCAAATGAATCGGGCGGTGATTCGGGTGAAATGCGATTGTAGTCGAGCCGGGTCACCCGACGCAGCGCCTTTCTTTCCTCTTATGCATAACAGATTGCTATTCGACGCCATTCTGGCGTCTTTACCCCGTTTTTTACGGCGTTCCGCCTAGATGAACAGCGAAACGATGCCGCCCACGGTAATGGCTGCCGCGATCCATCGGCCGGTGCTGTAAGCCTGGTTCGGATCGGGCTCCTGGTCGGGGCGTTCGAGGCCGAATGCGCCGTAGACGAGCGATTTCATGGGCTGCGCGTTCGCCGCGGCGTCGCCGTTGCCGTCCGCGGACGCGTCGGTCTGCCCGCTGTCCGAGGAGTCGGCGATGGCGGTGCCGCCGTCGGTGCCATCGGCGCTCGCGTCGGTCGTGGCGCTATCGCCGCTGTCGTCCACGTTCAGCTCGTTGCCGTCGTCGTCGATGCTGTCGTCGTTGGCCGCCGCGGCATAGCCTTGCGGCGAAATCCGCACGGCGTCGTCCTGCGACTTGACGGCGTCGGGCGCGGCATCGGTCGACGAGGAGGACTTCGTGTCCGTCGTCGCCTGCGCTGCCTGGGCAGCCTGAACTGCCGCCGCGTCGTCGTTGAACTTGTGCGTTGCGGCACCCCCGCCGGAAAACGCCGTCGTACCCCCGAGTTGCATGGTCGGTTCCTTCTATTTTTTTACACAACAACCATAATCCCACGTTGTCCGCTTCGAGCGGTCAACGAATAACGCGAAGAAATTCGCGGTATTCCGAGACCCCTTGTCCAGCATGGCCTGTCACAATGTCGTTTGCATGAAACAGCACTCCTTTGAGGCGAATGTGGACGAAGCCCTCGCGCAGCGGAATATCGGCAACCCCGATGGGGAGCCCCGTGTGACGCGGCCTTCGCGACGCAAGGTTTTCGAGGCGCTCTACCGCGCGCATTATGTGCGTGCGCATGCACAACAGCCCGACGCGCTCGAACGCGCGCCCAACGACGAATACGCCCAAAGCGGCGCGCAGATCGCCTGGGAGATCTGGCAGGCCGCCCATGCGCATGCGATCGAAGTGGCCGCGCAGTTGTGCGAGAGCCGCCAGGCGCAGCACATTAGTCAGGATGGCAAAGCAGTGTGCCGTCTGTGCGCGAGCGACATTCGCGCCTTGCTGGCCGCTGCGGAAAAGGAAGATCTGTAAAGCGCGCGGGCGGCGCGCTTTCGCTTGAACGTCAGGCGGGAACCGAGGCCGGCAGGAACGGGTTGCCCGGCATCTTGCCCGATGGGCCGCTCGACGGACCGCCGATGGCGCCATTCCTCGCGCTGCGGTTGGGATCGACGGCGCGTTTGACTTCGGCGATGGTGTCGCGCATCGCGTCGGAGATCTCGCTCAACGGTGAGGCCGCCTTGCGCTTGCTGGTCGACTTTGACTTGTCGGCTGCGGTGCCCGCATCGGCGGCATCGCTTGCCTCTTGCGTGCCCTGCGCGAGTTCGCGGCTCGCGAGCATCGCGCGCGTGACGCCGGCGCGCGAAGGCGGCTGGCAGATGCAGCAGGTCGCCGGTTTCATCGCATCGCGCGCATGGCGCACGAAGCGGCCCGAGCAGACCGTGCAGCGCGTGAGCGCGAGCAGGCCGCCTTCGAAGAAGCGCAGCAGCGTCCAGGCGCGTGTGAAGCTGAGCACGCGCTCGGTCTCAGCGCATTCGCAGTGCTCGATATAGAGCCGATACGCACGCGTGAGCGCGTCGAGCCGGCTGCATTTCGCTTCGTCTTTCAGGAACAGGAAGATGTTGTAAAAAAGCGAAGCGTGAATATTCGGTAACCACGTGAAATACCAGTCGGCCGAAAACGGAAGCATGCCTTTGGGCGGCGAAGCGCTCTTGAGTTCGCGATAAAGACGAATCAGGCGATTTCTCGAGAGCGTCAGTTCCTTTTCGAGCACCGGCATGCGAGCGCCAAGCTGGATCAGCTCGATTGCACGCAATACCTCGCGCGCTTCCTCGGTCACACTGCCTTTGTACATGACTTAGAACTCCATGGGCAGTGAGTACTGCCGCGACAATCAGGCCTAAATGCCTGAATTCACGGGCGATTATAGGAGCGCGCAAACGAGCGTCAAGAATAATATTTAGAAAGAATTTACAGGATTTAATAAGAAATTGCGGGCTGCGACGGGCATTATCGGGCGAATCGGCCACTGGAATGGACGGCGCTTCATGTAATGCTTTCTAATTTTTGGGAATAAGTAAGTTCTGGAAAGAATTTGCCGCAAAAATCTTCTCGACCCCGTTTTTTATGGCGATTTATCATTCGGCCGCGCGCGTGAGGCGCGTCATCTCGACGCTCACGCCCCGTCACGGTGTCCTACGAATTATTACCGAGTCTTGCGTCGTAACCCTTTCAGGGTCATCTGCCGGTAAACTTCGTCTCTCCGAATGCATGCGACGCACCGACGTTGCAGCGGCCCGCTTGCCACGCGCGCCTCACCCATTAGCTGCTAACCGATGATTCTTCGTTTTTCCGCCAGTTCTTCGTCGCGCAAGGAAGCGCACAAGGGCGTTCCCGCGCCCTTGTCCGGCGACTTCGCGTGCCGGCGCGGCGCTGGGCCGGCCAGTCCGCCGCGCCGCCGGCTGCTCAAGGGCACCATGAGCGTGCTGGCGCTGGGCGGTTGCAGCAGCACGTTGCTGAGCGCGTGCGGTGGCGATTACACGGGCGGAGACGGGCCGCAGGACGCACCCAGCCCGGTCATGAATTCGGTGGCGAATTTCCGCGACGTGGGCGGCGCGGCGCCCGGTTACTCGACCAGCGACGGCGCGCACTTTCGCCGCGCCATCATTTACCGCTCCGATGCGCTCACCGTGAGCACGGCCGACACGCCCACGCTCGAAGGCATCGGGCTCGCGGCTGTCTACGATCTGCGCACGCCGGTCGAATCCGACACCACGCCCGACACGTCGGTCAGCACCGCGAGCTATGTCTCGCTGAACGTGCTCGGCACGCACGCGCCGCCGTCGTTCGCGGGCCTCACTGGTCCCGAACTCGATTCGGCCATGCAGGCGCACTGGCGCGAGTTCGTGATGGGCCGCACGCAATGCATGGCTTACGGCGCGCTGCTCGAACAGATCGCGCAGGCGGGCGGGCCGGTCGTGGTGGTGGGCGGAATGGGCGTGGACGTGGCGGGATGGGCGAGCGCGCTCTTGCTGCTGATCGCGAACGTGCCGCTGGAAATCGTCGTGAAGGATTTTCTGCTGACGAATGCGTGGCGCTCGACGGGCGTCGACGAAGCCAATCTCTCACCGCCCGTGCAAGCCGCTTATCTGCAGACCGCGTTCGATGCGCTGCAAAAGGGCTTCGGCGATCTGAACCGTTATCTCGGTGCGGGTCTCGGTCTGTCGTCGACGACCGTGGATCTGCTGCGCGGCCGCCTCGTGGTGTAAGCGGCGCGCGGCATCGAGCGATATCGACGGATATCAGGCGATATCCGGCACGCGCTAGCACTGGCTGGCAATCTCTGGCTTCTCAGGTTTCTCAGGCGGCAGGAAACGCGATCTTGATGCGCAGACCGCCTTTGGGATGGTTCGACACTTCGCAGCGCCCGCCCTGATTGCGCACGAGGCGCGTCACGATGGCGAGGCCGAGTCCGCAATGCCCTTCGCCGCCGCGTGCTTCGTCCAGACGCACGAAGGGCTTGAGCGCCGCCGCCACGCGCTCGGCAGGAATGCCGGGACCGTGATCGCGCACTTCGATGATCCAGTTCGTGCCTTCGCGGCGCGTGCCGATTTCCACCGGCGGCTCGCCGTGTTCGAGCGCGTTGTCGACGAGATTCGACACGAGCCGGTCGAGCAGCGTACGCGGCATGCGGAAGCTCGAACCGGCGCGCAGATCGAGACGGAACAGCGTGTCTTCTTCTTCGGCCGTATCGGACGAAAACTGCTCGCGCAATAGCTCATCCACTTCCACTTCGGGACCGGATTCCGGCCGTTGCCGCGCGAATTCCAGAAACTGCTGCACGATGTCGTTGAGCGAATCGACTTCACGCGTGAACTGTTCGCGCTCGCGCTCGGAACCCAGCATGCTCGCGCGCAGCTTCAGGCGCGTGAGCGGCGACTTCAGGTCGTGCGCCACGCCCGCGAGCATGATGGCCTGATCGTCATCGGCTTCGTTGAGCTGCTTCATCATGCCGTTGAACGAGCCGATCAATTCGCGCAGTTCGCGCGGACCGAGTTCGTCGACAGGCGGCGGACGATTGCCCGAGCCGAACGCGCGCGCGGTCTGCGCGACGATCGACAGCGGACGCTGCATCTGCCACACCGCGAGCAGCGCGAGCAGCAGCGAGACCGCGAGCATCGACGCGAATTGCGGGACCAGATTCGGCGGCGGCGGCAGGTCGATGGGCGCGACGATCCACGTGGGGTGGCCGGGGAAGCGCACCCAGAGCGTCGCGCGATGGCGCGTGTCGGCGAGAATTTCGGTGCCCGCGGGCAGATCGCGCAGCAACTGGCGGCGCAGATCGGAAAGCGGCTCGCGCTTCGGCACTTCGAGCTTCACGTCGGCGGGCATGTTCCAGGTCGGCACGAGGTGCACGCGCAGCGCGGGCGCGAGTTCGAGCTCGTTGGGCGCCGCCCCGGTGGTGGCGTGCAGCATCAGCAGCAGGCCGCGCTCGAAGCCCTCGACTTCATGGCGGCGCGGCTGCGGCGCGAACACGACGAACCAGCACGCCTGAATCGCGAACAGCACGAGCGCCGACATCAGCGCCATGCGCCCGAACAGCGTATTCAACGGATTGTTCATGCATTCAGGCGATCATGCGCCGGGTTCGGCATCCTGGGCGTCGTGGGCGCCCGGATCGGCGACTTCGCCTTCGCGCAGCGGCACGAAGACATAGCCCTTGCCGCGTACCGTTTGCACGAAACGCGGTTGCGAGGGATCGTCTTCGATCACGCGGCGCAGGCGCCAGATCGGCACGTCGAGACTGCGCTCGTGGAATTCGAGGCCGTCGGCATGCAGCAGATCGTGAATGAGCACGCGCGAGAGCACGCGGTAGGGGTGTCGTGTGAAGACCTTCAACAAGGCGAATTCGCCGTCCCGCAACGCCACGCGCTCGCCGTCGCGCAGCAGCGTGCGCGTGGCGAAGTCGAGTTCGAAGGGGCCGAAACGGCAGCGTTCGCGCGCTTCCGGCGCACCCGCGGGCACCGCGCCGCGACGGCGCAGCACGGTCTGGATGCGCAGCAACAATTCCTGCGGATCGAACGGCTTGGCGACATAGTCGTCCGCGCCGAGCGTCAGGCCCGCGATGCGGTCGGCGACCGCGCCGCGCGCCGAAGCGAAGATCACGGGAATGTCGTCGCCTTTCGCGCGCAGGGCGGCGAGGGCGCGCAGGCCGTCGGTGCCGGGCATCATGACATCCAGCACGACGACAGCAGGCCGCTCGCGTTCGAGACGCTGACCGAGATGCGTGCCGTCGTGCAGGACCGAGGCCTCGAAGCCGTTGGCCCGCAGGAAGCGGGAGAGAAGATCGCGCACGACCGGATCGTCGTCGACGATGAGAACGTGTGGACTCATCGTGAAATTTTAATTCGTATCGACGGCTTACAGAATAGCGGCGTTCTTTCTATTTCTTACTCCGGCTTACTTGCGATTGGATTGCGACGGGGTCGCGATGGGGGGGGGCGCGCTTGAATCACGCCTGAATCCCCAGATTGAATCGCGCGGCGGGTTTCGCCGCGCTGGCTTCGTGACGGCTGCGTCACTGCTGCATCACCGCGGCGTGACTTACTTCGCGGCGAGCGAGCTTTCCTGCGCCGATGCCTGGGCGGCGTGCGTCGCGTCGGTCGCGGCGGCGTCCGCCGGCTTTTCTTCCGACGAATGCGCGGCGGCCGGCTTTGCAGCGGCGGGCGCGTCGAGCGAAGCGATGCCCGCGGCCTTCGCGAAGGCCGTGCCCGAACCTGCCATGCTGGCGGCCTTGGCCGAGGTTTCCGCGGTGGCGGCCGGCTTGGCCGACTTGACCGGGGCGACTTCGTCAGCCGGGATAGCGTGCGTGTGCGAGTCGGCGAGATGCTTCTGGCGCGCGTCGGCAGCAACGCCGCTCGGCATTTTTTCCAGATGCAGCGAGGCGTCGGTGTGCGCGCCGGCGAGCTTCGCGCCCGTCTTCGCGGCAGGCTTCGAGCCGTCGGCCGTCGGCGCCGGCTTGTCGTTCTGGCCCTTCGGCGCAGCGTCGATGCCCTTCATTTCCAGCACGGCGTCCTGTGCGGACGGTGCCAGATGCTGATCGGCCACGCCGTCCTTCACGCGCTGCACGGTGGCCTGCTTGCCGTGTTGCAGATCGCCCTGGAGTTCGGCGATGCGGCGGTTATACCAGTCCGTCACGCAAGCCTTGTCCTTGCAGTTGTGCTGGCGCCATTGCCACTGGCTCACGCGGTCGGCTTCGAGCGCCGTCGAGTCGGGCGTCGCGTCGATTGCGCTGTGATAGAGCGCGGCGAGTTTGTCGTCGAGCGCGGACAGCGTCGGGTCGTTGCACACGAGGCGCTCGGACGCCGAGGCGTTGTGCGGGCAATGAAAACTCGCCGCCTGAGCGAACGGCGAACCGGCGAGCGACGCGAATAGCGCGAGCGCAGCGACGTTCAGGCCGCGGCGAAGGGAGTGAGCGCGACGGATTTTCTGTTCTCGATTCATGGCAGGCACGATGTTGTTTGAAATAGCGGGGGACGACGGGCGGCTAGTCCGGCGTCGCCACGGCGCCAGGCGCCGCGATGAGAACAATAGCTCAGCGCCTCTGACGCAAAGCGGCGCTCAACGGGTCGATTGCGTCCACCGCTTACGAAACATTTCATCCATTACTCGTGCGGTAAGCTGTTCGGCCATTTTAACGGCCTCCGAGCGCTGCGCCTGCTTTCATGTCCTTACCTGATGGGAGATTTGCGAAGAAGTGGAAAGCGCTTGCCAACAATGGCCGATGTCCAGCCCATCGTGTGGCGCGCTTTGCCGCGATGATGCATGACGAGCCCTGCCGCCCGCGCTAAGTCGCGTCGCGCACGCAGCCCATCGACGCGTCATGTCATCGTTCTCATGCCACACGAAATCCGCTCCAACGTCCGCCGCGCGGTCCGCCTGGCCGCCGCGCTCGGCGCTGCGCTCGCGCTCAATGGCTGCGCCTGGACGCTGATTACCGCCGCCGATGCGACCGGCTCCGTGATCCAGGCCGGTTATGCGGTGGCGTCGAATTACTCGTCGCCGAAGTTCGTGACCGGCCGTCCGGTGAATCTCGCCTCGATCTGCATCGAGAACAATCCGATGGTCACGTCCGCCGATTTCGTGCCGTCGCTGCAACTCGTGCTGTCGCAGCGCGGCGTGCGTTCGGATGTCTACAGTCCGGGCACCGAGCCGGTCACGTGCGAAGGGCGGCTGGTCTATAACGCGTCGATCGAGTTCGGCAAGCCGACCTTCAGCGACGACAGCCGCGCCTACCTGTCCACCATCAATCTGACGATCTTCATGCATAACCATATTGCGGTGACGGCGCGCTACGAAGTGCGCGGGCTCGGCACCGACCGCTATTCGAGCGCGGCCGTGAAGCTCAAGGGCCTGCTCGACGCGATGGTGGTGGATCAGACGCAACTGGGTTCGACGTTCGAGTCGGCTTCGCGCGGCTTCTAGTCTTTCACGCCGCATATTCAGGAAAGGAATGGAAAGGCGGCGGGCCTATGCCGGTCCGTTTGCGTCCCTTACGATTTGTGCATGGCAAATAATATCTTTCTCGTCGACGACGATCCCGTCGTACGCGACGTTACCGCCGAATATCTGCAAATGCGCGGCTTCACCGTGACGAAGCTGCCGTCCGCGCGCGCCTTGCAGCAGCAGTTGCGCACCGAACGGCCGCAGGTCGTGGTGCTCGACATCATGATGCCGGAGCTGGATGGCATCAGCGCCTTGCGCGCGCTGCGCGAAAGCGGCGACGATCTGCCCGTGATCCTGCTCACCGCGCGCAACGAGGTGATCGACCGCGTGCTCGGCCTCGAATTCGGCGCCGACGATTACGTGGGCAAGCCCTTCGATCCGGGCGAGCTGGCCGCGCGTATCCGCACGGTCATGCGCCGACGCAGCGTGGCCAACTCGACGGGCGCGCCGGAAAGCCGCGCGTCGTTCCGCTTCGGCCCGTACGAACTCGATTTCCGCTCGCGCGAACTCTATCGCGACGAAGAACGCATTCCGCTGCGTTCGAGCGAATTCGCGTTCCTGAAGCTGTTCGTCAATCACGCGATGACGATTCTGTCGCGCGAGCGCATCATCGAAATCGTCTACGGCGAGGCGGGGCGTTATCGCAACCGCAGTCTCGACGTGGCGATCTGGCGCCTGCGCCGGCTGATCGAAACCGATCCGTCCGAGCCGCGTTATCTGCAAACCGTCTGGGGTCACGGCTATGTGTTCGTGCCGGATGGCGAAGTGGGTTTTGCCGAACGTTACAGCGAATACGCGGGTGAGATGCCCGACGCGGCCCAGGAAGAGTGAGCCGCCTGATTCAGGCGGCGCGGTTCGGGCCGCCTGAAAGCTCGCGATGAAATGCAAAACGGCGCGCCATCGAGGCGCGCCGTTTTTGCTTGCTGAGTCCGCATTTGCGGACCCGTCAAAGCGGCATCAGAACGTGAGCACGCTCAGGAACATGCGCTGCAGCCAGCCCACCGTGGTTGCGTCGTTGAGCATGCCGCGACCCACCTGCTCGATGCGCGCGTTGGCGATCTTGCTCGAATCCACGTAGTTGTCCGACTCGACGTCGTTCGGATTGACGATGCCCGAGAGACGCAGGCGCTGATGCTCGCCGCTCATCGCAATGATCTTCTCGCCCGACACCACGAGATTGCCCGTCGGCGTCTTGCTGATGACCGTGACGGCCAGCGTGCCCGACATGTCGCTCGACAGCGTGTGGCTGCCCGTGCCGTTGAACGTCGTCGACGCCGAACCGATATTGAACAGGTGCGCCAGACGCGCCGCCGCGCCCGTCGACTGATCGGCGGCAGTGGCGGTGATGGTGCTGTCGCGCTTGGCGGACGCGGCTGCGTTGTCGGCGCCGGTGTAAGTTTCGGAGAGGCGGATGGTCAGCACGTCGCCGATACGCTGCGCACGCGGCGTTTCATACAGCGCGAGCGCGGTGCCTTGCTGATAGATCGAGCCGCTGGTGTTCACGTTCAGCGGCGGCTCCGCGAGCGGCGGCGTCATCGGCGTGTTGACGATCGAGTCGGGCGAGACGGCGCACCCCGAGAACGCAGCGAATGCCGTTGCGCACAGCAGCACACGCGGCAGCGCGAAAGAGCAGCGCGCGAAGTGCTTGCGGTAAGGTAAGGAGTGCGATTGATTGGAAAGCATAGGTAAGAAGCGCTCGCGTGAGGGAGTCGTCGGGTCAGGTCACGTGCTGGGGATCAGCCTTCGTCGAACTGGCTGATCTTGAGCGCGCGTTCGATGCCTTTCGCGCGCGGGCTGACGGGTTTGAGCAGGTAAGTAAGCGTGGCGTGGCCGCCGTTGGGCATCAGGCAGATCGTGATCGTGCTCGATGCGTTGTCCCATTCCAGCAGCGGCAGTTCCGGGTCGCCGCGCATATGCGGTGCGCCGTAACGCGCGGCCAGCAGATCGCGCAGATCGAAGGCGGTTGCGGCATCCACGACGAACGACATTTCATAGAGACGCAGCGGGCCGCCCGCGCTGTCGTGCGCGAAACGCAGCACGTGTTCGCTGGCGGGCACGCCGTCCACGACGGCGTGGGAAGGCGTCCAGCCTTGCGGCGTGCGATGTGCCCAGCGGCACGCGATCGTCAGGCTCGCATAGCTCTTGAACGGCATGCCGATGTCGCCGCCGGCCACGTCGGTTTCGCAGACGAGCGCGCTTTCGTGCGGCGTCGCGCGCACCGTGTTCGCCTCGCGCAGATCGGTCAGCGTGATGCCGAGCGGAATGCCGCGAAACGAGAAGGGCGTGTCGTCTTGCGCGACGGCGCGGCTGCGCGCCGTCGCGACAACAGGCGTCGGGCGACGCTTCTTGACCGTGCTGCGTGGCGCCTGTGCGCTGGCCGTCTTTTGCGGCGCGGGCGCAGGCGCGGAGGCAGCGTGTGCTGCCACGGCGTTCGCCTGCACGACGGCAGGCGCGCTGGCAGGTGCGCTGACAGTTGCACTGGCAGATGCACCGGCCGATGCGCTGACCGCGGGCGTCGGGAGCGGCGTGATGCGCCCTTCGAAGCTCGTGTGCGCGCAAGCCGGAGCGGCCAGCGCGCCGGCAAGCGCCGCAGCGGCAGCGCAGGTCAGGAAAGCGGTCAATGACGCCCGTTTCATCGAGTGGCCTCGATCAGTCGATAGCCGCCGCGCACGCGTCGAACGGCACAGCAGCGGGATGGCCAACCACCGGCACGATCTTCACCGTCGCCGAGACGAGCCGGCAAGGTAATGCCGCCACCGCGCAACCTTCGAGCGGCAGGGTGAGGCTGGCGAGTGCAATCACCGCAGCGGCGCGCAGCCCATGCAATGCCACACGCGACAGATGATGTGCGCGCTTAGCCTTCAGCGGCGCCTCTTGCGACAGCGAATTCGTCATGCGGTGGTATTGATGTTGTGGCCGAGCGGACCGACCGGCGTGCCGGGATGCACGGTTTCCGGTTGGGCGGAATTGTTACCGGCGTAGCCTGCCGAGCCGGAGTTCTTGTTGCGGTTAGGGTCGAACGTCGTCAAGGGCGACGAGTGGCCGACGCTGCTGGAGCCGATAGGGCTGGTCATGATGGGCCTCCTGGGCGGATTGACACAAAAAGGAGGGGGCGCACGGAGAGGGGTGCGCGCCCCCGCGTTACGTCGATAGGGGAAGTAGTCGACGAGCGGCGATAGCATCTTCGCGTCTGAGTCTGTTGCGTGAAGCAAGAATCAACGGGGGCATTGGCTTATGCCTTACGAGTCCTTCCGGGGGTATACAAATGCGCAAGACAGGGAAGGAAAAAGGGCGCGCGCGGACCGAAAAAACGCTGCCTGGAATCGTGGCGGCGAAGGCGGTCGCGAGAAAAAGGCGCGTTCCGTGCAAGCCTTGTCTGGCCTCGTGTTGTGCGCAGCGACGGGGGGGCGCAAGCGGGCGCGCGAGGAGGCGTGATGCGGGTGTTTTTCGAGACGTGTTTGGCGCGTGGAAGGTCGATGAAGGCGGCCTTTCACGGTAATGATTGGGGATTCGAGGTATTTCGGCGCTGGAAAATTCTGCGCGACATGGCGTTGGAAGTCGCGAGATCGAGTGGCATTCCGAGGTGCGCTTGCTGGCGAGAAAGCCCGTCAATCAGGGGATTTCAGCGAAAATCGCGAGGTCGCGCAGGTGAGCGGGGCGGCGATGTTTGATCGGCCGGAAGCGGCTTCCGGTTAACGCGAAACGCGGCGTAGCAATCCGTGAGAATGAAATTTTTCGCGATTTTCCGTGTTAAGTCTTACCGACGAGGAAGGTTTGTAATGGACTATCTTGCGCCGAGCCGCACATCAAATTGCCTCGGTCGCGCACGGTGACAGGGAGGTGAAAAATGAAAGATAGGGAGCGGCTTTTTGGTTCCGGTCGAGCGCTCTGTTGGCGATCGCTCCGGGGTGGGGCGCCGGACGAAGAAGTCGTCACGGACACGCCATCCGATCTGCTTGCTGTGAGTTTTGCATAAGGGCGAGTGCCAGGCCGACAGGCGCGAGCCGAACGCGTCATACAATGGGCGTCGCCGGAGCGACGCGCTCGCGACGCTCCGGCGCGATAAACAACACCGTTCAAACATAATAATGGCTAATACAACCGAATCACTGATTGACGCTTTTTTCGGGGATACGAACGTCATGCGTCTCGTGACGTCATCGGCAACATGGGAACCGCTGAGGATCTGCTACCCCAAGGAAGTCAATGTGTCGCGCTTCATCGCATGGCTGCTCGATCCGAGCGAGGGACACGGACTGAGTGATCGCGCGATCCAATCTTTGCTCGTGCGAGCGTGGTGGGAAAGCGGTGAGGTCGACCTTGATATTCAGACGCGCCGCTTTCTTGCGCCGTCGAATGTGCAAACCGAGGGATTTTCGGCTGCCGTGGTCACTACGGAGGTCGAACTTGCGGGGCGTTCGCTCGATGTGCTCGTAGTGGATCCGGGCCGCCGACGCTACATTGCGATCGAAAACAAGTTTGGCTCCGCACAATCGAAGAACCAGCTCAAGCACTATCGTAAGCAGTTGGAGAAGGTATTTGAGGGCTTCACCGGCGTTCATATTCTGCTGGATTCGAATCAAGCGGAACCCGACCACGATGGCTGGATTCCTGTGGGCTATGACTGGCTGGCGGAATTCCTGCTCGAAGCTGAAAAACGCGATGCTACCGCTCCGCACGTGCGAGATGCGCTCCGGCAATTCCGCAATGTGATTGAGGAAGAGTCTGAGGACACCTTTTCGCGCAGCGCCTTGGGATCGCTCATTACGGAAGTTGCCGGCGATTACCAGGACATCTTCAAACTGATGGCGGAATGGCAGCGCAACGGCAACAAGTCGACGCGTGCTCAGACACTGGTCGATCTCATGTCGGGCACCAATACGCTGGAGGGCAAGGCGTTGTTGCGTCTCTTCCAACTTTATTGGCGCAGACCCGCAATTTGGGATCAATGCATTCGGCAAGCACAGTTCGCTCCCTTCGTGTCTGTCATGCGCAAGAATTTTTCCGATGTGATGGCATTTCCGAAGCGTGTGCGCACGGGATTCACGCTCGGAGAGTGGGAGCGTTTTGTCGATCCCGACAGTATTGACTCGTACGAGGGATTTTATTCACCCGCTGGTGTGACTGTGCGGCAAACTGGCGAAACGTATCGCGTCGTCACGTTCCTTCAGTTTCACGACGTGAAAGTCGAACGCCGTGATGAACTCAGGAGCTTTGCTCAGGAGATCCGCGCCGAAAATCGTATGCGGGGTTCTGCAGCCGCCGAAGCATCTTTCGTGGCGCTCCGTAGCCGTTCCGATTTGAGTAAGGAAAAAGCAATCGAAGATGCGGTTTCTCAGATGGAATTGCTGCGTCAGCGTCTTTCCAGGGTGCGCTAATGCGAACGGGGCGACACGCGTTACCCACGCGTACCGCCCCTCACCCGCACCTTCTTCTTCACCGCCGCCACGAACGGTTTCGCGCGCTCGTTCCAGTCGGAAACGAACACCGCTTCATACCAGGCCGCGATCTGTGCCGATTCAATCATCACGCCCGCGTCGCGATTCTGCTCGATGCCTGCGGGCGAGAAATTCTGGCTGCTGACCACCACGATCTTCGAGTCCACCACGAAGCCTTTGTTGTGCACGTTCGACTGCAGCCGGATATTGGCCGTGAGATCGACGCCCGCCGCTTTCATCTTCTCGGCCCATTTCACGCCGTATTCCGCGCTTTCGATGAGCCGCACGTCCACGCTCGCCGCCACGCGCGCGGCAATCGTCGCGAGCAGGGCGTCGTAATCGCCTTTGCCGTTCGACGACTCGATGTATTGAAGCTGGATATAGAGCGATGTCCGCGCGCTTTCGATCAGTTGCCGGATCTGCGTGATGTATTGGCCGCGCGCGGGTGAACCGGGCAGGGTGTCGGGCGTGAGCAGCGGCGTGACGGTGGTATCGATGTTGCGGAACACCTTCGCGCTCACGTACCTGGGTTTCGTGGCCGCGAACGGCACGAGTGCGGACGCCGCGACCGGCGGATTCGCCTGCGCGGCCAGCTTCGCGTGGGCGTTGACGATGGCGCGCTCCGGTTCGGCACCGACGGACGCGGCCTGGTGCGCCTGGGCGCTCGCATAGTCCTGATTCAGATACGCGCCGAACAGCGCGGCGAGCGGCATGTTCTCGATGATGACGTGCCAGTCGCGATCCTCGGTGCGCGGCGGCGCGCTCAGATCGGGCTGATTGCTGTTGTTGAGATTGCCGCTCGACAGCCAGACCGTGTCGCCGTCGCGGACCATGACCTTGATGTGATATGCGTACGGGAAGATCCACGCCGCCGCGTACACGTCCTGCCGCTCCAGCGCCCACGCAATCTTCGCGCGCCCGCCCAGCGTCTGATTCAGCTGCTCGACGGTCTGCCCGTCGGTCTGGTCGCGGGTGGGATTCGGCGCGGGGTTGTCGAGCACCATCTGCAAGGTGCGTTTGCCCGCGAGCGCCGACTCGAAGGCCTTCAAAATGTGCGCCGACGTGAAATCGTACATGCCGACCACCAATGACTTGCGCGTGCCCGCAAGAAAGGCTTCGAGCGTTTTCAGGCCCGCGTCGGGGCTTACGTGCGCGGTGATGGTTGCCTTCGTGATGGCGAGCGGTTCGAGCGGCGCACCGGGCGCGGGCACGTAGGGCAGCGCTCGTTTCTTCGCATGCGCCGCGAGCGCGTGCGCGACGAAAGGCTGCGCCGCAAGCTGTTTTGCGAAGGTTTTTTGCAGCACGCTGCGCTTGTCGGTGAGCAGGCGTCCGCTGGGCAGTTCGCGCTCGTCGGGCCAGTCGGGCGCGGCGTCTTCGGGACGTGCGTAGGCGGCGGCGAGCGAGGCCGCCGCCGGGTCCTGCGCGCGCAGGCGCTGGAGCGCGGTGGCTTCGCGCACGTCCACGGGCACGCGTTCGATCGAATCGGGCAGGCGGCGCTTCGCGGGCAGCACGGCGAGCTTGGTCTGCACCGTCACGACGATCGCCTGCCGCCCCGTGAGCTGATCGCCCGCGATCTCGAAGCCGGGGCGCACGAACAGCGCGCCGGGCTTCGTCAGCGCCGCGAGATGGCTGCGGATGAGACGGTCGATCTCCTTGGGCGTCGTCGTGTGGCGGCTTGGCATGGGCGGCTCCGGGGCGGGTGTGCCCCGGACTATGCGGCACGCGGCGCCCGCGCGACGTTTGCTCGACCTGAACCCGCGCGTGTCATTTTCACGCGCGAAACTGACGGGTTGCCCGCATCGAGCCTATGCGCGATGACTGGAAAGGAAGCGAAAGGAAAACGCTGGTATATTTCCCGTCCCATCGGCGCAACGCCGGAACCCCATTCCCGAGGCCCTGGAGATGACCCGTAAATTCATCCTCAAAGACGACAAGACCGATCACAACGGCGTCGTGATGGACGGTATCGAAGGATCGTCGTATCACGGCCGTCCGCTCGCCTATATCGGCGCGCCGGTGATGTGCCAGACCTGCTCGAAGCAGGGCGTGATCGTCTCCGATGGCGGGCCGCACACGATGACCGTGATGGGCAAGACGGTCGCGCTCGAAAACGACCTTTGCCAGTGCGAGTGCCAGCCGCAGCCGAAGCTCGTGGCGTCGATGGATACGGGCACGCTGGCGGGCAGCTAAAGCACACGCAATCGCTTTATTCGCCGTCCGGCTCGGCCCGCACATCGACGGCCACGTCGACGCGATGCGCGCCCCCGCCCAGAATGACCCCGCGCAGCAGCGACACGTCGCTGTAATCGCGCCCGACCGCGAGCGTCACGTGGCCCTGATCGGCGAGCACGTCGTTGGTCGGATCGAGATCGACCCAGCCCGCCTGCGGCACGTGCAGCGACACCCACGCGTGCGAGGCATCCGCGCCGATCATCGGCGTGACGCCCTCGGGCGGATCGTTGCGCAGATAGCCGCTCACATAGCGCGCCGCCAAACCGAGCGAGCGCAGCCCGCCGATCATCACCTGTGCGAAGTCCTGACACACGCCGTGGCGCAATTCGAAGGCGCGCGCGGCGGGCGTGTCGAAGGCCGTCGCCGCCGGGCGATAGGCGAAGTCGCGATGAATTCGCTGCATCAGGTCGATGGCCGCCGCGAGCACCGGCGCGCCCGGCGTGAAGCTTTCGAGCGCATACGCGCGCAACGCGGGCGACAGCGCGATATTCGGCGACGCGCAGCAAAACTCCGACTCCGCATGAAACTCACCGCCCGCCGTGTAGCGCAGCGCGCGCGCCACGTCTTCCCACGCGGGCGTGGCGTCGGCGTCGAGCGTTGCATAGCGCGGCGCGAGCAGCACGCTGGTTTCCATCGTCATCTGCAGATAGTCGTGCGGCGCGTCGAACGAAAAATACAGGACGTCGTTGCCGAAGGCGTCGCGGCGGCTCGTCTGATACGAGGGCGCGGGCTCGATGCGCTCGCGGTGTTCGAGCACGCGCTGCCACGGCAGTTCGAGCGGGCGGATGGTCGCGAGATGCTGCGCCGTTTCGACCAGCGTCGAATAGCGATAGGTCGTGCGATGCGTGACGGACAGACGCGTGCCGCTCATGACCACACCTGCGCGGCGAGCGGCATCGCGTGGCTGAACCAGCGTGCGCTGATTTCGTTCGAGGCGGCGGCCATGCGCGCGGCGAGCGCGTCGCACAGCGCGGTGAGCGCCGGATAGCGGCCGTCCTCGCCGGGGTCGCAGATCGCTTCGAGATCGGGTAGCGCGTCGACGGGCGCGAGCTGCGCGGCGAACGGTTCGCGGCGCGGGCCGCCCGCCGCCTGGGCGATTTCGTCGAGACGCGTGCGCAGCCGGTCGTAGACGCCGTAGAGGCCGCGCGGATTGGTCGGATCGGTGACGATCAGATCGAGCAGCGCGGGCACTTCGAGCCGTCCCGGATAGAGCGTGCGATAGGTCAGCGTGCTGTCGAACAGTTGCAGCAGCACGTCGAAACCGGCGGGCGTGGCGAGCGTGCGTTCGTGCGCGGCGATGCGCAGCACGCCGGCCATCGCCGCCACGCGTTCGATATGACGGCCCGCGAACAGCAGACGCCAGGCTTCGTCGCGCGTCATGCGGTCGCCCTGGCAGCCGCTGATCGCGCTCAGCTGCGTGGCGAGCGCGTCGAGCGCGCGGATCAGCGCCATGCGGTCGTACGGCGTGGGCTGGCGGAATTCGAGCAGCACGCCCTGGCGCGCGGGCGCGGGGGCGAGCGAGAGGGCCTGGAGCGCGTCGCGGAAATCGTTGCGCGCGGCGAGCACGGTGCGCCAGTGATCGCTCGACAGACGGCCGCGAATTTCGCCGCACGCGTAGGCCTGGCTCGCGAGCATCTGGCCGATGCTGGGCGCGCGGGCGCTTTCGTGCAGGTTGGCGACGAGTTCGCGCTCGAAGCTGTCGAGGCCGCGGCGGGGGGCGGCGAGGGATTCTTCTGTGCTCGGTGCGTTCGGTGTGGGCTTGGCGCTGGCCGCTGCGTTCGTGCCCGTCACGAGACCGCTCGCAGCAGCCAGTTCGGTGAAGGTGCTGAACAATTCCTCGGCGTCGCTGCCTTCGAGCGAACCGAGAATCAGTCGGCACAGGCGCACGGCGTTTTCGGCGCGCTCGCCGTATCGGCCGGCCCAGAAGAGGTTTTCGGCGGCGCGGCTCGACACGCGTCGATGCTCGCGGCGCAGATCGGCGGGCTTCATCGGGCTCGGCAGCAGCGTGAACGCCGTGCCGGGCTGGCTCGACAGCACCCAGGTATCGACGCTGCTGCCGCCAACCTGCATCGATACGGATTCCTGATGTTCTGCTGCCAGGCGCGTGAAGCCGCCCGGCAGCACGCGCCAGCCGCATTCCTGATCGGCGATCGCGTAGACGCGCAGCACCGCGGGGCGCGCGCCGAGCATGGCTGTGTCGTGGGCTACGTCGTTTGTGGCGTCGGCGGCGTGTTCGTAGCGCGGCGTGTAGCTGTAGTGCAGCGGCTGCTGGACCGTGAAGGCGTCGGGCAGTTGCTCGATGCGCTCGCGCCAGTCGGCGAGCGTTTGCGGGCCTGCCGCGAGGCCGGGCGGCACGGCGCTGCGGGCGTCCTTGCCGTGCTTCGCCGAGGCCGCGTGCGCGCCGCCAGGCCAGGTCGGCACCAGCAGCGCTTCGGGCAGTTGCGCGAGCGCGTCGCGCCGCGCGGCGTCCTCGCCGCACCACCAGGTCGGCACGCTGGGCAGCACGAGCGGCTCGTCGAGCAGCGCCTGCGCGATGCCGGGCATGAAGCCGTGCAGCGCGGGCGATTCCACGAAGCCCGCGCCCGGCACGTTCGAGACCATCACGTTGCCCGCGCGCATCACCTGGAGCAGTCCCGGCACGCCGATGGTCGAATCGGCGCGCAGCTCGACAGGATCGCAGAACGTGTCGTCGAGACGGCGCAGCACCGCGTGCACGCGCTCCAGCCCGCCGAGCGTCTTCAGATACAGCATGTCGTCGCGCACCGTGAGGTCCTTGCCCTCGACCAGCGTGAGGCCGAGATAGCGCGCCAGAAACACGTGCTCGAAATAGGTCTCGCTGAACGGCCCCGGCGTGAGCAGCACGATATGGGGCGAGCCGCCGCGCGCGCTGTGCTCGTCGGCGCGCATGATCGCGCGCGCCGAGTCCGCGAGCGTGGCGATCAGCTGCGAATACGAGGGCGCGAGACGGTGCACGCGCATCGCGCGAAACGGCTCGGCGAACAGGCTGGAAACGATCAGGCGGTTTTCGAGCAGATAGCCGAGCCCGGACGGCGCCTCGGTGCGATGCGAGACGACGGTCCACTGGCCGTCGGGCGCGCGCGCGAGGTCGAGCGCGACGATCTGCAAATACTGGCGTCCGGGCGGCGTGAAGCCCTTCACTGCGCGCAGATAGCCTGGATGGCCGAACACCAGCGCGCCCGGCAGCAGGCCGCGCGCGAGCAGCGTCTGCGGCCCGTAGATATCGGCGACGATCTCGTTGAGCAGCCGCGCGCGCTGCGCCACGCCGCGCTCGATCAGCGCCCATTCGTCTTCGTCGATCAGCAGCGGCAGCAGGTCGAGCGACCACGGACGCGGCCCGCCGCCATCGGCGTAGACGTTATAGGTGATGTCGTTCTCGCGCACCTGGCGCGCGACCGAGGCCGCCGCGCCGTCGAGTCCCGCCGCGCCCGCCTTGCCGAGCAGCGCGAAGAACTGGCGCCACGGTTCGCGCAGCGCGCCGTCGGGCGCGCGCAGCTCGTCCCAGTGGCCGTCGCGCACGGGCAGCGAGCGTAGCGGCGCGAGCGCGAGAGTCTCGTCGGCGGCGGAGTCGAACGGCAGGGTGGATTGAGTCGGCAAGATCGTCGCTTATACGCTGATGGCGGCGCGCCCCGGCAAGCGGGGCGCGTCTTCGGTTGGGGCTGGCTGACGTATTACGTCAACCGTGTTATCGGCAGAAATCAGCCGCGCCGCAGATCCAGCGTAAACGGAAACTCCAGGCTGCGCGCGGGCGGCGCGGCCTCGAACGGGCCGGGCGTGTGCCCGGTCGTGAAGAAGCGCGCGCGCCGCCGGCTTTCCGCCTCGTACGCGTTGACCGGAAACGTCTGATAATTGCGGCCGCCCGGATGCGCAACATGATACTGGCATCCGCCGATGGCGCGGCCGCTCCACGTATCGACGATATCGATCGTGAGCGGCGCATGCGCGCCGATGGTCGGATGCAGCGAGGACGCCTGGCGCCACGCGCGAAAGCGCACGCCCGCGACGCTTTCGCTGACGCGCCCGGTCGGTTGCAGCGGCAGCGCGTGGCCATTCACGGTCACGAGATGGCGGCTTTCGTTCAGGCCCAGCACGCGCACCTCTAGCCGCTCCACCGACGAATCCACGTAACGCACCGTGCCGCCTTGCGAGCCTTCCTCGCCCATCACGTGCCACGGTTCGAGCGCGTTGCGCAGCGTGAGCGCGATGCCGCTCGTCTGCAATTCGCCCACCAGCGGGAAGCGGAATTCGAAATGCGGCGCGAACCAGGCGGCGTCGAGCGCGAAATCCGCGTCGCGCAGCTCGGCCAGCACGTCGTCGAAATCCATCTGCACAAAGGTCGAGAGCATGAAGCGGTCGTGCAGCTCGGTGCCCCAGCGCGTGAGGCGCTGCGTGTACGGCGTGCGCCAGAAGCGCGCCACCAGCGCGCGCAGCAGCAGTTGCTGCGCGAGGCTCATGCGCGCGTGCGGCGGCATTTCGAAACCGCGCAGTTCCAGCAGGCCGAGGCGGCCGGTCGGGCCGTCGGGCGAATAGAGCTTGTCGATGCAGAACTCGGCGCGGTGCGTGTTGCCGGTCACGTCGATCAGGATGTTGCGCAGCGCGCGGTCGATCAGCCAGGGCGGAACCGGTGTGCCTTTGCCGTTCGCGCCGGCCTCGCCGAAGCCGCGCAGCAGATCGACTTGCCGCTGGATCTCGGCGAAGGCGATTTCGAGTTCGTAGACCTGGTCGTTGCGCGCCTCGTCGACGCGCGGCGCCTGGCTCGTCGGCCCGATGAACAGGCCCGAGAACAGATACGACAGCGACGGATGGTTGTGCCAGTACGCGATCAGGCTCGCGAGCAGATCGGGGCGGCGCAGGAACGGGCTGTCGGCGGGCGTGGCGCCGCCGAGCACGAGGTGATTGCCGCCGCCGGTGCCGGTGTGGCGGCCGTCGAGCATGAACTTCTCGGTCGAGAGCGCGGTTTCGTGCGCGGCGCGGTAGAGGAATTCGGTGCGCTCGACGAGTTCGTCCCAGTTCGACGACGGGTGGATGTTCACCTCGATCACGCCGGGGTCGGGCGTGACCTGGAGCATCTTGAGGCGCGCGTCGCGCGGCGGCGGATAGCCCTCGATGACGACGGGCAGCGCGAGCTCGCGCGCGGTGGCTTCGACGGCGGCGAGCAGATCGAGATAGTCGTCGAGTTCGGCGAGCGGCGGCATGAAGACGTGCAACTGGCCTTGCCCGCTGCCGAACGCGTCGGCTTCGGCCTTCGGACCGGCGGCGCGCGCCGGGTCGCGCGCTTCGACGCACAGCGCGGTGCGGCGGATCCAGGCCGCCGATTCGCCGCGTTGCGGGTACCGGTTGGCGATTTCAGCGCGGGCGGCGGCGCGTGCGCTTTCGCCTTCGCCTTTGCCTTCGTCCTTGTCTTCGCCATTGCCGTTGCCGGAACCTTCAACGCCTTGCGCGCCGAACGCCGCGCTTTCCTCGCCATAGGCCTGCGCGCCCAGTTCGAACCCTTCGCGATACTGCATGCGCAATTCGGCGGCGCTGCGCAGCGGCTCGGCGGTTGCGAACGGATCGTGCGCGTGCTGCCACGGATAATCGCCCGCCGCCACCCACGGCAGCGAGTCGAGCGGCAGGCGATACCCCATCGGCGAATCGCCCGGCATCAGATACATGCGCTCGTCGCGGAAGAACCACGGCCCGCTGACCCAACGCGGCGGCTGAAGCGCGGGCAGCGAAGCACCCACGCGCTCGCGCACCAGCGGCAGCACGTAGCCGGTCACGGCGTCGAGTCCCGCGTCGAACACGCGGCGCAGGCGCAGGCGTTCCAGCTCGTCGTCGAGACGCGAATCGAAGGGATCGACGTTCACGGGCAAGCGGCGCTCGCGCCACAGGTAATACCAGGTGTCCTCGTAACCGGGCTGCACGTATTTCGATTCGACGCCCAGCTTGCCCGCCAGATGCGCGATGAAGCGCTGCGCGTCGGCGGCCGTGTGATGCGTGGGCGTGCGTTCGTCGGCGAACAAGGACGGATCGTGCCAGCACGGCTCGCCGTCGGCGCGCCAGAACAGCGAGAGCGCCCAGCGCGGCAGCTGTTCGCCCGGATACCACTTGCCCTGGCCGATGTGCAGAAAGCCGCTCGCGCCGTACTGCGCGCGCAGCTTGTCCATCAGCGCGATGGCGTAGCGGCGCTTGGTCGGCCCGAGCGCATCCGTGTTCCATTCCGGTGCATCGCGGTCGCGCTCGGCCACGAAAGTCGGCTCGCCGCCCATCGTCAGGCGCACGTCCTGGCTGGTCAGCGCGGCGTCCACCTGCGCGCCCATCGCCTGCATCTGCGCCCATTGCTCGTCGGTGTACGGCTTGGTGACGCGCGGCGTTTCGAGCACGCGCTCGATCGTCATCGAATGCTCGAATTCGACTTCGCAGTCGTCGAGCGCGCCCGAAATGGGCGCGGCGCTGCCCGGCTCCGGCGTGCAGGCGACCGGAATATGGCCTTCGCCCGCGAGCAGGCCCGAGGTCGGATCGAAGCCGATCCAGCCCGCGCCCGGCAGATAGACCTCGCACCACGCGTGCAGGTCGGTGAAGTCGCATTCGGCGCCCACGGGGCCGTCGATCGCCTTCACGTCGGGCTTCAGTTGCAGCAGATAACCGGACACGAAACGCGCCGCGAGCCCCAACTGGCGCAGCGTCTGCACCAGCAGCCAGCCGGTGTCGCGGCACGAACCCGAGCCTTTTTCTAGCGTTTCCTCGGGCGTCTGCACGCCGGGCTCCATGCGGATCAGATAGCCGATCTCGCTTTGCAGGCGCTGATTCAACCCGACGAGGAAATCGATGGTGCGGATCTCGGCGGCGGGCGAGCGGTCGATCGATTCGACGAAGGCGGCGAAGCGCGGCGTCGGCTCGCTGCACACCAGATAGGGCGCGAGTTCGGCGGCCAGTTCGGGCGTGTAGGCGAACGGGAAGTGCTCGGCGCCCGGTTCGAGGAAGAAGTCGAACGGGTTGTAGACCGCCATTTCCGCGACCAGATCGATGGTCACGCGGAACTCGCGCATCGGCTCGGGGAACGCCAGCCGCGCCTGGTAGTTGGAGAACGGGTCCTGCTGCCAGTTCACGAAGTGGTCGGCGGGCTCCACGCGCATCGAGTACGAGACGATGGGCGTGCGGCAGTGCGGCGCGGGCCGCAGCCGCACGATGTGGGGCGCGAGATGCACGAGCCGGTCATAGCGGTACTGCGTGACATGGTTTAACGCGACACGGATGGACACATCCGACTCCTCGATCGACGTGGACGATGAAATAGGGCGCGCGCGCGGCGCGTGGCTATGATGCCGGGGCAACGAGTGCGCGATGTGACAGCGGCGCGCGGCACGCCGCGTGCTTCGCGAGGCTGCGCGCGCGGCGCATTCACTCCTGGACAGCGGCGATGAAAACCTTTCACTGCGATCACTGCAACCAACTGGTGTTCTTCGAAAACGAGCGCTGCGAACGCTGCGACGCCCGGCTCGGCTACGTGCCGCAGAGCGGCGAGATGCACGCGTTCGAGGAAGCGGGCGACGGCTTGTGGCGCGTCCGGCGCACTGCCGGGAACCCGGCGAATGAAGCGAACGAAGCGAACGAAGCCGCGCTGTTCCGCCAATGCCACAACTACGCGGTGGAAAACGTCTGCAACGGCATGATCGCTGCCGGTTCGTCCGATTCCCCCGACACGCTGTGCCGCGCCTGCCAGTTCACGCGCACGATTCCCGACCTCTCGCGGCCTGAAAACCGCGTCTACTGGTATCGGCTCGAAACCGCCAAGCGGCGTCTGCTCGCCACGCTCGCGTCGCTGGGCCTGCCGCTCGCCACGCGCGCGGACGACCCCGAACACGGCCTGCAATTCGAGTTCCTCGAAGACACCGGCGACGGCCAGCGCGTGCTCACCGGCCACGACCACGGCCTGATCACGATGAACATCGCCGAAGCCGACGACGCCCATCGCGAACGCACGCGCGTCTCGCTGCACGAGCCGTATCGCACGCTGCTCGGCCATTTCCGCCACGAAGTCGGCCATTACTATTTCGACCGCCTCGTGATGGAGACGCGCCGCATCGAGCCGTTTCGCACGCTGTTCGGCGACGAGCGCGCCGACTACGCCGAAGCTCTCGCCGCGCACTACTCCAACGGCCCCGCGCCCGACTGGGCCGGGCGCTACGTGAGCGCGTATGCGTCCGTGCATCCGTGGGAGGACTGGGCCGAGACGTGGGCGCATTATCTGCATATCGTCGATACGCTCGACACCGCTACCGCCTGCGGGCTCGCGCTGCTGCCCGAACGCCGCGACGAACCGGTGCTGCTCGACCAGACGCCCGTCGACGAAGCGAGCTTCGACAACCTGATGGCGCGCTGGTTTCCGCTCACGTACGTGCTCAACAGCCTGAACCGCAGCCTCGGCATGCCGGACGGCTATCCGTTCGCGCTGGCCCCGCCGGTCATCGACAAATTGCGGTTCGTTCATCGCGTGGTTTCGGCGGCGGCTTCGACTTCGTTGGCGCGTGCGTGATGCGGTTGGTTCGGGTTCCTGAGCGTTCGCGAATGGCGGCGCGACGGTACGCCGGCGCGCTCAGCGTTCGAGCACCCACGTATCCTTGGTGCCGCCGCCCTGCGAGGAATTGACGACGAGCGAGCCCTCGCGCAGCGCCACGCGCGTGAGGCCGCCCGGCACCATGCGCACTTCCTTGCCCGAGAGCACGAACGGCCGCAGATCGATATGGCGCGGCGCGATGCCCGATTCCACCCACGTCGGGCAGGTCGAAAGCGAGAGCGTCGGCTGCGCGATGTATTTGTCGGGATTCGCGAGCAGCGCCGCACGGAACGCCTCGATTTCGGCTTTCGTCGACGCCGGGCCGATCAACATGCCGTAGCCGCCCGCGCCGTGCGTTTCCTTCACGACCAGATCGCCGAGATGATCGAGCACGTACTGAAGGTCGTCGGGCTTGCGGCACATCCACGTGGGCACGTTGTTGAGCAGCGGTTCCTCGCCCAGATAGAAGCGCACCATGTCGGGCACATACGGATAGATCGACTTGTCGTCGGCGACGCCCGTGCCCACCGCGTTGCACAGCGTGACGTTGCCCTTGCGATAGACGTTCATCAGTCCCGCCGCGCCGAGCGTGGAGTCGGAGCGGAAGACGAGCGGATCGAGAAAGTCGTCGTCGACGCGGCGATAGATCACGTCGATGCGCTGCGGTCCCTGCGTCGTGCGCATGTAGAGATAGTCGTTATCGACGAACAGATCCTGGCCTTCGACCAGTTCGCAGCCCATCTGCTGCGCGAGGAACGCGTGCTCGAAATACGCCGAGTTGTACATGCCCGGCGTGAGCACGACCACGGTGGGATTGTCGGCGCCCGAGGGCGCGGCGGCGCGCAGCGTGTCGAGCAGCAGGTCGGGGTAATGCGCGACGGGCGCGATGCGGTTGCGCACGAACAGATCGGGAAAGAGCCGCATCATCATCTTGCGGTTTTCGAGCATGTACGAGACGCCCGACGGCACGCGCAGGTTGTCCTCCAGCACGTAGAACTCGCCCTCGTCGGCGCGCACGATATCGATGCCCGCGATATGCGCGTAGATGTCGCGCGCCACGTTCACGCCCTGCATTTCCGGGCGATATTGCGCGTTGTTCAGGATCTGGTCGGCGGGCACGATGCCGCGCTTGACGATCTCCTGATCGTGATAGATGTCGTGGATAAAGCGGTTCAGCGCGTTCACGCGCTGGCGCAGGCCGCGCTCCAGCTTGTTCCATTCGTCGCGCTGGAAAATGCGCGGAATCACGTCGAAGGGAATCGTGCGCTCGGTGCCCGCGCCCGTGACGTCCTTCTCGCCATAGACGGCGAAGGTGATGCCCACGCGGCGGAAGATCGTGTCGGCTTCCGCGCGCTTCTTGTGCATCTGCTGCTCGCTCTGGCCGCGCATCCACGAGAAAAACTCGCGGTAATGCGCGCGCGGTTCGCCCGCCTGCGCGAACGCCGTGGCGGCCACGCCCCGAACGTCGAATTGCCCTTGCTCGAACATCTCGTTGAAGAAAGCTTGCGTCATAGTTGTTCTTCCGTCCGCTGCTTGTGCGTGCTGATGCGTGCTGGTTCGTTCTAGATACGTTCTTGTGCGGTCGCGCGATTACCTGTCGGGCCAGAACGCCCGATGCAACTTCCATGCCGACGCGAGCATGGCCAAGCGCGCCGCTCAGAACTCCATGTCGAGTTCGTCGATGTCCTCCGTTTCCGCCTTCGCGGCGGCAATCCATTCGGCCACATAGGGCTGCTTGAGCACGCGCATGCAGTACTCGCCGATGTCGGGGTCGATCGGCACGTCGTAAGTGAGCAGACGCGTGACGACGGGCGCGTACATGGCGTCGGCGGCGCTGATCTCGCCGAACAGCCAGGGACCGCCGTACTGCTGGAGGCAGTCGCGCCAGATCGTCACGATGCGATCGATGTCGTCGTGGGCGCGCGACCAGATGCGAAACGACGGAAAGTGGCCGCGCAGATTCATCGGCAATGCGGAGCGCAGCGCGCCGAAGCCCGAGTGCATTTCGCCGCACACCGAGCGGCAATGCGCGCGCGCCTTGCGGTCGGCGGGCAGCAGATGCGCCTGCGGGCGGATTTCGTTGAGGTATTCGCAGATCGCGAGCGTGTCCCAGATCTCGTTGCCGTCGTGGCGCAGGCAGGGCACGAGGATCGACGGCGAAAGCAGCAGCAGTTCGGCGCGCGCGGCGGCGTCGTCGATCGGCACGGCGAGCGTCTCGAAGTCGAGTCCGGCGAGTTTCGCGAGCAGCCAGCCGCGCATCGACCACGACGAATAGTTGCGGCTGCTGATCGTCAAGGTCGTATTCGTCTGATTTGACTGACTTGTCATGCGGGCCTCCTCGGGCTTCAGACTCATCACACCAATCTGCGGCGCGGCGCACAGCGTTCGGGCGCGATGCACCGCGAAGGAACGCCGCGCCGCTCGCGCCTGGCGTTCGCGGTGCGCGGCGTCACGCGCCGGTCGTACGAATATCACGCGGATGTAACGCGGATGTGAACGCGCGGCGCGCTCGCATGCGCCGTGCGTGCCGCTGTTCATCGGCGATTGTTCCGCCGTTCACTCGCTCGACCGTCCCCGAAAAAGTGCAAGCACCGTGCCAGTGAACGCGTGCGAGCCGCCGGGTGCCAGAGCGAGTGGCATAGCTATTGCCTCTCTTGCTCGCATTGCCGCCCATCGGCGGCCTGGAGCTTGCGCCCATGAATTTGCTTGCTTATCCGGCCTATCAGGCGTTCGCGGATGTCATGCGCCCGTGGCGCGCCGCCGCCTCGTTCGCGCGCGCGGCGCTCGCCGCGTGGCCCACCGCCTGGCCCACACTCACCGCCGGCTTCGATGCGCGTTATCTCGACGCCTGCTGGGAACAGATCGAAATGGCCGGGCTCACGCATGCGCGTCCGCCGTTCGGCATCGACGCCGTGCAGGTGGACGGCGTGCGCACGCCGGTGATCGAGGAAGTGGTCAAGCGCACGCCGTTCGGCTCGCTGCTGCACTTTCGCAAGGACACGCCCGCGCCGCAGCCGCGCGTGCTGCTGGTCGCGCCGATGTCGGGCCACTTCGCGACGCTGCTGCGCGGCACCGTGCGCACGATGCTCGCCGATCACGACGTCTACATCACCGACTGGCACAATCCGCGCGACGTGCCGCTGGCGGCGGGGCGCTTCGGTTTCGACGAATACGTCGAGCACGTGATGGCGTTCATCCGCCGCATCGGCCCCGACGCGCATCTGGTCGCGATCTGCCAGCCGACCGTGGCCGCGCTCGCCGCCGTCTCGCTGATGGCCGCCGACAACGATCCCGCGCAGCCCGCGAGCATGACGCTGATGGCGGGGCCGATCGACTGCCGCGTGAATCCGACCAAGGTCAACGACCTCGCCAACAGCAAGCCGATCGAGTGGTTCGAGCGCAATCTGATCAGCGCGGTGCCGGGCGGTTTTCCCGGCGCGCAACGGCGCGTCTATCCGGGCTTCGTGCAGTTGAGCGCGTTCATGTCGATGAATCTGGAGCGCCATCTGGCCTCGTTCGAGGAGATGCGCCACGAACGCGCGAAGGGCGACGCCGGGAAGGCGGACGCGATCCGCGTGTTCTATCGCGAGTACTTCGCCACCACGGACCTGACCGCCGAGTTCTATCTGGAAACGGTCAGCTCCGTGTTCCAGCAGTACGCGCTGCCGCTCGGCAAGCTCAAGGTGGGCGAGCGCCTCGTCGAGCCGCACGCGATCCGGCGCACCGCGCTGCTGACGATCGAAGGCGAAAAGGACGATATCTGCGCCGTCGGGCAGACGGTGGCCGCGCAGGAGTTGTGCTCCGGCCTGCGCCCCTATATGAAGACGCATCACGTGCAGACCGGCGTCGGGCATTACGGCGTGTTCAACGGACGGCGCTGGGACACGCAGATCTATCCGCTGGTGCGCTCGACGATCCACGATCACGAGCCGCGCGCGCGGCGCGTCGCCGCCTCGGCTTCGTCGATCGCGCTGGCTTCGGCCGATGCGGCGGACGCAGCCGGCGCGGGTCAGGTCACGCTGGGCGCGCTGCTCGCCGCCGAGGCGCACGCGGCGGCGGCCATCGCGCGGGCCGCCGAAGCCCAGCCCTAGTGACGGCGCGCCGGGTGCGTCATGGCGCCGCGGGTGCGGCGCTCTCCTGCCAGGGCGTGGGCGCGGGGACCTCGCAGGGCGCGGCCACGTCGATCGACTTGAAGTCGGCGGGACTCACGATCTCCAGATACTCCATGTCGGGCGAGTAATCGAACAGAAAGTGCGCGATGCCCGGCGCCTGATGCACGCAGTCGCCGGCCTCGACGAGCGTTTCGCGCTCGCCGTACATGAAGCGCGCCCAGCCCTTGAGCATGATGACGATATGAAAATCCGCCTCATGCCGATGCCAGCCCGTGCCCGCTTCCGGCGCCTCGTTGGCGCGCACCAGTTGCGCGACCACCTTGCCGTGCGTGGCCTCGCTGATGCCGAGATCGCGATAGACGAAGAAGTCGCGCAGTCCGCCGCCGGTGAAGGCGGTGTCCTGCGGTTTGACGTGCGAAAAACCCGTGGCGAATCCGCTTTGCATGGCAGGTCTCCCAGTGAAAAACGCGAGTGCAGATTCAAGCACGCTCCGTTCCAGCAGGCTGAAAACAGGTAATCCGGCGTTAAAGCCGCTTCAAAAGGGCGCGCAAACGATTTACGAAATTAAATCGAAAAAAGTCGCGCGCCAATTCAGTGCGGATTTTCCTTGTTTTCATTAATAAAATCCCGCATTCGGGGCGTTGAGGCATTAAAGCGGGCGGATAAGCGGCGGACATCGCATGGCCGTCTCGAAATGCATTTCGCATCGGCGGGCGAGTGGTGATCTGTCGAGTCGAGAGTGCTTCTTACTCAGGCTGCATCTCTGCCGCCGTGCGATGGAGATGTTCTCATTCCTTTTCGAACCTTGCCTGTCCGTCGAGAATTATTCGACGCATTCAAAAACTGTTCGCCATTGCGCGCCATTATTTCCGCCAGGCGGAGGAATTGTGCTTTGATGCGGCACATTGGCGTGTGTCGATTTCGCGCGGTGCGCGGACCGGAATGCGGCATCAGCAGGTCCGCCCCGAACGGTCGTGCGGCATTTTCACATTACAAAATCATGACAATCGTCCGAAAGAATTGGTAATGCGGCGTACCTGTAAAAAGGGATCGAACCGTGGCCCGGCAGAAATATCGTCGGATTAACAATAAATGCGTGCGTTATACTTCGGCTTCCGAGAATGCGGTGCTGATTCCGTATGAAATATTTCAAGGCTTAGTCTGAAATGTTTCGTTCGCTTATCAGACTTTACTCGATATTTCAAATAGCTTTCATCGCGCGCGGTAGTCAGGCGGGGGCCTGTGACACGTCACGTCTGTGTCACGAACGCCGTGCAGTTGAGAAGTGCAAAACCTGGTGTTTCGACCTGAACTGGACCAGCCTGCCCATGCCGACCGTCGTCGATTTCCTGCTTGAGCAACATCTTTCCCCTCAGTGGCGCGGCCTGTTGAGCGCCCTCGCCGCGGAGTTCGAGTCTCAGTTGAGCCCCGACGAGTTGCGTCAATTGATGTTCCGCGTCGGCGCGCGCTTCGCCGCCAGCCACGCGCTGCCGCCGTGCGAGTCCACCGATGACCTCGCCGATGCGTTGAATGCGCACTGGTCGGGCATCCAGTGGGGCTATGTGGAACTCGCCGACGAAGGCGAGTACCTGCGCATCCTCCATTACGGCGCGCCGCTCGCGGCGTTCGGCAACGCGGCGCTCGCCTGGACGCCTGCCTTCCTGCAAGGCTGCTATCAGGCCTGGCTCGACGCGATGGGCGCGGCCGAGCTGGTGGTGGCGCAGGCGGACGTGCCCGACGAGGGTTACGTCGTCGAATTCCGTCTCGCGCGCGCAACAGCCTGAAGACGGACGGCGCGCGTGCCGTTATAGATCCATCGACCCGCGCGTGTGTCTTGCTCGCGCCGCCCTGAGATTTGCGTGCGGCGCGTGTCAGCAGTGTCCGGTGGTGATCGGCAGGTTTTACCGTTTTGTCAGTCCTTGATTATGGCTACGGCCAGTGAGTCGTCTCATGAGCACCTCGCGCGATGTCAAAGCGCTCTTCGACCGGTTCGGCGGAGACGCGAGCAGTTATCGGGAAATCCGTATGGAAAACGAGGCCCGCGATGCACGCGGGCGCTGGCCGTTGCTCGGCATGATCGATCCGCGTGAGGTCGATCTGTCGGCGGCGGAAGCGAGGCCTGGCGCCCCGCAGGCGCCCGAGCTGCGCGTGAAGGTGCCGCGCGCCCAGCGCGACGACACCCAGGCCGCGTTGCGCCAGTCGGCGCCGCTGTTCACGCGTTCGCCGCGACGCGATGTGCCGCCGGTGATCCGCAAGGAAAAGCCCGCGGCGCCCGCGAGCAGCGCATTCCGTTTTTCGCCGATCCCGGCCGCGCGCGTCGACGCGGCGGCGGGCGATGCGCAGGACGTGGCGAACGCGCTCACGCAATCGGTCGCCGGTACGCAGCCGAATCCCGCGCCGCTCGCTTTCGCGATGCCCGCGACGGGTGATGCTGCGTCTGCGGCCGATGCGGGCGTTTCGTCTGATGTGAATCGCGCGAATGCCGCCGCGAATGAAGCCGCAAGCGCCGACACGGCGCGCGCCTTGCCGCCGCTCGCTCCGCGTTTCGCGCAACCGGCGTCTGTGCTGGGCGCGTCGGCGGTGCCGGGTTTCGCGCGAACGCAAGCGCAAATGCAAACCCAATCGCCAACGCCTGCACCCGCACCCGCGATCGCCGCCAAGGCCGCGAACCTCGCGGGCACGCCGCGTGCACTGGGCGCGACCAGCGCGATCAGCACGGCGTCGCGCCCGGCATCCGCCGTGGTCGCGCCGCTGAAAAAACTCTTTGGCCGTGTCGCCGCGAGCGACAACGGCACGCGTGCCGATGCACCGGCGCCCGAAGCGGCTCCCGCACGGCTCGACAATCTGTTCGACCGCCTGCGCAGCGGCAATGCCAGCCATACCGGCAATAGCGGCAAGAATGGCGGCAGCGAAGCGGCATCGCGCCGTCCGTGGTTTCTCAAGGGAGTGAGCGGGCCATGAAAGTGGTGAGTGTGGTGTCGGCGAAAGGCGGCGTCGGCAAGACGACCGTCGCGGCGAATCTCGCCTCGGTGCTCGCGGCGCAGGGCCGCCATGTGGTGGCGCTCGACCTCGATCCGCAGAACTCGCTGCGACTTTACTTCGGCGTGCCGCTCGACAGCGTCGACGGCCTCTCGCGCGCCGCGCTCACGGGCGCGCCCTGGCAGAGCGCGATGGTCGACGGCAGCGACGGCGTGGTCGTGCTCGCGTTCGGCGCGCTGATCGAAGAAGAGCAGCATCTGTTCGAACGCCATCTCGACGAAAACCCGCAATGGCTGCTGCGCGGTCTGGAGTCGCTGCGTCTCGACGCGCCCGATATCGTCGTGATCGACACGCCGCCGGGCTCGTCCGCGTACACGCGCGCCGCGCTCAGCGCCGCCGATTTCGCCGTCAACGTCGTGCTCGCCGACGCCGCCTCGTATGCCGCGATCCCGCAGATGCAGCGCATGATCGACGCCTACGCCGCGCCGCGCCCCGAGTTTCGCGGCGAGGGCTACGTGGTGAATCAGGTCGATCAATCGCGCCAGCTCAACAAGGACGTGTTGCGCGTGCTGCGCGACATGCTCGGCGACCACATGTTTCCGGGCGTCGTGCACGACGACGAAGGCGTGAGCGAATCGCTCGCCTGCAACACCACGGTCGTGCGCTACGACCCGCTGTGCCAGGCCGCCGCCGACATGCGCGCGTTCGGCGCATGGCTGCTCGCGGCGCTCGAATCCGATCGCGCGTCGTCGCGCAGGAGCGTGGCATGAGCACGGTTCAGTCGGGACCCGGCGCGGGAGCGCGGGAAGAGGGCGGCAAGGGCACCTCGCGTCTGGAGCGTTTCGCCGATTCGCGCATCTGGAGCAGCCTGCCCGTGATGGCGGTGCTCACGCTCTTCTCGCTGTGCGCGCTGTTTTTCGTCTTCACGGTGCCGCTGCCCGACCGCGAGCAACTGATCTTCGCGATCTGCTGCTTCGTCTGCGCGCTGTTCTTCCGCCGCTTCGCGGGCCACTACGCCACGCTCGTGATGATCATGCTGTCGGTGATGGCGTCGGGCCGCTACATGTACTGGCGGCTCACGGAAACCACCTACTGGTCGCGCCCGCTCGACGCCGTCTGGGGCCTGCTGCTCGTGTCCGCCGAAGTCTATGCCGCACTCGTGCTGATGCTCGGCTACTTCCAGACCGCCTGGCCGCTCAAGCGCAAGCCGGTGCCGCTGCCCGCCTCGCGCACGGACTGGCCGACCGTCGACATCTTCATTCCGACCTACAACGAGCCGCTCTCGGTCGTGAAGCCGACGATCTACGCGGCGCTCGCGCTGGACTATCCGTCCGACAAGCTCTCGATCCACGTGCTCGACGACGGCCGCCGTCCCGACTTCAAGGCCTTCTGCGAAGAAGTGGGCGTGAACTGGACGATCCGCGCGCACAACCGCCACGCGAAGGCGGGCAACATCAACGAAGCGCTCAAGATCACCGACGGCGAATACTTCGCGATCTTCGACTGCGACCACATTCCCACGCGTTCGTTTCTGCAGGTCTGCCTCGGCTGGTTTCTGCGCGACAAGAAGCTCTCGATGCTGCAAACGCCGCACCACTTCTTTTCCGCCGATCCGTTCGAGCGCAACCTCGGCACCTTCCGCAAGGTGCCGAACGAAGGCGAGCTGTTCTACGGCCTCGTGCAGGACGGCAACGATCTCTGGAACGCCACGTTCTTCTGCGGCTCGTGCGCGCTGCTGCGCCGCTCGATGGTCGAGGAGATCGGCGGCATTGCCGTGGAAACCGTGACCGAGGACGCGCACACCGCGCTCAAGCTGCATCGGCTCGGCTACACCACGGCGTATCTGGCGATTCCGCAGGCCGCCGGTCTCGCGACCGAAAGTCTCTCGGGCCACATCGGCCAACGGATTCGCTGGGCGCGCGGCATGACGCAGATTTTCCGCGTCGACAATCCGCTGATGGGCAAGGGCCTCTCGTTCGGCCAGCGCCTCTGCTATCTGAACGCGATGATGCACTTCTTCTACGGCATCCCGCGTCTCGTGTTTCTCACCGCGCCGCTCTCGTTCCTGTTCTTCGGCGCGCACGTGATCCAGGCGTCGGCGGCCACCATTGCGCTGTTCGCGCTGCCGCACATGTTCCATGCGAACGTCACGAACTCGCGCATGCAGAGCCAGTTCCGCCATTCGTTCTGGGCCGAGGTCTACGAGTCGGTGCTCGCGTCGTACATCACCGCGCCGACGCTGCTCGCGCTGATCAACCCGAAGCTCGGCAAGTTCAACGTGACGGCCAAGGGCGGCAAGATCGCCGAGAACTATTTCGACTGGGCGATCTCGCGGCCGTATCTGATCCTGCTGATGCTGAACCTGATCGGCTTCCTGGTCGGGCTCTGGCATATCCACGCGTACTGGCACGTCAAGAGCGTGGTCAACACGACGCTGCTGAACCTCGCGTGGACCGCCTACAACATGCTGATTCTCGGCGCGAGCGTGGCCGCCGCCAACGAACACAAGCAGGTGCGCTCGGTGCACCGCGTCGCCATGAAGATGCCGGTGATGCTGCGTTTCGGCACGGGCCGCACGCTCGCGTGCGAGACGCTCGACTACTCCGAGGGCGGCGTGGGCGTGGCGCTGCCGCAGAACATTGCGATTCCGCTGCACGAGAACGTGACGGTGTCGCTGTTTCGCGGCGACGAGGAATACGCGTTTCGCGCGACCGTGAGCTTTTCGGCGCCGGGACGCGCGGGCCTTCAGTTCCTCGAAATGACGAAGGCGCAGGAATTCGACTTCGTGAAGACGACTTTCTCGCGCGCCGATGCGTGGACCGGCTGGGCCGAGGGCCGTCAGGCCGACGCCCCGCTGCGCGCGCTCTCGAACGTGCTGGGAGCGGGCGTGGGCGGCATCGGCGGCCTGTTCCAGCATCTCTACGCAGACTTGCGCGCCTGGGGAAAGCGCGGCGGCAAGCGGACCGGACAACAAGACAGCTAAGACACATGAAGAAAGGGAGCGGTTTGTCACGCCCGCACGCGCGTTCGGGCGAGCAGGAGAGCGCGCGTCTCGCGGCGGCTCGGATCGATGGGCGACGTGCGCAGGACGCGGGCGAGGTGGATGCGATGAACGCGGCGGACGCGATCGGCGCGCAGCGTTTGCCGCGCCTCGCGCGCGCGCTCGTCTGCGGCCTCGCGGTGCAGTTGTGCGCCGCGCCGTTCATGACGTTCGCGCCGCTGGCGATGGCGGCATCGGCGGCGGCGTCCACCAACGCGACGAATGCTACGAACGCCGCAAACGCCACGAACGCCACGAACGCCGCGACGAAATCCGCCGCACCGGGCGACGCACCGCCGCCGCTGCCGGGCGCGAACCACAGCGCCGCCGACGGCGCGACCTCGGTCGGCTCCGCGCCGCCGCCCGGTCCCGCGCAGACCTTCGATCCGCAGGCGGGCGCGCAGCCCGCGTTCGCGCTGCCGTCGCCGCCGCTGCCGCGCGAGCAGCAGAAGCTGCTGGGCATGCGTCCGCCCACGACCGCGAATCCCGGCACGCTGGTGCCCGGCGGCCGCCGCCAGACGCTCACGTTCGCCGATCTCGGCGCGCTCGATCCGCTGCAACTGCGCGGCACCGACGGCCAGAACGGCGTGCCGTTCTCCGTGCGCAACGACGAAGTCGTGACCGGCGCCACGCTGCATCTGATCTACAGCTACTCGCCCGCGCTGCTGCCCGAACTTTCGCAGCTCAAGGTGCTGATCAATGGCGAAGTGGCCGCGACGCTGCCCGTGCCGCAATCGCAGGGAGGCACCACGGTCGCGCGCGACGTGCCGCTCGATCCGCGCTTCATCACCGAGTTCAATCACCTGAACGTGCAGCTGATCGGCCATTACACGCGCCGCTGCGAAGATCCCGCGAATTCCGCGCTCTGGGCCACGGTCAGCAACGCGAGTTCGCTCGATCTGACCTACGCCTCGCTGCCGACGAAGCCCGATCTCGGCGCGCTGCCGCAGCCGTTCTTCGACCGCCGCGACGTGCGCCGCCTCGAACTGCCGATGGTGTTCGCCACGAAGCCCGACGCCGCCACGCTCGAAGCCGCGGGCACGCTCGCCTCGTGGTTCGGCTCGCTGGCGGGTTATCGCGGCGCGGTCTTCCCGGCGCAAGTGGGCAACGCGCCGCTTTCGGGCAACGCCGTCGTGTTCGCGCTCGCCGACTCGCATCTCGACGGCGTGACGCTGCCCGCGATCAGCGGCCCGACCATCGCCGTGGTCGAGCGCGCCGCGCCCGCGCGCGGCGAACTGCTGCTCGTGCTCGGCCGCAACGGCTCGGAACTGAAGACGGCGGCCAGCGCGCTCGCGCTCGGCCAGAACACGCTGTCCGGCACCAACGTGACGATCGGCCAGCTCGTGACGCTCAAGCCGCGCACGCCGTACGACGCGCCGAACTGGCTGCCGTCGAACCGTCCCGTGCGCTTCGGCGAACTGGCCGACGAGCGCGCGCTCTCGGTCACGGGCTACGACGCCGGTGCGATCGCGATCAATCTGCACGTGCCGCCCGACATGTTCATGTGGAACACGAAGGGCGCGCCGCTCGATCTGCGCTATCGCTACACGGTGCGCCCGCGCCCGGACCGCTCGTCGCTGAATATCAGCGTCAACAACAGCTTCGTGCAGGCGCTGGAAATTCCGGCCGTCGATCCGTCGCGCTTCAGCCTCGGCCATTTCCTCGGCCGCTTCGGCGCGCAGGCGTACACGACGGGCGTGACGCGCCGCATCGTCTACGTGCCGCCGCTGCTGCTCACGCCGCGCTCGCAGTTGCGCATGCACTACTTCTACGACATCCCGAACACGGGCGAATGCTCGGGCCGTCTGATGCCGAACGTCGAAGGCTCGATCGATCCCGATTCGACCATCGATCTGTCGTCGTTCCCGCATTACATGGCGCTGCCCGATCTGGCCGCGTTCGCGAACAGCGGCTTCCCGTTCACGCGCATGGCCGACCTCTCGCAGACGGCCGCGATTCTGCCCGACGATCCCACCTCGGGCGACTACAGCCTGTTCCTGCTGGCGATGGGCCGCATGGGCGAATCGACGGGCTATCCGGTCACGGGCGTGACGGTGGCCGGTCCCGGCGACATCGACCGTCTCGCCGACAAGGATCTGCTGCTGCTCGGCGGCCCCGGCCGTCAACCGCTGCTGCAACGCTGGGCGAAGTCGATGCCGTTTTCGAGCGACGGCGACACCACCACCTTCACGCTCTCCGACCTCGGCTTCAAGGTCGAAGACTGGTGGCACGGCTCGCACGGCGCGGAACGCACGCCCGCGCGCGCCGATCTCTCGCTCGTGAGCAACGGCGGCAGCGCGCTGATCGCGGGCTTCGAGTCGCCGCTCCAGTCGGGGCGCAGCGTGGTCGCGCTGATCAGCTCGCCGGGCGAGTCGGAAGCCGACATGACCTCGGCGCTGCTCGACGCCGACGTGCTGCCGCAGCTCCAGGGCGCGATGGCCGTGGTCCACGGCCGCTCGGTCACGGTGACGTCGAACGGCGATACGTACTACGTCGGCAAGCTCTCGCCGCTCGAATACGCGCGCTGGGTGCTGTCGTCGCATCCGCTGTTGCTGCTGCTCGGCGGCGTGCTCGCGGCCATCGTGATCGCCGCGCTGTTCTATCGCGTGCTGCGCGGCATCGCCGCGCGCCGGCTCAAGGATTGACATGATGCCGACCCAACGTCGTCCCCGAGGCAATCCGCGTTCATCGCTGGCCGCGTCGGTCACGCTGGCCGCCGCGCTGCTGTGCGCCACGGCGGCGGGCGCGGCCCGCGCGCAGTCGTCGCCGGCGCCGGCTGCCGCGTGCGGCGACTGGCCCGCTTACCGCGCCTTCATGACGCGCACGGTGCAAGCCGACGGACGCGTGCTCGACGCCACCACGCCGGTGCAGCAGAGCACCTCGGAAGGCCAGTCCTACGGCCTGTTTTTCGCGCTCGTCGCGAACGACCGCGCGGGCTTCGACCGCATGCTCGGCTGGCTGCGCGCCAATCTCGCGGGCGGTCAGTTCGACGCGAGCAATCTGCATCTGCCCGCGTGGCAGTGGGGCCATAAACCCGACGGCAGCTGGGGCGTGATCGATCCGAATCCGGCCTCCGATTCCGATGTGTGGATCGCCTACGACCTGCTCGAAGCGGGCCGTCTGTGGCGCGCGCCCGAGTACACGGCGCTCGGCACCGCGCTGGCGGCGCAGATCGCCAAACGCGAAGTGACCGATCTCGCGGGGATCGGGCCGATGCTGCTGCCGGGGCCGCAAGGTTTCGTCAACGGCGACGTTACGCGCCTGAATCCGAGCTATTCGCCGCTGCCGGTGCTGCGCGGTCTCGCGTCGGCGCTCAAGGGCGGGCCGTGGAGCGCGCTCGCGCAGAACGGCTACAAGCTCGTCGCGGGCACCGCGCCGCGCGGCTTCGCGCCCGACTGGGCGGCGTGGCACGCGGGGCAGTTCGTCGTCGATCCGAAAACGGGCGATGTCGGCAGCTATGACGCGATCCGCGTCTATCTCTGGGCCGGTCTCGCGAATGCCGCCGACCCGCTCGCGAAGCCCTGGCTGAACGCCGTGCGCGGCATGGCCGAGCGCGTCGCGCAAACCGGCGTGCCGCCCGAGAAGGTGGCGGCCGCGACCGGCGACGGCAGCGGCGAAGGGCCGCTCAGCTATTGGGGCGCGCTCGCGCCGTATTTCGCGGCGCTCGGCGACACGAAGAGTCTCGCGCTCGCGCGCTCGCGCCTCGCCGCGCTCGACAGCGTCACGCCGGGCCGCGAGCCCGTCTATTACGACCGCGTGCTCGGCCTGTTCGGCGCGGGCGCGGTGGAAGGCCGCTATCGCTTCGACGCGAGCGGGCGGCTCGTGCCCGCGTGGGAGGGCGCATGCCGATGAGCGCGTGGCTGGATCAGCAGAATTCGCAGGACCCGATGCAGACGAAGCAAGTGAAGCACGAACAGCATGAGAAGCGCGCGAAGCGCAAACCGCTCGGCGCGCTGGCGCTGACGCTCGCGCTCGCGGGTGTGGTCGCGTTGGCGCACGCGCCGCTCGCGCATGCCGCCGACGATGCGCTCAAGGCGCTCATCGATCAGGGCAAGTACTGGCAGGCGCATGGTCGCGGCGACCTCGCGGAGCAGGCGTGGGAGAAGGTGCTGCGCCTCGACGCGAAGCAGCCCGACGCGCTGCTCGGCATGGGCATGGTGATGGCCGACCGCAAGGACGGCGGCCGCGCCGAGTCCTATCTCGAACAACTGCGCCAGGTCGCGCCGAATTATCCCGGCATCGACGATCTGGGGCGCCGTCTCGGGCAATCGAGTCCGCGCGATCAGACCGTGAACGATGCGCGGCGTCTCGCGCAGATGGGCAAGAGCGCGTCGGCGGTCGAGCAGTATCAGAAGGCGCTCAATGGCGTGCCCGCCACGCCGCAACTGCGCCTGGAGTATTACCAGGCGCTCGCGGCCACGCCCAACGGCTGGGACGAGGCGCGCAAGGGCCTCGAACAGCTCGCGCGCGACAATCCCGACGATCCGCGTTATGCGCTCGCCTACGCGCAGCACCTCACGTATCGCGACACCACGCGCCGCGACGGCATCGCGCGTCTGCAGGTGCTCGCTAACGACAGCAAGGTCGGGCCGCAGGCGCGTCAAAGCTGGCGTCAGGCGCTGCTGTGGCTGGCGGCGCGGCCCTCGGATCAGGCGAGTTTCGACGCCTATCTGAAGCTCTCGCCCGACGATCCCGCCGTGAAGGCGCGCTACGAAAGCATGGTCGTGCAGGATCAGGCCACGCGCGAGCGCTCCGCCCAGGATCAGGCCAACGACGCGCGCGGCCGCGCGGTCGCGGACGGTTTCGCCGCGCTCGACCGCAACGATCTGGCGACGGCGCGCGCGCGTTTTTCGGCGATCCTCGCGAACTCGCCCAACGACGCCGACGCGCTCGGCGGCATGGGCGTGGTCGAGCTCAAGCAGGAGCACTTTCCCGAGGCGCGCAACTATCTCGAACGCGCGTCGCGCGCGGGCAATCCCGCGCGCTGGCGCGAGGCGCTCGCGAGCGCCTCGTACTGGACCTACACGAGCGAGGCGCTCGGCGCGCAGAGCAATGGCGAGGTCGCGAAGGCGAAGTCGCTGTTCGAGCGCGCCATCGCGCTCAATCCCTCGGAGGTGACGGCCCAGGTGATGCTCGGCGAACTGCTGCTGGCCAATCACGATCCGCAGGGCGCGGAGCAGGCCTATCGCATGGCGCTGCGCCGTCAGGCCGACAACCCCGACGCGATTCGCGGCCTCGTCGGCGCGCTCGCGGCGCAAGGGCGCGGCGACGAAGCCCTGCAATTCGCGAATCAGCTCACGACCGAGCAGCAGGGCAAGGCGGGCGGTCTCGACCGTCTGCGCGGCACGGCCGAAGCGGCCCAGGCGCGCGCCGCCGAAGCGCAGGGCGATCTGGGCCGCGCGCGCAGCCTGTTCGAGAGCGCGCTCGTCAGCAATCCTGACGATCCGTGGCTGCGCCTCGACCTCGCGCGCATCTACGTGCGCCAGGGCGCGGTGGGCACCGCGCGCAGCATGATGGACGGCCTGCTCGCCGCGCATCCCGACATGGTCGACGCGCTGTACGCGAGCGCGCTGCTCGCCGAGCAGACGCGCGACTACGGCAACGGCCTGCAGATGCTCGACCGCATTCCCGCCGACAAGCGCACGACGGCGATGGCCGAATTGCAGCATCGTCTGTGGCTCGGTCAGCAAGTCGATCTCGCGACGCAGATGTCGAAGCACGGCCAGCGTCAGCAGGCGCTCGCGCTGCTGCGCGGCGCGGAACCGGTCGCGCAGGCGAGCCCGGCGCTGATCGGCGAACTGGCGGGCGGCTACGTGGCCGCGGGCGACCCGGATCGCGCGCTGTGGCTCGTGCAAGGCGCGATGTCGGCGGCGCCCGGCGATGCGGGCCTGCAATTGCAGTACGCGGGCATCCTGCTCGCGAGCCATCAGGACGTGATGCTCGGCCAGGTCATGCAGCGTTTGCAGACGATGCAGCTCACGCCCGATCAGCGCACCGATTTCGACAATCTCAATCTCGCGATCGTGGTGCGCCGCGCCGACGCCGTGCGCACGAGCGGCGATCTCGCCGGCGCGTACTCGGTGATCGCGCCGTGGCTCGCGGCGATGCCCGACAACCCCGACCTGCAGGCGGCGCTCGCGCGGCTCTATTCGTCGGCGGGCGATTCGGCCAATGCGCTCAAGTGCTATCGGATCGCGCTGGCGCGCCGTCCCGACGACCACGGTCTGCAACTGGCGGCGCTCTACGCGGCGTCGGGCGCGAAGGCCTGGCGCTACGCCGAGCAACTCGCGAATACCGCCTTGAGCGCCGCGCCCGACGATCCCGACACGCTCGCCGCCGTCGGCCGCATGTATCGCGCGCAGGGCAAGCTCACGCTGGCCGCGCAGTATCTGAAGCAGTCGCTCGTCGCGAGCACGACGCCCGTGGGCGCGCATCCGGCGGCTGCCGGGCGCGCCGCCAACGTGCCGCGCGGCTGGGAAGCGCTCAGCCGTCCGCTGGGCGCGAACCCGTTGCCGGGCACCAATCCCTTCGAGGGCAAGACGGCGGTCGATACCGCCAGCGACGCGAACACGGCGGGCGCGAACAGCGCGGCGAGCGGCTATGCGACGCCCGCGCCGAGTTCGCCGTCGTGGTCCAAACTTTCGTCACCTGTACCGACCGTGCCTATTTCCCTGCCTCCGGCGCAGCCCGCGCCGTATGTTGCACCTTATGTGGCGCCGCCCGCCGGTTCGACCTCGGGCTATCAGGCGCCCGCCGGATCGACGGACGGCTATGGGCCGGATACCTACGGCTCCAGCGCGTCGGGCGGTCCCGCGACGGCGCAGCCGTTGCAGCCGTATGCGCAGTACGCTCCGGGTGGCTATCCGCAGCAGGCGCAGCCTTATCCGCAGCAACCGTATCCGCAGCAACAGGCCTATCCGCAAGGCTATCCGCAGCAGCCGTATGCCGCGCAGCCCTGGCCGATGTCGCCCGCCGCCCAGGCCGCGCAAGGCGGTTATGCGCAGCCCGCCGCGCCGACGCGCACGCAAAAGCGCACGTCGAAGAACAAGCAGGCGAACAATCGCGCCGCGTATGCCCAGCAACAGGGTTATGCGCAGCCGTATCCGCAGGGCGGCTACCCGCAATATCCGCAATATCCGCAGCAGGGTTACGCGCAGGGCGGCTATCCGCAGCAGCCGTATCAACAGGGTGGTTATCCGCAGCAGGCGTATCCGCAGCAAGGTTATGCGCAGAACGGCTATCCGCAGCAGGGCTATCCGCAACAAGGCGGCTACGTGCCGCAACCGCCCTACGCGCAGCAGCAATACGCCGCGCCCGCCTACATTCCGCAGCCGCCCGCAGGCTACGCGCAGCCGTACGCGCCGCCCGCCGCTGCCGCCGCGAACGCCGCGCCCACGCCGCAGCAGATCGCGAACTCGCAGACGCTCGGTGTCGCCGACGAACTCGCGCAGATCAACCGCGAGCAGTCGAGCACGATCTCGGGCGGCGTGATCTTCCGCAACCGCACGGGCGAGGACGGCCTCTCGAATCTCACCGATATCGAAGCGCCGATCGAAGGCCGCATCAAGGCGGGCAACGGCCACATCGTCGTGACCGCGACGCCCGTCACGCTCGACGCGGGCACGGCAGCCACCGACGTGCCGACGCTCGCGCGTTTCGGCTCGGGCCTCGGCATCAGCGCGACCGGCAGCAGCGGCTTCGGCTCGCAGACGGCGAGCGGCGTGGGCCTCTCGGTCGGCTATGAAACGAAGTCGATCAAGGCCGACATCGGCGCGACGCCGGTGGGCTTCCGCTATCAGAACGTCACGGCGGGCGCGGAGTACGACGGTGGCATCACCGACAAGGTCTCGTACTCGCTCGCGATCACGCGCCGCGCGGTCACCGACAGCCTCTTGTCGTACGCAGGCGCGCGCGACCAGAACGAGAATCTCGAATGGGGCGGCGTGATGAAATCGGGCGGCCGCGCCGCGCTTTCATGGGACGACGGCACCAACGGCCTCTACGTGAACGGCGAAGCCATGTTCTACAACGGCCACCATGTGGAGGACAACGTCGGCGGCAAGGCGGGCGGCGGTTTCTACACGCGCGTCTACAAGGACGCCGACCAGACCTTCACGGTCGGCGTGAACACCACGTGGATGATGTTCGACAAGAACCAGTCGTACTACACCTACGGCCAGGGCGGCTACTTCAGCCCGCAGCAGTACGTGATCCTGAATTTGCCGGTGGAATACGCGGGCCGCAACGGGCCGTTCACGTTCGACCTGAAGGGCTCGATCGGCGTGCAGCATTATCGCGAGGACGCGGTGGCGTACTTCCCGCTCGATGCGGGCATGCAAGGCACGGCCAAGTACAACATGAACAATTCGACTACCGCCAACCTTGACCCGGACGCCACCTATCCGGGGCAGAGCAAGACCGGCTTCGCGTATTCGCTCTACGCGAGCGGCGAGTATCAGCTCGGGCCGCAGCTCGCGGTCGGCGCGATGGCTTCGCTCGGCAACGCGTATCAGTATCGCGAGTGGCTGGCGGCCGTGTATCTGCGCTACAGCTTCTCGCCGCAGTCGGGCTCGCAGCCGTTCCCGCCGCGCGCGTTCTCGTCGCCGTTCCTCGCGACGTCGGATTGAGGCTGGCGGTTGCGTCTTGACTGAAGCCTGAAGCCTGACACCTGGCACCAAAAAAACGGCCCGATGCGCATCACGCATCGGGCCGTTGTCATTGCGCGCTCGATCTGCGCTCAAGCCATCTTCAAGCCGCCTCCGGCCACGGCAACCCCGGCGTGGCCCAGTCGAGTTCGACGGCGAGCAGCACCTGCATGCCGTCCACGCTCAGCGCGATCGACACGATGATGCACAGATTGCTCGTGATCGGCGACAGCATCGGCCCGGAATAGACCGCGCTGCCGCTCTCGCGCACGGCCTTCCAGAAGAACGCGCGATGATCCCAGCGGCCGGCGACGACCGTGTTCGCGCGCGTGTCGCCATAAAGATGGTTGACGGGCGGCGCTTCGGCGGGTCCGCGCGCCTCGAACAGCGTCGCGCGTCCGGTCGGCCCGAGCGCGAACACGCGCAGGCACAGCGGCCGCGCAAGCAGCGTGGCGAGCGAAGCCGGATACGGCATGCCCGATTCGACCTGCTTGGCCGCGTCGGTGATCGCGTCGAGATACGGGCGGATCGTCGAATCGAACTGGCCCATGCGCGTCGAGCGCGCGAGCGCGACCACGTCGAACGCGTGATCGATGCGCGTGGGCGCCGCGCCGCCGGGCGCGAGCGAGGCGCTCGGCCGTCCGAGCAGATAACCCTGCGCGATATCGACCTTGGCCTCCACGGCCAGCACCAGTTCCTCGGTGGTTTCGACGCCTTCGACCACCACCACGATATCGGCCTGATGCAGCAGCGTGACGAGGTCGCGCAGCAGCGGGCGGCCCGAACGCCGGTTGCGCGCGCGGATCAATTCGCCGTCGAGTTTCACGAGGTCGGGCTGGATGCGCAGCAGGCGGTCGAGATTCGAATAGCGCGCGCCGAAGTCGTCGACAGCGATCAGGAAGCCGCAATCGCGATAACGGTTCGCGGCGAGCGAGAGCTCGTGCGGATCGGCGTCGTCGGTTTCGAGCAGTTCGAGCACGATGTCGCCGGTGTCGAGGCCCGCGTCGTGCACGACGCTCGCGAGCGTCAACTCGTAGCCGGGCTGCACGAACGTCGACGGCAGCACATTCAGGAACAGGCGCGCGCCCTCGGGCAGTTGCGCGCCGACGCTGCGCAAATGGCATTCGTGCGCGAGCACGTCGAGCGCCATCAACTCATCAGGTGTGAGACCGCCGAACAGCACCACGGGCGCGACCAGATTGTGGTCGTCGTCCTCGCCGCGCAGCAGCGCTTCCACGCCGATCAGCTGTTCGCGCGGCAGGCTCCAGAGCGGCTGGAAATGCGAGACCAGCGTCACGTCGCGCCAGCGCAGGCGCGGCATCGCGTGGCTCGCGAGATCGCGCGCACGCAGCGGCGCGGGCGCGTCGCTGGCCGTGTTGCGTACGGGCACGCGCAGCGCGCCGCGCTCGAACGCGACCTGATTGCGGCCGGCCTGCTTGGCGCGGAACAGCGCTTCGTCGGCGCGTTCGAGCAGCGAGGCGATGGTGTCGCCGTGCGCGAGCCGCGCCACGCCGATGCTGGCGGTCACGAAACCTTCAGGACGCGGCACACGCGCGATCTCGGCGCGGAGCGATTCTGCGAAGCGTTCAATCGGACAGCCGGGCTGCTCGTTCATCAGCGCGACGAATTCCTCGCCGCCGATGCGCGCGATCAGCGTCCCGGCGGGCGCGAGCGCGACGAGGGTCTGCGCGACGTTCCTGAGCACCTTGTCGCCCGCGCCGTGGCCGAACTGATCGTTGATCGACTTGAACTGGTCGATGTCGATAAAGAGGAGTACGAGCGGTTGGCTATCGGCCGCGCGGCTTTCGATCGTCTGCGCCGCCGCTTCGAGAAACGCGCGGCGGTTTTGCACGCCGGTGAGCGCGTCGGTGGCCGCGAGCGTCGTCAGTTCTTCTTCGAGCCGGAAATGGCGGAAGCGGAAGTGATAGAAGCCGAAATGAAACACCACGGCCGTGGTGAGCGAGATCGTCACCCAGACGCCGAAAATCGCGAGCTGCTCGGGCGAGAGCGTCAGCGCGAACGGCAGCGTCGCGAGGTAATAGAGCACGTTGCCGATCACGAAATGACGCGGCGTGAGCCACAGCGGCGCGGCGCACAGCGTGATCGCGACCACGGCCGGCAGCATCCACACGAGCGGATCGCCGGTGCCGCGCACGACCACGTTGGCCGCGCACTGCATGATCACCACATAGGCCACGCCGATGAATCCGAACTCGGCGGTCGTGCGCGTGCGTGGAATCGCGAGCACGAGCATCACGAGGCCGATGCCCGCAAGCGCGGGGATCCAGAACGGAAAGGGCGTGTCGATCAGATGCGCTCGCGCGAAAGCGAACAGCACATAAGCGCCGATCGACAGCGCCATCGTCACGAACGAGAGCGGACGCTGAAGCTGAAGCGAGCGCAGATGGAAACGCTTTCGTTCGATGGGTGCAACCGGCAAGGTGAATACGGAAGACCACATGGCGCGCGCTCCGGCGACTTGTCTGACGAATGAGATGGCGCCCAGTATAGCGGGCGTCCGTTAATGGAACGTGAGGGAAATCGTGCGGGCCGCGAGGCCCGCGCAATTCAATGCGGTGCGGGTTCGATCGTGACCTTGCGGATCACGGCGACGGTATGGCCATCGGCGTCGTCGATCGTATCGGTCCAGAAGATGCCATAGTTGCGCAGCCACGTGGTGTGCCAGTTGTCGATGCCGCCGTGCGCATTCGTACGCGAACATTGCAGGCCGATCGCTTCGCCTTCGAACGAAGGGAAGACGCGCGCGGCGGGCTGCGGGGCTTGCGCCACGCAATGGCGCACCGCGCCGGACGCGCTCGGCTGCGGCTCCACGATGTCGATCTGTTCGCCCGGCGCGGGCGCGCGGTCCGCGAAATCGAGTGTCGAAGGCGTCTGCAAGGTGGCGAGCCGCGTGGTCGCCGAACCCGCGTCGACCACCTGCTCGCGCAGCGTCGCGAGGCCGTAGTTCAGCGTGAATTCGGCCCACTGTTTCGACCGGTTCAGCTCCGCGATCACGCCGTTGTCGCGGCGGTTGAGGAGGACGTCCTGGAACGGCGCGCTCTCGCTGGGCGTGTCCTTGTTGATCCATTGCGCATCCACGACGATGCGCGTGAAGGGCAGCGGGCGGCTGCCGTCGGCGGGCAGTTGCTGGCGCAACGGTGCGGGCAGCGCGCGTTCGTCGAAGGTCGCGTCGAGCCACGCGGCGGGGTTGGCGAGCACGGTCTGGAACGCTTGCGGACGCCGGTTGAGCGCGCGGAAGAACTCCCAGGACGTGCGTTGGCGCGTGGGCTCGGGCATTGCTGCGAGCGTGTCGAGCGTGTAGACGAGATTGCCGCAGGCGCCCGCCGGATAGCCGGGCGTGCCGGCGGGCAGCACGGGGACGGCGGCCATGGACGCGTCGGCATCGAGCAGTTCGGCGGTCGTGTAGCGCTCGACGGCGGGCTGCGCCTGGAGATTCGCCGAGGCGATTTCGAGCAGCGTCATCAGGTCGTCGAACGTGCGCGCCGAAGCGGCTTTCGCGAAGGCCATGAGGTCGCTGCCGAGGAACGCCGGCGTGCGGCAGTTGTTGGCTGAATTGGCCGGATCGCTGGAAATGTCCTTCAGCAGCGCGGCGATCCTGAGCCGGTCGGCGGCCGGGAACGGCACGGCCCAGAGCGTCGCCATGGTCGGCAACTGGCCCATGCGCGCGGCCCGCATCTCGGGATCGCGCGCGTATTTGACGACCCATCGGGCGACCGTGCGGCCGCGTTCGGAATCGGGATCGATGCCGTTCGCGGCGAGCGTCTGGCGCACGTCGTCTGGCGACAGCGAGGCGAAATAGCCGAGCGTCGGCGGGATCGACGTGGAGGGGACGATGGGCGCCGATTTTTCCGCCGTGGCGGCCGTGTCGGTCTGATGCGCGACGGCCGGTGCCGAAACCGGCACGAGCGGCGCGCTCTGTGTGTTCATGGCGAATGCCGCCGATGCCCCGAGCGACAGCACGATCCCGACTGCGCGTTTTTTAGTTTTGTTGTTCAATGCTCACCACCGTCATGCGGAACCCACGCCGCGCGCGCCTGCTGAGCGGCGCTTGCACGGCGAACCGCACCAGATATCGGCAGCGCGCGGGAATTCTTTAGATAAATACGCCGATGGCTTGCGCGTGCGAGAATTCCCGCCAGTCGCTGCCCAACTTTTCACCATGAATCGACCCGCCCCGCACGCGCGCCCCGACTGGGTGAAGCGCGCCGAACCGCTCGCCGGCGTCGAGCGCATCGAAGCCTGGTTCCACGGCAAGGCCTACGCGATGCATCGCCACGATACCTACGCGATCGGCCGCACGCTCGCGGGCGTGCAGAGCTTCAACTACCGGCGCGGCGTGAGCAACAGCCTGCCCGGCAACACCATCGTGCTGCACCCGGACGAACCGCACGACGGCCAGGCGGGCACGCGCGAAGGCTTCCGCTACCGCATGATTTACGTCGAGCCCGCACTGTTCCAGGACGTGCTCGGCGGCCGCGCGCTGCCGTTTCTCGAAGGCGGCGTGAGCACCGATCCGCGACTCGCGGCGGCGACCGAAACCTTGCTGCAACGCCTCGACTACCGCTTCGAACCGCTCGAACAGAGCGATGCGCTGGCCGAACTCGCGCACGCGCTCGCCGACGTGTCCGGCACGCCCGCGCGGCCCGCGAAGGGCGACTTTCGCGCCGCCCAACGCGCGCGCGATTTTCTGCACGCGAACAGCGCACGCATGGTGACGCTCGACGAAGTGGAAGCCGCCGCGGGCCGCGACCGCTGGAGCGTCTCGCGCGATTTCCGCACGTTCTACGGCACGAGCCCGTATCGCTATCTGACGATGCGGCGGCTCGACGCCGTGCGGCGCAGCCTGCTCGAAGGCGTGCCGCTCGCGGGCGCGGCGGCGCAAGCCGGTTTCGCCGATCAAAGCCATATGACGCGCCATTTCGTGAAGACCTTCGGCCTCACGCCGGGGCGCTGGCTGCAGGTCGCGGGCGGCGCTCGGCGCGGCTGAACGTCCGCGGGAACGCGCGCACAATCGTTCAATACGGCGGCCGCGCGGGGGCGTAGTCTCGACGCATGACTAACTCAGCGGAGCGCAGCATGACCTCGTCGAACCCTTCCCATTCCCACGCCAACGCGCCTGCCGCGCGCGGACAATGCGCGTCCATCGACCTGCTCGGCAAGATTGCGCAGATCGACGGCCACTGGCAGCCGCGCGTGGTCGCCGAAATGAACGACTACCAGTTCAAGGTCGTGAAAGTGCAGGGCGATTTCGTCTGGCATCGCCATGCCGATACCGACGAAACCTTCATCGTGCTCGAAGGCGAATTGCGTATCGACTATCGCGCGGGCCCGGATGGCGACGGCGCGATCGTGCTGCGCGCGGGCCAGATGGGCGTGGTGCCTAAGGGCGTCGAGCATCGGCCTTGCGCGAACGGCGAAGTCAGGATGCTGCTGATCGAACCGCGCGGCGTGGTGAATACCGGCGACGGCGCGCAAAGCGAACGCACCGTGGCGAACGACCAGTGGATTTGAATGGCGTCACGACGCGTGGGGTGGCGCGACGACGGCGTCGAGCTCCTTGCTCGATAAGCCGTATCGCGCCATGCGTGAGCGATGATCGGCGCTGCCGAGATACGCGTGCAATTGCGCGTTCACGGCGGCGAGCAAACGCGTGTCGTTGCGGTTGAAGGAAAACGCGCCGACTGGTGTGCTGCGCGCGTTGGCGCTTTCGTTTTCGTGATCCACCGCTTCGAGATGCGCATCGGCCATGCGCGAGGCGAGAATGCGATTGCCCAGCGCCGTGCTCGCATAAGCGTCGATGCTGCCTTCACGCAGCGCAGAAATTGCTTCGGACTGTTGATCGAATAGCGTGATCTGTGAATCGCGTACGCCCGCAGCAAGCGCCGAATCGTGCTGCACCTGCCCCGCGATCAGGCCGAGCCGCGCATCGTCGCGCTGCGCGACACTCGCGTAATTCGTGAGCGACTTCGGATTGCCCGCGCGCAGCAGAAAGCCATCGCCGATCGCCCAGACCGGCGCGCTGAACGCCACCGTTTGCGCGCGTTGCGGCGTGACGAACAGTGGCACGTTCATGTCCCATTCGCCGCGCTGAACGCCGGGCAGCAACGCGCTGAACGTGGTCGCGCGATACGCGATCTGCGTGACGCCAATCGCGGCGAGCACGCATTGCGCAAGCTCGATGTCGGCGCCCGTGGCGTGGCCGCTGGCGGCATCGGTCCAGCCGAACGGCGGTTCTTCGATATACGCGATCGTGATTTTCATGAAGGACTCGCGAAAAGCGTGAAGGGAAAGCGGCAGTGGCGTGCCGCTATTTTACGCAGCGCGCATTGTCCTTTGCCCGTTCCAGGCGTTCGTGACAGCAATGAGTCTGTTGTCGATTCATTACGCATCAATCGAAATAAATCGAAAATATAAAGGGCTGAATGTATTCTCTGAAAAATTTTGTAAGATAATGCTGAGCGTTTAAATGGCGACCAGAAAAGGACAGGAATGGGGGCGCAGGATCTCATTGCGGCCATTACCGGGGGCGTGGCGCAAACCGATCGGCTAATCAAGCTCGATACCCCACTCGGCGATAATGTGCTTCTACCGCAGCGCGCGGTGGGCCATGCGCGTATGGGCCGCGATTACGGCTTTACGCTCGATGTCGTTTCCACGAACGAAAACGTCGAACTCAAGAAGCTGATCGCGCAGCCCGTGACGTTGTGGCTGCAACAAGCCGACCAGACGTATCTGCCGCATCACGGCTACGTCCACACGGCCCGCCGGCTGGGCGCGGACGGCGGTTTGACGAGCTATCAGCTTGAATTCGCCTCATGGCAGCACTTCCTGCGCTACCGCTCGGACGCCCGCATCTGGCAGGATAAAAGCGCCGACGCGATCCTCACCGACGTATTCAATACGCATCCTCAGGCGCGCGGGGCATTTCGTTTCGCCATTCAGAAAGCCTTGTCCGCGCGCTCGTTTTGCGTGCAATACGAGAGCGACTGGCATTTCTGCCAACGGATTATGGAATCCGAAGGCCTATTCAGTTATTTCGAACAGGCCGCAGACGGTCAATCGCACACGGTCGTTATTACCGACAATATCGATGCATTGCCCGCTTTAAATCCGCAATCGGTTAATTTTTACCGGTCGGGCGTGAATGCCGAAACCCATGCGGTGGTGCAATGGAGCGGCACACGCACCTTGCAAAGCGTGACGCTCACGACGCGCACGTTCGACTACAAGTCGCCCGGCACGGCGGCCAACCCGAAGGGTACCTCGGTGCCCACGCACGCGAATCAGGGCGATCTGCCGGCGCAGGCCGAGGTGTACGAGTACACCGGCGCGTACACCTACGGCGATCAGTCGCGCGGCGACACGCTCAGCGAAACGCGCATGGAAGAGTGGGAGTCGCGCTCGAAGCGTTTCGAAGGCGCGGGCGCGGTGCGCAATCTCGACGCCGGACGCTGGTTCGAACTCGACGGTCATCCGGTCCACGACACGGACAGCGAGCAGGACCGGCAGTTTGCAGTGATCGAGGCGCGCTGGTTCATCGAAAACAATCTGCCTGCTTCGACCACGCAAGCGCCGTCGTTTCCGCACAGCCTGCAAGGCGAACTCGCCGCGATCAAGGCCGCGAATCAGGGCGACAGCGCCGCGTTCACCATCGCAGGCACGGACAGCAGCGAAGGCTTTTTGCTCGTGCAGATCGAAGCGCAGCGCAAGGCCGTGCCGTATCGCAGCCCGCTCGAGCATCACAAGCCGAAGATGCGCATGCAGACGGCGCTGGTGGTCGGGCCGGAAAACGAAGAGGTCTATACCGATTCGCAGAACCGCATCAAGGTTCATTTCCATTGGGATCGGCTGAATGCGGGCGATGAAGCCGCGTCGTGCTGGATACGCGTGGCGATGTCCGATTCGGGCAGCAGCTATGGCGGCGTGCATGTGCCGCGCGTCGGCGAAGAAGTGGTCGTGAACTGGCTCGATGGCGATTGCGACCGGCCGATTGCGACGGCGCGCGTCTATAACGGCGACACGAATCCGAACTGGCATTCGAACGGCATTCTCTCGGGCTACAAGTCGAAGGAATTCGGCGGCAGCGGCTACAACCAGATGGTGATGGACGACGCCACCGGCCAGAACCGCATGCAGCTTTACAGCACGAGTGCGAATTCGCAATTGCATCTGGGTTATCTGGTTGCGCAGAGCGCCAATTCGCGCGGCGCGTATCTGGGCAGCGGCTTCGATCTGAAATCGGATGCGTTTGGCGCGGTCAATGCGGGCCAGGGGCTCTATGTGAGCACCTACGCGAAAAGCGCGACGAGTCAGCAACTCGACGTGAGCGAAGCGAAAACGCAATTGGAGAGCGCGCAGGAAACGATCGATGCGCAATCGCAGGCGAGCGAAAAGCATCAAGCCGAGTCGTTGCAGGACGGCACGCAAGCGCTCAAGACCTTTACGAGCGCCACGCAATCGACGACGCAGGGCGCGAGCGCGAGCGGCGGCAATACCGCGGGCGGCGGCACAGGCAGCGCGAATGCGTTCACCGATCCGGTGATGTTGATGGCGAGTCCTTCGGGGATTGCGTTTTCGACGCAGGATTCCGCGCATATTGCTGCGAAAGAGCAGATCACGTTCGTCAGCAAGCAAAGCACGCATGTGGCGACGGGCAAATCGCTGCTCGCGAGCATCGGCGAAAAGCTCAGTCTCTTTGCGCAGACCGCTGGGATGAAGCTGTTTGCGGGAAAAGGCAAGGTCGAGATTCAGTCGCAGTCGGACAGTATCGAAGTGACGGCGCAAAAGACGCTCAAGCTGGTGTCCGCGACAGATCGCATCGAGATCGCCGCCGATCAGGGCATGCTGCTGACGAGCGGCGGCGCGTACATTCGGCTCGCGGGTGGCAACGTGGAAATTCACGCGCCGGGTCTCGTCGATATCAAGGGCGCGTCGCACGTGCTCGCGGGACCGGCGAGCATGGGTTATCCGCTGCCGAGCCCGCGTCCCGATCAGCCGGGGCAGCTCGAACTGCTGCACACCTACGCGAACGGCGCGGGCGTGAAGACGGGGCAGTACACCGTGCTCGATGCGAACGGCGGCGTGCTGCGCCAGGGCGCGCTCGACGCGAGCGGCCATACGATCGTGAGCGGATTGCCCGCCGGTGCCGCCGAGGTGAAGTTCGGCAAGGATCCGCGCGTGCAGTCCGATGTCGCGAGCGAATTCACCGTGCCGACCTGGCCTTCGTCGGATGATCTTGCAAGCACGAGCGCGACGAGCACCGCGCAATCGCAATTGGGTTCGTTGCTGTCGGGGGCGTCGAAGGCGGCCAGCACTGCGGCGAGCAGTGTTACGAGCGGGCTCGCGAGCACGGGCGCGAGTGGATTGAGCAGCTTGAGTAGCTTGAGTAGCTTGAGCGGATTGAGCAGTCTCAGCAACGTGAGCAGCGTCGCCGGATCGGCCAGCTCGATGGCGTCGAGCGCGCTCTCGGGGTCGGGCAGCGCGCTGACCTCGCAGGCACTGGGCTCAGCCAAACAGGCGCTGACCAGCGCGTTGCCCTCGAGCGCGCAAACTGTGTTGTCGCAAGCGAGCGCGCTGCAAGGCACCGCGCAACAGCTCGGCGGACTTGCGCAGAGCGCACGCAGCGCGGCCGCCGCGCTGAAAGTCGTCTGACGCCCATTATCGAATCTCGCAAGCGCGTTGCGCGCACAAACAAGATCATGACTACACCGGCCGCTACGCAAGCCAAGTCGACCGATTCCTATACCGGGCCGCTCAGCAAATTCCATCCCGACGACATCAACGCCAACGTCGCACTCCTGAACAAGTGGTTGATGGATATGAGCGGCGGTGTCGTCACGCTGGAGCGCGTGGAAACCGTCGCGCAGAACATGCCGGTGATCGCGAATATTTTCGCGGCGGTGGATTTGATCGTCGATATCAAGGCGATGATCGAGCACGGCAACCGGCCGCTCGATCTGTTCGACTGGCTCAATCTCGGGCTCGACCTCATCGGCATCGTTCCCATTCCGGCGGGCACCGCGCAAATCCGCATGGGCGCGCGGCCGATGCTGAAACTGTTGCGCGAGGAAGTGGCAAAGAATGGCCGCGCGGTGGGCGAAGCGGCGGCAACCGCGTTGCGCGACGGCATCATTGCCGCGATGGTCTCATCCGTGCAGGCGCGTTACGCGGGCGAAATTGAAACCTTCCTCACGGAGTTGCGCAAGGAATTGACCGCCGCGCTCGCAAAGGCGGCGGCATATATCGGCGAATTGATGAACGGACTCGCGGATCTCTTTGCGCACGCGGCGGGCAAACCGCTCAGCGTGAGCAAGGATCTCGATGCCGCGAATGCGCATTTGAAGCAGGCCGGTCACAATCTGCTTTATAAGCCGGGCGAAACGCTTTCGAGTATTGGCCTGCTGCTGCACGATGCGGTCAAGATCGTGGCGAAGCAAGGCGTGAATACCACGACGGCCGTGGCGAAGATGGTCGACTCGCATGCGAGCGCGCATTTGATGGCGGTGTCGCACGATCTTCGCCAGCGCGTGCCAGCGGTGCAGAAAGCCGTGCGCGCACTCGACGGCAACGATTTCGGCAAGATCGGCTGGCTGATTTCGGTCGGAGAAGACGGGATCAAACGCTGGCGTCATGTGCATCCGCAATCGCAGCGCATCGGCATTCCGCAACGCGGCCGCGCCAAAGCGGTTGAAAAGCGTCCGCAAGGCGCGACCGAATCGCTCGCGCACACGGCCCATGCAAAGCATCCGGGCGGATCGAGTTGCAACAATTGCAGCGCGGCAAAAACGCCGCCCGTCGCGACGGCGAATTCGATCGGCTTCGCGCTGGGCGACGAACGTATCGATCACGATGATTTCGTCGTCGACGGTCCGCTGCCGATTGCCTGGGTTCGCACCTACCGTTCGTTTTTCGATGCCAACGATACAAGGGGTGAACTCGGCGCGCGCTGGATCACGTCTTATACGACGCGCTTCGACATTCACACATCGAAGCTGGTTTATCACGACGCGGAAGGACGGAGCCTCGATTATCCGCTGCTCGACGCGGGCGCCGCGCACGACGACCTGACCGAGAATCTCACGCTGCTGCGCGTGGATGATCGCTGGCTCACGCTTACACGCGGCCATGATTCGCTCGAAGCGTACGAGAAGCACGGCGAACGCTTCCGCCTTGCGTTCCTCAAGGATCGCGCGGGCAATCAGATCACGCTCGATTACGATTCACACGGACGACTCTATCGCCTGATTGCGCCGCACGTGCAGGTCGCGTTCAAGCTCGATACGCGCGGACGCATTCTCGAAGCGTTCGAGCATGATGCGGAAGGCGTGCGCGTGGCGCGACTGGCAGCCTACGAATACGACGAATACGGCGACCTCGTGGGCGCGGTCGATCGCTACGGTAATCGACGCGAATATCGCTATCGCCATCACCTCGTGACGCGTTATACGGATCGCACGGGACGCGGCGTGAATCTCGAATGGGACGGCACGCATGCGAAGGCGCGCTGCTTCCGCGAGTATCGCGACGACGGCAGCGATGAAGTGACGCTCGCGTGGCATCCGAATTTCCGCAAGGTGAGCGTGACCGACGCGCTCGGCAATGTCACGCAGCACTATTACGACATCAACGGCTATACGTTCCGCGTGATTCACCCGGACGGCAGCGAGGAATGGCTTTACCGCAACCAGCACGACAAGCTCGTGCAATACATTCATCGCGATGGCGGCGCTGAATATCTCGACTACGACGAGCGTGGCAATTTCGTGCGCCACCAGCGCGTCGACGGCAGCATCGTCACGATGGAGTATGACGCGAAGGATCAACGCGTTCGCACGACCGATGCCGAAGGGCACGTCTGGGAGCAGGCGTACGACGACGCGGGCAATGTCGTGTCAGCGAAAGATCCGCTGGGCAATGAAACGAAATATCAGTACGACGAACAAGGTTTGCCCGTCGAGGTCACGGACGCAAAAGGCGGTACGAAAAAGCTGACCTATGATGCAGCGGGCCATTTGCTGTCGTATCGCGATTGCTCGGGGAAAACGACGCAGTGGACCTACGATGCAGCGGGTCGATTGATTGCCGCGAAGGACGCGGCGGGCGGCACGAAAACGTATCGCTATGGCGCGAATGGCGAGTTGAGCGAGATTGTTTCGCCGGGCGGCGTCGAGCGTGTGCAGTACGACGCGGAAGGGCGACTGCTGACGGCCATCGATCCCATGGAGCGCGCCACTCACTACGCGTATGACGGCGCGGGCCGCATCTCGCAGCGTGTGGATGCGCTCGGTCAGCGGCTCAGCTACGGCTACGATCGTCTCGGTCGACTCGTGCGCCTCACCGATGCGAACGATGCCACGTACGCGTTTCAATACGATTCTGTTGGACGCCAACTCGAAGAGGTGGGATTCGACGGCAAGGTCACGCGATACGCGTACGACGAAGCGAGCGGACGACTGCTCTCGACCGAAAGCGCCGAACGCGTCACGCAATACGCGTTCGATCGCGGCGGCCGTTTGGCAAGCCGCGAAGCGCAGGGGCAGACCGAGCGTTTTGCCTACGATGCAAATGGCCGCTTGATCGACGCGAGCAATGGTTATAGCCGCATTCAACGTTTCTTCGATCCGGTGGGCAATCTCGTACGCGAGCATCACGCGTACGACGTATTTGGCGTGATGCGCAGTTACGTCTGGCATCACACCTATGACGAACTCGGCAATCGCACGCGCACGGTGCGGCCCGATGGTCATGCGATCGACTGGCTGATGTATGGGTCGGGGCACGTGCACGGTCTGCTCGTGGACGGTGAAGAACGCCTGGAGATCGAGCGCGACGACTTGCATCGCGAGATTCGACGCACGCTGTCGAGCCGTATTGGTCAGAGCACGCTATATGACCCGGCAGGACGTATCGAAAGACAGACGGTGCAGCGCGAGAAAGCGCCAGCGCCGTTGAGTGCGCGGCGCTATCGCTATGACACGGCGGGGCAGCTCACGCAGATCGAGGACAGCCGCAAAGGCGTGACGGATTATCGTTACGATCCGGTTGGGCGTCTGCTGGAAGCGATCGGGCCGGGCGGAACGGAGCGCTTTGCGTTTGATCCCGCGAGCAATATCGTCGATCCTGTGCAGCCTGATCGCTCGCTCGGTTATTCGTTTGCAGCGCGTAGTGAAAGCACGCTGCCGGCTTCGGTGCCGAAAGTGCTCGGCAATCTGCTCAAGGACTATGCGGGCACGCATTTAGATTACGACGCACAGGGCAACCTCGTGCAGAAGCGTTCGTCGACGGGCACGCAGCGTTTCGAGTGGGATGCGTATGACCGGATGAGTAGCGCGAGTGTCGATGCGCCGTCGCGGCATAGTGTGTCGAGCTATTTCTACGATCCGTTTGGACGGCGTATTGCGAAGGTCGTCGATGGTGTGGAAACGGTGTTTGGTTGGGACGGCGATACGCTGGCGTATGAGTCTGGCACTGAGCACAGCACGCATTATGTGTATGAGGCGCGGAGTTTCGTGCCGATGGCGCAGTATGTGGGGGCGCCGGTTGCGGGGATAGAGACGCCGGTGCGTCGTGAGGGTGACCGCTATACGCCGGAGGATGATCCGTTACAGCGTGTGCCGGTTGCGAGTGGTGATACGCGCGTGATGTTCTATCACTGCGATCAGATCGGCACGCCGTTGATGATGACGGACGAAGCCGGTGAGGTGGTGTGGGAGGCGACGTATAAGGCTTGGGGCGAAGCGCGGGAAGTGATCGAGCGTGCGTCCTCGATTGGTGGCGACGAAGCGGTGAAGAATCCGCTGCGGTTCCAGGGGCAGTTCGTCGATGAAGAAACAGGGCTGCACTACAATCGGCATCGGTACTATGATCCGAACATCGGACGGTTCGTCAGCAAAGATCCGATTGGGTTGGCGGGTGGGGTTAATGTTTATGCGTATGCGCGTAATCCTTCACAGTGGGTCGACCCATTGGGCCTTGCAGCGCTGGGGCAATTGGGAACTTACGGCAGTCTCAATGGTGGTGACCACGTAGGCGATGATTTAGAGGTCCATGAGCTTCTGCGACACGAAGCACTAGTGCAAATGGGGTGTGCGAACAAACGTCGCCGCAACAGGGCCAATCCGTCAATTGCGGTGGATGCTGGAACGCATGATGACATACACGCCAATGAGAACGCATTGGCCGAAACACACCTAGGACTTGCGCCCAACAAGTTTAGCTTCGATCCAGATAGTGGCGGTCCATCGAAGCGACAAATGGACGTCTGGCAAGGTGCAGTTCGGCAAGCTGGGCTTTCGGCGGCGCAATCGAGGAGGCTACGTAAGCAGTCCGGCCAGTACCTTAGATCGCTCAAGTGTTGTTGCGATGAATGATTGTGGGGGCAAGAATGTATACAGAAGTTGTTTTCAGCAGAGGTAGTCCAACCGACGGATGTGGGCATGTCGGAGGAGGTGCTTGTTTGCCGCCGGAGATGAACTGGCCGCAGACAGCCGATGGTGAACGATTGGTTCATCTGTTTAGCGTTCCGGCGCATTGGTTCTGGTTGGACGAGACATCGGATCGCTGGGTGTCAGTTTTTATTCCCTATACAGCACGCGAAGTCTCGCACTATCGGCGCTTGCGAGCGAAAGATAGTCATTCAGATGCCGTTGTGCTGGCGTATATTCGTGCGAGTGCAGAACGTGAAGAGAGCGGCGGCCGGGCATTAGAGCGAGGTCGCATGGAAAGATCCGTTGTGCAAGAAGCTGACGATGACGAAAATCTCGCTTCTAAAATCGATGGTATCGACGCATGGCTGCAGTCACGGATTGCTATTGATGGATTTAAGCGCCGTCTCTCCATCTATGGCGGGGATTTAGACCAGGCCGTTCCTTCCACGCCGGGTATTCTTTCAGACGGGATGGGTTATCTCTTTCTACCCGAGAAAGTCACTGAGTCGGGATCTTGTGGCGGCGGTCGCTTTTTTCTGCAATTGGGTTGACGCCTGGAAAACGCGAACGCATAAAGGCGTCGAAGGCCAAGTACTTGCGCGGGGTACTTGGCCGTGCTGCGCACGTTCATTAGCAATGGCGAAGTCTTGAGCGGACTGCCGTCCGAAGCATTGAGCTAACTGATGGCTGATGGAACGCGTGACAGGAACACATGCCGTCGACGTGTTCCAGAACGGTGCAGCCTGCGACCTCTCACACATCCCGCGTACCCACGGGCTCCTCAGTTTTAAATCCTGCTGGTCAAAATTCACCAAAGAAAGGAAACGTTTCCACCACGCCATCCCCAGAAACGCTGCATCACCGCTTCCGCTCGACACGAGCGCTCAAACTCCGCACGCCCCTAAGCCATACGCGTCATCAAGCTCGACGCCCCACTAAAGCTTTCACCCAACCTGCCGATATGCAGATACGGTATTCCAGCGTCCAGCTAATTCCGTATGCCATTTGAAGGCAACGCTGTCTGGCGCGCCGATCGAGGGGCGGGCCGTGTCGTCCACACGCTTGCCGCGCCACGGCGGTTCAATTCGAACTCGAAAGCGAGCATGACGTGGGACGAATCAAGTTTGCCTGCCTGCTGTCCGGTTTGATCTGCACGACGTTTCTGGGCGCCTGCCATCAGCGCGACGCAGCGTCCGTCGCCACGTCGACGCCGCCGCGCACGAGCATCACGGCACTCGTCTGGGCGCCGGACTGGCCCGAAGAAATGCTGCGCATCGCCTCCGACTTCAGCCAGCAGAACCCGGACGTGCACGTCGACGTTCAGTTCATGGTCGGCAATTCGGTCGAGGAGAACATCAAGCCGCGCGTCGCGGCCGGCACCTTGCCCGATCTCGTGAGCGTCAATCCGAACGCCTATGCGGGCGAACTGGCCGATCAGGGCATTCTCGCCGACGTCAGCCAGACAGCCGCGTGGAAGCGCATGCTCGAACCGCTCAAGCGCGACTGGACGAGCCATCGCGGCAAAGGCTTCGGCATTTCCGGCGGCGTCGCGACCACGATGATCTATTACAACCGCGATATGTTCGCCAAAGCGGGCATTACCGCGCCGCCCGCGAATTTCGACGAATTTCTTCAGGACTGTGCGAAACTCAAACGCGCGGGCCTCACGCCCATCGTCTGGAATGGCGGGTTTCCAAACATGCTGGGCAATGGGCCGTTCAGTTCGGGCTTCGCTAATAACGTCGTGGCGCACGAGCCGGCGTGGCGCAGCAAGATGGCCGACGGTTCGCTCGATCTGAACACGCCCGAAGTCGCCGATATCTTCGCGAAGATGGCGCTGATTCCCGCGCTGGGCTACGCGCAGCCGGGCTATATGTCGACGGGTTACGACGACGGCATGCGGCTGTTCAAACAGGGCAAGGTCGCGATGGCGTTTCAGGGCAGCTGGGCCGCGGGGCCGATGTTGCACGGCAATGCGTTTCCGGTGGGCCTGTTTGTTCCGCCCTGGAACGCACGCGGCAAGGCTGTCGTGCCGGTGCTCGGCAGCGAAACGGGTTTCGCTGTTTGCGAAACGCGCAACAAGGCGGCCGCCATGCGATTCCTCGAGTTCATCGCGGGAAAGGGCTTCCCGGTTTTGCAGGCGAAGCGTCACAACATTTCGCCGTTTCAGCACGGCGCGGGTACGGCCGTGAGCGATGCGGTCGTCGTCGATTACACGAATGCGGTGAGCCGCTATGCTGTCACGGCCAGCCCGTACTATTCGACGTTGCCGTCGAATACGATCGAATTGCTGCATGAACTGATGCAGGATGTGCTGCTCAAGAAAATGACGCCCGGTCAGGCCGCTCAGCGGCTGGATGCATCGGTCAAGAACGAAGCGAAGATGCACTACAAATGAACGCCATCCCCGTTTCGCTACGACGCGCTTTCGACTATCTCTCTCAGGACCTGTTGCGCCGTGTCGAGATTCGTTATCGGCTGATTGCGGCATTCATTCTGCTGTCGCTGCTGCCCATTTTCGTGTCGGGCTGCATTTCCTATGTGAAGTCGGTCGCGGCCATCAAGGAAAACGCCGAGATCTTTTCGAAGGAAGTGGTGAAGCAGGTTTCGCGCAATATTCAGCTTCGCATGCAGCAGATCGAGACCGAAAGCAATCTGCTGGTGCTCTCGGATCGCGTGCAGGGCGCGCTGGCGCGTGCCGCGAGCGGCAGCCTCAAGGAGCAGAGCGAAGCGCGCCAGGATATGACGCGGCTTTTGTTAGACCATTACGGTTCGGTCGATTACATCAATCAAAAGTATCTGCTCGACCGCAATAACCAGGTGCTCGACACACAGGCATTCGCGCAACTCACGCAGGGCGTGACGAATCTCGTCGGGCAGGCGCAGGGTATTAACGAACGAACGTACTGGGGCAGTTACGACAACGGCGTCGGCCAGCAGAATCTGGGCATGGTGCGGGTCATTTTCGACAAGACCAATAATCAGAAGATCGGCAATCTGGTGCTGATCGTGCGGCCCGATTACTTCTCGACGATCTTCAACGATGTCGCCACGGGCAGCGGCACCGAGATCGACATTTTCGACGCCAGCGACAACAAGATCATCCTGCGTGCCGATAACGCCTCCGTGGCTGCGGGCACGACCGCCGACGCCGGCCTCGCCGACACCATCGCGCACAGTGCGCAATCGGGCGAGGCAAACAGCGTCGTGATGCTGGCGACGAAGCAGGGCGGCCGCTATCTGGCGGCATTCTCGAAGATTCCCGGCACGACGTGGTACGTGGTGAGCACGATCGCGGAGAAGAAACTGACCGTCGAGGCGCAGACCGTGCGCAATCAGATCGTGCTCGTCGGCATTTCGGGTTTCCTGTTGTCGATCTTTCTGGCGTATTTCATTTCTCACAGTATTTCCGCGCCGCTGCGCCAACTCGTGCGCAAGATGCACGACACGGGCGACGACGCGGGCGCGAATCTCGACGACGCGCATCACGCGGGCGACGAAGCCAGCGGTCAGGACGAACTCGGCAGATTGGCGCTGCGTTTCGAGCGCATGCGCGATGCGATTCAGCAGAAGATTCAAAAGATCAACGAAATCAACGCATCGCTCGAACAAACGGTGGTCGAGCGCACGGCGGAACTCGTCACGCGCGAACGCGAATCGCGCACGCTGATCGAGAATTCGCCCGATACGATCACGCGCTACGACCGCGAGACGCGGCGCATTTACGCCAATCCCGCGTTTTGCGCGTCGGCGGGTTGCACGCTGGCCGATTCGCTCGGCAAGCGGCCTTCGGAATTGCCGGGCGGTCCGAACGCGCTGGTCTATGAAAAGAAAATCGCTGAAGTCCTTGTGAGCGGAAAGAGCACGCAATTCGAATTGCGCTGGGTCGGCAAGGACGGCGAGGAGCAATGCACGCATATTCGCATCACGCCGGAAATCGATCGTTCCGGCGTGGTGAATTCCGTGCTGGCCGTGGGCCGCGATCTGTCCGACCGGATGGCGTTCGAGGCCACGATCTGGAAGCAGGCGAATTTCGACGCGCTAACCGGTTTGCCCAATCGTCAAATGTTTCTCGATCGTCTCGATCGCGAAGCGATGCAATCGCGCCATACCGGCCAGCGCATTGCGCTGATGCTGATCGATCTCGACCGTTTCAAGGAAGTGAACGATTCGCTCGGTCACGACACGGGCGACGTGCTGCTGATCGAAGCGGGCAAGCGCATCGGCGACTGCGTGCGCGATATCGACACGGTGGCGCGTCTGGGCGGCGACGAATTCACCGTCATTCTGCCGAATCTCGACGACCCCGAAAGCATCGAGCGTATTGCAAAAGCCATCATCGGCCAGCTTGCCGAGCCTTTTAAACTGGGCGCGGACGAAGCCTTTATTTCCGCGAGCATCGGCATCACGTTTTATCCCGACGACGCGCGCGAACTCGACGTGCTGTTCAAGAACGCCGATCAGGCGATGTACGCCGCGAAAAGCGCGGGCCGCAATCGCTTCAGTTATTTCACGCCCGACATGCAGGTGGAAGCTGAAAAGCGCTTGCGGCTCACCAACGATTTGCGTGTCGCGCTGCCCGGCAATCAGTTTCAGGTGTTTTATCAGCCGATTGTCGATCTCGCGACGGGGAAGGTCTGCAAGGCGGAAGCGCTGCTGCGCTGGCTGCATCCCGAACGCGGCATGATCAGTCCGCTCGATTTCATTCCGTTGGCGGAAGATACCGGCCTGATCGTGCCGATTGGCGACTGGGTCTTCAGGCAGGCGGTGCAGCAGGTTCGCCAATGGCGCGATCAATATCAGTCGTGTTTTCAGATCGGCGTGAATATGTCGCCGGTTCAGGTGCGCCAGGACAGCCTCGTGTGTTCGCGCTGGTCCGAATATCTCGCGCTCGAAGGCATGCCGGGGCAGAGCGTCGTGGTGGAAATCACGGAAGGTTTGCTGCTGCAAGCCGAATCGAAAATCGACGAGAAGCTCATGAGTTTCCGGCGCGCGGGCATCGGTATTTCGATCGACGACTTCGGTACTGGTTATTCGTCGCTCGCGTATTTGCAGCGTTTCGATATCGATTACCTGAAAATCGATCGCTCGTTCGTCAAGGATCTCAGCGTCAACGAAGATAACCAGGCGCTCTGCGAAGCGATGGTCGTGCTCGCGCACAAACTCGGGCTGCATGTCATTGCGGAAGGCGTGGAAACGGCCGAGCAGCGCGATTTTCTCAAGGCCGTGGGCTGCGATTTCGCGCAAGGTTTCTACTATTCCGCGCCGGTGCCGCCCGAGCAATTCGAAGCGCTGGTCTGGCCGTTGATCGAGGAAGGCGTGGAGCCCATGCGAAACTGATCGCGAACATGCCGTATTCGTGTTAAAGGTGCGCGGTGCGGCGGTCGTTATCCAGGTGTCGAATTCAGACCCGCTGCCGCGCCTCCTTTCGCAAGCCGTTTGTAAAAAGAATGAATAAGTTGATTACTTCCCGGCGTCCGACGCGCCTGCATCGCTGGATTGCCGTGGGCATGGCGCTGTGCATCGGACTGCTGGTTGCGGCGATTCTGCCGCGTGCCGCCACGCCTTTGTCCGCGTGTCTGCCTTTCGTGCCGGTTTTTTGCACGGCGGTCGTCGTGACCGAATCGATTACCGCGCTGCTGATGTGGGTGCGTTACCGCATGGGCAAGTCGCCGCTCGATGCGGCCTTGTCGGCGGCTTATGCGTTCAGCAGCCTGACCTGCGCGGTGCAATTGCTGATTTTCCCGGGCGTGTTCTCGCCCACCGGCCTGCTCGGCGCGGGCAGGCAGACGGCGGTCTGGATCTGGGTGCTCTGGCACGGCGGCTTTCCCTCGCTCATCCTCATCGGTTTCGCGTTGCGCCGGTTCGCGGGCAAAAAAGCGGCGCTGCGCCTCGGGCCGGCGCGCTGGATGGTGTGGCTCGCGCTCGGCGGCAGCGCGCTCGGCTGCCTGATCGCGGTGCGCGCGAGCGACTGGCTGCCCGTGCTGATCCGCGACGGTTCGTATGCCGCGCTTCAGCACAGCCCCGTCACGGTGTTCGTCGTGTTCGTGAGCGTGACGGCGCTCGTCGCGCAACTCATCTCGGGCCGTTTGCGCACGGTGCTCGATATCTGGTTGACGATTGCGCTGCTCGCCTTTTTCGCCGATGTGGTGCTCACGCTCGCCGGTTCCGCGCGCTTTACGCTCGGCTGGTATGGCGCGCGCCTGGCGTCGATGATCGCCTCGTCGGCGTTGCTGGCGGCGCTGCTGGTCGAGATCGCGATGCTCTATTCGCGGCTCGCGAAGCTGAACGAAGACCTCGAAGAAAAGGCCAATCGCGACGCCTTGACGGGCCTCTACAATCGCGGCTGGTTCGACGCCGCGTACGCGCGCGAGCATCTTTCGGCGCGCCATCGCGCGAGCCCGTTGTCGGTGCTGATGGTCGACGTCGATCACTTCAAGCAATACAACGACGCCTACGGGCACGGCGCGGGCGACGTCTGCCTGCGTCTGATCGCCGATGCGCTGCAATCCTGCTTGCGTCGTCAGGACGATGCCGTATGCCGCTACGGCGGCGAGGAATTCGTCGTGCTGTTGCCTGGTTGCGCGCGCGATGGAGCCATCGCGATTGGCGAGGCGATGCGCGTGGCAGTGCGCAGTCTCGACATTCGCGCGCGCACTCAGGCGAAGCGCGTGACGGTGTCGATTGGCGCGTTCACGAGCGATTTCGGCGACGAGTTCGCCGTCGACCCGCTTAGGGCTGCCGACGAAAATCTCTATCGCGCGAAAGCCGCGGGCCGCGACAAGGTCATGGCGAACGCGCTGCCTGCCATCGTGCCGCTCGCCTCGTCGGTGGCGAGCATGCCGGGCTGATCGGGCATCGCGCGATCACGGCACAATCACCGCAGCGCGGCGCGCAAATCGCGCACGCCGCGCCCGAGACGCTGACGCAATAAGGTGCGCAGCGTCGCCCCATCTTCGTATCCCACTTCGGCGGCAATCGCGTCGATGTCGAGTCCGCTGCCGTGCAGCAGCGATTGCGCGCGTTCGACGCGCAGATCCTGAAAGTACGCCAGCGGCGATTTCCCCAGCACCTCCTGACAACGCCGTTGCAGCGAACGCGGGCTCGTGGCCAGCGCGCCCGCGGCTTCCTGCAATGAGAAGCCGTGCTTGAGGTGCGTGCGCGACCATTGCTCGAAACGCTGGATCAGCGGGTCGGCCTGCGCCAGATGATTCGGGATGATGTACGGCGCCTGCGAGCTGCGAATATCGGCCAGCAGATAACGCGAGACCACCGTCGCGAGTTCGGGGCTCTGCTTGCGGACCAGCCAGAGCGCGAGATCGAGATGCCCCATCGCCGCGCCCGCCGTCGCGCCCGCGTCGGTCGCCACGAGCATGCGCGATTCGTCGAGCCGCACGCGCGGATAACGCTGCCGGAATAACGGCGCGAGCGACCACGTGGTGGTGGCTTCGCGATCGTCGAGCAGCCCCGCTTCGGCCAGCACGAAGGTGCCGATGCACGACGCCGCCACGAACACGCCTTGCGCGCGCCACGCGCGCAATTGCGCCTGGGCGTCGCGCACGTCCGCGCGCGCGAGTGCGGGCAGCAAGGTCTCGGGCGTGACGGCCGCGAGCGCGGGCACGACCACCCAGTCGGGTTTCAGATCGGCGGTGACGGGCTGCACGGGAATCGTGAAGCCGTGGCCCGAACGCACGCGCTTGCGCACGCCCACCACGCTCACTTCGAAATGCGGCGCGCCGCCCGTCACGCGCGCGCCGAGATTGTTGGCGGCGCGCAGCGTGTCGAGCACCACGGCGAGTCCGGTATCGAAAAGCCCGTCGAGGGCGAGCACGGCGATGCGCATGGCGTAAATGACCCTAAAGTTGTCATTTGCGACGATACTGCTTTTCCGGCCCGAGCGCTACAGTGATCTCCGTTGCACGTCGCAACGACGCTCGAATACAGGAGATTTCCCATGAAGGTTTTCGCAGTCGGATCGATCATCAAGCCGCTCACCGATGAACAGCAGCAGCGCATCATGCCGAAGGAAGTGCCGCACACGCTCCAGCTTTATCTCGACGGCAAGATCGACCAGTTCTGGTTTCGTCACGACACGCCCGGCGTGATCTTCCTGATGAACGCCGCGACCGTGGAAGAAGCGAAGGCGGTGCTCGACACGCTGCCGCTGGTCGAAAACGGCTTGATGTCGTTCGATCTCACGCCGGTGGGTCCGCTCGCGCCGCTCGGCCGTCTGATTCCGAAATAAGGCTGACGATGTGCGCCTGAAGCGGGCGCAAAATAATCATCAGTATTCCGAATGATTGAAGTGAAATTCGCGCGCGTTCGAGTCTATCGAACGCGCGTAGTTTTTCTACGTAAATCATGTAGTTTTTCTCCATATTGCGTGTGTCCGTTCCCTCATTTCGGACAACGTATCCGCAATTACCCTAGGGCTATTTCTCGACCGCCAGAACTCTGCTATAAATGCGCTCCCAAGCTGATTACGTTTTAGCACGGTGAAAAATCGCAGGCGCGGATAACGCGCCGAAAGCCGTCGAAAGGAGTGCCATGGCGCGCGTCGTAGTGGTGGGCAGTATCAACATGGACATGGTCGTCGCGACCGACACGTTTCCCCGTCTGGGCGAGACGCTGTTCGGCACGCGTTTCTCGACCCATCCGGGTGGCAAGGGCGCAAACCAGGCCGTGGCCGCGGCGCGTCTGGGCGCCGACGTGACGATGATCGGTTGCGTGGGCGACGACGCCTTCGGCAACGAAATGAAGGCGACGCTCACGCGCGCCGGCGTGGACATCCGCCACGTGAGCACGGGTCGCGAGGCCACCGGCATCGCCTCGATCACGGTTTCGGGCGGCGACAACGCGATCATCGTCGTGGCGGGTGCAAACGATGAACTGACGCCCGCGCATATCGACGCGGCGAGCGACGCTTTCGCGCAAGCCGACGTCGTGCTCGCCCAGCTCGAAGTGCCGATGGCGACCGTGCTGCACGCGGCGCGCCGCGCGAAGGAACACGGCAAGCCGTTCTTCCTGAATCCCGCGCCCGCCGTGGCGCTCAGCGACGAACTCATCGAACTCGCCACGCTGCTCACGCCGAACGAACACGAACTCGCGACCGCGCTGCAACAGCCCGAAGCCGACTGGGCGCGCACGCTCGCGACCCGTCCGGGCCGCATCGCGATGACGCACGGCAAGGACGGCGCGTACTTCACGCAGGCCGACGGCACGCTCGCGCATCAGCCGGGCTTCACGGTCGAGGCCGTGGACAGCACCGGCGCGGGCGACACCTTCAACGGCGCGCTGGCGGCCTTCTGGCATCTGGGCATGAGCGAAGCCGTGCGCCGCGCGAACGCGGCGGGCGCGCTCTCGGTCACGCGCGCGGGCGCGCAGGGCGGCATGCCCACGCTCGCCGAACTCGAAGCATTTCTGAATCAGCAGGCGTAATACGCAGTGAAAAAACACGGACATCTGAATCGCGACATCGCGCGCGTGCTGGCCGGCATGGGCCATACCGACAGCCTCGTGATCGCCGATTGCGGTCTGCCGATTCCTGAAGGCGTCGAATGCATCGACCTGTCGATGTCGCTCGGCGTGCCGGGTTTCTTCGATGTGCTCGACAGCGTGCTCGCCGACTTCAAGGCCGAGCGCGCGGTGTTCGCGAGCGAAGCGCAGACGCATAACGCCGCCGTGGTCGCGCGCGAACGCGAGCTGGCCGGCGCGCAGGTCGCCATCGAGGAAGTGCCGCACGAGGAATTCAAGCGCCGCTGCCGCGAGGCGAAAGCGGTGATCCGCACCGGCGAATGCAGTCCTTACGCGAATGTGATCCTGCATTCGGGCGTGATCTTCTAGGAGGTCGATGATGCAAGTGAAGATGCAGGGAATCGGCAAGGCGTTCGGCCCCGTGCGGGTGCTCGAAGGCGTCGATTTCCACATCGAGGCGGGTGAGATTCACGCGCTGATGGGCGAGAACGGCGCCGGTAAATCCACGCTCATGAAGATCCTGAGCGGCGTGTATCAGGCCGACGCGGGCGCCGTGCTGATCGACGGTAAAGCCGTACAGATCCGCAGCACCGTGGACGCCGAACGCGCGGGCATCGCCATCATCCACCAGGAGCTGAATCTGATTCCGCAGCTCACGGTGATGGAGAACCTGTTTCTCGGCCGCGAGCCGAGCCGCTTCGGCATGGTCGATACGGCCGCAATGCGCAAAGCGGCGCGCACGTGGCTCGACATGGTGGGCGCGCAGCGCATCGATCCGCAAACCGAAGCCGGTCTGCTGTCGATCGGGCAGCAGCAGCTCGTGGAAATCGCCAAGGCGCTCTCGCTGAACGCGCAAGTGCTGATCATGGACGAGCCCACGGCCGCGCTCACGAACCGCGAAATCGACACGCTGTTCGAGATCATGCAGCAGCTGAAGGCGCGCGGCGTGGCGATCGTCTACGTCTCGCATCGCATGGAAGAAATCTTCCGCATCTGCGACAAGATCAGCGTGCTGCGCGACGGCCACTTCGTGGGCGAGCGCGCGATTCCCGAGACGAACTTCGACGAGATCGTGCGCCTGATGGTGGGCCGCGAAATCGGCGAGCGTTTTCCGAAGCGCAATCACACGCCCGGTGCGGTGCGCATGCAGGTCGAGAATCTCGCCGACGACGGCCATATCGAAGGCGTGAGCTTCGAGGTCCGCGCGGGCGAAGTGCTCGGCATCGCGGGGCTGATGGGCGCGGGCCGCAGCGAGATTCTGCGCACGCTGTTCGGCGCGAACCGCAAGCGCGCGGGCACGGTGAAGCTCGACGGCAAGCCGCTCGACGTGCGCGACGCATCGAGCGCGATTGCGGCGGGCATCGGCTTCGTCACCGAAGACCGCAAGCGGCAAGGTCTCGTGCTCGGCATGTCGGTGCGCGAGAACGCCACGCTCGTGCATCTGGATCGCTACGCGAAGCTCGGCTTCGTCAACGACAAGGCCGAACGCGGCGCGGTCGACGGCCTCATCAAGCAACTGCGCGTGCGCACGCGCGACGCGGAACTCGACGTGAAGTCGCTCTCCGGCGGCAACCAGCAGAAGGTGGTGTTCGCCAAGTGGCTCGCGAAGCCGCCCAAGGTGCTGCTGCTCGACGAACCCACGCGCGGCGTGGACGTGGGCGGCAAGGCCGAGATCTACACGATCGTCAACCAGCTCGCGGAGCAAGGTGTGGCGATCGTGATGGTGTCGTCCGAACTGCCCGAGGTGCTGGCGATGAGCGACCGCATTCTCGTGATGCATCAGGGCCGCCAGGCCGGCATTTTCGAGGCGGCGGGCGCCACCCAGGAACAGATCATGACGGCCGCTGCAGGCGGCCATGCGGCGCAGCACGACGCGCCGCAAGCAGCGGCCTGAGCTCAGGCCGCGCACTTTAACACTGCATTCAAGGCACATTCGCGAGACTCGACATGGCGCAACTGACGATGACCCCCAGCAGCAGGGCGACGCTGCAAAAGCTCGGACCTTTTATCGCGCTGCTGATCATAGCGGTCGCGCTCTCCATCGTGAGCCGCGACTTCCTCACGGTCGACAACCTGCTCAACGTGATGCGGCAGGCGTCGATCAACGCGCTGATCGCGTTCGGCATGACGCTCGTGATTCTGCTCGGCGGCATCGATCTCTCCGCGGGCTCGGTGCTCGCGCTGTCATCGGTGATCATCGCGACGCTGCTCAGCTCGGGCACCAACGCGCTGGTCGCGACCGTCGCGGGTCTCGCGGCGGGCGGCCTGATGGGCCTCGCCAACGGCATCGTCATCAGCAAGGGCAAGGTCGCGCCGTTCATCGCCACGCTCGGTTCGATGACGGTGCTGCGCGGTCTCGCGCTGGTGGTCTCGAACGGCAGCCCGATCAGCAGCTTCAACAGCGACTTCTTCTCGCTGCTCGGCGGCGGCTATGTCGCGCGCCTGATTCCGATTCCCGTCGTGCTGATGCTCGTGATGTTCGGCGTGTTCTGGGTCGTGCTGCGCAAGACCGTGTTCGGCCGCCATGTCTACGCGACGGGCGGCAACGCGGAATCGGCCAAGCTCTCGGGCGTGAAGGTCGATCGCATTCAACTGTGGGTGTACACGATCTCGGGCGTGATGTCGGCGCTTGCGGGCGTGGTGCTCACGTCGCGGCTGAATTCGGCGCAGCCGACGGCGGGTACGGGCTACGAGCTGGACGCCATCGCCGCCGTCGTGCTGGGCGGCACGAGCCTCACGGGCGGACGCGGCTGGATCTTCGGCACGCTGGTGGGCGCGCTGCTGATCGGCGTGCTGAACAACGGCCTGAATCTGCTCGACGTGTCGTCGTTCTATCAGCAGGTCATCAAGGGCGGCGTGATCCTGCTCGCCGTGCTGATCGACCGCGGCAACAAGAAGTCGTAAGCCAACAGTTTGAGTCTGGTAGCAATCCTGAATAACTGATTCACCATCGATGCAACTCCACACATAAATACGAGGAGGATGACTATGCAGCAATCGAACTACACCCTGAAATCGCCGACGTTCTCGAAACTGTTTGCGGCGCTCGTCGCCGGTTCGCTCGCGCTGGGCCTCGCGGCCTGCTCGAAGGAAGGTCCGGGCTCGTCGGACGCGGGCGCGAGCGGCGCCTCGGCAGCGGCGCCCGCTTCGGGCGGCGCGGTCACGATCGGCCTGTCGATCTCGACGCTGAACAATCCGTTCTTCGTCTCGCTCAAGAAGGGCGCGGAAGACGAAGCGAAGAAAGACGGCGTGAACCTGATTACCGTCGATGCGCAGAACGACCCGGCCAAGCAGCAGGCCAGCGTCGAAGATCTGATCGAGAAGAAGGTCAACGTCATCCTGATCAACCCAACCGATTCGTCGGCGGTGGCGAACGTGGTGAAGGAAGCGACCAGCAAGGGCATCAAGGTGATCTCGCTCGACCGCAGCGTGAACGGCGCCGAAGTCAGCTCGCATATCGCTTCGGACAACAAGGCGGGCGGCAAGATGGCGGCCGACTTCCTCGCGGAGAAGCTGGGCGGCAAGGGCAACATCGTCGAGCTGCAAGGCATTCCGGGTTCCTCGGCGGCCAACGAGCGCGGCGCGGGCTTCGACGATGAAATCGCTGCCAAGGGCGGCGTGAAGATCGCCACGAAGCAGCCGGCCGACTTCGACCGCGCCAAGGGTCTCTCGGTGATGGAGAACATCATCCAGAGCAACAAGGACATCCAGGGCGTGTTCGCGCAGAACGACGAAATGGCGCTGGGCGCGGTCAAGGCGCTGCAGGCTGCGGGCCTCAAGGACGTGGCGGTGGTGGGCTTCGACGCGACCGACGACGCGATCGCCGCCGTGAAGGCCGGCCAGATGGCCGCGACCGTGCAGCAGCAGCCGGAACTGATCGGCCAGTACGGCGTGCAGACCGCGAAGAAGCTCGTCGACGGCCAGCCGGTCGACAAGTTTATTCCGGTGCCGCTGAATCTCTACAAGCAGTAATCTTCCGTAGTACCATCGTGCGCGTGGACCCGCGCACGATGCGCTTCATGCGCCCCGACACGATCGGGGCGCACCTCTCACGCCGTCCCCTCGCGCGCGAGCCGCGCCGGTTCTTTCGCTGCACGCCGTTGGCCTCATGATGTTTGCCGCAAGCCGTTGCTCGCAGTTGCCGCACGCAGTTGCCGAACGAGTTGCCGAACGAGTTGCCTCATGACGTTGCCGCAGACGTTGCAAAGCGCGCCGCCGTATCGAATCCACCCACAATCCAGCAGGAAGCCCGCGTGTCCCAGTTCGAGCGTCTGACCATCGACGACATCGCCCGCCTTGCGGAAGTCTCGCGCACCACGGCCAGCATGGTGCTGAACGGCAACGCCGAGCGTTACCGCATTTCGGCGGCCACGGTCGAGCGCGTGCTCCAGGTGGCGCGGGATCACCATTTCACGCCGTCGCAGTCGGCGCGCGCGCTGCGTTCGCGGCGCAGCAACACGCTCGGTCTCGTGATCCCCGATCTCACCAACTCCGCGCACGCCGCGCTCGCGCAGGCGCTCGAATCGCAGTGCCGCGAGCAGTATCGCTATCAGCTCGTGATCGTGACGAGCGACGAAGACCCCGTGCGCGAGACCGAAGGCATCGCGCATCTGGTTTCGCATCAGGTGGATGGCGTGGTGGTGGTGCCGTGCACGGCCGACGCGCCGCGCTACGAGCAATGGGTCAAGCGTCTGCCGCTGGTGTTCGCCGACCGCCGCGTGGAAACCAGCGCGATTCCTTACGTGGTGACCGACGCGGCTGAAACCGTGGCGACCCTGGTGGGCGAGGCGCTCGCGAAGGGCGCGCGCGAAGTGGTGTATTTCGGCGGCCAGCCCGAGCTTTCCGCGAGCCGCGACCGTCTGGCTGGCTACCGGCACGCGCTCGCGACGCAAGGCGTGGCCGAACAGGACGACTGGGTGTTCCAGCGCGACTATCAGCGCGAGTCCGGCTATGCGCTGATGAAAGCGTGGTTCGAGACGCACGGGCGGTATCCCGAGGCGCTGTTCGCGGGCTCGATTACGCTGCTCGAGGGCGTGCTGGAGTTTATTAACGAAGCGCACCGGCTGGCGCAGGCGCCTGGCCGCCTGATGACCTTCGACGATCATCAGTTGCTCGATTGCCTGCCGCTGCAGATCGACGCCATCGTGCAGGACAGCGGGCAGCTCGCCGAGCACAGCCTGCGCTGCGTGTTTGCGCTGCTCGAAGGCAAGGCGGCCCCCGAGTCGCTGCGCGTGCCCGCGCAGATTCACTATCGGCAGCGGCGCGCGGCGAACGCCTGAGTTTCTGCGTGAATTCGGCGTGAACCCCGGGCGCGAAGCCCGGCGTGATACTTACAGTGCGCGCAGACCTTCGAGGTCGTCGATACGGATGAACTTGCCCTGCGTTTCGATCAGGCCGCGCTTCTGGAAGCGCGACAGAATGCGGCTCACCGTTTCGAGCGTGATGCCGAGATAGCTGCCCATATCTTCGCGCGACATGCGCAGATGGAACTCGGCGTGCGAGTAGCCGCGCTGCGCGTTGCGATCGGACACGTCGAGCAGGAAGGCAGCCACGCGTTCTTCGGCGGACAGCGAACCGAGTACCATCATCTGCGAGGCTTCACGGTTGAACTGGTCGCCCATCAGGCGGTTCATGCGGTCCTGCATGGCGCCGATTTCGCGGCACAGCGTCTTGAGCGCGTCGTAGGGAATGATGCAGATGGAGCTGTCTTCGAGCGCGACCGCGCTGAAGGCGTGCACGTCGCTGGCGATGCCGTCGAGGCCGAGCGCTTCGCCCGCGAGACGCAGACCGGTGATCTGCTCGCGGCCGTCGCGATGCACGATGGTCGTCTTGAGCGAACCGGAGCGAACGGCGTAGAGACTGTCGAAGCGTTCGCCCGAACGGTAGAGCGCCTCGCCGCGGCGCACGCGGCGCGCGCTGCAAATGAGCGCTTCGAGCTTGGGCAGATCGTCCGATGCGACGCCTTGCGGCACGCAGAGGTGGCGCATCGCGCATCCCGAGCAGCGCGCGGATGCCGAGACGGCCGGGGCCGTGGGCGTACGTCCGATACGACGTACAACGATGTCGGATACCGCGGCGGGTGACAGCATCGGATGACTCCTTGGTTCGTTTCGAGCATTGTCACACCGGGGGACGGATGGCCCGTGGCGGCAAAATGACGCGCATTCGCCACATCGGCGTTTGCGGCTTATCAGCGTGGGTTTTTTGAGACGTTGTCCCAAATACCTGAGTGCGTTTGTCCGGCATTTTTGCTGCCGTTACGCCGGTTTGTGCACCTGTATGGGGGCATTCGGGCTTCGCGCGCCAGCCGCCTGTCTCCATCCGCCACGCTGGCGGAATCCGCCGATTGATCTTCATAAAGAAGTGGCCCATATTGAAGCGGCCCTTTTGGCGATGGCTTGCGATGGCTTGCGCTTGTTTCCGCACGTTTGCGCTCCTTGCGAATCCTTGCTGCTGATTGCCGATCGCCGATTGCCGTTCAATCGATTAGCACTTCGCATGTTCAACGAACCTGGTCGAAGCGACACCGCCGCGCAGCACTGTGTGAACTGCGCCGCCACATTCGATGCACCGTTGATTTTCTGCCCTCGCTGCGGCGCGAATCAACTGGCTGCGCCTGCTCCGGCGACGCGCGATCGCAGGACGCAAACGTTGTCGTCGGCGTCGATGCGGGCGATTGGGCCGATCGTGCCGCTGCCCGAGCAAGCGGCCGCGCCGTCGTTCGAGACATCGCCCACGCAGTTGTCACCGCAGTTGTCTCCGCAGTTGTCACCCCAGTTGTCCCCGCCGTTACCCACGCAGTTGCCCGCCGCGCTCGCACGCGCGCCGCAAGCCGACGGCCGTTTCCGCACGTTTGAATACGAATCGTGCGACGAAGCCGACCTGACGCGCCGTTCGCGTTTGCCGCGTCTGGCGTGCGGGAGTCTGGCGGCGCTCGCCGTGGCGGTGGGCGCGTATCTGATCGGGCATCGCGGTGAGGAAGGCGGGCCGGCGTCGGCGGCCCAGGTCGCCGAGGGTGCTGTGAGCGGGCACGAGCCGTCACGCGTTGCGCCCGCCGTGCGGCCTGTCACCGTGCCGCCCGTGGCGGCGGCGCCGCAAGCCGCGCTGCACGCGCATCGCGGCGCGAACGTCGCCGCGCCCACGCCCGCGCCGCGCACCACGGTCGCCTCGCTCGCGCCGCGCGCGAACAACGTTCAGCCGATCGCCGCGAATCCGAAGTCCGCAGTCCCGGCGCGCGCGGTGTCGCCGAAACCGGCACCCGCCGCGCGCCCGCCCGCCGCGCGCAGCGACGTCACCGCGAATCTCGCCAGCGCACGCGCGAATCTCGACAAGAACCGTCTCGCGGCGGCGCACGCGTCGCTCGCCAGCGCGCTCGCCGCGCAACCGGGCAACGCCGACGCCCAGCGCATGCGCGCCGACCTCTCGTCACGCGAGCAGGACCGCGACGCCTGGCTCGCGTCCGCGCACCGCTGCGGACGCGAAGGCCAGTGGGGCTGCGTGCGTCACGACGCGGCACGCGCGCTGGCCGTCGATGCATCGAGCCGCGAAGCCAAATGGTGGATCGCGCGTGCCTCGCTCGAACATGGCTCGGGCACGCGCTACGCGGGCAAGTCATCGAGTGGCGATGAGCAGGACGCCGCCGTGCTGTCGCGCGAACTGCCGGTATGGAGCCACCATTGACCGGCGCGGCCGGTCATCCGCTCAACCGAGCTTGCCGAGCATTGCGCTGAACGCGTCCTTGTCGAACGCGCGCAGCGTTTGCGTGCGGATATTGCCCGCCGAGCCGAGCGCGAGGCCGAACGCCATGAAGCCCGCTTCGTCTTCGGCCTCGACGATCGTGACCAGATCGTATTGACCGAGCGTCCAGTAAATCTGCTTCATTTCGCACTTGAACGTGCGGGCCAGTTCCGCGGCGTGGCCGGCGCGTTTCGCGCTGTCCTTGATCGTGCGGATGCCCTGATCGGTGAATTGCGCAAGCACCACATAAGTCTGCATGACGATTCTCCTGAGGATTGCCAGGCGATGGCCGCCTGGCGATAACGGCACGGGCACTACGTGTTGGCTGCGGGTGCGATGTTCTGATTGCGGTTGAACAGGTTGTGCGGGTCGTAGCGCGTCTTCACGGCGATCAGCCGGTCCATGTTCGGACCATAGGCGGCGGTCACGCGCGCGCGTTCGTCGTCGGTGAGGAAATTCACGTAGACGCTGCCGAGCGCATAAGGCGCCGAGGCGTCGAAAAAGTCGCGCGCCCAGCCGATGCAGCGGGCGTCGTCGCCGGGCTCGCTCCAGCGGCCATGCACGTTCATCACATAGAGCGCATCGCGATTCGGATACGCGGTGGCGTCGGGCGCGACGCGCGTGGTCGCGCCGCCGATCTGCCCGAAGAAAATTTCGCACTCCGGCGAAGGCAGATTGCCGATCGCGGCGGTGAGCGTATCGATGAGACCGTCCGGCAATTGCGCGAGATTGTGCGACTTCCAGTAATTGCGCGCGCCCGGCGTGAGCAGCGGATCGAAGGCTTGCTGCCACGCCGCGTAGGGCATCGGCCCGAGATGCTCGCCGCACGGCGTGCCGAATTGCCGGACCGGTTCGACGGCCGCCGCCGCGCGTTCGGGCGGTCCCGAATAGCAGATCGCGAACACGATCACGGGCTTGCCGTGCACGTCGGCGGGCAGGAAGGGCAGCGGCGGGGCGAAGCGCAGCACGCTCCAGACGGTGAGATCATCGGGCATCGACGCGGAGGCTTCGCGATAGCGTTGCAGCGCTTCCTTCGCGGCGGCGATGGGCAGCACCACGAGTCCGCCATAGACTTCGGGGCCCACGGCGTGCAGCGCGAATTCGAACATCGTCACCACGCCGAAATTGCCGCCGCCGCCGCGAATCGCCCAGAACAGGTCGGGGTGGCTGTCGGCGCTCGCGCGCAGCAGATTGCCGTCGGCGGTCACCACGTCGGCGGCCACGAGATTGTCGACCGTCATGCCGAAGCGCCGGCTCAGCCAGCCAAAGCCGCCGCCCAGCGTGAGCCCGGCCACGCCCGTGGTGGAGTTGATGCCGAGCGGCGTCGCGAGGCCGAAGGCCTGCGCTTCGTGGTCGAAGTCGCCGAGCGTTGCGCCCGGCTCGACATAGGCGCGGCGCGTGGCGGGTTCGACGCGCACCGACTTCATCGACGACAGGTCGATCACGAGGCCGCCGTCGCACATCGCGCTGCCCGCGATGTTGTGCGCCCCGCCGCGCACGGCGAGCGCGAGGCCGTTGTCGCGCGCGAACGACACGGCCTGGCGCACGTCGGCGCAGCCCCGGCAACGCACGATCAAGGCGGGACGCCGGTCGATCATGGCGTTCCAGAGCTGGCGGGCTTCGTTGTAGCCCGTGTCGTCCGGTTGCAGCACCTGACCGCGCAGCGCGCGTTTGAATGTTTCGATGGAATCGCTCGACAGGCTGGACATCGCACACCTCTCATTCGGCAGTTCGCGAATCCGCATGGCGCGCCGGGCGCGGCGAACCCATGCGAGGGCCGGCGCGCGGCGATGAATGCGGAAGGGGTCGTACGCGAGACGCAGTGTGCGTCCCGTAGGGAAAGCCGGAAATGCCGTGCTTTCGGGAAGGCAGCAGGCGCATGAAGGAGGCGAGGCCGCGCAACCCGGCCGATGTGCGTTTGTGAACGTGGCCGGGCTGAATTCAGATTGCCGGACACGTTTCCTGAATGATTAGATAACCTGACTAATTATTTCGGGTGTCCGTTTGAAAACGCGCGTTGCGGTTGTTTTAAAGTGCGCGCGCAGCGTCGTCTCCTGCTTATTTTAGCAAGTGAAATGCGGGGGTCCTATAATTTTGTCGCATGCTTTACGCGTTGTGCGGGCATGCATCGGACTGAAGTTAATTGATTAACGAGGAGTCTTGTCATGACTCGCAAATACATCGATTGCAGGGAGTTTCCCAGCGAAATGAACTGCTCCGTGGCCATCTCGGCGGATTCCGATCAGGAACTGCTCGAAGCGGCCGTGCAACACGCGGTCAGCGTCCATCATCACACCGATTCGCCGGAGTTGCGTACGCAAATCGCGGGTCTGTTCCATGAAGGCTCGCCACCCGTTGCGTCGCCGCGCCCGGCGTGAGCGCAGCGAATCGAAACAACCGGATCGTCTCAATCATCCGAACAAACGCACCCAGACCGTGCGGATGCGGCGCGCGCGGTCTTCGAACAGATACGACGCCGCGAGCGCGAACAATCCCGCCATCGCGCCCGTGACGAGGTGCTCCAGAAAATGAATGCGGTAGTGGCTCGTGTGCGAATACGCGTCGCCTATCGCGGTCAGGCAGCCGACCAGCAAGGCGTTGCCATATCGATTCGCGTAGAGTCTCGCCGCCGGCGTGAAGGTCAGCAGCAGCGCCAGCCCGCCGGTGAGCAGACCGGTCTTGAAGGCGATCGCCCAGTGCGCGAGGCTCATGATGTTGCCCCAGCTTCCCGGCATGCAGGTCATGCACGCGCTGGTCGGCTGCCAGAAACGCTGGACGAACAAGGTGATGCGGCGTTGCCACGACACTTTCATGGCGCGCTCTCCGGGCGAGGCCGCGACATGCGGCTCATTCGCATGGTACACCGCGCGCGCAAGGCGTCCGGTGCGGGGAAACGCTATTTGGAGAGTCGGAATATCAACGCGCGATTAAACGGTCGTGGCGTCAGTGCCGTGCGTTTTGCGCGTCGCCGCGTTGCAATTCGATGAAACGCGCGGCGAAAAGCGCGTAAAGAAATTGTCGAAGTCGCGTTGCTCGGCTCATGCTGGTTTCCGTCGATGATTCGGAGGGATGGGAATTGATGCGGTGCTACACGCAACAGCCATGCCAATCAGCAGCGAGCATGTAAAGCGCGGATAAGCCAATCGAAAGCGCATCAATCCCGTCATCGCGTGGAAAGCGCCGCCCTGAAAATGTGCCGCACGCGAATCGGCGCCATGCCGATCACCATGTTGGGGCAAACCGATGCCGCTTCGCGGTGCAACGCACAGCGCGTCGCTTGCGTTCCCAACCCGCGCGAAACCCCGTGATTCAAGGCGCTTCATGCAATTCGCCGCGCATTGGCACGGATCTCGCTACATCAGCCTGCGAGAGGTGCGAAGCAATTTGCATCATCTTAGGATCGCTAGGGTTCCGGTCGGCGCGCAGCTTCAGTTGTGTGGCCGATGCCTGGTCCGAGAGCAATCCGGTCTCGTCTCCCACCTTGCATGCAAGGCGGCGATGAGGCTCCACGGAGGGATAAAAGCCCGGGAGGTTGCGATGTCGTTCGGTCGCCCTCTCACGCTTATTCCCTTCGCCACCCGGAGCCTCCATGCCGTCCAGCCTCCTCACTGAACTCGACGATTTCAACGACCTCGCGCCGGTCGCCGCGCCGCTTTGGGAAGCCGTGATTCCCGCGGGCACGCACTGGTCTGGCATCCTGCGGCGCGGCCTCGCGCTGCGCATCGTCGATCTCGAAGGCGGCGCGAATCTCGCCGCCGTGTTTCATCGCCAGGAAGATCCGCTCGAACGCTACAACATGGCCGACACGCTGAAGGCGCAGCACACGGCTCACCTCACGCGCGGCCACGCGCTGCATACCGACATGGGCCGCGTGATCGCGTCGATCACGGGCGACACGCTCGGCTGGCACGATCCGCTCGGCGGGGTCGGCGACGCGGCGCTGTTCGCGCGCAAGTACGGCGAGCGGCGCTATCAGGCGCATCGCAACGACATGATCCGCAATGGCCGCGACAGCCTCGTGCTCGAACTCGCGAAGTACGGTCTGGGACCGCGCGATCTCGCGGCGAACGTGAACTTCTTCAGCAAGGTCGCCGTGGGCGACGACGGCGCGCTCAGCTACGTGAGCGGCCATTCGCGCGCGGGTGCTTCGCTCGATCTGCGCTTCGACATGAACACGCTGGCGGCGTTTTCCACCGCGCCGCATCCGCTCGATCCGCAGCGCGAGTACGCGCCGAAGCCGGTGAAGCTGATCGCGTGGCGCGCGTATCCCGCCGATGCCGCCGCGCCCGCCGACGATTTGTGCCGCAACGCGTGCGCCGAAAACGGCCGCGCCTTCACCAACACCGACCGCCTGTTCGCCTGAGGAGCCGCCATGCCGATCATCGAAAGCGCGCTTGAAGCGCGCACCGCCCGTTATGACTTCACGCTGCCCGCCGGCGAGCCCTGGCTATACGACATCAAGCGCGGCGAAACGCTGCGTATCGTCGACCTCGAAGGCAATCAGGCCGTCGATACGCTGTTCTATCGCAGCGACGATCCCGCCGAACGCTATAGCGCGCAAGACACCATTCGCGCGCAAGGCAATCTGTACTTGAGCGCGGGCAGCGTGCTGATGTCGAATCTCGGCCGCCCGATGCTCACCATCACCGCCGATACCTGCGGGCGTCACGACACGCTCGGCGGCGCGTGCGCGGCGGAAAGCAACACGGTGCGTTACGCGCTCGACAAGCGCCATATGCACAGCTGCCGCGACAGCTATCTGAACGCGCTCGCGCATTGCACCTGCGGTGCGGCTTCGCAACTGGGCAAGCGCGATCTCGTCAGCAATATCAACTTCTTCATGAACGTGCCGGTCACGCCGCTCGGCAAGCTCACGTTCGAGGACGGCATTTCCGCGCCCGGCAAATACGTGGAAGTGCGCGCCGAAGAAGACGTGACGGTGCTGATCTCGAACTGCCCGCAACTGAACAATCCGTGCAACGGCTATAACCCGACGCCCGTGCGCCTGCTCGTGTGGGAGGCATGATGGCGTTCGACAAAATCCTGATTGCCAATCGCGGCGAGATTGCGTGCCGCGTGATCCGCACGCTCAAGCGGCTCGGCATCGCGTCCGTCGCGGTGTACTCGGAAGCGGACCGTCACGCGATGCATGTCATGCTCGCCGATGAGGCCGTCTGCATCGGCCCGGCACCGGTCGCGCAGAGCTATCTGAACGCCGCCGCCATTCTCGACGCGGCGCGCCAAACCGGCGCGCAGGCCGTGCATCCCGGTTACGGATTTCTTTCGGAGAACGCAGCATTCGCACGCGATTGCGAAGCGGAGGGCATCGCCTTCATCGGTCCGCGCGCGGAGCAGATGACGGCGTTCGGCCTCAAGCACACGGCGCGCGAGATCGCGCGGCAAAACGGCGTGGCATTGCTGCCCGGCACCGGCTTGCTCGCCGACGTGCAGGCCGCGCTCGACGCGGCGTCGTCGCTTGGGTATCCGGTCATGCTCAAGAGCACGGCGGGCGGCGGCGGCATCGGCATGTCGCTGTGCCGCGACGCCGCGCAACTCGACGCGGCATTCGCTTCGGTCGCGCGGCTCGGCCAGAGCAACTTCGCGAATGCGGGCGTGTACCTCGAAAAATTCGTCGAGCACGCGCGCCATATCGAAGTGCAGATTTTCGGCGATGGCAAGGGCGAGGTGATCGCGCTCGGCGAACGCGATTGCTCGGTGCAGCGGCGCAACCAGAAGGTCATCGAGGAAACGCCCGCGCCGGGTCTGAGCGAGGCGGAGCGCAACACGCTGCACGACACCGCCGTGCGTCTCGCACGCGCCGTGCAGTACGCGAATGCGGGCACGGTGGAATTCGTGTTCGACGCGCACGCGCGCGCGTTTTATTTCCTCGAGGTGAATACGCGTTTGCAGGTGGAGCACGGCGTGACCGAACAGGTCTACGGCGTGGATCTCGTCGAGTGGATGATTCGCCAGGCCGAAGGCACACTCGCGCCGCTGCCCGCGCTCGCGCAGTCGCTGAGCGATGGTCCGCGCGGCGCGAGCGTGCAGGTGCGCGTCTACGCCGAAGATCCGAATCGCCAGTTCCAGCCGAGTTCGGGCCTGCTCACGCACGTGAGTTTCCCCGACGATGTGCGCGTGGACACCTGGGTCGACGCGGGCACGGAAGTCAGCGCGTTCTACGATCCGCTGATCGCCAAGATCATCGCGAGCGCTGAGACGCGCGAAGCCGCGCTGGCGACGCTCGCCAATGCGCTCGACCGCACGCAGCTTTACGGCATCGAAACCAATCTCGACTATCTGCGCGCGGTGGTCGGATCGGCGACCTTTGCGGCGGGCGAGCAGACCACGGCTTTTCTCGGCCGTTTCGTGTTCGCGCCGCACACCATCGACGTGCTCGACGGCGGCGTGCAGACGACCGTGCAGCAGACGCCGGGGCGTCTGGGTTACTGGGACGTGGGCGTGCCGCCCTCGGGCCCGATGGACGACCGCTCGTTCACGCTCGCCAACGCGCTGCTCGGCAACGCAGCGGACGCGGCGGGCCTCGAATTCACGATGGTCGGCGCGACGCTGCGCTTCAACTGCGAGACGCTGTTCGTGCTCGGCGGCGCGCCGCTCGCGGCGGCGCTCGACGGCGTGGCGGTGCCGTTCTGGCAAGTCGTGCGCGCACGTGCGGGCAGCGTGCTCAAGCTCGGCGGCGTGACGGGCGCGGGCGTGCGCGCGTGCCTCGCGGTGCGCGGCGGCTTGCAGGTGCCCGATTATCTCGGCAGCAAGGCCACGTTTACGCTCGGCCAGTTCGGCGGCCACGCGGGTCGCGCATTGCGCAAGGGCGACGTGCTGCATCTCGCGCCGGGCGCGGGCAAGGGCGAGGCGGGCGCGACGCTGCCGACCGGGCGCGTGCCCGAACTCACGCATGAATGGGAACTCGCGGTGCTCGACGGCCCGCACGGCGCGCCCGATTTCCTCACGCGCGACGACATCGCCATGCTCTACGAGGCGCGCTGGACCGTGCACTACAACTCGAGCCGTACGGGCGTGCGTCTGATCGGCCCGAAGCCGCAATGGGCGCGCACGGACGGCGGCGAAGCGGGCCTGCATCCGTCGAATATCCACGACAACGCCTACGCGATCGGCGCGGTCGATTTCACGGGCGACATGCCCGTGATTCTCGGTCCCGATGGCCCGAGTCTCGGTGGCTTCGTCTGCCCGGTGACGGTGATCGGCGAGGAGTTGTGGAAGCTCGGCCAGTTGCGTCCCGGCGATACGGTGCGCTTCGTCCCCGCGAAGGCGAACGCGACGCACGAGTGCGTGCTTTATCGCAGCGAAAATACCGACGATGAAAGCGCCGATGAAAAAAGCGTGGCCGTGGTCTACCGCCGTTCGGGCGACCGCAATCTGCTGATCGAATACGGGCCGCCCGTGCTCGACCTCAAGCTGCGTTTTCGCGTGCATGCGTTGATGAACTGGCTCGCGGAACATCGCCTGCCCGGCATCGTCGATCTCACGCCGGGCATCCGTTCGCTTCAGGTGCATTTCGATCCCGACACGCTCGCGCTCGACGCGCTGCTCGCGCATCTCAAGCTCGCCGAAACGCAACTGCCCGCCGTCGATGCGATGCGCGTGCCGAACCGCATCGTGCATCTGCCGCTGTCCTGGGACGATCCGTCGACGCGCGTGGCGATCGAGCGCTACATGCAGAGCGTGCGGCCCGATGCGCCCTGGTGTCCGAGCAATATCGAGTTCATTCGCCGCATCAACGGTCTCGGCAGCATCGACGACGTGAAGCGCATTCTGTTCGACGCGCGCTATCTCGTGCTCGGTCTCGGCGATGTCTATCTCGGCGCGCCGGTCGCGACGCCCGTCGATCCGCGCCATCGGCTCGTCACCACGAAGTACAACCCGGCGCGCACGTGGACGCCTGAAAACGCCGTCGGCATCGGCGGCGCGTATCTGTGCGTGTACGGCATGGAAGGCCCCGGCGGTTATCAGTTCGTCGGCCGCACGGTGCAGATGTGGAATCGCTATCGCACCACGAAGGAGTTCGAAGCGGGCAAGCCGTGGCTGCTGCGATTCTTCGACGAGATCCGCTTCTACGAAGTCAGCGAAAGCGAACTCGCGCAATGGCGCAGCGAATTCATCGCGGGACGGCGCAGCTTGCGTATCGAAGAATCGGTGTTCGACCTCGGTGAATACGAGCGATTCCTGCGCGACGAAGCCGAATCGATTGCCGCGTTCAAGTCCACGCAACAAGCCTCTTTCGAAGCGGAACGCGAGCGCTGGCGCGAGGCGGGCCAGGCCGAATACGTGGGCGAGCCGGGCGCGGATAGCGGCGCGAACGCGCAATCGCTGAGCGACCTCGACGACGATTGCCGCGCGATCGGCGCCGACGTGTCGGGCAGCGTGTGGAAGCTGCTCGTCGCGGAAGGCGACGCTGTGGAGGAAGGCCAGGACGTGGCGATCCTCGAATCGATGAAGATGGAAGTGACGGTGGCCGCGCCCGCGAGCGGCGTGATTGAAGCGCTCGCCTGTCATGAAGGCGACGCCGTGACCGCGGGCCAGCGCTTGATGGCGATCCGCGTGAGCGCAACGACAACCGACACGACGACCAGCCCGAGCGGCGAGGAGGCCGCATGCCAATGAATCTGCTTTCCACGACCCCGGACACGTCCGATACGGCGCATACGCCGATGACGATCGCCGCCTTGCGCGCGCGTTATCTCGATGGCAGCCTCACGCCCGCGCAACTCGTCGAGCGGATCGCGGCGCATACGTCGGGCGACGATCCGCATCGCATCTGGATTCGCGCGCTCACACGCGACGAGATGATGCGTTACGCCGATGCGCTCGCGGGCCGCGATCCGGCCACGCTGCCGCTCTACGGCATTCCGTTCGCGATCAAGGACAACATCGATCTCGCGGGCGTGCCGACCACGGCGGCGTGTCCCGACTACGCGTATCAGCCTGAAACAAGCGCGCCTGTGGTCGAGCGCCTGATCGCGGCGGGTGCGATTCCGATCGGCAAGACCAATCTCGATCAGTTCGCCACGGGCTTGTCGGGTCAGCGTTCGCCGCATGGCGCGTGCCGCAATGCGCTCGATCCCGAGTATGCGTCGGGCGGGTCGAGCTCAGGCTCGGCGGTGTCGGTGGCGATGGGGCTCGCCGCGTTCTCGCTCGGCACCGATACGGCCGGTTCGGGCCGCGTGCCGGCGGCGTTTCATGGGCTCGTCGGGCTCAAGCCGACCAAGGGCGTGCTCAGCACGCTCGGCGTGGTGCCCGCGTGCCGCTCGCTCGATTGCGTCTCGATCTTCGCGCACACGGCCGATGACGCGCAACGCGTGTTCGAGAGCGCGCACGGCGTGGCCGAGGACGATCCGTATGCGCGCGAATGGCAAGGCGATGTGGTGAGCGCGCAAGCTGCGTTGAAGGGTTTGCGTCTGGGCGTGCCGCGCGCTTCGCAACTGGAGTTCTATGGCGATGCGTCGTATGCGCAAGCCTTCGACGCCGCGCTGGCAGCACTGCGCGCGGCGGGCGCGCAACTCGTTGAGATCGACTTCGAGCCGTTTCTCGCGACGGCGCGTCTGCTGTACGAAGGGCCGTTCGTCGCTGAACGGCTGGCCGCGATTCGTCCGTTCTATGAAGCGAATCCCGATGCGCTGCATCCGGTCACGCGCGCGATCATCGGCGGCGCGACGCGCTGGAGCGCGGCCGATGCGTTCGCCGCGCAAGACACGCTCGCCGCGCTGCGCATGCAGGCCGAACGCGTGTGGCCCGATCTCGATGCCATCGTCACGCCGACTTCGCCGACCACGTCCACGGTGGCGGAACTCGAAGCCGATCCCATCGGCGTGAACGCGCGCTTCGGCTATTACACGAACTTCGTGAATCTGCTCGACCTGTCCGCGCTCGCAGTGCCTGCTGGCACGTGCGAAAGCGGGCCGCACGCGGGCAAGCCGTTCGGCATCACCTTCGTCGCACGCGCGCACGAAGACGCGAAGCTGCTCGATATCGCGCGTGCGTGGCTGGGCGAAGCGGCATCGAACACGAAGGCCGCTTCCGCCGCGCCCGCAACGGTGCGCGTGGCTGTAGTGGGCGCGCATCTGGGCGGCGAACCGCTGAACGCACAGTTGACATCGCGCGATGCGAAACTCGTTGCCGCGACTACGACATCGAAAAATTATCGCCTCTACGCGCTGCCGAAGGCCGCTTCGCAAGGCATCGAAAAACCGGGTCTCGTGCGCGTGGCGCAAGACGGCCATGCGATCGAAGTCGAGGTCTGGGAGATGCCCGTCGAGCACTACGGTTCGTTCGTCGCGCTGATCCCGTCACCGCTCGGCATCGGCACGCTCGAACTGGCGGATGGTGCCTTCGTACAGGGCTTTTTGTGCGAAGGCCTGGCACTCGAAGGCGCTGAAGATATCAGCGCGCTTGGCGGCTGGCGCGCTTATCGGCGCGCGGCGATGCAGGCGGCCTGAACGCGCTTTACGTCTATCGACAACGACATGATTCAACCGAACACACGCTGCACTTTTACACCTGGAGAACCGCAATGAAGACCAAGCACTTCACGTTCGCACGCATCGCGTCGGGGCTCGCGCTCGCGGCGGGCCTTTTCGCCGCCGGTGCGCAAGCCGCGAACGCCGCGCCGCTGCGCATCGGCTATAGCGACTGGCCGGGCTGGGTGGCCTGGCAGGTCGCCATCGACAAGGGCTGGCTCAAGGAAGCGGGCCTCGACGTCAAGTTCGACTGGTTCGACTACGCCGCGTCGATGGACGCGTTCGCGGCCAACAAGCTCGACGCCGTGCTCGTGACCAACGGCGACGCGCTCACGATGGGCGCGAACGGCGCGAAGAACGTGATGGCGCTCATCACCGATTATTCGAACGGCAACGACATGGTCATCGCCAAGCCGCCCGCGCGCAAGATGCAGGACCTCAAGGGCAAGAAGATCGGCGTGGAGTTCGGCGTGGTCGATCACCTGCTGCTGCTCGACGCGCTGCAACGCGCGGGCATGAAGGAAACCGACGTGACGCTCGTGAACGCGAAGACGACCGAGACGCCGCAAGTGCTCGCGTCGTCGGATGTCGCGGCCATTGCAGCCTGGCAGCCGAACGCGGGCGAGGCGCAGCGTGCGGTGCCGGGCGCGCGTCCGGTGTTCACGTCCGCCGATGAACCGGGCCTGATCTATGACGTGCTCGCCGTGAATCCCGTGAGCCTCGCCGCGCACAAGGCCGATTACGCGAAGCTCGCGAAGGTCTGGTATCGCGTGGTGCATTACATCGAAGATCCGGCCACGCAGGGCGACGCCGTGAAGATCATGTCGGCGCGCGTGGGTCTCACGCCCGCGCAATATCTGCCGCTGCTCAAGGGCACCAGGCTGCTCACGCTGCCGGAAGCGCAACAGGCTTACGTGAATGCCGATGGCTTCAAGTCGCTGTACGGTTCGAGCCGCGCCGCCGATGCGTTCAACGTGAAGTATCAGGTCTACAAGGCGCCGCAGGACGTGAGCGCCTATGTCGATCCGTCGCTCACGAGCAGCTTGAAGTAAGCGTATCGGCGTGTAACGCGCCCGCCCCCACCAGCAGGAGAAACTCATGGCAGAGATCAGCCAGACCGGAGTGTTTGCAGTGCGCCGCGAGCTGACGCCGCGCGGCAAATGGATGTTGGGCCTCGGCTCGTTTCTGCTGCCGCTGCTGGTGTGGTGCGTGGTGAGTTACGTGCCGTTCGTCTGGCATCCGCAGATGTTGATTACGCAGCCCGGCAGCGTGGATTATTTCCAGCCGGGCATGCGTGTCGACAAGGCGATATTCGCCGACGAACTGGCGCACGCACGCGAGGCGCACACGGCGCTGCCAACCGGCGTCGCCGCCAATCCTGTGTATCTGCCCGCGCCGCATGAAGTGCTGCGCGCGTTCTATACCGCGTTCACGACGCCGCCCGCTTCGGTGGACGGCGTGTGGCTGCATCAGAGCCTGTGGCACAGCATCCAGATCATTTTCTGGGGCTTTCTCGTTTCGTCGTTGATCGGCGTGCCGGTCGGCATCGTGTGCGGCACCTATAGCGTGCTCGCGCGCTTGCAGGAACCGTTCTTCGAATTCTTCCGCTATTTGCCCGCGCCCGCATTCGGCGCGCTGATGGTGGCCGTGCTCGGCATTTACGACGCGCCGAAGATCGCCATCATCGTGATCGGCACGCTGTTCCAGCAGGTGCTGATCATCGCGAACACCACGCGCAAGCTCGAATTCGGCCTGCTCGAAGCGGCCATGACGCTCGGCACCTCGCGCCTGAAGCTGCTCACGCACGTGGTGGTGCCGGGCATTCTGCCGGACCTGTATCGCGACCAGCGGATTCTGCTCGGCTGGGCGTGGACTTATCTGATCGTGGCGGAACTCGTCGGCACGAGTTCGGGCATCACGTGGTACATCACGCAGCAGGCGCGTTACCAGCATTTCGACAACGTCTATGCCGCGATCATGATGATCGGCATCATCGGCCTGGGCACCGATATCGTGCTCGGCTTTCTCGGACGCAAGCTGTTTCCGTGGGATCGCACGCTGAAGGCCTGATTTTCAGGGCTAAAAGCTTCGTTTGTCGTTTGTCGTTTGCGCACGCATCACGCTTTCACATCACAGGACGCCGCCATGTTCAATCCGCAGCCCGTTCCCGACTATCTCCTCCAGTCCGAGGCCGTGCGCGAGCGCTTCGCGCGCCTCAAAGCCCGCGAGCCGATTCTCGAAGTGCGCAATCTCACCAAGCGCTTTTCGACGCCGCAAGGCGAGCATACGGCGCTGTCCAACGTCAGCTTCACCACGCACCGGCGCGAATTCGTCTGCGTGATCGGGCCGTCGGGCTGCGGAAAGTCCACGCTGATCCGCATGCTCGCGGGCCTCGAAACGCAGACCTCGGGCGAAGTGCGCGTGAACGGCAAGGCCGTGCGCGGACCCGGCGCCGATCGCGGCATGGTGTTTCAGGGCTACACGTTGTTTCCGTGGCTCACGGTGAAGAAGAACGTGATGTTCGGACTCCGTATGAACGGGCAGGGCGCGGCGCAGGCCGAGCGCGAAGCGCTGCAATGGCTCGATCTGGTGGGGCTGGAGAAGTTCGCCAATGCGTATCCGCATCAGCTTTCGGGCGGCATGAAGCAGCGTGTGGCGATTGCGCGCGCGCTCGCCAACCGCCCCGGCATTCTGCTGATGGACGAGCCGTTCGGCGCGCTCGACGCGCAGACGCGCGCCAAAATGCAGGCGCATCTGCTCGATATCTGGCGCAATGTCGACATCACGATTTTCTTCATCACGCACGATCTCGACGAAGCGATCTTCCTCGCCGACCGCATTCTGGTGCTCAAGGCGAATCCCGGCGAAGTGCAGGAGCTGATCGAAGTGCCGGTGCCGCGTCCGCGCAGCTATGCGCAGTTCAACTCGCCGGAATTTCTCGCGACGCGCGCGCGGCTCGACGCGCTGATTCATCCGCCCGCGCAAGCCGAATCCGACGACGACGCGAGCGTGAAGCCGCACATGATCCGTCTCACCGATATTCACGACTCGGTTGAATAACCGAGTCGGGCGATGACCGACGCCGGAATGTTTTCCGGCGTCACCACGACCACCGACGACGAAGACGACACGGCCGACACCGGCAGCAGCTTGTGGAAGGCCATGACGTGATGGCAGGCCGAGCGCAGGTCCTGGCGCAATTCGTGATGCAGGACAGCGTGAATCTGGCCCTCGCGCAGCAGACGCACGTTGTCGCGGTCGAGATCGTGGCCGACGAAGCAGACGGGCCGCGCTTGCCGCTGCGCGAGCGCGCGCAGGATCGCGGGATTGCCGCCGCCCATCGAATAGACGGCGGCGATCTCGCCGTGCTGAGCGAGCGCCGCGTGCACGCGTGCTTCGGTGGGCGCGTCGAGTCCGTGGCCGCCGCTCGCATCGACGATGCTCAGATGCGGATAGCGCGCGTGCAGCGCGTGACGGAAGCTGATTTCGCGCTCCTCTTCGCCGCGAAAACGTTCGTCGCTCATCGTGACGAGCACGCGGCCCGGCTGCGCGCGCGTCCACTGTCCGATCAGATACGCGGCCGTCGCGCCCGCCACGCGATTGTCCAGACCCGCATAAGCCACGCGGCCCGAGTCCGGCAGATCGGTGAATAGCGTGATGACCGGAATGCCGCGCTGTTGCAGATCGCCGATGGCGGTGGCAATGGCGGGCACGTTGCGCGCCTTGAGCAGCACGCCGTGGCTGCCGCGCCGCGCGATGGCTTCGAGCGTCGCCACAAGTTCGCCGGTGCCGATCGTCTCGCGCAGATCGAAACGCGGCCGGAACACGGCGGGTTGCAGACCGGGCAATTCGGCATCGAGCGCGTCGCGGATTTCGTGCGCGAAACGCGACGGCGCTTCCACCACCACATCGACGACGAGCTTGCGGCCCGTGCGAGCCATCTGCAATTGCTGATCTTCAAGCTCGCGAATGGCCTGCTCGACGCGCCGCCGCGTGTGTTCGCGCACGTGCGCGCGCCCGTTGAGCACGCGGTCGACGGTTGCCGGGCCCACGCCGGCTTGAAGCGCGATCTCCTTGACCAGAAAGCGGTGCGCCACGAACCTCACCTCGGCCTTGATGGTTTTTTGATGGATTCATGATAGCCCAGCGCCGCTGCGAGCCGCTATGCTGGATTTCAGCACGATAAAAACCGCAGGAGACGCGATGAATCATCGAGGCATCGAAATGGCCGAGGCCGCGCGCGCGGCGAGCGCGTACACGGAGCAGGCGTGTTCGCTGGAGGACTTTGCCGCGCTGATCGAGCAAGCGCCGCAAGGCGCGAACGCGACGCGCCACGCGAGCGAGATTCAGCAGAAGATTCCGCTTTACGATTGCGCCGCGCTGGCAGAAATTCTTGCCGATCCGGACCGCCGCGCCGCGCTGCTGGCGGAGTGGGCGAGCGTGCTCGACGAGGGCGCGGGCGTCTTCGTGCTGCGCGGCGCGTATGCCGACCTTGAGCCCGTCGACGCCGCGACCGCCGTGTTCGAATCCATCATCGCCAGCGAACGCGCACAGGGCGGTGGCGCGGGCGATCACTTCGCGAAGGCGGGCGCGAACGACCGCATCTGGAACGCGCAGGAAAAACTCTGCGTGCGCGCGCCCGACGTATTCGCTCGCTATTTCGCCAATCCGATGCTCGCGGCGGCCGCCGAAGCGTGGCTCGGTCCGTGCTATCAGATGACTTCGCAGGTCAACGTCGTGCGGCCCGGCGGCGAGGCGCAGCGCGCGCATCGCGACTATCACCTCGGCTTTCTGAGCGTGGACGCGGCGCAGCGCTATCCCGCGCATGTCCATCGCATGTCGGCGTATCTCACGTTACAGGGCGCGGTCGCGCACAGCGACATGCCGGTCGAAAGCGGGCCGACCAAACTGCTGCCGTTTTCGCAGCGTTATGCGCCCGGTTACGTCGCGTGGCGGCGCGAGGATTTTCGCGCGTATTTCGAGGCGCATTGCGTGCAATTGCCGCTCGCGAAAGGCGACGCGCTGTTTTTCAATCCGGCGCTCTTTCACGCGGCGGGCGCAAACCATACCGCCGACGTGCAGCGCATGGCGAATCTGTTGCAGGTGTCGTCGCCGTTCGGGCGCGCGATGGAAACCTTGAACCGGCGGCGCATGAGCGAGGCGGTGTTTCCGGTGTTGCGCGAGGCGCGCGCGAGCGGCGCGTTGTCGTCGGCGGAAATCGAAGCGGTGATTGCGTCGTGCGCCGAGGGCTATCCGTTTCCCACCGATCTCGACCGCGATCCGCCTTTGGGCGGACTCGCGCCGCCGAGCCAGCAGGCGATCGTCCGACAGGCACTTCAGGAAAACTGGACCGATGCCGCGCTTCATGACGCATTGCGCGCTTACGACGCGAAACGCGGCGCATCAGAGCAATAACGCGTCAACGAAACGCCCGCATCTGCGCCGTCATCAATTGCAGCATCTTGTTCGCGGCGACCGAGAGCTTGCGGCCCACGCGCGTGACCAGATGCGCTTCGGCGTTCTCCAGAATCGGATGCGCGATATCGATCGCGTAGAGTTCCTTCGCCTGCAATTCGGCGGCCACCGCGAATGACGGCATCACCGCGATACCCAGACCCGAGCGCACGAATTCCTTCAGGATGGCGAACGAATTGGTGGTGACGGTGGGCGCGAGCTTGACGCGTTCCGCGTACTCCACGGCTTCGAGCATTTGCCGCGTGCCATAGGACGGATGCGTGGCGGCCAGCGGATACGCCGTGAGCTGCTGCACCGTCAACACCTTGTGCGTGCGGCGCGGAAACGCCGGGCCGACGATCGCCATCATCGGCTGCCGCTTCGAGGCGCGCGAGACGAGCTTGGGCTCGGTCGGCGGATTGTAGACGAGGCCGATCTCGCCTTCGTCGTTCGAAATCTTGCGGATCACGTCGTTCGTGCCGCCCACGTCGAGATTCACGCGGATGCCCGGAAACTGGCGGCAGAACTGCTGCATCGGCCCGGCGAGCACGTCGGAGACGAAGCCTTCGCCGAGCACCACGTTCACTTGCCCCGTCTTCATGCCGCGCAATTCTTCGAGCCGCGAGAGCAGGTCGTCGCGGTGCGCGAGCTGCTCGCGGAAATATTCGATCACGCAGCGCCCGGCCTCGGTGGGCGTGACGCCGCGCGCGTGGCGCTCGATCAGCGCGGCGTCGAGTTCCTGTTCCAGCAGGCCGATCTGGCGGCTCACGGCGGACGGCGCAACGTCCAGCCAGTCGGCGGCCGCGCGGATCGTGCCGCAGCGCACGGCCTCGTAAAAATAGACGATTCGGCTGTCGGTCAGGGTGTCGCTCATCGTCGTGCCTGGAGTGAGGTGTCGGCGGAGTGTTCTAAAAATTAGAACAAATTCAATATTGGATGAGATTGATTATACGGCTCGTGTCGCCGAACATGAGATCAATCGAGCGCTGGCGGGCCTTTGCCGCCGGGCAAACCAAGGGTTTTTCTGGAGACGCGCATGAAAACGGTAGGCGTGATTGGTCTGGGTAATATGGGCCGCGGCATGGCCGGTTCGCTGCAACGCGGCGGCTTCGACGTGCTGGGTTACGACGCGGCGCCGGGCGTCGCGGCCGCGCTGGCGGAGCAAGGCGTGGTGAGCGCGCGCGAATCGATCGCCGATATTGCCCGCGACGCCGACGTGCTGCTGCTCTCGCTGCCCACTTCGGCCATCGTCGAACAAGTGGTGCTCGGCGCAGACGGCGTGCTCGCGAATGCGCGCCCCGGCACGATCGTGATCGACACGACGACGGCCGACCCGGACAGCACGCGCCGCGTGGCGGCCGAATTGGCCGGGCGCGAGATCGGCTTCATCGACGGCCCCGTGAGCGGCGGCCCGAAGGGCGCGGCCACCGCGACCATGACGATGGTGCTCGGCGGCGCGGACGCGCATATCGAAGCCGTCACGCCGATCCTCGAAACCATCAGCGCGAAGCGCGTGCACGTCGGGCCGGTCGGCGCGGGTCACGTGACCAAGCTGCTCAACAACCTGCTGACGGGCGTGCATCTGCTGGTCGCGAGCGAAGCTGTGCGCACGGCGCGCGCGGCGGGCGTCGATCCCGAGAAGCTCGTCGACGCGCTCAACGGCGGCTCGGGCCGCAACAGCGCGACGCTCACGAACTACCCGACGTGGATTTTCAACGGCGCGTTCGATTCCGGCTTCACGATGAAGCTCATGCGCAAGGACGTGCGCCTCGCGATGGCGCTGCTCGACAAGATGGACAGCCATGCGCCGATCGCGCGCGAAGCGGGCCGCCTGTGGGCCGAAAGCGCGGCGTCGATCGGCGACGCGGAGGATTTCAACCGCATCGTCGAATTCGTCGAAACGGTCGCGCAGGACTGAGCGCGCCGCATCGTTACTACGTACCTACTTCAGCACGGAATCACGCACATGACCCAGCACGCAGACCTCTTGCTCGCCGCGTTCGCGCACTTCTTCCCCGGCGCGACGACGCTCGGCTCGTATATCGACGGTGAACTGGTCGAAGGCCAGGGCGAACCGGTTCAGCTTTACGATGCGGCCACCGGCCTCGCCTCGCTCGCGTATCGCGACGCGGGCGCGGCGCTGGTCGATCACGCCGCGTCGAGCGCGCGCCGCGCGCAGCGCGAATGGTGGGCGCTCACGCACATGGCGCGCGGACGCGTGATGCACGACGTCGCGCGTGCGATCCGCGCCCAGGTGGAACCGATGGCGCGGCTCGAATCGCTGGGCTCGGGCAAGCCGATCCGCGATTGCCGCGGCGAAGTCGCCAAGGTCGCGGAGATGTTCGAGTACTACGCAGGCTGGACCGACAAGTTCTACGGCAGCGTGATTCCGGTGCCGACTTCGCACCTCAACTACACGCGCCGCGAACCGGCGGGCGTGGTGCTGCAGATCACGCCCTGGAACGCGCCCGTGTTCACCTGCGGCTGGCAGGTCGCGCCCGCTATCGCGATGGGTAACGGCGTGCTGCTCAAGCCCTCGGAACTGACGCCGTTCACCTCGCTCGCGCTCGCAAGCATCGCCGAGCAGGCGGGTCTGCCGCGCGGTCTCGTGAACGTGCTGGCGGGCTTCGGCCACACGGTCGGCCAGGCGGCCATCGCGCATCGCACGGTCAGCAAGGTCGTGTTCGTCGGCTCGCCCGCGACTGGCGCGCGTATCGCCGAAGCGGCCGCGCGCCGCGTGGTGCCCTGCGTGCTCGAACTGGGCGGCAAATCGGCGAATATCGTGTTCGCGGATGCGGACCTCAAGCGCGCCGCGCTCACCGCGCAGGCCGCGATCTTCGCGGGCGCGGGCCAGAGCTGCGTGGCGGGCTCGCGTCTGCTGGTGCAGCGCGCCGTGTATGACGAATTCGTCGCGATGGTGGCGTCGGGCGCGAAGCAGATCCGCGTGGGCGCGCCGCTCGACGACGCGACCGAAGTCGGCCCGATCAATAATCGCAAGCAATACGATCACGTGATGTCGATGATCGCGCGCGGCGTGGCGGACGGCGCGACGCTCGCAGCCGGTTCGGCCGAGCGCGGCGACGGCGGCTATTTCGTCGCGCCGACCGTGCTGGCGGGCGTGACGAACGACATGGACGTGGCGCGCACGGAGATTTTCGGGCCGGTGGTCGCGGCGATTCCGTTCGACACCGAGGAAGAAGCCGTGGCGATCGCCAACGACACCGACTTCGGTCTCGCGGGCGCGGCCTGGACGACCGACGTGGCGCGCGCGCATCGCGTGGCCGCGCAGGTCAACGCGGGCACCTTCTGGGTGAACGGCTACAAGACGATCAACGTGGCGTCGCCGTTCGGCGGCTACGGCCTGAGCGGTTATGGCCGTTCGAGCGGCGTCGAGGCGCTGTACGAGTACACGCAGACCAAGAGCGTCTGGGTCGAGACGGCCGAGGCGCCGCCGACCGCATTCGGCTATCTGTAATACGGTTGCGTGAGCGGCCTGGACGAAGGAGACTGAGATGGAGCACACCATGGGGATCGAACGGCAACACGCCGGTGGCAGCGGCACGGCCAAGGTCATGCTGTACGCGGCGGGCATTCTGCTGATCGCGGAAGCAATCGGCTCGTTCACGTTCAAGATCGGGCCCGGCAAGGTCGTGCTGCTGCCGATGATCTGGGCGCTGCTGCTGGGCGCGGCGCTCGGGCTTGCGAGCGAGCGCTGGAAAAGCGCCGCGCGTCTCGACACGTCGAATCAGTTTCTCGCGGCGGCCATTCTGCAACCGGCGCTGCTGCTGTTCGTCTCGAAGCTCGGGCTGATGGTCGGCAGCGCGCTGCCGAAGCTCGCGGCGGCGGGCTGGGCGCTCGCGTTCCAGGAGTTCGGGCATTTCGTCGGCACGATTCTGCTCGGTCTGCCGCTCGCGCTGCTGCTGGGCATCAAGCGCGAAGCGATCGGCGCGACCTTCTCGGTGGGCCGCGAGCCGAGCCTTGCGATCATCGGCGAGAAGTACGGCATGGATTCCGCCGAAGGGCGCGGCGTGCTGGCCGAATACCTGACCGGCACCGTGTTCGGCGCGGTGTTCATCGCGATCTTCGCGGGCTTCATCGCGAGCCTCGGCATCTTCGATCCGCTCGCGATGGCGATGGGTTCGGGCGTCGGCTCGGGCAGCATGATGGCGGCGGCGTCGGGCGCGATCGCCGCGCAGCAGGACGCCGAAACCGCGAAGTCGGTGCTCGCGTTCGCGGCGGCCAGCAATCTGATCACGACCACCATCGGCACCTATTTCACGCTGTTCATCTCGCTGCCGCTCGCCGTCTGGGGCTATCGCGTGCTCGAACCGCTGATCGGGCGCACCACGAAGGCCTCGACGCAGGACGACACGTCGCGTCCGTCGCTCGGCGACGTGCAGACCGAAGCGCCCGTGCTCGGCTACCGCGGCAAGCTGCTCGCGTGGGTCGTGACCGCCGCGATGGCGCTCGTCTGCGACTGGATGGCCCACGGCACCACGCCGCTGGTCGGGCTGCCCGGCATCGCGATCATGGTGGGCGCGACGATCGTCGGCGAGGCGCTGGCGCGCGCGACCGGCAGCAAGATTCCGGCCGTCTGCTGGGTCTCGGTGGTGGCGATGTTCCTGACCTCGCCGTGGTGCCCGTGGGGTTCGCAGATCGCCGCGCTCAGCTCGCACAACGACTTCCTCGGCGTGACGACCCCGATGCTTGCCTTCGCGGGCCTTTCGATCGCCAAGGACATTCCGGCGTTCCGCCGTCTCGGCTGGCGCATCGTGCTGGTGTCGTTCGTCGCCAACGCGGGGACGTTCATCGGCGCGACGCTCGTCGCCCAGCTTTTCCACATCTGATCTCACGCGCTTGCGCGCCCGCGCCGCCCTTATGCGGCGGCGGGCGCGCGGCGCTTTCTACCGCATTCCTTCCGCATGAAACTGATCGATTCCATTCAGGCGAACGCTGGTGCGCTCCAGGCGATCCGCCGCGATATTCACGCTCATCCCGAGATCGGCTACGACGTGCAGCGCACCGCCGCGCTGGTGGCCGAGCGGCTTGAACAATGGGGCTTCGCGGTCACGCGCGAAGTCGGCAAGACGGGCGTGGTGGGCACGCTCACGCGCGGCACGAGCGGCCGCGCCATCGGCCTGCGCGCCGACATGGACGCGCTGCCGGTGCAGGAGGCGAACACCTTCGCGCACCGCTCGACCGTGGCGGGCGCGATGCACGCGTGCGGCCACGACGGCCACACGGCGATGCTGCTCGGCGCGGCGCAGCACCTGGCCGCGCACGGCGCATTCGACGGCACCGTGAACGTGATTTTCCAGCCCGCCGAAGAGGCGGGCGGCGGCGCGCGCGCGATGATCGACGACGGCCTGTTCGAGCGCTTTCCGTGCGATGCCGTGTTCGGACTGCACAACTGGCCCGGCATTCCCGAGGGCGATTTCGCGGTGCGTCCGGGCGCGCTGATGGCGTCGACGAGCCTCTTTCGCATCACGCTGCGCGGCGCGGGCTGCCACGCGGCGATGCCGCATCTGGGCCGCGATCCCGTGTTCGCGGCGGGGCAGGTGCTGAGCGCATTGCAGGGTATCGTCACGCGCAACCGCAATCCGATCGACGGCGCGGTGCTGTCCGTCACGCAGATTCACGCGGGCGAGGCGCTCAACGTAGTGCCGACCGACGCGTGGCTCGGCGGCACCGTGCGCACGTTCTCCGACGAGACGCTCGATCTGATCGAGCGGCGCATGAAGGCCGTGGTGGCGGCGACCGCATCGGCATTCGACTGCGAGAGCGAGGTCGATTTCGAACGCCAGTATCCGGCGACGATCAACGATCCCGCGCAGACCGCGCTGGCGGTCGAGGTGATGCGCGAACTGGTCGGCGACGATCACGTGAACGCCACCGCCGAACCGACGATGGCCGCCGAGGACTTCTCGTTCATGCTGCGCGCGAAGCCGGGCTGCTATGCGTTCATCGGCAATGGCAGCGGCGATCATCGCGCGGTGGGGCATGGCGCGGGTCCGTGCCTGCTGCACAACGCGAGTTACGACTTCAACGATGCGCTGCTGCCGGTGGGTGCGAGTTATTTCGTGAGGCTGGTCGAGCGGTTTCTTGGTTGAAGTTGGCGTTGCTTGACGTGCGCGCCGCTTACGGTGCGGCCGCGCACGCTCGCGGAACTGGCGCAGCATCGTTGCGTGCGCCACCGCTTTCCGACCACGGGCAAGTTGCAGCCGTGAACGCGGGCTTCGGTATCGGCGGCTCGCTCGTCGCCGCGAGCACACGATCGCGCCCGGTCAGTTTTCGATTCTCTGGCCGTCGAACCGGCAGTGGATGCCGAAGCTGCGCGTGTTCGTCGATTTCATGTGCGAGCACCTGTTCCGCGAGGCGTGATTCACGCGCTCACGCCTCGCGATCCGAGACGAGCGCCCAGCGTTCGTGATCGCGCCAGACGCCGCCGATGCGCAGATAGCGCGGCGAAAACCCCTCCTTGCTGAAGCCTACGCGCCGCACCAGTGCAATCGGCGCCACGTTTTCAGGCTGAATGTTCGCTTCGAGCCGATGCAGGCCGAGGTCGTCGAAGGCGTGCGCCACGGCGGCGCGCAGCGCCTCGGTCATCAAGCCCCGGCGCGCGAAACGCGCCATGCCGTAGTAGCCCAGATACGCGCTCTGAAACACCCCGGCGACGATCTCGTTGAGATTGATGACGCCGACAATCCCGCCGCTCGCCGATTCGCGCGCGATCAGGCTCACGTTCGGGCCGCTCAGGCCGCGCCCGAACCAGGCGTCGAAACCCGCCTGATCCGTGAAGGACGCGACCCACGGCAGATGATGCGCCTGGCTTTCGAGATTCGCGGCGATCAGGTCGGGCGCGTCGGCGCGCGTGACGCGATTGAGCAGTATGGCGTTCATGGCAATCCGGGCAATGGACGGAATAAGGGGCGCGGTAATGACCGCAGTAATGACCGCACTTATGACAGCAGTAAGCAGCGGGGGAGCGAAAGATAGCAAATTCACCCAGCGTTCAATAAAAAATCGCACATAAATCGGCAATGCGGTGTCAATTGCGGGCCTTCTCGGCGCAATCCAAATTGCATAAAAAATGAGTGTGGGTGAATTGGAGCCGGTATTCGAACCGACGAGTACCGTCAGCTATGCGATTCGATTTGCATGGCTTGAGCCCCATGGGCCCGAACAGACGGCCACGCGCTATGGGTTTTCTCTAGAGTTGAAGGATCGCCGGTCATCCGTGACCGGCGATGCCGCGCCGAAGTCCGGCGCAACTTCAACCCAAGGAAAATTAGATGAGCACGACTTATCACCACGAACTCGCTGCGGAGTTCAAGCTTGCCGACGTCAACCTGGGCGATGTCCACGCGCCGTTAGCACTCAAACGCACGATTCATCCCGAATCGATTCGCGACAACCTGCCGGCCGGTCAGGGCGGCATTGGTTTTCTCTTTCACGCCACCGACTGGGAGACGCTTTCATTCTCATTCCACAACGTCAAGACGCGCAATGAGGCGTTCGAGGAGGAGTTGTGGCGTACGCCGCCTTTCATTGCATCGCCGATCTATTCGGGATCGCAGATGATCGGCGCGAACATCGCGTGTCCGGTGCCGCTGGAAATGTGGCTCGGCAGTCCGCGCGGCATCAAGCGCTTTCGCGAGACACAATTTTTTCCGGCGCTCGAACTGGCGCGGCGCGCGGGCCTGAACATGGTGGCGATGGGCGCGTCTACGCCGTATGCGTGCAATTACGGCGCGCTGCCGCGTCCGATCAAGCCGCCGCATATCACCACCGGTCACGCGGCCACGGCGGCGATGCTCAAGGAGTGGGCCATGCACTGCTGCAATGAAGTCGGGCTCGATTTCGGCAAGACGCGGCTCGCGCTGTTCGGCGCCGCCGGACGACTGGGCACGACGGTCGCGCGCTACGCGACCTACAAGGATGCGCCGAAGGAACTCATCCTGATCGACCTGCCCGACAAGGTGAATCTGCTGCACGAGCAAGCGAAGGAATTGCTGGCGGCGGATCTGCTCGGCAAGACGCGCGTCTCGGTGCATACGTTCAGCCCCGACACACCGCTGCCACATTTCGATGGCGCCATTCTCGCGAGCAGCACCAGCGTGCCGTATTTGACGGCGGCCGATCTCAAGCGCGCGCAGTTCTGGATTGACGATTCGCATCCGCGCGCGGCGAGCGTTGAAGCGGAACTCGCTTCGCGTGGCCATACGCTATATATTGAGTGCTTTGCTCGTGGCCCTGTTGGGCTCGACACGGCATTCCCGTTCCGGCTGCCGTCCACTCGCGACTGCTATACCTGTTTCGCCGAAGGTTATGCCGCGTGGCAAGAGGGGATTGCGTCCGATTTCATTATCGGCAGTCCGCCTGTGTGGTCCGTATCCTATACGCATGGATTGGTAAAGAAATACGGTTTTTCAGTCGGTCCATTTCACGGCAAGAACGGTTTGCCGATTGAAATGGAAATGCGCCATGACGGTAAGCCGGAACTGGTAGGACCATAACGATTAACGGAGGCCCAATCGTGATGTCGCGCGAGCGCATGGGGGAGATGCTGGAACGTAGCCGGCTGGCTATCCGATGGGGAGGCATATTGGGCCTCCTGTGCCACCCCATCTATTACGTGGTCTGGACCTATGTCCTGCCGCAGCCCTACGATAATCTCACCCTGCGTCTAAGCGCGGCGCTCGTTTGCGTGCCGCTGATCTTCCAGGCGTACTGGCCGCGCCGCTTCAATCACTATTTGCTGCTCTACTGGCACGCCTGCCTGATTTACGTTCTGCCGTTCGTCTGCACGTTTCTGGCTATCCGTAATGGATTTTCGACGATGTGGATGATGACGGAAGTCATGATGATTTTTATCATGGCGCTCTGCATCGACAGTCCGCTTTTACTGATGGCCTGTATTGGCGTGGGCGTGGCAACCAGTTCGGTGGCGGCATTCGTCACGTCGCCGGTGCCTATCGTGTTGAGCACGGCCAATCAATCCGATCTCGCATTGCTGCCCGTGGTGATGTTGTGCAGCATGGCATTTAGCCATGCAATCAGCATTGGGCGGATTTTCGTTGAAAAGAATCGCGTATTGCAGGCGCTCGCGGGATCTATTGCGCATGAAATGCGTAATCCGCTGAGCCAGTTGAAACACGTGCTCGAAAACGTCGAGGAAAATCTGCCCGCCGCCACCGAGCCGAATCGTCCGGCGGTGCTTTCGCATGACAAGGCGGCGTCGCTGTACCGGCATCTCGCGCAGGGCAAAACCTCGATCGAGCGCGGCCTGCGCATCATCGCCATGACGCTCGACGAAGTGAGCGCCAAGCCCATTTGCTCGGACCGGCTCGCGTATCTGAGCGCGGCCGCCACCACGCGCAAGGCGCTCGACGAATACGGTTTCGACGACGACGACGAACGCGGCAAAGTCAAACTGCTCGTGCGCGAAGATTTCACCTTCAAGGTCGACGAAACGGTTTATCTGTTCATTCTGTTCAACCTCATGAAAAACGCGCTGCATCATATGGCGGCGCGCGCTTCGTCCACGTTGACGCTCACGGTCGAGCGGCAAAGCATCACCGTGCGCGACACGGGTTCCGGCATGGCGCCCGAGATGCTCGCGCATTTGTTCGAGCCGTTTCGCACGTCGGGTAATGCGGCGGGAACGGGGCTCGGTCTCGCGTATTGTCAGCGCGCGATGCAGGCATTCGGCGGCACGATCGCGTGCCGTTCCGAAGTCGGGCAATTCACGGAATTCGCGCTGAGTTTTCCGGCGATTCCCGATCGGGAAGTGGCCGAATACGAGCGCGAAATACTCGATCGCGCACGGCCTGTTTTTGAAGGCAAGCGCATTCTGCTCGTCGACGAAGACGTGTATCAGCGTGCGAAAACGCGCCGCGTGCTCGCGGGCATGGGCGCGCTCGTCAGCGAGGCCGATAACGGTCAACTCGCGCTGGCCATGCTGCGCGAGCGCGGCGGCGAGCGTGACGACCTCGTGCTGATCGACGTGAACATGCCGGTGCTGGACGGCTATGCGGTCACGGAGCGCATTCGCGCGTCGAATATCCCGGCGATCCAGAACATCCTCGTCGCGGGGTTTGCGCCGCAACCGGGCGGCGTGGCGCAGGTGCTCGCGCGCCGCGCCGGCATGGACGTCCTGCTCGGCAGGTCGGGCAGCGTGCTGGAGTTGATCGGCGCGCTGCAAGCGCTGTTCGAGAGCGGCGACCGGCGCGTGGCGCGCCACGGCGTCGAGCGGCTGTCGGGCAAGTCGATTCTCGTCGCCGACGACGACACCTATAGCCGCTCGATCGCGAAGGCCTGGCTGGAACGCAGCGGCGCGCACGTGATCGAGGCCGAGCACGGCCTCGCGGTGCTGGACCACTTGCGCGCGGGCGCGGTGATCGACGCCATCGTGATGGACATGAACATGCCCGGCATGGGCGGCCCCGACACCACGGCGGCGATCCGCGCGCGCGCCGACGCCTATGCGAACGTGCCGATCATCGCGCTCACCGGGCAGTCCGACATGGAGGCGATTCGCGAATGCCTGAGCGTGGGCATGGACGACGTGCTGGTGAAACCGGTTCAGGCGGCGGTGCTCTGCGCGTCGGTATCCACGCAGATTGCTCGGCTTGGCGCGAAGACCGCGCCTGTGGCGGAGTCGCGCGATCGCGCGCAACCGGGCGGGCGCGAACTGCTCGACGAAATGCAACTGGGCGAATTGACGGCACTCGGCTTGATCGACCAGACCTTTCTCGACGGCGTGGCGCAGATTCGCGTGCTCGTCGACGAACTCGTGCGCAGGGCGCGCTCGATGGAGTCCGAGCCCGCGCATACGGCGCTGCACCGGCTGCTGGGCGTGAGCGGCAATATCGGCGCGAAATCGCTGCATACGTTTGGGCGCACGATCTATCCGCGTATCGTCGACGGCCAATGGCCGCTGGAGCCCGACTGGATCGAGCAGATCGCGGCGCTCGGCAAACGCTCGGCGGACGCGCTGGAAACCTATTTCGAATCGGTCTCGCCGATGCGCGAATTCGACCGCGCGTCGAACGCGTGAAATGGATTGTTTGCTAACTTCATCAACGAATCGCGTGCTCCTCGTTTGACCACTCGTGTTCCTTGACTTCGATTTAGATGACGACTAGCATCTAAACAACGTCGAATCACGGAGCAGGGCGCATCATGAGGAAATCGAGGGCCGAAACCGCCGAAACGCGCCAGCGTATCGTGGCGGTCGCCGCCGAAGCATTCCGGGCAAATGGCATTCACGCCACCGGTGTCGCCGACGTGATGGGCGCAGCGGGCCTGTCCCACGGCGGCTTCTACCGCCATTTCGACTCGAAGGATCAACTGGTCGCGGAGGCTTGCGGGGCGGGCCTGAGCGGCATTGTCGAGACGCTGGCGGCCGCCGCGCAAGGGCGCGCAGGCGCGGACGGATTCAAGGCCGTGGTCGAGGCCTATTTGTCGACCGGCCATCGCGACGCGCCGGAGCGCGGCTGCCCGCTCGCGGGCATGGGCAGCGAACTGGCCCGCGCCGACGACGCGACGCGCGACGTGGCTGCGCGAGGCTTCAACGAACTTGTCGATCTGCTCGCCAGCCGTAGCGACGGCGAGGAAGCACAAGCGGACCGCTCGCGCGCGCTGTTTGCATTCTCGGCGATGGTGGGCGGCTTGACGCTCTCGCGCATGATCGCGGACCCGGACGCTTCCGCGTTGCTGCTCGACACCCTCAAACAGCAGCTTGAAACGATTTGAACAAGCGGGGCGCACGTCGCCTCGTTTTTTTCGGCTTTACGTGTGCATATGCACTGTTAAGGATAACGGATCGATTGTCGATTCGTCGGAGTCACTCAAACTGGAGAGTCATCATGGAAAAGCGTAAATACCTGATTACCGGCGCAACCGGCAAAACCGGCGTGTACACGGTCAATAATCTGCTGGCGGCGGGCCACGAAGTTCGCGCAATGGTCCACGGCGAGGATGCGCGCAGCGCCGCGCTGCGTGAAGCCGGCGCCGAAGTCGTGGTGGGCGATCTGCTCGATCACGACGACCTGATTCGCGTGACGGATGGCGTGTCGGGCGCGTATCTCTGCTATCCCGTGCGTCCCGGTTTCATTCAGGGCACCGCCTACTTCGCGGATGCCGCACGCCGCGCCGGTCTCGATGTCGTCGTGGAAATGTCGCAGATTTCCGCGCGCGAAAACGCCAAAAGCCACGCCGCGCGCGATCACTGGATTGCCGAGCGCGTGCTCGACTGGTCGGGCGTGCCGACGGTCCATATTCGCCCGACCTTCTTCTCGGAATGGCTGATTTTCCCGTGGGTGCGCGACACCATCGTCAGGGACGGCCAGATCACGCTGCCGTATGGCGAAGGGCGTCACGCGCCGATCGCGGCGGAGGATCAGGCGCGATTTATCACGGCGGTGCTCACGCAACCGTCTGATCATATCGGCAAGGCCTACGAGCTGTGCGGGCCGGTGGAACTCGATCATCACGAGATTGCGCAGAAGATCAGCGAGGTGATCGGCCGGGAGATCGTCTATCGCCCCGGCACGCTGGAGGCATATCGTGCGCATCTGCAACGCTACGATCTGCCGGAGTTTGCTATCCAGCATTTCCTCGAAGTCGCCGTCGATTATCGCAATGGTGTGTTTAAAGGCACCGATCACATTATCGAGACCGTGACCGGCAAGGCGCCGCAAACCGTCGAAGACTTCGTGCGCGCCAATAGTCAGCTTTTTTCGCGTTGATGTGGGTGGATTCGCATTGGTGTGTGCTGGTACGTGATATTCGCCCGCTTGTTGCCGAGCGGGCGTCAGCACGGTTTCTCCGCCTTATATCGTTCACGCGAAAGTCAAATTACCGTCATGGCGCGCTCGCGGCCCTTGTCTACACGAGGCTTCACGCCTGTTTGCATTCCATATATTGGGGAAAATCCCAAACCGCATAACGCGTCCACACGGATTTAACAAAGTTAGAATGAAATCTCTAGGCCGCGAAAATAACGGCGGGAACGCGGCCCGAGGTGCGTACGAGAAGTAAATGCGATGTGTGCGCGAGCGTACACAACGATGACGGCGAAGCAGAGGAGGCGGACATGGAGCAATCCTGGATCGGGCTGGTTATCGGGGCAATCCTGCTGGCGATGGTGGCGATGTCCACGCGGGCGCACTATCGCCGCGAACGCCGTCGCGCCGAGCTGCTGCGCAATCTGGATCACCATGACTGGTGTCGCTGGACGCGCGCGCGTCGTTAGTGATCCTGATCGAGATGCGGGTTCAACGACTCGCAGAAAACGGGGGCATCGTGGGCTACGACTTCGCAGAAAAAGATCTGGCGCACATTCAGAACATTCTCGGCCATCTGGAGCATACGGCCGGGAACGACCGCGCGGCGGCGGTCGGAGCGGTGATCAGCCTGGAGTACTGGCGCGCGCGCGTGCGCACCTTGCTGGCCTTGCCGCTGTTGCCGATACACATCGAGAAACAGGCGAAAGCGCTGCTCGCACGCCTCGATCGGCTGGAGAATTCGCGGCGTTGCGCGGCTCGCGCCTGAATCGCCCGACGGGCGCAAGCAGGAATCGAAATTGCTGCATGTCGACGATGCGCTGGTCAGGCGCAACCCTGTTTTCGCCCGCTGGATGGTGTGGACCATGTTGCGCAACTACGAGTATCAAGGCTACACGTTCGAAGTGTCCGTCGAGTCCGACGTCATGATCGGGGCGGTCCGCCATGCACCGGAGCGCGCAGGCTATGTGGCGGTCGTCACTATTTCCTGGCGAGGCCAGGTGGTCTCGGTGTTTTCGCCGCTGAGATTCGGCGAGGGCGGCGGGCGCCCGTTTGCCAGCGATGTCGATGCGCTGATGGGTGGCTATAGCGCCGCGCGCAAAATCGTCGACGATTTCTTTCTTCACGCCTGATTCCCATCGGGCTCATCACTTTTCATTGGCGCGATTTAAAACACCATAACGCGATTGGCAAACGTTTGCGTTTAACGGGTTTTCGCGCGCGAGAAAAGATTGATTCGCATTCTATGAATCAATCATTGCTATAAATGAAAAAGTCATTCAACGAGTATTCGCTAAACTCGCTGTAAAGTTTTTGCGTGGTCTGACGATAAATACAAGGACAGACGACACAGCGGCGGTGTCGTGATCCTGACCACGCCTCATAAAACTGAAAAAGCATGGCCCACGTCTATTCCTCGATCGATATCGTCGGCGTTGCCTCTTATGGCGGGGCCACGCACACGACCGCTCAACGATAACAACGGCAATGCCATTGCGCTGCGGTCGATTGCCCGCTTGCGCTCCATCTCATGTCCAAGCGTCCCGATACCCTGGAAACCACGCGGCTCGCGCTCGAATTGCTGCGGCGCATTCCGCGCAACCGCCGCATTACCGCGGTGGAATTGCACGAGCAGCTTCAGCACGCCGGCGTCGAGCGCGATTTGCGCACCATTCAGCGCCAGCTCGACAAGCTCAGCGAGCATTTTGACATCGACCGCGACGAGCGCAGCAAACCCTACGGTTATCGCTGGAAGGAGCAATCGGGCGGCTTGTCGTTGCCGATGCTCAACGAGCAGGAAGCGCTGCTGATGTTGCTCGCGGAAAGTCACCTGCGCCATCTGTTGCCCAGCGGCATCATGAAATCGATGCACGGCTTCTTTCAACAGGCACGCGACAAGCTGGGTCCGGCCAGCCCGGATCTGCGCGCGCGGCAATGGCTGAACAAGGTGCGCGTGGTCAGCACGACGCAGCCGCTCTTGCCGCCGAAAATCGAGGACGGCGTGTTCGAAAGCGTGAGCAATGCGCTCTACGCGAATCTCTGGCTGGAGATCGACTATCGCAACGTCGCGGGCAAGTGCAAACGCGCCAGCGTGATGCCGCTCGGTCTCGCGCAACAGGGCGTACGGCTTTATCTCGTGTGCCGCTACGAAGGCTACGACGAGGAGCGCATTCTGGCGCTGCACCGCATTGCCTCCGCGAAAGCCACGACGAGAACCTTCGAGCGTCCCGCCGATTTCGATCTCGAACAATACGACGCCGATGGCCATTTTGGTTTCGGCAATGGCAAACGCATTCGCTTGCGCTTTCAGATCGACAAAGAGGCAGGATTGCATTTGCGCGAATCGCCGTTGTCGCTGGATCAGCAGATCGACGAATCTAGCGCCAGTTATGAAATCACCGCGACGGTCGCCGATACGGCGCAATTGCACTGGTGGCTGCGCGGTTTCGGCGACAAGGTCTGGGACGTCCGCCGCGAAGAGGTGGAGCCCGTCGCGTAGCGACACATCTTGTCGCGTGACTGGGGACAATCGCTTTCAGCCACACAACAGGGATAGCCGAACCGGCCGCGAGTGGGCACCGGTTCCATCGACAGTCTTTATCAAGAGCGAACATGACTTCGAACGATTCGTTGTTTTCCACGGCCGACGGGGACGCGCAACCGGGCAACGACGCCAGCGGCAACGCACGGCGCACGAACGACCCAAACCACGCAGACAGCATCCGTGTGGGCGTGGCCATGTCGGCGCGCGAGACGGTCGAGCGCTTCGGCAGCGCGAACGCGGAATACATCAAGGGCTACACGGGGATCGACCAGGAGACGGGGCAGGTTTTCGCCAAGGGCCTCAAGGAGATCGCGGGCCACAAGGTCAATGCCGATCCGCTTGAAGCGGCGAAGAATATCAAGCAGCAGGCAGGCTTTTCCGCCGAGGTCGCGGCGACCAGTCACGATAACGCCGAGGCGATCATCAACGGTTCGAAGGTGCGCACGTCGCGTACCGACGACCTGCCGCAATACGGCAAGAATCACAATGTAGTCGACCGTGTGCAGCTTCTCGACGGCCAGGTGATCGAGGGATCGCAGGCGCAAATGAAATTCGTCGGCGATCGCGATCAGCTATTCAAGCGCATTGCGGGCGAAGACGGCAAGTTCGCGCGCTATCGCGGCGTGAAGCTCGAATTGCCATCCGAGCAATATGCGGGCGCAAAAGAATTCTGCCAGCAGCAAGCCGAGCAATTGCGCAAGAACGCGCAGCAAGCAGAGCTGCATGGCAAGCCCGATATCGCGGCCAGATTGCGTCGTGAGGCGGCGAATTACGATCAATTGGCCGACAACGTCAGCGACAGTGGTTTGACGACGAAGCAAGCCATTTTCTATCGCGAGCATCCCGAGTTGGCGACATTGCGCGATATCGCGCGCACGAGCCATCGCGCGGGTATGGATGGCGCGAAATGCGGCGCGGTGATTGGCGGCTGTATTTCGCTGCTGAAAAATGCGTTCTCCGCGGCACAAGGCGAAATGGCATGGCGCGAGGCCGCCGTCGAAGTGGGCAAGGACACGGCCAAGGCGGGTGCGCTCGGTTATGCCACGGCGGCAGCCGGCGCGACGATCAAGGCGGGCTTGCAGCAGTCGAGTTCGGAAATGGCGCGCGCATTGGCGAAAACGAGTGCGCCGGCGATGGCGGTCAACGTGTGTCTGTCGCTGGGCGTCTCGGTCAAGCGCTATGTGTGCGGCGAAATTGACGAAACGGTATTGCTCATCGAAGTGGGCGAGAAGGGTGCGGGCATGTTGTCCAGCGGCATGATGGCCGCGCTCGGGCAGATCGCCATTCCCATTCCGTTCGTCGGCGCCGCGATTGGCGGCATGGTGGGCTATACGTTGTCGACGATGTTTTATCAAAGCGCACTCGACGCGGCGCGAGCCGCTGCCGCGTCGCGCGTCAATCTCGCGCGCATCACGGCATTCGAGACCGCAGCGCGTGCGCGTATTGCGCAAGAGCAGGCGGCGCTCGACAGCTTCATGCAGCGCGAACTGCCGCAATTGCATCGCGAGACGCTGGCATTGTTTGTGGTGGTCGAGAGCGCAGGGCATGGATCGGTCGACGATCTGGCGGCGGCTGTGAATCGCTATGCGACCTTGCTGGGAAAACATTTGCAGTTTTCGACGCTCGCGGAATTCGACGGCTTCATGGCCTCCGACGAACCGCTGCGGCTGTGAACGCATCCATTACATCGTTTATTGTTTGCATTGCACGAGGAGTAGACCATGCTGCTGAAGCAGCTTTCCAATGATGATAAGCGGCTGTTCCTGCGCGTTGCCGAATTGCTGAGCCTGAGCGACAAACCCATTCTCTGGGGCGGCAAGCGTAAAGAAGAGATTACTTCGACGACCAATCTCTCGGACATCAAGATTCAGCGTGGCGAACGCGAAACGCTGGCGCTGGAGGACCTGCATCTGGCCTTGCAGGTTTCGGAAGATAAGGCGGAACCGGCAGCGTCAGGCAGTTGGGGAAACCTGGGCAACCTGGGCAATCTGGGCAATCTGTTTCAGCAAGTCGCTGCGATGGCTCAGGGCGCGAATTCGATCGAGTATTCGCTGCTCGCGCGAATCAAGAAACTGCCCCTTCAAACCGCCGACGACCCGGCCGCGCGCGCGAGCGCCGCGCTCGAAATACTGCGCGATCAGCTGAAGGAAAAGAAGTCGATTCTGCCCTCGGTACCCAAACTGATGCTGTTCGAACTGATGATGCTGGCCCTGACCGACGGCGCCGTGTCGAGCATCGAGTGGCAAGTGCTCAACGAATTCAAGCATCACTATCAGATTGAAGATCATATTTTCGACGATCTGCTGGCGCGCGCGGAACTGACCTATCGCGAAGCCCAGAAGACCATCGCAATCATTCTCGAATAAGGAGGCAGGCATGGTTCCCGTTATTCTCGGTGCATTTGCTGCGGGCACGGCGTTGTACGGCGCCTATAAGGGCGTAAGCGGCGCGATCGATCACAACAACGCGAGCGATATCAACGACGACGCGAAGTCGATCGTCGACCGCGCCAACGCGCGCGTGAACACGCAGCGCCAATCGACCAATGCCGTTCTCGAAGACTACGGCTCGCGCAAACTGCGTGCTTTCAACGGCGTGATCGCCGAATTCATCGAAGCATTCGGAAAACTGAAGAATGTGGAGACGCTGCGTTCGCCGGAACTGGAAAAGCTCAATCTCGGCGACTTTTCCACGGTTACGCTCGAAGGTCTGAAGAACGACTACGCGCTGCTGAAAAGCTCGGGGCTGGGTCTCGGATCGGGCATCGGCGGCGGTGCGGCAGTGGCGTTCGGCGCCTATAACGGCACCATGCTGCTCGCCACGGCCAGCACGGGCACGGCCATTTCGACGCTGAGCGGCGCGGCCGCCACGAATGCCACGCTCGCATGGCTCGGCGGCGGTTCGATCGCGGCGGGCGGCGGCGGCATGGCGCTCGGCACCATGATTCTCGGTGCCGTGGCAGTGGGTCCGGCACTGGCGATTCTTGGCCATATCGTCGGCAACAAGGGTGAGGAAGCGCTGAACAATGCGCGCAGCAACCTTCAGCAAGCCAAGACGTTCCGCGATGCGGCCACGTTGATGCACACGAAACTCGAATCGATCCAGCGCGTATCGTCGCTTGCGAATGGCACGTTCTCGAAAATCAGCTCGCATCTGCGTCTCGCGGTACGCGATCTCAACCGCGCCATCGAGGAGCACAGCGAGAATTACGCGCTGTTCCCCGTCGAAGCGCGCGAGACGGTGCTGCGCTCGGTGAAATTCGCGCAGTTGCTCAAGGCGATGATCGATACGCCGATTCTCGACAAGGACGGCAATCTCGTGCTGTCGACCGAGAAGCAGGTCGAGGACATCGCCGCGCTGGCGGTCTGAGTCAAACGCCAACCGGAATCCGCCAGTCATGTCCGAGCAAGACGCCAGCGCCCCACGCCGCGCCTTTCCCTGCAACCAATGCGGCTTGTGTTGCCAGCATGTCGATCAAGCGGAACAAAGCCGCTATCTCGACCGTGGCGACGGCGTCTGCAGGCATTACGATGCGGATGGAAAATCGTGCTCGATTTACGCCACGCGGCCGGCGTTTTGCCGCGTGGATTTGCACTACGACACGCACTATGTCCATCTGTATAGCTGGGACACGTTCGTGGAAATGAACCTCGAAGTCTGCGCCGCGCTCGCCGCAATGCACGCGGCCTGACATGGCGCGGAAAACAGCCGTGGATGAATGCCGCGGATAACAACAACTATCAGCAGTCTCCATGCTCACTCAGGAAGAGAAAACCGTCCTCGACATCATGGGCACGCAGCCGGATCGCGCGTGGCCTTCGAATATTCTCAAGGAAGCCGTGCTGGCGCGGCTGCCGGAATTCGGCGAGAAGACCGTGCGCCGGTTGTTCGTGAAGCTCGAAGAAGAATCGTTGATCGAGCGCGACGGCAATGGCCGCAACACCACGTGGATGCTGCTCGTGCGTGGGCCGAGTGAAACCGTTCGGCCGCCCGTCGATATTTCGCTGGCGCTGCTGAAATTGCGGCAATTGGCGCGGCATCATCTGCCGCCGGGCAAGATTGGCGATTTCCGCGAATATCTCGCGGGCGCGAATCGTGTGCTAGGCGTGCCGCCGCCGGATTCACGCACGCGCAGCGCGCAGGCATGGATCGGCAAGACGGCGCGCGTGGCGCCCGGTTATCCGGTGCTTGAACCGGAAATCGACGAAACCGTATTCGATACCGTGTGCTCCGCGCTCTATCGCGATGAAACGCTGCGAATCACGTATCGGTCCGCGGAAGTGAGCGAAGGCGTCACGCGCGATTATGTCGTGCTGCCGTATGCGATCGTCGAGAAAGCGCCGTTCTGGTATCTGGTCGTGAGTCTGCGCCGGTCGAGCGGAGCGCAGGGCGCGCCCTTTTTATTGCGCATGGACCGCGTGGTGTCGGTCGAGCCACGCGGCTACGAACTGAAGCGCGATACCAGTTTCGATCTCGCCGCCTTCATTCGAAGCGAACGCGTGTTTGAATGGTTTCCGGAAATGCCCGAGCAGTGCGTATTGCGCGTGACCGAGGTGAATGGCATTCCCAGTGCGTTTCGCGCGGCGCCGCTCGCGCACGATCAGGTGATCGAGGAAGCGCCGGGAGGCTTTATGCTCAAGGCGACGCTGACGCCTTCGCGCGCCTTGCGCAATTTGCTGCTCGAACATGCGCCGACGGTGGAATTGCTGTCGCCTGCGCATCTGCGTGCGGAGATCGCGCAGACTTTGATGGCGGCGGCCAGCCGATACGCCGCGCCGCTACCGGCCTGATTTCAGCCGCGCGCGAGCCGAACGTACTGGATTTACGCGCGGATTCGTGCCAGATTCGCGCCCGTTATTCAAACCATCAATGCGCGAGCGTCCAGATGAGCGAACCGGAAAAGAGTGCGACGACAACCGATGCACAGCGCTGAATCAGCGCCGGACGCAAATGCGGCAGACGGCCTTCACGCGGCGCGGCGCCAATGGCAATCCACGCGCAGCCAATCGGAATCAGCAGAATGGCGAATAACGCCATGGCTTCCATCCACGTGGCGAATTTCGCAAAGGCTTCGGGCGGAAAAATCGAACCGGCAAACAAAATGGCTTTGGGATTAAGCACCGTCGCGCTGAATAAGATGCGCGGGCCGATCACTTTGGCGCTCGATGTTTCGATCGTATTGGCCGTGAGCCACAGGCGAATGGCGAGCCACGCGAGATAGAGGCTGCTGGCGATGCGCAAGACTTTCGGCAGCCAGCTCAGCGATTGCGAAGCGTGCGTGAAGCACAGGCCCCACAGCGTGATGGAGACGAGATAGCCTGCCAGTTCGAAGGCGGTCAGATGCGTGGCGCGACGGAATCCCAGCCGCAGGCCGGCGGCGGCGAGCAGGGTGTTGGTCGGTCCGGGCATGAGCAGCACGATCGCGCAGCCCGACGCCATCAATGCGGCGGAGGAAAGGGTGAGCATGAGATGGCCGATGCAAGCGTGCCGTGCCCGGTCGAGCGGCGCGGCTAAAGGGACAGGGTGGTCGCATAGACGCGCAACCTTGCCGTGAGCCCGACATTCTACGACTTTCGTCGCCGCTTCCAGGTTTAAAGAGGGTAAACGGGGATTGAAGGGTTTAACGCTTTCGCAAACGTAATACGCGCCGGATGGAGAGCGGCAACGTTGCCAATGCAACGATCGAGATGAAAAAGTGAGATCACCGCGTGCGTGATGCACGAGTTTTCCCTATGCGAAATGAATCGTTTCGGCGATTCGACTCGTTGCTGTTGTCGATTTCATGGCGATGCTAAAAAATTGTTAAGTCATTGATTTAAAAAGTGAGTGTTGATTAAGGTCGTGGGATTCAAAAATATTTCAACGTTATCCCTAAATAAAGCGCATGAGATGCCGTTAAAGTGTGCGCGAGATCCTGAGCCATGACTACGCGGGCCAGGAACAATAAACATACACCGTTCGGGGCGCGACACACTCGCTTGTGTCGCCGACACCATCTCCTATGCCTGATTTAGCCTGGACCTTGCCTGTGGCGCGATGGTCCTTCTGGTCTTCCACGTCGGAAAGCCCGCCTGCTGTCGAATTCGTCGATCCGATGATGCGCCGCCGGCTGAGTTCGCTTTCCCGGATGGCCCTGAAAGTGGCGGGCGATTGCGTCGACGCGCATACGCCGGTGCGGGTGGTGTTTGCCTCGCGGCATGGCGAGCTGCGCCGCACGACCGATATTCTGCGCGACATCGAAGCCAATAAGCCGGTCTCGCCGAATGCGTTCAGTCTTTCGGTGCTCAATGCGATGTCGGGGCTGTTCGGCATGGCGCGCGGCGATCGATCGGCGGCCACGGCCTTGTCGGCGGGCGCCGAAACGCTTGGCTATGCGCTGCTCGAAGCGCACGCGCAATACGCGGACAAGCCGGGCGGCCCCATTCTCGTGATCTACGCCGACGAACCTGCCGACGCGCGCTACGGTGCGGTCGAACACGAAGTGCAGGGCGGCGCGCTGGCGCTGCTGCTCGATGCGGGCGCGGCTGCGCAAGGCCGGCTCGCGTGCTCCGTCACGCCGGACGCCGGCACGCAGGATCAAACGACAAATCAAGCGACAAATCAAGCGGCAAATCAAGCACCCAATCAAGCATCGGTGCGCAAATTCGCGACGCAAAGCGAAGCGCTGCATCACTGCCTGAGCGCTCGCGAAAGCGCGGCGTGGGACGGCAGCGGCGGCACATGGCAATGGAGCTGGCATGTCGGCGCGGCTTAACTACGGCTGGCGCCTGTTCGCCACGGCCTTCAGTTTCGTGGTGTTCGGCGTGTGCGGGCTGCTGTTTTCGCTCGTCGCGTTTCCGGTTGCGTGCGTCTGGCCGCATCGCGCTTCGCGTCAACGCGCGGTGTCGGCGATCATTCACGCGTTCTTCCGCGCGCTCGTGGCCGCGCTGCAACGCGTGGGCGTCATGACGCTGGACGTCGAAGGCGTCGCGGCGCTGCGCTCGGGCACGCCTGCCATCGTGGTCGCGAACCATCCCACTTATCTCGACGTGGTCGTGCTGCTCGCACTCATGCCGTCGGCCTGCTGCGTCGTCAAGAACGCGCACTGGAGCAATCCGTGCTTCTGGGGCATCGTGCGCGCCGCCGAGTACGTGAGCAACGCCGACCCGCAAGGCTTCGTGGAAGACTGCGCGCGCCAGCTCGCGAACGGCTACAGCATGATCATTTTTCCCGAAGGCTCGCGCAGTCCCGCACCGAACCGCCTGCATGCGTTCTCGCGCGGTTTCGCGCACACGGCGCTGGAGGCCGGTGCGCCGATCCTGCCCGTGCTGATGCACTGCGACCCGCCCGCCTTCACCAAGCAGATGCGCTGGTATCACGTACCGGAGCGGCCTTTCCGCATGACCGTGAACGTGCTGGCGCCTATCGGCGTGGAGCGGCTCGCGCCGCGCGAGATGCCGTCGGCGCTCGCAGCACGCAACGTCACGCGCGCCATCGAGGCGCACATCACCCAGTACCTGTTCGACTATGGATTCTTTAAAACTGGAAATTAAGCAGCTCTTGATCGAGGCGCTCGATCTGGAGCACCTCACGCCCGCCGATATCGACGACGACGCACCGCTGTTCGATACCGACGGCGTGGGGCTCGATTCGATCGACGCGCTGGAGATCGGCATCGTGCTGCGCCAACACTATCAACTGACCATCGCCGCCGACGACGAAAACGTTCGCGGCCAGTTTCGTTCGATCAACACGCTCGCGGCGCTCGTCGCGAGTCATCGCAACGAAAACGCATCGCTGGAAGCTATTGCAGGCAAGGGGGATTGAACCATGAACGACGCAGAAATTCTCGGGCGTATCCGCGAGATCTTTCAGGAAAACTTCGATATCGAGCCGTCGCGCGTCACGCCTGAAGCGCATCTGTTCGAAGAACTGGATCTCGACAGCATCGACGCCGTCGATCTCGCCATCAAGCTCCAGGAAATGACGGGCCGCCGTATCAAGCCGGAAGAGTTCAAGTCGGTGCGCACGGTCGGCGACGTCATCGCCGCCGTGGAGTCGCTGCTCGCAACCCAGGCCTGAGGCATCCCGTGACGGTTCGTTCCGCGCACGCCGCCGGGCCGCTCGCGCCCGCCGCCACGCGCGCGCCGGGCAAGCTGCGCCTGCTCGCCAATCTCGCGTATCCGGTCGTGATCCTGTGCGCGTGGCGCTGGGATTCGCCGCGCCTCGTCGGGCTGATGCTGCTCGCGCTGCTCTGGCTGCAACGCGTGGCCGGCACGGGCGCGATCGCGGCGCAACTGCGCAAGCTCACGCCGGTCGACTGGGCCGTGGCGATCACGCTCAACGTGGCGTCGGTGGCGATCGTGTTCACCAATAGCGAACGGATCATGCGTCTGTATCCGGCGTGTGTGAATCTCGGGCTGCTCGTCGCGTTTGGCGCGACGCTCGTCAAAGGTCCGTCGATGATCGAGAAGTTCGCGCAGCGGACCTATCCCGAACCGCCCCCGCACATCGTGCGCTACACGCGCCGCGTCACGCAGCTCTGGTGTGCGTTCTTCGCCGCGAACGGCGCGTTTTCCGCGTGGACGGCCTTCGCGTGGCCGCCGAAGCTGTGGTCGCTCTATAACGGCGCGCTCGCGTACGGACTCATCGGCGTGCTGATCGTCGGCGAAATCGCATGGCGCAAATGGATCATGCTGCCGCGCGCGGCGCGACAGGAGGCGCTGTGATCGCGCTGCACGCATTACTCGCGGCGTCGGACCGCGAGCCGCAGGCCGTGGTCTGCCTCGACGGCGCGGGCATCACGCGCTTTTCGACGTTTCAGGCGCAGGCTTTGGGTATCGCCGCGCGTTTGCGCGAGCGCGAGGCCCAGCGCATCGCGCTCTGGAGCGACGATCCTTACGTCTTCGCGTGCGCGCTGTTCGGCGTGCTCGCGGCGGGCAAGGTGCCGGTGATCCCGGCCAATGCCACGCCCGGTTATCTCGCCGATCTGCGCGACCATTACGACGCCGTGCTCGACGATGGCGAACTCGCCGCGTGGTGCGCCGCGAGGTGTGCCGATGACGTTACGCCTGGCATCGCGACGCTTGCCACAAGCGCCGCCATCGACGCTATCGACGCCCACGCGCCGCTCACGTTGTTCACCTCGGGCAGCAGCGGCACGCCGAAGCCGGTCCACAAGACGCTCGCGCAATTCGATGCCGAAGTGCGCACGCTCGAAGCCGAGTGGGGCGCGTGGGTCGGCGACGCGACCGTGCTCGCCAGCGTGCCGCATCACCATATCTACGGGCTGCTGTTCCGCGTGTTCTGGCCGCTGGCGGCGGGGCGGCCGTTCGACCGCGCGACCTGCGCCGATCCCGCGCAATTGCAGGCGCGTATCGCGCAATGCGGCGCGGCCGTGGTGGTCTCGACGCCCGCGCAGCTCTCGCGCTGGCCCGATCTGCCTGGCTTTAGCGCGCTTGCGCCCGCGCCGCGCGCGTTCTTCTCGTCGGGCGGCCCGTTGTCCGCCGACGCCGCGCTGCGTTATGCCGCGACGTTCGGCGCCGCGCCGCTGGAGATCTACGGCAGCACGGAGACGGGCGGCATCGCGTGGCGGCGCCAAAGCGAAACCGACGCGTGGACGCCCCTGCACGGCATCGCCGTGCGCGCGGGCGCGGCGGAGGAAGGCGGCGCGCTCGAAGTGCGCTCGCCGCATCTCGGCCACGACGACTGGCATCGCACCGACGACCAGGCCGCCTTCGACGACGCGGGCCGCTTCCGTCTGCGCGGCCGCCTCGACCGCGTGCTGAAGCTCGACGGCAAGCGCGTCTCGCTCGGCGAGATGGAAAGCCGCCTGCTGCTGCATCCCGACCTCGCCGACGTGCGGACGGTGCCGCTCGCGGGCACGACGCGCCAGCGCATCGGCGCGCTCGTCGTGCTCTCGGCGCAGGGCCGCGAACGCTTGCGCCTCGAAGGCCGCGTCGCGCTCGTCAAGGCGCTGCGCCGCCATCTCGCCGCCTATTTCGACGCCGTCGTGCTGCCGCGCCACTGGCGCATCCGCCGCGCGCTGCCGGTCGATGCTCGCGGCAAGATTCAGGCGCGCGCCGTCGCCGAGGCGTTCGAAGTGCGCGAGGAAGGCTTCGAACTGCTCGCGGAATGGGACGAGACGGAAAGCGCTGAACACGCTGAACAAGCGCCCACGCCGCCCGCCCGCGCGTTCGAATTGCGCGTGCCGCACACGCTCGCGCATTTCGCGGGCCACTTCCCGGGCTTGCCGATTCTGCCGGGCGTCGTGCAGGTCGACTGGGCGCTGCGTTTCGCCGACGAATGGGTGCCGGGCGCCCGCGCGCTCGCCTCGGTCGAGCAATTGAAATTCATGGCGCCGGTGCCGCCGGGCGTGCTGCTGAAACTCGTGCTGAAGCACGACGCGGCGCGCCGCCGCATCGCGTTCGTCTGGCGCTTCGGCGAGCGCGACTGCGCCTCAGGCGTCATCGTGTACCGGGAGCCCGCGTGAGTCTCTCAGCCTGCATCGTCATACCGATCTACAACCACAAGGACGCGATTGGCGGCACCGTGGCGAACCTGGTCGTGCACGGCCTGCCGCTGTTCGTCGTCGACGATGGCAGCGACGAGGCCACGCAGCAGGTGCTCGCCGCGCTCGCGCAGCGCCACGCGGGCCAGCTCACGCTGCTGCGCCTGCCCGTGAACGGCGGCAAGGGCGCGGCGGTGATGGCGGGGCTGCGCGCCGCGCGCGACGCGGGCTACACGCACGCCTTGCAGATCGACGCCGACGGCCAGCACGACGCCGCCGACGTGCCGCGCTTTCTCGCCGCCGCCGCCGCGAATCCGCGCGCGGTCGTGCTCGGCCAGCCTGTCTACGACGAGAGCGTGCCGAAGGCGCGTCTCTACGGCCGCTATCTGACGCACGTGTGGGTGTGGATCGAAACGCTGTCCTTCACGATCCGCGATTCGATGTGCGGTTTCCGGCTCTATCCGCTCGATCTCGCCTGCGCGCTGATCGACAGCGTGAAGCTGCCCGAGCGCATGGACTTCGACATCGAGATTCTGGTGCGCCTGTACTGGCGGCGCGTCGAGTTCGTGTCGATCCCGACCGCCGTCACCTACGCCACTGACGGCGTCTCGCATTTCGACGTGCTCTGGGACAACGTGCGGATCAGCCGCAGCCACACGCGGCTCGTCGCGGGCATGCTCGCGCGTTTGCCGCTGCTGCTTGCGCACAAGGTCTTGCCGCGCCGTCGCGAGAACGCATCCGCGAGCGGCGCGCCCGCGCCCTGGTGGCGGCGCGCCGAACGCGGCAGCCGTCTCGGCATGAGTTTGCTTGCACTGAGCTGCCGCCTGTTCGGGCGGCGCTTCACGGCGCTCTGGCTGCATCCGATCGTCGCGTATTTCCTGCTCACGGGCCGCCCCGCGCGCGAGGCGTCGCGGCGCTATTTCGCGCGTCTCGCGCAAGCGGTGCCGCAGCCCGCGACGCCGCGTCCCGGCTGGCTGACCTCGTACCGGCACATGCTCGCGTTCGCGCAGTCGGGCTTCGACAAGCTCGCCGCGTGGACCGGCCGCGTGGACTTCTCCGATGTCGAGATCGACGACGCCCACGCGCTCGACGCGCTGCTCGCGAGCGGACGCGGCGCGCTCGTGATCGGCTCGCATCTCGGCAATCTGGAAATGGCGCGCGCGCTCGCCGTGCGCGGCGCGCAGACACGCGTGACCGCGATCGTCTACACCGAGCACGCGAAGCGTTTCAACAGCGTGCTGGCGGGCGCGAACCGCGATTTCACGCAGCATCTGGTGCCGGTGAGCGACTTCGGGCCGCAAACCGCGCTGATGATGCAGGAGCGCATCGAGCGCGGCGAACTGCTGGTGATCGTCGGCGACCGCACGCCCGCGCACGAAAGCGGACGCTTGACCGAAGCGCAGTTCCTCGGCGCAACCGCGCCGTTCGCGCAAGGGCCGTACGTGCTCGCGCATGCGCTCGCGTGTCCCGTCTATCTGCTGTTCTGCCTGAAGGAGCGCAGCGGCTACCGGCTCTATTTCGAGCCCTTCGCCGAGCGCATCGAACTGCCGCGACGCGACCGCGCGGAACACATCGCGGGCTGGGCGCAGCGCTTCGCGAGCCGCCTCGAACACTATTGCCGCAAGGCGCCTTATCAATGGTTCAACTTTTACGATTTCTGGGCGCGCCCAGGCGGGAATACGAGGAAGACGAATGGCCGAACATGACCTGAACGGCGTCCAGGCCGCGACCGCCGACGTGGTGATCGGCGGCCGCCGTCTGACGATCGAGGACGTGGTGGCGGTGGCGCGCGAAGGCGCTGCCGTGCGGCTCAGCGACGACCCGGCCTGGCGCGCGCGCATCGCGCGCGGCGCGGAATTCCTGCGCCGCCATCTGGACGCGGGCGCGACCGTCTACGGCGTCAACACGGGTTACGGCGACGCCTGCGTGGTCGACGTGCCGATGGCGCTCGTCGAGGCGCTGCCGCTGCAACTCACGCGCTATCACGGCTGCGGCATGGGCGAGCATCTCGACGATGCGTCCGCGCTCGCGGTGATCGCCGCGCGTCTGAATTCGCTGGCGTATGGGCTCTCGGGCGTGCGTCCGGTGCTGCTGGAGCGTCTCGCCGATCTCATCAATCATCGCGTGCTGCCGCGCATTCCCGCAGAAGGCTCGGTGGGCGCGAGCGGCGACCTCACGCCGCTGTCGTACGTGGCAGCGGCGCTGGCGGGCGAGCGCGACGTGCAGTTTCGCGGCGCGTCGTGCACGGCGCGCGACGCCTGGCAGGCGCTCGGCCACGCGCCGCTCACGCTCGCGCCCAAGGAAGGGCTCGCGCTGATGAACGGCACGGCCGTGATGACCGGCCTCGCGTGTCTCGCATTCGCACGCGCGGCGCAGCTGGCGCGCCTGAGCGCGCGTCTCACGGCGCTCGCGACGGTGGCGCTCGACGGCCGCGCCGCGCATTTCGACCCGCTGATCTTCGAAGCCAAGCCGCACGCCGGGCAAGGCGAGGCCGCCGCGTGGATTCGCGCCGATCTCGCCGGGCGTCCCGACACGCCGGGCCATCGCCTGCAGGACCGCTATTCGATCCGCTGCGCGCCGCACGTGATCGGCGTGCTCGGCGACGCACTGTCCTGGATGCGCCGCGATATCGAAAACGAACTCAACAGCGCCAACGACAATCCGCTGATCGACCCCGACGGCGAACGCGTGCTGCACGGCGGCAACTTCTACGGCGGCCATATCGCGTTCGCGATGGACGGGCTGAAGAACGCCGTCGCGAATCTCGCCGATCTGATGGATCGCCAGCTTGCGCTGCTCGTCGACGACAAGTTCAACAACGGCCTGCCGCGCAATCTCACGGGCGCGAGCGCGGCGCGCGCGGCGATCAATCACGGCTTCAAGGCGGTGCAGATTTCGTCGTCGGCGTGGACGGCGGAGGCGCTCAAGCACACGATGCCCGCGAGCGTGTTTTCGCGCTCCACCGAGGCGCACAACCAGGACAAGGTGAGCATGGGCACGATCGCGGCGCGCGATTGTTTGCGCGTGCTGCAACTGACCGAGCAGGTCGCGGCGGCGCATGCGCTCGCGACCGTGCAGGCCGCACAACTGCGTCTGCGCGGCAACGCGGGCACCGTGATTCCTGAGCCGCTGCGCGCGTTCATGACGGACGTGGCGGCGGTGTCGCCGTTCGTCGACGAAGACCGCGCGCTCGAACACGAACTGCGTGCCATGACGGCGCGGATCGCGGCAGGCGAATTCATCGGCGCACAGGAAGGAGACGCGGCATGAGCGTGGCGGACAAGGCCGTACTGAGCGCGAGCGCGACCGTGGAAGTGCCGTTCCACGACGTCGATGCGATGAACGTTTGCTGGCACGGCCACTACCTGAAGTACTTCGAATTCGGCCGCGCGGCGCTGCTGCGCAAGTTCGATTACGACTATCGCGAGATGCAGGCGTCGGGCTATGTGTGGCCCGTGGTCGAGGCGCATCTGAAGTATGTGCGTCCGGCGATTTACGGACAGCAGATCGAAGTTTGCGCGCATCTGCTCGAGCACGAAAACCGCCTGAAAATCGGCTACGAAATTTTCGATTGCGCCACGCGCGCGCGGCTCACGAAGGGCTATACGATTCAGGTCGCGGTGAACGCCGCCACGCAGGAATTGCAGTTCGTCTCGCCGCCGGTCGTGTTCGAAAACCTGGAGCGCGCATGGGCACGTTGATACGCGGCACGGCGTTCGCGGCGTTGATCGCGCTTCAAACTGCGTGCTGGCCTGTGCAGGCGGCGACATCGGCTTCGAACGCGAGTGCAAGCGCAAGCGACGCCGACGCGGCACTCGTTTCGCAGATCGCCGCGCGCCTCGCGCAGACGAAAGGCGTGCGCTCGCACTTCACGCAGACGCAGACGCTCGCCGCGCTGAAGACGCCGCTCGTCAGCACGGGATCGCTGCTGTTTTTTCGCGATCGCGGCGTGATCTGGCAAATCGACAGGCCTTATAAAAAGACCTGGGTGATGAGCGACAGCGGCATGACCGTGCTCGACGCGACCGGTCAGCGCGTGGCGAACGGCGGCGCGCAGGGCGCACGCGGCGCGGCTGAAATCGCGAAGATGATGCGCGCGATGCTGGGCGGCGACCTGAGCGGGCTCTACACGCAGTTCGACGTGCAGGCGCGCGGCACGCCCGCGCGCTGGCAGATGCGCCTCGTGCCGCGTCAGCCGCAGATCGCGCAGGCGCTGCGCGGCATCGAGATGGACGGCGGCGAGTTCCTGCAAGGTCTGCGCATCACGCTCGCGAACGGCGACGTCACGCAGTACGCGTTCAGCGGCAGCACGCCCGTGAGCGAACTCGCGCCCGCCGACCAGAAACTGTTCGGAACGCCGTAGTGAATTCGCCGGAGCTTCGTGCCGCATCCACTACACGAACCGCACGCCGCGCGTGGCGGCATTGGGCGCTGCGCGCCGCGTGGCTGCTGCTCGCCGTGGCCGCCGCGCTCTATTGCGGCTGGCGTTTCGCGGGGCCGTCGCCGTTGCAGACGAATCTGCTTGCGCTGCTGCCCGCCACCGAGGCCGATCCCGTCGCCGAAGAAGCCGTCGATCAACTCGCGAACGTGCTCGGCAATCGCGCCGTGCTGCTCGTTTCCAGCGACAACGACGCGCACGCGAAGGCGGCGGCGCTGCAACTGGGCGCGTCGCTGAGCGCGAGTCACGCGTTCGCATCGGTGACCGCGCGCATTCCGCCGTTCGACCTCGGGCGCATCGCGCGCTTCTATCTGCCGTATCGCTTCGGCCTGCTTACGTCCGAGGATCGCGCGAGCTTGACGAACGCCAGGGGCGGCCCGGCCGCGCTGTCCAGCGCGCTCACAGAGCGCCTTTACGGCCTGCCCGGCGTAGGCCTCTCGACCTCGCTCGCCGACGATCCGTTCGGCTGGCTCCAGCACTGGCTCGCGGGCCTGCCGCTGGCGGCATCGAATCTGACCGTCGAGGACGGCTTGCTGGTCGCGCATCGCGGCGCGACCACGAGCGTGCTGGTGGTCGGCACGCTGACGGGATCGGCGTATGAATCGTCGGTGCAGCAAAACGTGCTGCACGCCGTCGCGCAAGGCGAGAGCGCGCTGAAGTCGGCATGGCCCGACGTCAGCGTCGCGCGCACGGGCGCGGTGTTCTACGCCGAGTCGGCGCGGCGCGCCTCGGAGCGCGACGTGCACGTGATCGGCATCGTCTCGGCAGTCGGCATCGCGCTGCTGATGCTCTGGATCTTCCGCTCGCCGCGCCTCATTGCGCTCGGTTTTGTCTCGACGGCGCTGGGCATTCTGTGCGCGCTCGCGGCGACCATGCTGATCTTCGGCAAGCTGCATCTGCTGACGCTGGTGTTCGGCGCGAGCCTGATTGGCGAGGCCGTCGATTATTCGATTCAGTATTTCGTCGTCTATCTGGGCGCGCGCGAGCACTGGAACGCGCGGCGCGGCGCGCGCGAAGTGATGCCCGCGCTCGCGGTGGCGTTCGGCACGAGCGTGCTCGGCTACGCCATCCTGACCTTCGCGCCGTTCCCGGCGCTCAAGCAGATCGCGTGCTTCGCGATCGTCGGCATCTTGATCGCGTTTGCTTCGGTGATCGGCCTGCTGCCGAGCCTCATGATGCGTCCCGCGCGCCGCAGTCCGCGCACGCTGTTCGCCGTGGCCGCCGTGTCGCTCGCGAAATGGCAGGCGCTGATCGGCGGACGTCGCGCGTGGCTCGTCGCGCTTGCGGTGGGCGTGGTGGCGGCGCCGGGCTGGCTGCAACTGCGCAGCGACGACGACATCCATCTGCTGATCCAGCGCGATCCGTCGCTGGTCGCGCAGGAGCGCGTGGTGAGCAACGCGGTGGGCGTCGACAACAGCGCGCAGTTCTTCGTCGTGCGCGGCGCGTCGCCCGAAACCGTGCTCGAACGCGCCGAAGCGCTGTGCGCGCGGCTGGGCACGCTCACGGGCGCAGCGGCCGTGAGCGGCTGGCAGTCGGTCACGTCGTTCGTGCCGTCGGACAAGCAGCAGGACGCCGATCGCGCCTTGCTGGCCGCGCACGTCTTCAACGATCCGGCCGCGTTGCGCGCGATGCTGGGCGCGGCGGGCTTTCGCGACGACGTTGCGCAGGCGTGGCCGCGCGCGTGGGCGCGATCCGGTTCCAGCACGCTGAGCGTGGACGCATGGCTGGCCGAACCGTGGTCGCAGCCGTTCCGCCACCTGTGGCTCGGCCGCTCCGCGAGCACGCCGGGCGCATTCGCGACGGTCGTGATTCCGCAGGGCGTGTCGAACGCGAACGAGCCCGCCTTGCGCGCGCTCGCGACGACCTTGCCCGGCGTGAGTTTCGTCGACAAGGCGGCGAGCGTCTCGCATCTGTTCGGTGTCTATCGCGAGGACGGCGCGCTCTGGCTCTCAGGCGCGCTCGTGCTGGTGTTCGCGCTGCTGACGCTGCGTTACGGCTGGCGCGCGGCGTTCGCGGTCGCGCTGCCCGTGTGGCTCGCGATCGGCGTGACGCTGGCCGTGTTCGGCTACGCGCACGTGCGCATCAATCTATTCAACCTGCTGGCGCTGATGCTCGTGCTCGGCGTGGGCGCGAACTACGCGGTGTTCCTGCGCGAAGGCGCGATGCGCGCGAACGCCGATACCGGCGCGGTCTGGACCGGCGTGCTGCTCTCGGCGACCACGACGCTGCTCTCGTTCGGCCTGCTCGCGATGACCTCGATGCCCGCGCTCAAGAGCTTCGGCGCGACGCTGTCGCTCGGCATCATGGTGTCGGTCCTGCTCGCGCCGGTCGGCATGCCCTCGAATTCACGGAGAACGAACTGATGGCGCGGCCCGCCTCTCAATCTGCCCGACCGGTTTATCTGCACGCGCTCGGCATGGTCAACGCGCTCGGCGACGACGTGAGCGCCATCGCCGCCGCACTCGCACGCGCAGAAGCGCCCGGCATGGGGACGATCCGCACGCGCATCGGCGAGGCGTTCGCGGGCCGCGTGCTCGCGCCGCTCGCGCAGCCCGGCTTTGCGCCGCCCGCCGCGCTCGCCAGCTACGACTGCCGCAACAACCGCCTGCTGCTCGCGGCGCTGGCGCAGATCCAGCCCGCCGTCGATGCCGCGTGCGAGCGCTTCGGCGCGGGGCGCATCGGCGTGGTGCTGGGCACGAGTACATCGGGCATCGGCGCGGTGGAAGCGACGTTCGCGCAGGCAGGCAGCGATGCGGACAGCGATGCGCCCGCCGTGACGCCCTTCGACTATCGCCAGATGGAAATCGGCACCGCGGCCCCGTTCGCTGCCGCCGCGCTCGGCCTCGGCGGCCCCGCGTTCACGATTTCGACGGCCTGCACGTCGAGCGCGAAAGCGTTCGTCGCGGCGCGCCGCCTGCTGCGCGCGCGGCTGTGCGATGCGGTGGTGGTCGGCGGCGTCGACACGCTCTGCGAACTCACGCTGCAAGGCTTCGCGTCGCTCGAATCGACGAGCGCCGCGCGCACCAACCCGATGAGCGCGAACCGGCGCGGCATCAATATCGGCGAAGGCGCGGCGGTCTTTCTGATGAGCCGCGAAGAAGGACCGGTGCGCTTCGCGGGCGCGGGCGAGTCGAGCGACGCGCATCACATCTCCGCGCCCGATCCGCAGGGCGCGGGCGGCGAGATCGCGTTGCGCGCGGCGCTCGCGGACGCGGGCATCGGCGCGGGCGCGATCGGCTACGTCAACCTGCACGCCACCGCGACGATCAAGAACGATCAGATGGAAGCGCAGCTGATGGCGCGCGTGTTCCCCGACGGCGTGGCCGCGAGCGGCACCAAGCCGCTCACGGGCCACACGCTCGGCGCGGCGGGCGCGACCGAAGCGGGCCTCGCATGGCTGACGCTCGCGCGCGACGACGTCGCGCTGCCGCGTCATCTCTGGGACGGTCAGGCCGACGCGTCGCTGCCGCCGCTCGATTTCGTCGAGTCGGAGCGTTATCTGCCGCGCGGCGCGGGGACGGGGAGCCAGTACGTCATGAGCAATTCGTTCGCGTTCGGCGGCAGCAACGCTTCGCTGGTGTTCGCACGATGACCGTCGCCTTGAATTCCGCACCGGGCGCCGAAGCGTTCCCGCCGATCGAATCGATCATCCCGCATCGCGGCACGATGCTGCTGCTCGACGCGGTGTGCGCGTGCAGCGACGAATCGCTGAGCGCCGAAGCCAGCGTGCGCGCCGACGCGTGGTACGCCGACGCACAGGGCGCGATGCCCGCGTGGATCGGCATCGAACTGATGGCGCAGGCGATTGCGGCCCACGTGGGCCTGCTGTCGATGCGCGCGGGCAAGGCGGCGCGCCCCGGCGTGCTGCTCGGCACGCGCCGCTTCACGGCGCTGCGCGACACCTTCGCGGCCGGTGCGCCGCTGCGCGTGAGCGTGAACGAACTGCTGCGCAGCGACGAAGGCCACGGCGCCTACGGCTGCACCATCGAACAGGAAGGCGTGCTGTGCGCCGAGGCCACGGTCAAGGTGTATCAGCCGCACGATTTTCAGACTTTCATCGAGGAAAACTCCCGAGCATGAGCCCGACTCCGAGCCAGACCCCGAACCGGCGTGTACTCGTGACCGGCGCGAGCCGCGGCATTGGCCGCGCGATCGCCTATCAACTGGCCGCCGACGGCTTCGCCGTCACCGTGCATTGCCGCACGGGCCTGAAGGAAGCGCAAGCCGTCACGGCGGGCATCGCCGCGCAAGGCGGCTCGGCCGGCGTGCTGCAATTCGACGTGCGCGACCGCGCCGCCTGCCGCGCCGCGCTCGAAGCCGACGTGACGGCGCACGGCGCGTACTACGGCATCGTCTGCTGCGCGGGCGTGACGCGCGACGCGGCCTTCCCCGCGCTGACCGACGAAGACTGGGACATCGTGCTCGAAACCGGTCTCGACGCCTTCTACAACGTCGTGCATCCGCTCGTCATGCCGATGGTGCGCGCGCGCAAGGGCGGGCGCATCGTCACGGTGGCGTCGGTGTCGGGCGTCACGGGCAATCGCGGCCAGGTGAACTACAGCGCCGCGAAGGCGGGGCTGATCGGCGCGACCAAGGCGCTCGCGGTCGAACTCGCCACGCGCAACATCACGGTCAACAGCGTCGCGCCGGGTCTCGTCGATACGGGCATGCTCGACGAAGTGCCGCTCGACCACGCGCTCAAGGCCGTGCCGATGAACCGCGTGGGCCAGCCCGCCGAAGTCGCTTCGGTGGTCGGCTTTCTCATGTCGGATGCGGCGTCCTATGTGACGCGCCAGGTCATCGGCGTCAACGGAGGCATGGTCTGATGAAGCGCGTCGTGGTGACGGGCATGGGCGGCGTGACCGCGCTCGGCGACCGTTGGGAGCAGGTGGAGGCCGCGCTCGAACGCGGCGCGAATGCGGTGCGTCGTGTGCACGACTGGGATTACATCGAGGCGCTGCATACGCGGCTTGCCTCGCCGCTGCCGAAGTTCGAAACGCCCGACTACTATCCGCGCAAGAAGACGCGCTCAATGGGACCGGTCTCGCTCTACGCGGTGCGCGCGAGCGAGTACGCGCTCGCGGACGCGGGCCTGCTCGACGATGCGTCGATCAAGGACGGCCGCATGGGCGTGGCGTACGGTTCGTCGGCGGGCTCGGTGGAACCCGTGCGCGCGTTCGGCAAGATGCTCGAAACCGGCTCGATGAGCGACGTCACGTCGAACAGCTACGTGCAGATGATGCCGCACACGACGGCGGTGAACGTGAGCCTCTTCTGGGATCTGAAAGGCCGTATCGTGCCGACGTCGTGCGCGTGCGCCTCGGGCAGCCAGGCCATCGGCTACGCGTATGAAATGATCGCGAGCGGCAAGCAGACGATGATGCTCGCGGGCGGCGCGGAAGAACTCTCGGGGCCGGGCGTGGCCGTGTTCGACATGCTCTACGCCACCAGCACGCGCAACGACGATCCGCAATCCACGCCGCGTCCGTTCGACGCCGCGCGTGACGGGCTCGTGGTGGGCGAGGGTGCGGCCACGCTCGTGCTCGAAGAGTACGAGCACGCGCTGGCGCGCGGCGCGCGCATTCACGCGGAAGTGGTGGGCTTCGGCTGCAACTCCGATGGCGCGCATATCACGCAGCCCACGGCGGCGACGATGGCGGTCGCGATGCGCCAGGCGCTCGCCGACGCGCAACTCGCGCCCGAAGCGATTGCCTACGTGAACGCGCACGGCACCTCGACCGATCGCGGCGATATCGCCGAAAGCCACGCCACGGCGGAAACCTTCGGCGCGCGCATGCCGATCAGTTCGCTCAAGAGCTATATCGGCCATACGCTCGGCGCGTGCGGCGCGATCGAAGCGTGGTGGACGATCGAAATGATGAAGCGCAATCGCTACGCGCCGACGCTGAATCTGCACGAGGTCGATCCAGCCTGCGCGCCGCTCGACTACATCATGGGCGCGCCGCGCGAGATCGACGCCGACTACGTGATGAGCAATAACTTCGCGTTCGGCGGCGTGAACACGTCGTTGATCTTCAAGCGCATCCGGTGAGCATGCAGGAATCCTTAACGTCGAACGGATTGCAACGCGTAGTCGTGACGGGCATGGGCATCGTCTCGTGCCTCGGCAACACGCTCGACGGCGTGGCCGCGCGCCTGCGCGACGGACGCGGCGGCATCACGCGCGTGGCGGCGTGGCGCGAGCGCGGCTTCGCGAGCCAGGTGGCGGCGGTCGCGTCGGTGGACGACGAGACGCCGTTCGCGCGCAAGGCCGAGCGCTTCATGGGCGACACGGCGCGCTTCGCGTGTCATGCGGCGCGCAGCGCCATCGCCGACGCGGGACTCGACGAGGCCGCATTGCGCCAGCCGCGCGTGGGCGCGGTGGTGGGCTCGGGCGTGGGCACGATGTCGGCTTACGACGCGGCGATGGCGTGCGCGAATGCGCGCGGCGTGGACCGCGTGCCTCCCTATACGGTGCCGCAGGCGATGAGCAGCACGGCATCGGCGAATCTCGCGCACGTGTTCGGCATGGAAGGCGTGACGTACTCGCCGTCGTCGGCGTGCACGACGTCGGCGCTCGCGATCGGCCAGGCGATGCAGCTGATCCAGACCGGTCGTCAGGACCTCGTGCTCGCGGGCGGCAGCGAAGCGCTGCACGACAACATGACGCTGCTGTTCGACGCCATGGGCGCGCTCTCGCGCGGTTTCAACGATACGCCGGAGCGCGCGTCGCGGCCTTACGACACGCGTCGCGACGGCTTCGTGATCGGCTCGGGCGCGGGCGTGCTGGTGCTCGAATCGCTCGCTCACGCGCGCTCGCGCGGCGCGCGCATCCACGCGGAAGTGACGGGCTTCGGCCATTGCACGGACGGCGCGCAGATGGTCGCGCCGCAGGCGGGCGGCATCGCGCGCGCGATGCGCGCCGCGCTCGCCGAGGCGGCGTGCCGCCCCGACTACATCAACACGCATGCGCCGTCCACGCTCTCGGGCGACGTCGAGGAACTGCTCGCGCTGCGCGACGTGTTCGGCGCGGACGTGCCGGCGTTTTCGTCGACGAAAGCGCTCAGCGGCCATCCGCTCGGCGCGTGCGGCGCGCATGAAGCGATCTACACCTTGCTGATGATGCGCGATCGCCGGATCGCGGGCGCCGTGGGTATCGACGAACTCGATGCGCTCGCCGCCACGCTGCCGCTCGTGCGCGAAACGCGCGACGCGCGTATCGAGACGGCGATGTCGGTTTCGTTCGGGTTTGGCGGCAGTTGCGCCAGCCTGATGTTTCGCGCACTGCATGCGCACTGAACGCGCCGTGAGTGACAGGCGCTCCTGAAAACCACGAGGAAAACCTATGAGAACACCGAGCCTCACGCTGACCGCCGCCGCGTTCGTCAGCCTCACGCTGGCCGCTTGCGGCACGCAGTTGAAGACGCTGCCGATCCAGCCGGCGCTGTCCGCTGCACCGGCCGCAATGACGACGACGGGCAACGCGGACATCGCGATCTACTTCAGCACGCAGCCGCATGCCGAGGTCGCGCGCCGTGTCGGCGAAGCGTCGCATTCCGTGCGTATCGCGCGTTCGACCGACGGCCCCGACGTCTCGTGCAACAAGGCGCTCGCCGACGCGGTCGGCAAACTGCGCGCCGACGCGCGCAGCAAGGGCGCGAACGCGGTCATCAACGTCTCGACGCGCTTCCACGAAAACGAATCGAAGTCGGCGACCGAATACACCTGCGGCGTGAGCCCGAGCGCGGCGGCGATCGCCGTGAAGGGCGATCTCGTCGTGCTGCAGGCCCAGTGATCCAGCGGAGAGAGCAACAATGAAAAAGCTGTGGATGACGACCGCGCTCTGCGCGGCTTTCGTGACGACGCATGCCTGGGCGCGCGATACGGTGGACACCTATCCGGTGGCCGACGCGCTGCAAAGCGAACCGGGCAAAGTGGGCGACGATATTGCGCTGTATTTCGCGGGCCAGAAGCATCCGGCCGTGAAAAAAACGATGGGAACCATCGCGACCAACAAGAAGACGAACGCGCTCAACAAGAGCGATGAAGAAGCCTGCCAGCACGTGTTTCTTTCGGCGGTGCGCGAGTTGCAGGAGCGCGCGCGCCAGCAGGGCGGCAACGCGGTCATCAACATCAAGAGCAATTACCGTAACAACCTGACCGAGAGCCCGACGGACTTCACGTGCGGCGCGGGCACGATGATCGCGGGCGTGGCGCTGGTGGGCGACGTGGTGGCGTTGAAGGGCGCGAAGTAATTATTTTTCGATTTTTTTCGGGCCGCGGCGCGTGACAATACGCGCCGCGCCGTTTGCGCGCCTGGCTTACTGCGCTTTCACCGCGGCAACGTTCACCAGCGTTTCGCGGCGCTTGCCGGGCTTCGGATGATGCAGGCCGAGGCGCTCGAACAGACCGAAATCCGCCGCGCGGCTCCACCACAAATAAGGGAGCGAGACATTGTGCTCGGCGAAGCGGAAACCTGCGTGGCGTATCATGCCGAGGTAGCCATCGGCGCTTTTTTGCACCTGCATGGGATGGCGAAACAGCAGACGAATAACCCACGAGCGAATATAGGCATCGGTGGATTCGGCAAACAGCAGCACGCCGCCCGGCTTCAATACGCGATGGAATTCCGCGAGCGCGCGCTCCTGCTCGACCAGATGATGAAAGGTCTGGTGGCAGAACACGATGTCGGCGCTGGCCGAAGGCAAGGGCAGGTTCGCGCAGTCGCCGTGCAGCACGTCGAATGCCGTCTGCGTTTGCGTCTGCGTCTGCGTCTGCGTCTGCGTTTGCGTCTGCGATGCCTGTGACTGCTGGCGCTGCTGAACCGCGCGCGCCGCTTGCGTCGCGAGTTCGAGCGAGGCCTCGTGATAGTCGATGCCGACGATGCGGCGCGGACGGAAGGCCTCGGCGAGCAGATGGAACGACTTGCCCTGGCCGCAGCCGACGTCGACGATCGTGGGCGCTTGAGGCAGCGGCTGATCGATCAGTCGCTTGAGGTCGTTGATCGCCACGCGCAGGACGTGATGCTCCCACGTGTGGGTGCGGAGAAACCAGATGCCGAATGCCGTTTCCGGCACGAACGGCACAACATTTGATTCGGAAACCGACATATTTTTCCCCGATGCATATTCGGTCGTGGACAAAGAACGGGCATTGTAATGGCAAGCATGCTGCGCGAGGCGGTGAAGTCGTCAACGAATGCGCAACGCGCAATCAAGGTACAGGAAGGTGTATGGAACAGAGTCGGGAGGAGTCAGTGAATCAGCAATCGGAACGCGCTGGCCGTAGCGAGAGCGTTGACGTGGCGATCATCGGCGCCGGTCCCTCGGGTGCAGTGGCGGCGGCGCTGTTGCGCAAGAGCGGGCGTTCGGTGCTGGTGCTCGAACGTCAGCATTTTCCGCGCTTCTCGATCGGCGAAAGCCTGCTGCCGCAGAGCATGGAATATCTCGAGGAAGCGGGCATGTTGCAGGCCGTTGTCGAGGCCGGCTTTCAGTACAAGAACGGCGCGCAGTTTATGTGGCGCGATCAGTTCACCGCGTATGACTTCCGCGACAAGCATTCGCCGGGCTGGGGCACCACGTACCAGGTGGAGCGCGCGAAATTCGACGAGCTGCTGATCCAGTGCGCCGCGCAACAGGGCGCCGAAGTGCGCTTCGGCCATACGGTGCTGGCGATGCAGCCGGGCGATGAGCCGGTGCTCGAAGTCGTCGACGAAAGCGAAACGCGCTATGAAGTGCGTGCGCGTTTCGTGCTCGACGCGAGCGGTTTCGGACGCGTGCTGCCGCGCCTTCTGAATCTGGAAGCGCCCACCGGTCTGCCGACGCGCGCGGCGATTTTCAGCCATGTGCGCGATGGTCTCGCGCTCGACGATTTCGATCGCAACAAGATTTGCGTGGCGACGCACCCCGAGCATCGCGATGTGTGGTTCTGGATGATTCCGCTCGCGGGCGGCCGTTCGTCGGTGGGCTGCGTGGCCGAGGCGGCGTTCTTCGATATCCCGGAGGCCGAGCGCGAGGCGCGTCTGCGCGCGTTGATTCGCGAGGAGCCGACGCTGAATCGCTTGATCGGCGATGCGCCGTTCCTGATGCCGGTTCGGCAGATCGGCGGTTATTCGGCGAATGTCGAACGTTTGCACGGCGCGGGTTATGCGTTGCTCGGCAATGCGGGCGAGTTTCTCGATCCGGTCTTTTCGTCGGGCGTGACGATTGCACTGCGCTCCGCGCATATGGCCGCGAAGGTCGTGGATCGTGTGCTGAATGGCGAAACGGTGGATTGGCAGAACGAATACGATGTGCCGCTGCGCAAGGGTATTGATACGTTCCGCGCTTTCGTCGAGCGCTGGTATTCGGGCGAATTGCAGGACATTATTTATTATCCGCGTCAGACGCCGCTGATTCGCCGCATGATTAGCTCGGTGCTGGCCGGCTATGCGTGGGACGAAAGCAATCCGTATGTCGCGGAGCCGGTGCGCCGGCTGAATACGCTGCATGAGGCGTGCAAGCGCATGTGATCTGATGCAGGGAGAGGTGCGGGAGCGGGCGAGATGGGTGTCTCGCTTTCGCTTTCGCGCGGAGCCACGCCATTGCTTGCCGCTAGACGCCGATAGACCGAAAGCGCTTTCGCGCTTTTCATTCCTTTTCGATTTCCATTGAACGCGATTTTTTATTGCCCACGGCTATTCGCGTTGATCTACCGTTCGCAACTAACGGTCAAGCCACGCTACAACCCGCCTTCAAAAGTCACTGGACCACTGTTTTGCAGAAACGCGCGCGCCAAAGCGCCGGGTTTTCATCGAGACGAATCCCTTTCTCAGTGAAATACCTTACAAAAGTGGCACACTTTCCGTATGCGGGATAATATGGCATTCCAAGTCGCCGATTGGTCACCGCGCGGCTTTCCTCTCCGTTCACCTTACGCGCCCTATGTCAGATCTAAAAATCGTCCGCGAAACCAAAACCCTCCGTGAACTGACGCTGGATAAGCTGCGCGACGCCATCGTGCAGGGCTATTTCAAGCCGGGCGCGCGCCTTGTCGAACGCACGCTCTGCGATGAACTGGGCGTGAGCCGCACCATCGTGCGCGAGGTGCTGCGGCACCTGGAAACGGAAGGGCTCGTGGAGGTGATCGCGCGTCAAGGGCCGGTCGTCGCGCAACTGAATCCCGCGCAGGTCAGCGAGATTTACGAATTGCGCGGTCTGCTCGAGGCGAACGCCGCGCGCGCCTGCGCCGAGCAATCCACGCCCGAGCTCGTCAAGCAGTTGCGCGATATCCGCAAGGAGATCGAGGCGGCGTTCAAGTCCGGGGACCTGCCGACCGTGCTCGCGCATACGGAGCGTTTCTACGAGGCGCTGTTCGAGGGCGCGCAAAAGACGGTGTCGCTCGCGGTGGTCAAGACGCTGAACGCGCGCATCAACCGCCTGCGCGCGCTGACGATTGCCACGCCCGGACGCAGCGGCGAGTCCAATCGCGAAATGAACAAGATGCTCGATGCCATCGAGCGGCGCGACGGCGACGCGGCCTTCGCGGCTTCGATCGCGCATATCAAGCGGACGGCCGAACTCGCGCTGGCCGCACTGGCGGCGCGCGGAGAAGGCGGCGAGGCCGCCTGAGCCTGATCTTCCTTTGGCGCATCACGCGCCTGCGGCCGCCGGACAGGTGCCCGGCGGCCTGCGTTCGTCCGCCTGCAGCGGCGGGCAGCGCGCTTTCCCTGCCTGAGCCCTCACAGCGCCGCCTCCGGCGCGTCTGACGCCCCATTCATCGCATCTTTGATCGCCCTTGTGCACGACCGCCGGCAGGCGGCATTCGTGCCAGCCACGCGCGTCGTCTACCTATGGTATTCCATAATATTTAGTCCGCATGGTAGTCGATAGTATGGCATACCATAATCTTCCGCATCGACGGGAGCACGGGCAGGCGGTTGGGGCGGGTGAAGCGGGTGAGGTTGGAGCGAACTTGAGGTCGCCATGACCACGGCTAACGATTCGCCATCCTATGTAATTGCTGCGTAACTCGACGAAGCGACGAAGCAACGAAACGGCGGCCCGCAAAGTCGTCGAAGCCCTCTGCCCACTATCAGGAATCGTGGAGAACATCATGTCTGAGCCGATCATCGAACCGATTTTCGACGTCGCCGAATTTCGTCGTGCGCTGGGTGCCTTCGTCACGGGCGTGACGGTCGTCACCACGATCCAGCCGGACGGCTCGCCGCGCGGCTTCACGGCCAATTCGTTCACGTCGGTGTCGCTCGATCCGCCGCTGATTCTCGTGTGCATCGCAAAGACTGCATCGAGCCACGCGGTGTTCTCCACCACCGATCATTTCGCAGTCAGCGTGCTCGCGGAAAGCCAGAAAAACGTCTCCAGCGTCTTCGCGTCGAAATCCGCCGACAAATTCGCGCAGGTCGCCTGGCGTGCGCGCGCGACGGGCGCGCCTGTCATGGAAGGCGCGTCGGCGACGTTCGATTGCCGCACGCATGAAGTCGTCGATGCGGGCGATCACATCATTCTGATCGGGCGTGTCGTCGATTTCGTCCACACGAACTCATCGCCGCTGGGCTATTGTCGCGGCGCGTATGTCAACTTCAGCCTCTCGCAGGACGCGCTGGCCGCCACGGGCGCGCGTGCGCAAGTGGGCGCGATTCTCGAACACCGCGACGGCCTGGTGCTGCTCGAAACGCCCGAAGGTTTCGCGTTGCCCACGGGCGTCAAGCTCGAGCCGGCGAGCGACGCGGCCAGTCTGCGCGGCGTGCTCGCAAAGCTCGGCCTGGTGGCGCATCTGGATTTTCTGTTCGCCGTGTTCGAAGCGGGACAGGGACCGTCGTCGAGCGTGCACGTGTATTACCGCGGCCGCGTGAACAGCAGCGGCGCGGCGATGATGGACAACGCGATTCATATCGTGCCGCTCGCGCGGATTCCGTGGGGCGAACTGCGCGACGAAGCCGTGCGCTCGATGTTGCAGCGTTATGTGCGCGAACGCAGCGAGGACGCTTTCGGCATCTATGTCGGCGATACGGAAGCGGGCACGGTTCAGACGCTCGCCGCCGCGCACTGATCACAGATCGCAGGCCGGTTGAGTCAATCGACGCATCCGGCAATCAATCAGACAAAAAATTCAGTATCACGAAGTAAAGAAGAGGCAGCAAACCATTTTGAAGCCCGCGCGACGTTCGACGCTGGCCTGACCGTTACACGATTCAGCACCATCGATTCCCAAGGACATGGAAATGAACAGCACACGCACCCTGATGATGACGCCGCTGATCGCGCTGTGCGCGTCGGCTTTCAACGCCGCGCCCGCGCTTGCCGCCGATCCGATCGTATTCACGAGTTGGGGCGGCACCACGCAGTCCTCGCAGCAGAAGAACTGGGCGCAGCCCTTTACGCAATCGAGCAGCGTCAACGTGCTGATGGACGGCCCGACCGACTACGGCAAGCTCAAGGCGATGGTCGACAGCGGCAACGTGAACTGGGACGTCGTGGACGTGGAAGGCGACTTCGCTTACGCCGCGCAGAAGGCGGGTCTGATCGAGCCGATCGATTACAGCGTCGTCAAAAAGGACGAACTCGATCCGCGCTTTTCGAGTGGCAGCGCAGTGGGCAGCTTCTATTACTCGTTCGTCCTCGGCTATAACAAATCGAATTACAAGGGCGCGCAGCCGCAAAACTGGGCCGATCTGTTCGATACGAAGAAATTCCCCGGCAAGCGCACGTTCTATAAGTGGTCGGCGCCCGGCGTGCTCGAAATCGCGCTGCTCGCCGACGGCGTGCCGCCCAACAAACTCTATCCGCTCGATCTCGACCGCGCCTTCAAGAAACTCGACACCATCAAGAGCAGCATCGTCTGGTGGAGCGGCGGCGCGCAGTCGCAACAGTTGCTGGCGTCGGGCGAAGCGCCCATCGGCATGTTCTGGAACGGGCGTCTGCATGCGCTCGAACAGACGGGCGTGCCGGTCGGCATCTCGTGGAATCAAAACCTGACCGCTGCGGACATGCTCGTGATTCCCAAGGGCGCGAAGCATAAAGCCGAAGCGATGAAGTTTCTCGCCGTCGCGACGAGCCCGCAGGCGCAGGCGAAATTCGCGCAGGACACCGGTTATGCGCCGATCAACGTGAAGTCGGCAGCCATGATGCCGGCGGCCGTCGCGAAGACCTTGCCCGACCAGTACAAGACCTCGCAGATCAATCTCGACATGAAGTACTGGGCCGACAATCGTGACGCCATCGCAAAGCGCTGGTACGCATGGCAATCGAAATAAGCATAGAAATAGCACCGAAATAGCATCGAAATAAACGCACACGCCTGATCGCGAACGATCGCCGCAGGAGACCCGTAGGAGACATCATGCCCAACGTTCTGAGTACCGTTGCCCATCCGCCGGCCACGCCGACGCGCGCGCGCCGCGACTGGCGCAACATCCGCCTGTTGATTCCGGGGATCGTGCTCCTCGTGATTTTCTTCATGCTGCCGGTGCTCTCGCTGCTGCTGCGCAGCGTGCTGGAGCCCACAGCGGGTCTGCACAACTACGAGCAGTTGCTCGGGTCGTCCACCTATTTGCGCGTATTCGGCAACACGTTTCTCGTGGCGACCGTCGTGACGGTGGCGACCGTGGCGATCGGCTTTCCGACGGCATGGCTGCTGGCCATCGCGCCGCGCAAGCTGAGTTCGCTGCTGTTTTCGATTCTGCTGCTGTCGATGTGGACGAATCTGCTGGCGCGCACGTTCGCGTGGATGGTGCTGCTTCAGGCCACGGGGCCGATCAATCGGATGCTGATGGCGGCCGGCCTCATCAATGAACCGCTGGCGCTCGTGAACAATCTCGTCGGCGTGACGATCGGCATGACCTACATTATGCTGCCGTTCCTCGTGATGCCGCTGCACGCCACGCTGCGCAGCATCGATCCTTCCACCTTGCGCGCGGCCGCCGTGTGCGGCGCGAACCGCTGGCAAGCCTTCTGGCGCATCCTCGTGCCGCTGGCGATGCCGGGCATCGCTTCGGGCGCGCTGATGGTGTTCGTGATGGCGCTCGGCTATTTCGTCACGCCGGCGCTGCTCGGCGGCGCGCAATACATGATGCTCGCCGAACTCGTCGCGCAACTGGTGCAGGAGTTGCTGAACTGGGGACTCGCGGGCGCGGCGGCTTTCGTGCTGCTCGCCGTGACGCTCTCGCTTTACGCGCTGCAATTGCGCTTCACGGGCGGCGCGCGCGCCAACGGAGGGCTCTGACATGTTGCTGGATTTCGACCGTCTGGGCGCGCTGCGTTGGGCGTTGCTCTCGATTGGCGCTGCCGTCGCGCTGTTTCTGCTGCTGCCGATTGTGTTTATCGTCGCGCTGTCGTTCGGCGATTCGCAGTGGCTGATTTTTCCGCCGCCGGGCTGGACGCTGGAGTGGTATCGCCAGCTGTTCACCGATCCGGGCTGGCTGGACTCGCTGCTGACGAGCGCGAAACTCGCGGTTATCGTCACCGTGCTTTCCGTGCTGATTGGCTTTCTCGCTTCGCTGGCGCTCGTGCGCGGAAAATTTCGCGGACGCAATGCGGTCAAGGCGTTTTTTCTCACGCCGATGGTGCTGCCCGTGGTGGTGCTGGCCGTGGCGCTCTACGCCTTCTTTTTACGCATCGGTTTGAACGGCACGATGGTCGGCTTCGTGATCGGACATCTGATTATCGCTTTGCCGTTTTCGATTATCTCGATCAGTAATTCGCTTTCGAGTTTCGACACCGCGCTCGAAGACGCTGCGCTGATTTGCGGCGCGTCGCCGCTCGAAGTGAAACTGCGCGTGACCTTGCCCGCCATCCGGCTCGGCCTGTTCGCCGCCGCGATCTTTGCGTTCCTCGCTTCGTGGGACGAAGTGGTGGTGTCGATCTTCATGTCGAGCCCGACCTTGCAGACGCTGCCCGTGCGCATCTGGGCGACGCTGCGTCAGGACCTGACGCCTGTCGTCGCGGCGGCGTCTTCGCTGCTCGTCGGACTGACGACCCTTTTGATGCTGGCCGGCGCGCTGCTGCGCCGCGCGCGCTAAACCGATCACGCGATTACTGAGGTAACCCGCCATGACTTCCGCATTCCTGCAAATCCAGCGCCTGCGCAAGACTTACGACGACGTCGTCGCCATCGATCAGGTGTCGCTCGATATCCGCAAGGGCGAGTTCATGACCTTTCTCGGGCCGTCGGGCTCGGGCAAGAGCACGACGCTCTATATTGTCGCGGGCTTTCAGGAGCCGACCGAGGGCCGCGTGCTGCTCGACGGTAAGCCGCTGCTCTCGATTGCGCCGAATAAACGCAATATCGGCATGGTGTTTCAACGCTATACGCTGTTTCCGCATTTGACGGTCGGTCAAAACGTGGCCTTCCCGTTGCGCGTTCGCCGCCGTCCCGAAGCCGAAATCAACAAGAAGGTCGAGCAGATGCTCGCGCTCGTGCATCTCTCGGAGTTTCGCGATCGTATGCCCGCGCAACTCTCGGGCGGTCAGCAGCAGCGCGTGGCGATTGCGCGTGCGCTCGCCTACGATCCGCCGGTCTTGCTGATGGACGAACCGCTTTCCGCGCTCGACAAGAAATTGCGCGAAGAGATTCAGCTTGAATTGCGCCGCATTCATCAGGAAACCGGCGTGACGATTCTCTACGTGACGCACGATCAGGAAGAAGCGTTGCGGCTTTCCGATCGCATTGCCGTATTCAATAAAGGCTGCATCGAGCAATGCGGGACCGGAGAGGAACTGTATGCGAATCCGGCTTCGCGCTTCGTCGCGAACTTTATCGGCAATTCGAATTTCCTGCCCGTGCGGATTACCGGTCGCGCGGCGGAGCAGGCGAGCGCGGTATTCCCGAGCGGTCACGCCGTGGCGGCGGCGGGCGACATCGCGCTGCCCGTGGGCGGCGACGGCACGCTGATGGTGCGTCCCGAGCAAATCCGCATTCGCGCCGCGCAGGCCGCGAATCAGGCTGCGAATCAAGCGGCAAATCAGTCGACGAACAGCGCAGCAGGCCTGCCCGTGACGGTGCGCGACATTACCTATCTCGGCGATGCGATGCACTACGCGGTGACCACGCCGTGGGAGCAGGACATGTCGGTGCGCATGCCGGCGGGCGATCATCGCGACAGCGGTATCGTCATCGGCACGCATGCGTGGATCGATTGGGACGCGCGCGACGTGCGGCTGTTTGCGCAGGCTTGAATGGGTGCCGCGATGCAAGACACGCTAGCGTCCCTGAAGGTCGAGCGCCGGACCACCACGTTGCGGGAACTCGCGCTGGAGAAAATGCGCAGCGCGATTTTCGACGCGCGTTTTCTGCCGGGCGACCGCCTGGTCGAGCGCGCCTTGTGCGAGGAACTCGGCGTGAGCCGCACCGTCGTGCGCGAGGTGCTGCGGCATCTGGAAACGGAAGGGCTCGTCGAGCTTTTGCCGAACCAGGGGCCGATCGTGGCCGTGCTCGATTTCAGCACAGCCAGTGAAATCTACGAGATTCGCGGACTGCTGGAAAGCGAGGCCGCCGCGGCCTGTGCGCAATTCGCCGATGCGGCGACGATCGCGGATCTGCAAACGCGTATCGACGAGATTCAGCAGGCTTTTTACGCGCAGGATCATCGCGCGGTTCGTGCGCTCACGACGGCGTTCTATGAGCGCATGTTCACGGCGGGACACAAGCATGTCGCATGGGAAATCGTGCAGTCGCTGACCGCGAGAATCAACCGGCTGCGCGCGCTGACGATTGCGTCCGACGATCGCGGCGATCAGGCGGTTCAGGAAATGCAGCGGATTCTCGCGGCGATTCGCGCCGCCGATATCGACGCGGCGCGCAGTGCGGCGCTCGCCCATGTGAACCGCGTCGCCGAAATCGCCGAAAAACTGCTGGCGAGCGGACAAGTCCCCGTCTTGCTGAAGCACGCGAGTTGATCGTTTGAAGCGATGTGGCTCCTTCAGATGGAGCCGCGTCCGCTCTCGTCTTTTTAGTTTGTACTGCAAATAGAAATTCAACGAAGCATCACAACCCACCGCGCGCCCGACCGTTCGGCGGCGGGTACGCGCGCATTTGACGAGGAGAGAAGCACGCATGGAACATCGGGGCAACAGACTACCTGTCACGTGGCTAGTGGCCGCAAGCGCATTCGTCGCATTGAATGCGCACGCCCAGTCGTCCGTCACGCTGTATGGCGTGATCGACGAAGGGATCGACTACGTCAGCAACAGCGGCGGCCATTCGCTTTGGCGCATGCGTGACGGCACCTATGACGGCGTTTATGGCAGCCGCTGGGGTTTGAAAGGCAGCGAGGATCTCGGTGGCGGTTTGAGCGCGTTGTTCCGGCTCGAATCGGGCTTCAGCACGGAGAACGGCCAGATGCGCCAGGGTGGCCGCCTGTTTGGCCGCCAGGCGTATGTGGGTCTTTCGGATACGCGCTTCGGCACGGTTACGCTTGGCCGGCAGTACGATTCGGTGGTCGATTATCTTCAGCCGCTGACCGCGCCGGGACAACTCGGCGGACCGCTCGTCCATGGCGGCGATATCGACAATACCGACAATTCGTTTCGTGTCGATAATGCCGTTAAATACGCCAGTCCCAAGATCGGCGGCTTGACCTTCGGCGGGTTGTATTCCTTCACGAATACAAACGCGGCGGGGCGCGGCACGACGGGTTTGTGGAGCGTCGGCGCGAATTACGCGTTTGGCGGCTTCACGATCGCCGGTGCGTATTTGTATGCGAAGCAACCGGCTGCGCTGCTCACGGACGGCAACTATGTGAGCAACACCACGGGCGCGGAGATTGGCGCGAGCGGTCCGTTCAGCTACGTGGGCAATCCGGCCAACGAGCAGATTTTCGGCGCGGCGATCAACTACGCGCTGGGCTCGGCCACGCTCGGTCTCGACTACACGAATACCAAGTTTAACGAAGCGAACGGCACGCAGGGCACGGTCATCTTCACGAACTACGAAGCGTGGGGCCGCTACAACCTCACGTCCGAGTGGTACGTCGGCGCGCAATACGTGTACACGCACGGCAATATCGGCTACAACCAGGCAATTCCGATTTATCACCAGGTTGGTCTGACGACGGCTTACGCCTTGTCGAAGCGCACGTCGCTCTATGCGATGGGTGTGTGGCAGAAGGCGGCGGGCGCCGCCTCGAATGCCGATATCTTCGACGGCTCGGTGGCGTCGGCATCGTCGAATAATCATCAGACGATGGTGCGTATCGGCATGTATCACCAGTTCTGACCGATCGAAAAAAAAGCCGGCTCGTTGTATTGACGAGCCGGCTTTTTCAATTCGGGCTTTATTGTTTTGCCAGCAGGTCCGACATGCGGGGTGCGGAAACCGGAATGACTTGCGTCGCTGGCGAGGCTTTCGTCAGAAAGCGAACCATCGAGTTGACCGTGATGGTCTGGATATTGCCCGCCACGCGTTGATCGGTGGGGTGATCGTCAAATGCCACGTTCGCCTTGAACACGCGTCCGCCGAGACGTTTCAATGTACCGATCTTTAACGTGTCGGGCTGATAGTCCGCTGTCTTTAACCAGGCCTGTGCATCGGCGCGCTTCACGAATTGCTGCCCGCTCAAGCCTTCGGCCAGAATTTCCAGCGCCCATTGATTGGAATTCTGGTGCAGAACAGAAAACGGATAGGCGACCATGCTGTAACTGCTCGAATGCATTTGCTCCAGCGCCGCCGGACTACGCAGCAGGCGCGCCAGTCGATCCTGGGTCGGCGCATCGGGAACGATCAGCAGCGAATCGAACGAAAACATATCGTCCATGAAGAAATTCCCCAGACCTTCGCGCCACAGCGCCGATGTCGCCGCTCCACAATCGTTGAGCAGATGACTGACTCGCCAGGGCTGGTCCGGCGCTGTGCGCGAGACAAAGGCCAGATGGGAATAGCGCAAGCCATAGGCCGACAAATCCTGACCTACGCGGGCAACCAGCGCCACTTTGGGCGACAGTTGATCGAGTTGCTGCTGCAATTGCGCTGCGGTTTGCAGGGCCGTGCGTACGGTGCCGGGCTCAATCGGTTTGTCGCTGCAACCTTGCCCGGCCCACGCGGAGTTTGCAAGCAGCAGGGCGGCGGCGAAAGAGAGTAAGCGAGGCCGCAAACCACGCATCGAGCGACGTTTCAGGCGCGTTTTCATTCGGGCATCGCCGTCGATTCCGCGTCCACGCGCGAATGGTGCAGCAGCGCTTTACCCGCCTCGTTGGGAATGAAGGCCAGCAATTCGCCCGAAGCGATCAGCGCATAGCCCGTGGCTTCAGAGACCACCTTGACGGCGCTTCCCACCGACAAGCCCGCTTTTTTAGCCGCGTCCGCAGAGACCGCGACGGTTGCTTTGCTGCCGTCTGCGGCCGCCGCGAACACCACCGTGAGGGTGTCGACCGTGCCTTCGACAATACTGGAAACGATCAGCCCGGAACCGGTTGCGCCCACGACGGACCCTTCAAACGGATGGCCGCTGACGGAGATCAGCGGGGAAGCCGCTACCGACAATGCACCGGCAGCACTCATTTCCGACGCGCTTTTGGAAAACGCGGGGAAAGACCCCGCCGCAACGAGACTGACAACCGAGGCAACAATAAGTGTTTTCTGGAAATTCACGGCACCTCCTGGGCATGGAATTCAAAGTGTTCGAACGGATGAACACGGCAAGCCGGCGGATCGTGCGGTATCGATGTTGGGGAGGCAACGCGTAACTGCCGCGATCTTGCTGCTTGACAAGAAGGGGCCGTCAGCAGGACAGAGCAAGTCATCAACTATGAAGCGTGAGTCGCCATAACCTCACGCTTGCGTAGTCCGCGGGCGCACAATATGGCTGCGCACACGGCAATTGAAAATTGAATCGCCAATAAAAAAGCCGGCTCGTTTTATCAACGAGCCGGCTTTTTCAATTCAGTGAAACGGTGTCAGGAATTTATTCCGAAGCACCTGCACTGGCAGTCGAACGGCGCAGAGAACGCGAACCGCTATTCGGCGCAAGCAGATAATAGGCGAGGGCAGTGGCGACGAGCCCGACCATCCACGAAATATCCGCGCCGCCGAGCAGCGAGGCCCACGGACCGTGGAAGAAGCTCTCTTCCATGAACGGCACCTGAATCACGATACCGAAAACATACAGCGCGAGCGCTTTCACGTTGAATGCGCCATACATGCCGCCCGTGCTGCTGATGATTTCCGAAACCTGATAGTGCCGCTTGTTGACGAGATAAAAGTCGACCAGATTAATCGCGATCCACGGTGCGAGCACGATGCGCATCGCAAAGATCGCGGTCAGGAAAATGGCGATGAAATTGCTCGACGCCCACAGCGCGGTACCCGTGCACGCCACCAGCAGGATCGCCGAGACGGCGACGCGAACATTGCGGCCGGGCGTCCAGCTCGGACGGAACGTCTGCGCGGCGGTGATGCACGACAGCACGCCGCCATACAGATTCATGCCGTTGTGGCCAATGATGTTGACGAGGAAAAGAAAGATCAGCACATAACCGAACGCGCCCGTTTGCGTGCGGATGGCCTGCATCGCGTCGGTGGCGTGTCCGGTGCTCACCGCGATCACGCCGAAGATGAAGGCGAAGATCGTGCCCAGCGAGGTGCCGAAATACGTGAACGCGAAGGTCCTGGCGAAACCCGTCGATTCCGGCAGATAGCGCGAATAATCGGAGGTATAAGGCGCGAAGCTGATTTGCCAGACCGCGCACAGGCCGAACATCGCGAACCAGCCCGAGAGATTGAAATGACCTTGCTGGAGCACGCTGGCGTTGAGGCTCGGCACCATCAGAATCATGCCGATCACGAGCGCGCCGCCCATGAACCACGCGCCAATCTTGTTGAAGCGGTGAATGAAGTTATAGCCGATCACGCCCACGAGCGTGGCGAACACGGCGCCCAGCACCGTGGCCAGCGAAATGGGTACGGGCGGCACCGCCGTGTGCAGCGTCTTGCCCGCGAGAATGATGTTCGAAACGAAGAACCCGAGATAGATCAGCGTCGTGAAGCCCACCACGAGCAGCGAGCCGTAGCGGCCAAATTGCGCGCGGCTTTGAATCATTTGCGGCACGCCCACGAGCGGGCCTTGCGCGGAGGTGAGCGCGTGAAAGATCGCGCCGAAGAATTGGCCTGCCGCGATGGCGAGAATCGCGCTCACCAGATCGAGGTGGAAAATCAGCACCGAGGTGGCGCCGGAAATCACGGCCAGCGGCGCGACGTTCGTGCAGAACCACAGCGTGAACAGATCGACGGGTTTGCCATGCCGGTGTTCCGGGGAAACGTATTCGATCGAATTGCTTTCGATGGTCAGAACGCTATTGTCGTTCGTCGGGTTAGTCATCATGTCTCCATCTTTATTGCCTGGCCGCCGCCCGCGCGTTAGCGTGCGGCGCGTGCGGCCTCTATGGCGTCGTTGCGGCTTCGTGGCGGCATGGCCTCACGAAGCGCGCTGAGCGCGCCTGATGTACCACTACCGCATCACGAACGGATCGCTGATCGGTTCATCCGAGGTGCGCAGCCAAACGGATTTCGTCGTCGTGTATTCGAGCGCCGCCGCGAAACCGCCTTCGCGGCCATGGCCCGAAAGCCCGAAGCCGCCGAACGGCACCAGCGGCGACACCGCGCGATACGTGTTGATCCACACGATGCCCGAGCGCACGCGCTTCGACACGCGATGCGCGCGCGTGAGATTGGTCGTGAAGATACCGGCGGCGAGACCGTAAGCGGTGCTATTGGCTTTCTCGATCGCTTCCTGCTCGTTGCTGAACGTGTCGACGGAGAGCACCGGGCCGAACAGTTCGGTCGTGATGCTGTCGGCGTCGGGCACGCTGCTGCAATCGAGTATCGTCGGCGCGTAATAGAAGCCCGCGCGATCGAGCGCCTTGCCGCCCGCGAGCACTTTCGCGCCTTGCTTGACGGAACGCTCGACCACCGCTTCGATGTTGCGCAATTGACGCTCGGTGCACAGCGGGCCGTATTCGGTCGCCATGTCGTTGGGCAGGCCCACGCGAATGCGCGAGACGCGCTCGACCAGCCGCGCGAGAAACTCGTCCTTCACCGACGCTTCGATGAGAAGACGCGAACCCGCCACGCAGCTTTGGCCGCTCGCCGCGAAAATCGCCGCGACCTGCGCATTCACCGCGCTCTGAATATCGCTGTCGGCAAACACGATGAACGGCGATTTACCGCCGAGTTCGAGTGAGACCTTGGCGAGATTGTTCGCGGTGTTCGAGACGATGTGCTTCGCCGTTTCCGGGCCGCCCGTGAAGGCCACTTTATCGACCTTCGGATGGCTGCTGAGCACCGCGCCGCATTCCGCGCCGAAGCCCGTAATGACGTTCACCACACCCGGCGGAAAACCGGCTTCGTGCACGAGACGCGCGAATTCGAGCAGCGGGCCGGGCGCTTCTTCGGAAGCCTTGAGCACCACCGTGCAGCCCGCGGCGAGCGCCGGGCCGAGCTTCACGGCGGAGAGAAACAACTGGCTATTCCACGGCACGATCGCGGCCACCACGCCCACCGGCTGACGTTCGAGCCAGACCTGCATGTCGGGCTTGTCGACAGGAATGTGGCTGCCTTCGATCTTGTCGGCGATACCGGCGTAATAGCGGTAATACTCCGCGACGTACGCAATCTGGCTCGTCGTCTCGCGAATGATCTTGCCGGTATCGTTCGTTTCAATTTCAGCGAGTCGCGGCGCGGCCTGTTCGACGAGCGCAGCGAGTTTATAAAGCAGCTTGCCGCGCGCCGACGCGGTGAGCCCGGCCCACGCCGCGTCGTTCAGCGCGCGGCTCGCTGCGTTCACGGCGCGGTTGACTTCGTCGCGGCGCGCTTCGGGCATCTGCGCCCACACGTCGCCCGTGGCCGGATTCACGCTGCCGAACGTCGCGGCGCCGGATTCGAACTGGCCGTCGATATACAGCTGAAAATGAACACTCATGGAATTACGACCTCACTTGAACGCCGGCATCACGTCGTTGATCATCCGTTCGAGCGACGCCTTCTTGCGCTCGAAGCTCATGCCCGTATCGATCCAGAACGAGTACTCGTCGAAGCCGAGTTTCTCGTAAGCCTTCAGGCGCGCGATCACTTCCTCGGGCGTGCCGATCACGTTGTTCTTGCGCATCGCTTCCGGCGTGTAGAACGGGTGCGCCGCAATTTCTTCCGGGCTCAGCGTCTTGATCATGCCCTTGCTGACCGGACGCTCGTTCTTGAACCATGCGCCGAAGTAGTTGTAGAACACGTTGACTTCGTCGGCGGCCACTTGCGCGTCGTCTTCGCTGCTCGCCACGTAGGTGTGGCGCAGCAGCATGATCTGCGGACGCGGCATCTCGCTGAACTTTTCGCACGCGGCGTTGAAATGGCCGACGAGTTTTTCGACTTCATCGTCGCCGAAATGCAGCGGCGTGACCTGCACGTTGCAGCCGTTGGCGACGGCGAATTCGTGGCTGTTCGGATCGCGCGCGGCCACCCAGATCGGCGGATGCGGCTGTTGCAGCGGCAGCGGCGACGACGTGGTGGACGGGAACTGCCAGAACTCGCCCTCGTGCGCGTAATCGCCTTCCCAGAGCTTCTTCACGGCGGGAATCAGTTCGCGCATGCGCTGGCCCGCGTTCCAGGCGTCGAGGCCCGGCATCAGACGTTCATATTCGAACGAATAGGCGCCGCGCGCAATGCCCAGATCGAGACGGCCGTTCGTGATGATGTCGGTCATCGCGGCTTCGCCCGCGAGCTTGATCGGGTGCCAGAACGGCGCGATCACGGTGCCCGTGCCGAGGCGCACGTTCCTCGTCTTGCTCGCCAGATCGACGAGATTGAGGAACGGGTTCGGCGCGATCGTGAAGTTCATGCCGTGATGCTCGCCGGTCCAGACCGCGTGCATGCCGCCGCGATCCGCGATCTGGCACAGCTCGACCATTTCTTCGTAAAGCTGCTTCTGGCTCGTCTGGTCGGAGACGCGCTCCATGTGAACGAAAAGCGAAAAACGCATGGGGATACCTTTCAGGAAAGAAGCGGCCGGACCGTGCCGTTGCTGTGGTCGCCGTAGTACATGCCATAGCTCTTGAGCTGGCTCTCCTTGCGATAGCGCTGGAGCATGCTGGCCAGCGCGCTGTCCGCGAACTGGTCCGGCGCGATATCGTCGAGGCTCACGAAATCGCCTGCCACGGCCGCTTCATCGGGCGCGCTGCAGAGGAACGAGATGTACTGGTAATGGGTTTCGGTGTTGTTGTACGCCGAATAAATGAAGCTCGCCGACGCGTCCGGCTGGTACTGGCTGAAGAGGGCGGCAAGCGCCTTGTCCGCGCCTTCCTTGCCGATCTCCTTCGAAGGCAGACCCCATTTGTTGTCGGCGGTGCGCGTGAGCAGCACCTTGTCGTCGCGCGCGATGATCGCGTTGACGATGACCTTCGGGCCCGCGATCACTTCCGCCGAGACCTTGGCGGGCGTGAAATAGCCGCCGCGGTAATAGCCGAGACCCGCATAGCCCGCCGAGTGGAACGCTTCGACCTTGCCGACGATGAGCGCGTGATCGCCCGCGTCGATGATCGCGTGCGTGGTGCAGTCGAACCAGGCGCTCACGTCATCGATCAGCGGATTGCGGTTCGCGCTCAGTTGCCAGTTCACGTTCGCGAAACGATCGTCGCTCGGGCGTGCGAACGTATTCGACAGATCCTTCTGGTTCTCCGCGAGGATGTTGATCGCGAAGTGGCCGGTGGTCGAAAACGTCTGATAATTGCTCGACGTCTTCGCGATGCTCACGAGCAGCAGCGCGGGGTCCAGCGACACCGACGAAAACGAATTCGCGGTGAAGCCGAGCGGCTGGCCGTCGTCGCGCGCGGTCGTGACGATGGTCACGCCCGTCATGAACGCGCCGAAGGCGTCGCGCAATTCCCGGGTGTTGAGTTTGAGTGTCTCTTGGCTCATTTCACACTTCCGACTTTGTGAGTTCCGCAACCGGCGCGGTCTGCAACCAGGCGCGCAGGGCGAGATTGACGGCTTCGGGCGCCGTCAGGTTCACCATATGGCGTTCGTCCTCGATCACGACGGCCTGGCCGTGGTGCGCCGCGGCGGCCATCTGGCGGGCCATCTCCGGCGTGGAGTTCGGATCGTCCGAACCCGTGAGCACGAGCGCCGGGCAGGCAATCGTGTGCCAGCCGTCGGCATAGACTTCGTCGCCTTTGGCGAAGGCCGTGTAAGCCGTGGCGTAGCCCGCGAGATTCACGGACTTGAGCCACGCTTCGACCTTTTGCGCGGCGAGGCGCTGCGCCTCGTCGGCGTTGAACCAGCGCTTGAGCGGCGTATCGATGTCGATGGTGCCGGATCGCAGTTCGGCGGCGCGTTGCAGCACGGCGTCGCGCGCTTCCTGCGTGCGGCGGTACACACCGTTCAGGACTGCCACGCGTTTGACGAGGTCGGGCCGCGTGACGGCCACGCCTGCCGCAATCAGCGAGCCCATCGAGTGGCCGGCCAGATTGACCGGACCCGCGTTCAGCGCTTCGATGAATTCGATCGCCCAGGCCACGAACTGCTGCAGGCCGGCGTTCTCATCGAGCGCGCCGCTTTCGCCGTGGCCCGGCATATCGACGGAAATCACGCGGAAATCGCGCGACAGATCGTCGATCTGCGGATACCACGCCTGCGCCTGCATGCCCACACCGTGAATCAGCACCAGCGGTTCGCCGGCGCCCTGTTCCAGATAGTGCGCGGCGCGATTATTTGACAGCTGCAGGGTTCTTGAGATCATTTCCGAGCTCTGCGAGGTCTTGATAACGGTCGCCAATGCGGTGGTGCGGACGGCCGCCGGTCGCGCCGCCGATGGCGATCACGAGTTCGTCGGCAGCGGGTGCATCGGGGATCGAAAATTGCAGCGTCAGATAGTGCGAACGGCGGCCTTCGTCGTTCTTGTCCATCATCGGAATCAGCAGCGGCGCATTCGCCGGGCCGCGCGTGTTGTTGAACGCCAGATACGACTTGGCGCCGACGGCCGAGCGGTACGTGTTGCCGAAATGCAGCGTGTGGATCAGCGCGGACGCGTGCTCCAGTTCGCCCGAGAGACCGACGATGGCGCTCTTGCCGAAGGCCTCGACCGCTTCGCCCGAGCCTGCCTCGTCGATGATCAGCTTCGTGAGGTGCTCGCTCAGTTGCGGCGCGATCGCGCGAATGTCCGCCGAGAGGTCTTCCACGTAGCCGCGGCCCGCCCACGGGTTCTTGATGACCACCGCCGCGCCGATCATTTTGAGCGGCTTCGCAGCGGCTTTGTCGCCATCCACATAGACGGTTTCGACGTGAAGAATGGATTTGCGAATCAGGCTCATAGCAAGGTTCCTGGGTCCGTTGATGATGGAAGGCATTGTGGTATGCCATAGTACGGCGTACCATGCGTGTTAACCCTATCGATCCGGCGCGAGGCCGAAATCGCGGGAAAAAACGGGCCCGCTGGAGTAGGGTTCGACCAACTGGCGCGCGAGCGCCCGAGACTTTTCGCAGACAGGAGGAAGAGATGGCGGCTTACTGGATTGCCCATGTCACCGTGCTGGACCCGGTGAAATACAAGGACTACACGGACATCGCGCCGGTGGCGTTCAAGAAGTACGGGGCGGTGTTTCTGGCGCGCGGCGGCGAGTCGCGCGTGCTGGAGGGCGAGGCGTTTCAGCGCCATGTCGTGATCGAGTTCAAGGACATGGACACGGCGCTCGACTGCTACAACTCGCCGGAATATCAGTCGGCGAAACTGAAGCGCGACGGCCATTGCATCGCGCAGATTTCGATCGTCGAAGGGTTGTAAGGGCGGGTGAGCCGCCGCCCGAGGATCGCGTTTGTGTTGGTGTGAACAATCAGACGCGATTCGCGGCGGCGGCCGTTGAACGCCCGCCGCTCAGGCACGCGCCGAGCGCTAGCAGCCCGAGCGCCGCGATCGACACCGCCACCACCGGCAGGCTTGTGCCGAACACGGCGCTGATGCCGCTTGCGAGCAACGCGGCGCTGCCGATCTGGCAGAACCCGACGAGTCCCGATGCGCTGGCCGCGCGTCCATGCGGCGCCGCGATGGCGCCGGACACCGCGAGCGACAGCGACGAACCATTGGCGAGACTGACGAGGCACATCGGCAGCACGACGGCGGGAATGCCCGTCACGCCGAGCGCGGCCACCGCGATAAACGCCGCGCCGCCCAGCACGAAACAGAGCACGCCCATCGTCACGATGCGGTCGTACGGCCAGCGGTCGAGCCAGCGCCGCGCCAGCAGATTCGCGACGATGATGCCGCCCGTGAGCGGCAGATACAGCCAGCCGCGATGCGCCTCGCCGAGACCGAGCCGCGCGAACAGAAACGGCGACTGCGTGAGATAGACAAACCACGCGCCGTAAATGCAGCAAACCACGACCGTATAGCGGCGGAACGCGCCGTCGCGCAGCACATCGCCGAAACCCGCGAGCGACGTGACACGGCTTCGCAACGCGTGCGGATGCGTTTCCGGCAGCACCGCGCACACGAGCGCGAACGCGACGGCGGCGAAGGCCGCGACGAACAGAAAGTCGGCGTGCCAGCCGAACGACGCGGCCAGGTGGCCGCCCACGGCGGGCGCGAGCGCCGGCGACAACGACACCAGCGGATACACCACGGCGTAGACCTTGGCGGACACGTGCTTGCTGCAAGTGTCCGCGATGATCGCGCGGCCGATCACGAGGCCCGACGCCGCGCCCACGGCTTCCACCACGCGCCAGCCGAGAAACGCGGCGAAGCCCGCGGCCTGCGCGCAACCCAGCGACCCCGCCATGTAGAGCGCGATGCCCGCGAGCACGACGGGCTTGCGGCCGTATCGATCCGAAAGCGGCCCATAAACGAGTTGCGCGACCGCGAGCGCGAGGAGATACACGGAGACCGTTTGCGGCATGCGCCAGTCGGCAATGGCGAATGCGCGCGCCATGTCGGGCATCGCGGGCAAATAGATATCGGAGGCGATCAGCCCAAAGGCGTTGAGCATCGCGGCGGTCAGAATGAAAGAGAGTCGTGGCATAAGGACGGAAGATCCGATGAATGAGCCGTCATGCTAGCGAGCGTGCTTCCATGTGAAAATGCATGCGAATGCAGCTATGGGCTGCAAATTTGCAGCATCGAAAAACCTCGGAAAAACCTCGGTAAATTTCGCCAATCACATGAACTGGGACGACGTTCGAATCTTTCTCGCCGTGTATCGCGCGGGCACCTTGCGCGGCGCGGCCCAGCAACTCGACATCGATCAGACGACGGCGGGCCGCCGTCTCGCCGGTCTCGAAAGCACACTCGGCAGCCGGTTGTTTCTGCGGACCACGGGCGGTCTCGTCCTCACGCAAAGCGGACAACACGTGCTGCAAACCGCCGAGCAGATGGAGCGCCTCGCCATTTCGTTCGCGCGCAAAAGCGAAGGCGCCGACGAGCGCGTGGCGGGCGAAGTGCGCGTGACGACCACCGACTCGCTCGCCATCGACTTCGTGATTCCCGCGATCGAGCGGCTGCATCTGCGTCATCCCGAGGTCCGCGCGATCCTGACCACCACGCCGCGTCTGCTCGATCTGTCGCGTCGCGAGGCCGACGTTGCCGTGCGCACGCAGCGCCCCGAGCAGCCGGGACTGATCGTGCGGCGGCTCGGCAGTTGGGAAGTGGGGCTGTACGCGTCGCGCAGCTATATCGCGCGGCATGGCGAGCCGCGCACGGGCAGGCAACTCGCGGGACACGATATCGCGCTATACCAGCCTGGCGTCACGACGAGACAGGAGGCCACGCTCGTCGGCGAATCGCGCGCGCAAGGCCGCGTGGTCGCGGAAATGGATTCGAGCCTCATGCTCAGCACATTCGTGCGCGCGGGTCTCGGGCTCGGCGAATTGCCGGTTTATGTGGAGCAGCGTTACCCGGAACTGGTGCGCATCTGGCCGCACAAACGGCGCGCGAAAAACTACGAGGCGTGGCTCGTGTTGCACGAGGATCTGGCGCACACGTCGCGCGTGCGTGTGGTCGTCGATGCGATTGCGGAGCGGTTTGGTGCCTGAATTTTGCCGGTACGCGATGTAGAACGACGCCGCACGGCATGGCCCCAGCGACGGCGCGTCGCGTGGCTCTTTCGTGGTGAAGCCCGCTCTCGTATAGTCGCGGCTTCCCGAATTGGGCGGTCATGAATTGAAGCGGAGTGGCGAATATGGAAGTCAGGCAATACGCGGCGCGCGATCTCGATGCGGTGGCGCGTCTGTTTAACGACTATCGCGTGTTTTACGAGCAGCCGTCCAATCTGCCGCTCGCCACGCAATTCATTGCACAACGAACGCAGGCGAATGAGTCGGTGTTGCTGGTCGCCGATACGGGCGATACCGGCGATCACGCGCTGGCCGGATTTTGTCAGCTTTATCCTTCGTTTTGCTCGGTCGAGGCCGCGCCGATTTATGTGCTGTACGACCTGTTCGTCGCGGAGTCTGCGCGGCGTGCGGGCGTGGCAAAGCATTTGTTGCAGGCAGCAGCGGCACGCGCGAAGCGCGATGGCAAAGTGCGCATGGATTTGACCACCGCTAAAACCAATCTGAAAGCGCAGGCCTTGTATGAGTCGCTCGGCTGGAAGCGCGACGAGGTTTTCTATACGTACAACCTGACGATCGCGTGATCCGCTTCGCAATGGCGGGACTTCAAACGCCCGCGCCCGCCGATCGATGGTGAGCGTATCTCGCACACATTTGCAGTACTTCGCGTTCCGAATTAATTAAGATTCGCTTTAAAAAACGCAAGCACCGATTCGTCGAATTGCCGATGAAACGCGGCGCGATCGAAGCCTTTTGGATCGGTGCAGATTTCCGGCTCCTGGTTTTTCATCCGCTCGGAGCACGGCGCGAGAAAAGCGAAATGCGCCGAATCGGGCACGCTGTGATAGTCGGGCCGCTGCGCCAGTGTGCGGGCGAGCGCGGGCGCGTCGTGCGGCATCACGCCATCGCCGCCGAATTGCGAGGCCCACAACTGGATGGGCGCGTGCACGTTCTTCAGATCGTCCGGCGCGGGGAAGGCGTTGAGCGGGTCCGCGAGCACGAGCGCCTTGATGCGAGGGTCGTGCGTCATGGCCGCGGCGGGCAGCGTCTTGTTTTCGATCTGCTGGCAAATGGGCGGTCTTGGCGTCGGGCATGTCAGGTTGGCGTGCAGGAAATCCGGTTCGCCGCCGGCGAGCACGAGACCCGTATAGCCGCCCCGCGAAAAGCCGAAAAAGCCGATTCGTTGTGCGTCGATGTTGCGTGCATCGGGCCCGGCGCCCAGCAGGTAATCGATCAGGCGCTTGATGTCGGTGGGCCGCTCCACGAACACGGAGAAATCGCCCGCGCGGCTCGGATCGACGAAGGAGTCGCCGGGATGATTGATCGCGGCGACGACGAAGCCCGCGTCGGCGAGCGTCTCGGCGAGATCGTGATGGCCGAGGAACGATCCGGTGTGGCCGTGCGAAATGACCACCAGCGGCAGCTTGTCGCCGACGGTCGCACAGTCGCGGCGGCCTCTGAGCACATACGGGCCGAGCGGCACGTCCTCGGCGGGGTCGGCGCAGGGCGTCCACACGATCGCGCGCAGCGCGGGACCGTTGGCATCGGCGGGAATTTGCACGAACTTGATGCCCGCCGCGTGCGCGAAGGTCGACAACAGGAACAACAAAACGGCCGGGATGAGCGTTTTCATAAGATCCTGAGGGACGATGCGCCGGCTTTCGATCTGCTTTCTTTGCTTTCACGAAAGCATGACGTGACGGCGAGATTCGATCAAATGCGGATCTTATCCGTTTGCGCGCGCGCAGGCGTTACGAATGACGCGCATGCATGCGCACGCCTTTTAACAGCGCCGGTTCGCCCACGCTGCAATACACGTCGAGCGGCGTGATGGCTTCGAGCTTCACGCTCAGCACCCAGCCGCCGCCGTGGTGATTTTTCCGTCCTGACGTTGAGTCAATGAGCGCGGTGTACATAAAAATAATATGATACGGATTCCGTAGTAATGTGCGATTCACTCACCGCAGCGGCGAATCCTCACTCGGAATCCAGATCGTCGACGTCGCTTCATAAAACTGCTGCGGGCCGCCTTTAGGCGGCCAGGTTCCATCGGCATAGGTCTGCGCGCGAATGGCAATGCGCTCGTCGAGACTATGCCAGGGCCAGATATGCGTGATGCGCGGCGCGCCGTCGAGCGCGAACATATTGATGGTCAAGGGCGAACGCTTCGAACGCTCGGGCATGGCGGCTTCCCACGCGTCGATAGTCGGTTGGAGTCCGCCGGGATTCAGCCAGTAAGTGCGAAATTCGTAATACCGGCCAAAAACGCCCGGCTCCACGGCGGGCAGAAAGGGAAACGCGGCATAACTTTCGCATTCGATTGTGCACGCGCTGCTGGCCGCGCCGAAGGGATCGGCGTGATGCAATTCGCGGATGCGCTCTTGCGCCAGTTCATCGGCGCTCGCGAAACTGCGCAGAATACGCACGCAGCCGAGCCGGCCATTTTCCGACGTCCAGATGCCGAGCAAACGGCCCATCGTATCCGTCCGATCGAGCCACGTTTGCGCATGGCCGATGACTTGCGGGAGTTTCAGAATATGCGACGACAAGGTCGTCAGTTCGTAAAACATCGCGACACTCCTGTGTTCATGAACGACGCGTTCAACGCCATTCGATAAACCAGATTAGACTGGTGCGCGTTCGAAGGGAATTCCCGCTTTATTCACAGACTCTGTGCGGAAGTCGCTATGTTCGACTGGCAGGATTTACGCTATTTTCTCGTGCTTGCGCGCGTAGGCACGCTCTCGGGCGCGGCGAATGAACTCGCGGTCGAGCACGCGACCATCGGGCGGCGCGTCGCTTCGCTGGAGACGGCGCTGGGGCTGAAACTCGTTTATCGCATGCCGCGCAGCGTGCGTTTGACCGACGAAGGCAAGGCGATTGCCGCGCTGGCCGCATCGATGCCGGACGGCGCGCGGGCCGTCGAGGCCTATGCGTTGCGCGCGTCCGCTGCGTTATCGGGCACCGTGCGCATCAGCGTGCCGCCCACGCTCGGCAGCCATTGCATCGCGCCACGCATGCGCACGTTTCGCGAGGCGAATCCGGGCGTGAAGATCGTCATGGAAGGCGCAGCGGGCATCGCGCCGCTCGATCGCGGCGCGGCCGATATCGCCATTCGCATGATCGAGCCGAAAGAGGCGAGTCTGGTGACGCGGCGCGTTGGCGCGATTCGCTTCGGTTTGTATGCAAACCGCGATTACGCCGCGCGTCCCGCGAAACAATGGGAGTTCATCGCGTACGATGCCTCGCTCGATCATGTGAGCCATCAGCGCTGGCTGCGCGGCTATCTCGACGGGCGGCCCATCGTTTTCGAAACCGGCGATGTGATGGGCCAGCAGGCGTCGGCGCGCAACGGCGTAGGCGTCGCGCTTCTGCCGACCTTGATCGGCGAAAACGATAGCGAACTGATCAGGCTCGATGCGCAATCCGCGCCGCCCGAAACGCCGCTGTGGCTCGTGACGTATCCCGATGTGCGGCGCACCGGGGCGGTAAAAATCGTGATGGCGTTTCTGGTGGCGTGCGTCGCGGACGAACCGCATTTCGCAGAGCAAAAGCAAGCGCGCCAGCGGCGCTGACGCATGCGCTATCCGGCGTGTCCCGGCGCGCGCCTGCAAACCGAAACGACCTTGTTTTTATAGGTCGTTTCGTGATCGGGCCGATAGTCGAAGCGATTCGCAACCTTCATCGATGCGGCATTCTCAGGCGAAATAATGCAGACGGTTTCCGCGCCGGGCCAGCGCGTGTGCGCCCAATTCAGCGCGGCGGCGATCGCCTCCGACGCATAGCCGAAACGTTGCGCGCGCTGCGCAATCATCCAGCCGATTTCCGGGCTCGCATCGAACGCGGGACTGATACCGCGCCGATGCTGCACGAAGCCCACTTCGCCGACGAAGGCCGCATTGGACTTCTCGCTGACGATCCAGTGACCGAATCCGAGCGCCGCCCAATGCCCGATGCTGCGCAGCAGACGCGTCCACACCTCCTCGCGCGTGAGCGGCGCGCCGGTCACAAAACGCACGACTTGCGGATCCGACCACATGCTGTACAGATCGTCGAAATCGCGCAGTTCAGGCGGGCGCATGACAAGACGTTGGGTTTCCATCATGTGCGTGTGTGACCGGTTAGGGATCGGCGGGAACCGCGATCAGTGATAGATCGATTTCGTCGATTGCAGCTTCGTGAGCTTGCCATCCTGAATGCGATACCAGCCATCGGTGCCTTGCATCACGACTTCGCCGCGCTGCCAGAACACGCGCTTGACGGTCAGCCGCGCGTTCGCGCGCTGCACGAGCGGCGGACGGCGGCTGAAGTCGTAGAGCACGGGGCCGAACGCGGTTTGCACGAGCATGCGCGTGACGGTTTCATTGTCGCGCGCGACTTCGTCGAAATGGGTCAGCGTCTTCGCGTCGAAACGATCGAAAATATCGTTGTTGAGCATGGCGACGAAGTCGCGGTCGTCGCGCACGAATTGCACCGTGCCGCCGGGCGTGACCACAGGGCCGGGCGTGTTGCTTTGCGCGTGCGCGCCGGTGGCGATTGAGGCGATGGAGGCGGCCGCGAGTGCAGCGAGAAGCAGTCGTTTCATTTGTCTTTCCAGATTGCGCGCCGGATGGATTTGAATGCGGCGCTTGATTCACCTACGCTTCAGCGTGGCATTGTCATCAATTTTTCGCGTTACGTCGATTGCTGCGGCATGCGTTGCGGACATTCGTTGCGAACATTCGGGCGAATGCGACGCAATGTCCACGCGGTTTCCACGCCATGCAGGGCCCGCCACGCACGGAGCGATTTTGGCCAACCCCGATCTCATCGAGCGCCCGCCCGGCTCGGCGCCGAATGCCGCGCATGTCGTCGCCGCGCAGGCGAGCCCGTGCGACGAGCTCGTTATCCGCGCCCAGCCCACGGCAGTCGATTGCCCGTGCCGGCGCAAGCGCCTCGCGCTCGCGGCGACGATCCTCGGGTCGAGCATGGCCTTCATCGACGGCTCGGTCGTCAACGTCGCGCTGCCGTCGATCCAGGGCGAACTCGGCGCGAGCGTCGCGGCGATGCAGTGGGTCGTCAACGCGTATCTGCTGTTTCTCGGCTCGCTCGTGCTGGTCGGCGGCGCGCTGGGCGACAAACTCGGCCGCCGCACGATTTTCATCGCGGGCATCGCGCTGTTCACGCTCGCTTCCGCCGCGTGCGGATTCGCGCCGAACGTGGCCGCGCTGATCGGCGCGCGCGCGGTGCAGGGCATCGGCGCGGCCTTGCTCGTGCCCAGCAGCCTCGCGATCATCGGCGCGGTGTTCGACGACGCCGCGCGCGGACGCGCCATCGGCACCTGGGCGGGCGTGGGCGCGATCACGTCGGCGGTGGGGCCGGTGGCGGGCGGCTGGCTCGTCGATACGCTGTCGTGGCGCGCGATCTTCTTCCTGAACCTGCCGCTCGCCGTGCTGACGATCGCGCTCGCGCTGGCGGCGGTGCCCAACAGCCACAAGGCCGACGCGCCCGAGCGGCTCGACTGGCCAGGCGCGGCGAGCGTGACCACGGGACTCGCGGCGCTCACGTTCGGGCTGACGCTCGCCTCGGCGCACGGCTTCGCGCACGCGAGCGTGTTGGGCGCGATCGGCGCGGGCGCGCTGCTGCTGACCGTGTTCCTGCGGATAGAGGCGCGCAGCGAGAACCCGATGATGCCGCTCGACGTGTTCCATTCGCGCGACTTCAGCGGCGCGAATCTCGTCACATTGCTGCTGTATTTCGGGCTCGGCGGCGCGCTGTTTTTCCTGCCGTTCACGCTGATTCGCGCCTATGGCTATCACGCGACCGAAGCGGGCGCGGCGCTGCTGCCGGTGCCGGTGATCATCGGATTGCTGTCGCGGTTGACGGGCGGCTTGACGAGCCGCTTCGGCGCGCGTGCGTTGCTGACGGTGGGGCCGGGCGTGGCCGGGATCGGCTTTGCGTTGCTGGCGGCGCCCTGGGTGCGCGGCGGCAATTACTGGAGCGGATTGTTTCCCGCGCTCGCCGTGCTCGGCATCGGCATGACGATCACCGTCGCGCCGCTGACGACGGTCGTGATGGGCGCGGTGCCGGCGGACCGCACGGGCGTCGCGTCCGGTATCAACAACGCGGTGGCGCGCGTGGCGAGCTTGCTGGCGATTGCGGTGCTGGGGATCGTGTTCGTGTGGGCGCACGACGCGGCGCTCTCGACGCGGCTCGATGCGCTGCACGTGCCGCGCGAGACGCGGCAGAGCGGGCGATTGCTGGAGCCGGAGGCGGCATCGAGCGTGGTGTCGACGGCGGCGAGCGGGGCGATGAGCGGCGAAACAAGCGGCACAAGCGGCACCATCAGCGGCACCATCAGCGGCACCACAAGCGCGGCAACAAGCAGGGCGTTTGCGCCGCTCGCGACCGCCATCGTCCGCGCACAGGCCGATGCGATCGCCGATGCGCTGCGCGCCGTCGCGCTCGTGTCGGCCGCTTGCGCCTTCGTGGCGGCAGGGCTGGCGCGGGCGACCATCCGGCCCTTCAAACCGTCGGCGTGACCGCCTCAGATCGCGCGTCGCTGCGTGCCCGGGATGCGTGGCTCAGTGCGTGGATCGATGAGGCGGTGAAATGAGGCGGTGAAGCGCGAAGCGGCACGTCGATGCTGCGATTACTGGCCGAAGTAGACCGGCTTCATGCCGTCGTAGGCGGGACGCACCGCGGCGACGGGCGCACCCGAGGCAGCCGAACCGTTCGCCACGCCGCCGACCGCGTTGTTCTGCGCGGCGACCTTGGCTTCGGCGGCGAGGATGTCGTCGGGGTAGTGCGGGTCGTTGCCGCGCGACGGGCTGTAGCCGGCCTTTTCGAGCTGGACGAGTTCGGCGCGAACCTGAGCGCGGGTCAGCGGGCCATTCGACTGGGCGAACGAAGCAACCGGGACAACGAGAGCAACGGCAACTGCAACGGCCTGGATCAGGGACTTCATGATTACAACCTCCTTGGTGTTCTGGTTTTCGGTTGGGCTGATTTGTCGCAACCGATGAGCAGAGTCTAGGAGTTTCACGCCCTGGGGTTAACCATGATTTGGCGAAGGGATTCTTCCAGTTGGAAGCAAGATCGGAGAGTGCCTTGCGGCGGCGATGGGAGTGGGGTGGAATGGCGTGAGGCGAACGGGTGGGCAGCCGCGCCGGATGGTGTTTCATGACGTTCCGACGCGATTTTTAGGGCGAAATCGGGGTGCCAGATCGGGCGCAATCATGACAAAATGTCGCTTTGAGTCCCGATGAGGCGGGACATTTTGTCGATATTGCTGAAATCCCATGAAACCCGCAGATCTTTCCTACGCCCTCGCGCGCCTGGGCTGGACCCAGGTCACATTCGCCGATTATTCAGGCTACGACCGCCGTACCATCGGCCGATGGATCAACGGTCAGTCGGCGATTCCGCTGCTCGTGGAGCGGCACATCGATTTGCTCATGGCGATTCGGGATCGGATGCCCTGACGGCGGGGTGCTGCGCACCCCCCTCCCCGCGAAAAGCGTCGGTCGCTCACGCGCAATCGGCGCAGTGCCGCCGTTATGATGATGCGATTTTTTGACTCGGGGAGTGTCATTCTGAACCGCGCGAATTCACGCCACACGACTGTGGCGAGCACGCTTCGTCAGCGCGCCACGCGCGTCGCCTCGTCCTTGGTTCTGAGCGCGGGCTTCGCTGCGCAGGCAATGGCCGCTGCGCCGCCCTCCACGTACCGGTTTGCCTTGCCGGGCGGCGGGGCGATTCTCTACGACAAAGCCCTGAACCCAAAGGCTGCGTTGCCCGAACGCGCGTGGCAGCGTGCCGTCTTCCAGTTCCCGAACGGCGCGGCTTTCAGTCTGCTGCCGGGGGCGGGCGAATGGAACGCGGCGGGCACGCAGATGGAATCCCCATCCAGCGACGATATCTCGCCGTCCGGTCAATACGTGGTCGTTGCGCGTATCAGTTCAGGGACGGTGTCGACGGGACCGGGGCAGCCCGAGGTCGTGTCGAGCCGCGAATACTGTTCCGCCATCGAGATCCGCACGGGCTGTATCAGCGCCGACCAAACGGGCGAGATTTGCGGCGAGCGCTGGCAGCGCGGTCAACCCGCGCAGTGGGGTTCGGACGATCAGACGCGTTTGATGCTGAGCGACGACCGCCCCTCGGCGAGCCGGTTGCTGCGCCTCGTGAAATCGGGGCAGCCGATCCGGCCGGTCGTGGACGACGACGCGGGCGTCCGCAATCTGCTGCGCTGCGATCCGCCGTCGCCGGGTAATCGCGAGGCGTACCGGGACATCGCGGGCAAATTGCAGGCGGCGGGCGGTCACGGCGATGCGAGGCTGATCGACGCTGCGCTTGCCGGTGTGGGCGGCGATAACAGCGCAAGCAGCGTAGACAGCACGCCCGTCGCGGCGGATAGCGGGCGTCGCGAGGCCACGGTCACGGCGCAGAAGGCGACGCTCTATACCGCGCCCGACGACGCCCACGCGAGCCGCGCCTATCTCGTTCAGCACGATGCGGTGAGCGTGGTGAAGGCGGCGCCGGAGGGCTGGATGTACGTGGATTACGTTGGCGCGTCAGGCCGTCACTTGCTTCGCTGGATCAAGGCCGATCAGGTGGCGCTCAGGCCGTAAGCGGATGCCCTGACGGCGGGGTGCTGCGCACCCCCCTCCCCGCGAAAACCGTCGGTTCTCATGGCGTGATCGGCGCCGTCGTATAACGCAGGATGCGGTCGCGCGACGTCTCCAGCAAACGCGTCATCGCCGCCGCCGCCGCGTCCGCCTCGCGCGCCACGATATGGCCGCGCACGGCGTCGTGCAGCACGAGATCCTCGCTCGGCTGCGCGGCCTCGCGTTGCATCATCTCCGACGACACGCGCAGCGCCGCCTTGATCGCATTGCCGATCGTGATGAACATGCCGTTCTGCGAGGCCGTGATGATCGCGAGGTGAAACTCCAGGTTCGCGTCCGCTGCCGCGCGAATCGCCGATGCGCCGTGCTGCGCCGATTGATCGTAGGCGGCCACGAGTTCGAGATAACGCCGCTCGATGATCTGCACGGTTTCCTCGTTGCCATGACGCGCCGCGAGAAAACTCGCGCGCGGCTCGAAACAGATGCGCATTTCGAAAATGTCCTCGACGATCTTCGAATCGAATTGCGCATTGAGCCGCCACGCGAGCACATCGCGGTCGAGCAGATTCCAGTCGGAGAATGGCAGCACGCGTGTGCCGATTTTCGGCGACACGGCAATCAAACGCTTGCCCGCCAGTTGCTTGATGGCTTCGCGCAGGGTGGTGCGGCTCACGCCATACGCGCTGCACAGTTCGCTTTCGACCGGCAGCGCGTCGCCGGGCGCGAACTCGCCCGAGACCACGCGCATGCCGATAATCTTGGCGATCTGCGTCGTGATATTGCCGACGATCGGTTCGCGCTCGAACATCACTTCCCCTTCGTAGACATCGTGCACGGCGTGTCCGCGCCGTGTTATCGGGCGGTCGTCACAATCACGTTCCACGAGCCCGGTTTGAGCTTCGCGCGCACGCGTTCCCCGTCGACCGACACGGCGTCGTTAATCGCGGGTGCCACCGTCGACGGCGCCTCCACCGTGTTCACCGCTTTCATGTTGGCATGATACAACTCGAGCGCGTGATCGAGCGTGCGTTCCCTGCCGAGACCGCGCAATTCGATATCGAGTTCCATCTCCTCGCTCAAATGGCGATTGAGCGCGAAGATGGCCGTGGTGCCGGTGGCGCGATCGTCCACGACCGCCGCGCACAGATACGGAATCTCGGGGAACGTTTCCGCTTCATACGTGGCCGACTCCACCACCGATTTGAGCACGCGGCCATGCGCGAATTTCGAGGCCTGCGAGAACGGATGGAAAATCGTTTGACGCCACGCGCGGCCGCCCGGCTCGGTCATGATCGGGCCGATCACGTTGACGAGCTGCGCGAGGCACGCGGTCTTCACGCGGTCGGCGTTGTTCATCATCGTGATGAGGGCGCCGCCCACCACGAGCGCATCCTCGTGGTTATAGACCTCTTCGATCAGACGCGGCGCTTCGGGCCAGCCCGGCTTGCGCAGATCGTTGATCGTGCGCGCCTTGTACCAGACATTCCATTCGTCGAACGACAGCATGATGCGCTTGGACGAATGCTTGCGCGCCGCCACGCTGTCCGCCACCGCCACGATTTCCTTGATGAACAGATCCATCACTTCGATATTGCCGAAAAATTCGGCGGTCGAATCGCGCTTGTTTTCAAAGTAAGTGTGTAGCGAAATGAAATCGACCTGCTCGAAACAATGATCGAGCACGCGGTCTTCCCACGTGCCATACGTGGGCATTTCATGCGTGGACGAACCGCAGGCCGCGAGCTGGATCGTCGGATCGACGGAGCGCATCAGCTTGGCCGTTTCGAGTGCCGCGCGGCCGTATTCCTCGGCCGTCTTGCGGCAGATTTGCCACGGGCCGTCCATCTCGTTGCCGAGACACCAGAACTTGATGTCGTGCGGTTTTTCGTGACCGTGTTCGCGGCGCAGATCGGACAGCGCCGTGCCGCTCGGGTGATTGCAATATTCGACGAAACGGCGCGCTTCGTCGGGGCCGCGCGTGCCCAGATTCACGCCGTACATCGGCTCGATATCGAGCTCGCGGCACCACTCGATGAATTCATTGGTGCCGAACTGATTCGTTTCGGTCGAGTACCACGCCAGATCGAGGCGGCGCGGACGCTTCTCGCGCGGACCCACGCCGTCTTCCCAGTTGTAGCCCGACAAAAAATTGCCGCCCGGATAGCGCACGATCGTCGGGCCGAGTTCGCGCGTGAGCGCCATCACGTCCTGACGAAAACCGCGTTCGTCGGCCTGCGGATGACCGGGCTCGAAGATGCCGGTGTAGACGCAGCGGCCCATGTGTTCGACGAAAACGCCGAACACGCGCCGGTCGAGATCGGAGACGACAAAGTCGCGGTCGACAATGAGGCGGGAAGCGATCATGGTGTTCCTCTATCCATCCTGTAGCGTTATCGGATGGCGCGCGGCTCGTAGGGTTCGCGCGCCATTACCTGAATTTACCTGGCATGACGAATCAATGGCTGGCGGGCTTATCGCGCCAGCAGGGCGTTGGTGCGTTGCTCCGCTTCCTTCTCCACGTCGGCGACCGACTTGCCGGTCGAGAGCATATTGCTGATTTCCTCGCCCACGATCTGCTGGATCGCGAACTGGCGCGGCACCGTGTTCGGCAGCGCATAGCCGGTGCTCGAAATCTCCTTGATCGCATCGCGATGCGGCAGCGCGCTGAAGGCGGCGCTCGTAATGACCGACTGACGCGCGGGCAGATGGCCGGTGCGGGCCCAGTCGCCGTCGTGGTCATAGAGGAACTTCAGGAACACCAGCGCGGCGTGGCGGGTCTTCTCGTCCTTCGCGCCGCCCTTGAGCATGACCCACGAGTGACCGTCGGCCCACACGGCCTTCTTCTGGAACAGGTTCGGGAACGGCACGACGTCGTAACCGTTTGCGAGCGCGGTGCCCGGTTTGTTCGACAGATTCGTGAAGTCCTCGATCACCCACGTGCCGCACATGAGCACGCCGGCCTTGCCGTTTTCGAACGCCTGGTTCGCCGCGCCGTAGTCGAGGCCAGGCGTGATGTCACCGGCCTTCATGAGCTTGTCGTAGAGCGTGAGCGCGTTGGTGGCCGCCGGCGTATGCATGTCGATCTTCGTGGGGCCGTTCGGGAACAGCGTGCCGTTCTGTTGATACACCCACGTATAGAACGTGCGCGTTTGCGCCGCCGATTCATTGGCGATCGGCACCGCGAAATAGGGCAGTCCCGTCTTGTCCTTGAACTGCTTGGCCTGCGCGAGCAGTTCGTCGGGCGTCTTCGGCAGGATGGGCTTGCCGCTCGCATCCACGAGGCCCGCCTTCTTGAACAGATTCACGTTGATGTGCCAGAGCCACGAATGCGTGTCGAACGGCAGCGCGTAGGTCTTGTCGCCGAACGTGATGGCCCGGTGCGCCTGCGGCGTGAAATCGTTCTTGTCGACGCCGACCGACTTGAAGCCGTCGTCGAGCGGCTCGACGAGATTGCGCTTCACATAGTCGCCGAGCACGGCCTCGTGCATCACCGAAATGGTCGGCACGTCGCGGCTCAGAATGCGCGCGTCGATCTGCGTGTAGTAGGGCGACCATTCGATGATCTGCGGCTTGACGACGATGTCTTCCTTGTTCGTGGCATTGAACTGGTTCACGAGCGTCGTGATGATGCCGCATTCGCCCGAGGCTTTGCTCACGTCGTTGACCTTGCCGTATTCGGCGTCACAGGCGCCGAAAAAGCGCGACAGCGTGATTTCCGTCTTGGCCTGCACCGGCGCCGTCAAGGTTGCCGCGAATCCGAGCGCCGCGAGCGTGAGCACGCCGCGCACCAACGTTCTTCTCATGTCTCTCTCCTGTGGGCGTCCGGCGGCGCGCTTGGGTTGCGCACAGGACGCTGTCTTATTTGCACTGCGAATTAATCTCTATCGGACGCGTGACGCGCGTCGAACGACACGCCATGCCTGCTGCTCGATACCGGGGACTAGCGTACCGCCGTGCCGGCCACGGCCGCCACGATGTACTTCTGGAAGAACAGATAGAGCACGAAGATGGGCAGGCCGGCGAAGATCGCCTGCGCCATCAGATAGCCGATGCCTTCGGACTGCGCGAAATTGCCTTGCGTAGAGGCGAGGCCGATCGTCAGCGTGTACATCTCGGGCTTCGAGGCGGACACCAGCGGCCACAGATAATCGTTCCAGGCGCTGAGGAACGTGAAGATCGCGAGCGTGGCTTGCGCGGGCAGCGAAAGCGGCAGCACGACGCGCCAGAACACCTTGAATCGGGACGCATTGTCGAGCAGCGCGGCTTCTTCGATCTCGACCGGCACCGCCTTGAAATACTGCGTCATCAGATAGACGCCGAACGGCGAGGCGAGACGCGGCAGGATCAGCGCGCCATAGGTGTTATGCCAGTCGAGCGTCGCGAAGATATGATGCAGCGGAATCACGAGTGCCTGTTCGGGCACGGCCAGTCCGCAGAGGCAAATCACGTACACATAACGCTTGCCGGGAAATTCCGTGCGCGCAAAACCGTAACCCGCGAGCGACGCGATAATCAGCGTGAGCAGCGTCTGTCCGATCGAAACGATCAGGCTGTTGACGAGCCAACCGCCGACCGCCGAAGTCTGCAGAATGTTCGTGTAGTTCTGCAGCGTGAACGGCGGCGAAAACAGGACGTCGGTGTGCTGTTCGAGAAATGCGTTCGGCTTGAACGAGAGACACAGCACCCAGACCAGCGGCGTGATCCAGAGCAGCGCGAGCGCGACCACCGCGCCCAGCATCAGCCGGTCGCCCAGGCGGCCGGCCAGCGCGCCGCGCGGCCGCGATTCGAATGCGAGCGTGCTCATGCCTTCTCCTTTTTACGCAGCAGCCACGCTTGCGCGACCACGCCGATCAGCATCAACGCGAACAGCACCTGCGCCGCCGCGGCGGAATAACCGAACGACCACTGACGGAAGCCGGTCTCGTAGATGAATTGCACGAGCGGACGCGTGGAATTGTTGGGGCCGCCATCGGTGAGCAGTTGCGCCTGGCCGAAGATCTGGAATTGCAGCACCGCTTCGATCACGGCCACGAGCGCGACGGTGCGCCAGATCGAGGGCAGCGTGATCTTCGTGAAGGTGCGCCAGCGCGTGGCGTTGTCGAGCGACGCTGCTTCGTAAAGCTCTTGCGGAATCTGCTGGAGCGCGGCGAGAAACAGCATCATCGGCAGACCGACGATCCACCAGACCGTCACGACCGCGATGGCCGGCAGCGCCGTGGCCTCGTGCATGAGCGGCAGGAATTCGGGCCAGTGGAAGGCGTGGCTCACGTCGGCGAGCAGGCCGTTGCCGGGCATCATCACGAGCTTCCAGACCAGCGTGACGATGGTGACCGACAGCACCGACGAGCCGAAAAAGAGCGCGCGCAGCGCCGCGCCGAAGCGGCCCGGACGGTTGAGCACCAGCGCGAGCGCGAGGCCGAGCAGCACGAATACCGGTACAGTCAGGATGCCGAAATAAAACGTGTTGCGCATCGCGCCGCGAAAGATCGGATCGAACGCGAGATCGAGATAATTGCGGATGCCGATGAAGTCGCTCGTGCCCGCGAGCAGGTCCACGCGCTGGAAGCTGAGCCACCAGCCGAACGCCAGCGGCACGACCAGCAACAGCACGTAGACGATCACGAATGGCAGCACGAACAGCGCGTTGGACCACGGCGCGCGCAGCTTGCGGCGGCGGCCTTCGTGCGTCTTCGGCAGCGGCATGGCGAGCGAGCGGTCAGAGGCCATGGTATGCCGTGCCCGATTCGTCGAACAGATGCAGGTGCGCTGCGTCGAGGTTCAGGCGAACCGTGTCGCCGGTGTTGAGTTCGCGCTCGCGCGGCAGTTCCGCCACGATCAACTGCCCGTTGGGCAGGCTCACGTGGGCGAGCGAGCGATCGCCAAGCCGTTCGATGACTTCGGCGCGTGCGGTGATCGGGCCTTGCGGATCGAGCAGGACGTGTTCGGCGCGCACGCCCAGCGTGAGCTTGCCCGAAGGCAGGCTGGCCGCGGCAACGGCGGTGGGCACCGTCACGGCATCGAACGGCAGCGAGACGGTCAGTCTGCCGCCGTTGTCGCCGGCGCGTTCGACCTCGATGAAGTTCATCGCCGGCGCGCCGATAAAGCCCGCGACGAAGCGCGTGGCGGGCCGGCGGTAAATGTCGAGCGGCGCGCCGATCTGCTCGATGCGCCCCCGGTTCATCACCACGATGCGGGTCGCGAGCGTCATCGCTTCCACCTGATCGTGCGTGACGAAAACCATCGTGGCGTGCAGGCGCTGATGAATGCGCGCGAGCTCGAGTCGGGTGCGGTTGCGCAGTGCGGCGTCGAGATTGGACAGCGGCTCGTCGAAAAGAAACGCTTCGGGTTCCTTAACGACGGCGCGTCCGATGGCGACACGCTGGCGCTGCCCGCCGGAAAGCTGCGCCGGACGGCGCTGCAGCAAGGTGCCGAGTTCGAGCATGCGGGCGGCTTCGTTGATGCGCTTGTCGACTTCGCCCGCATTCACGCCCGTATTGCGCAGACCGAACGCCATGTTGTCGTAGACGGTCATGTGCGGATAGAGCGCGTAATGCTGAAACACCATCGCCACGCCGCGTTTGCCGGGCGGCTGCTCGTTCACGCGCCGCTCGCCAATGCTGATCTGCCCGTCGCTCACGGTTTCGAGCCCGGCGATCATGCGCAGCAAGGTGGATTTTCCGCAGCCGGAAGGGCCGAGAAAAACAAGGAATTCACCGGAGTGAATGTCGAGGTCGAGGCCGGTAATGACCTCGGTGTCTCCGTACCGCTTCGTTACGCCGCTCAGCCGGATGCCCGTCACGGTGCCTCCTGGGTGGTTGTCTCGTACCGTCGCTTCTTGATTTAGTGCGTTGATATTATGAAAAGAACGGGTGCGTGACCCATTCGTGTAAACACTGATCATCCGTAATCCCAAATAATGAGCAGTTAATCGTTTGATGCGATGCGAATAATTCAGTGCGGATTGAGCGGGTCGAGTTAATGGCGCGTGCGGCACGGTGATTGCGCAAGAAAATGCAGGGTCGAGTGCGCGTACGCGTGCGCCGATCTTCCTGTCCAATTCACGGAGGAACGGATCATGAAAAAGGGAACCCGAACTTTCCTCGCTGCATTCGCGGCACTCGCATTGTCCGGCGGCGCTTTTGCACAGACGAACGGCGGAATGAGCAGCGGATCGTCGAGCCACGGCACCACGGCCAGCCCGGCGACGAATCAAATGAACGACACGTCGAGCGGTTACGGCATGCCTGGCGCTGCCAATTCGGACAGTGGCATGAGCGGGCAAGGGGCGAACATGGGTCAACAGCCGGGTATGACTAACGGCACGACATCGGGGACCAGCGCGCCGAAGAGTAATAACACGCTGGCGACGCCGAGCGTGAAGTCGCCGGTGGGGAATTAAAAGGGGGGCTTATTGCCTTGTTGAATAGCAGCGATTGGAAAAGCCGCTTGACCTTCGGTTGGCGGCTTTTTTGTTGACGAGCTAATTTCTGTCGATATGCCTGTTTCGATCGTCAGCCAAATCTTCCTGCGCATGTTTTCCAGGCTTTGTGCTGATCTGCAAGCGTTGCCGCTGCGCGATGCGGCAAAGGAAGCGACCGCTTCCCGGAAGGCAAATCAAAGAGCCGGGATTTCGCCTGCACGGTACTTATGGGGCCAGTATCGAATCATCGATTTTTCCAGAAATATGGATTGAATTTGTTGAATGTCAAATTTCTAGAGTGAACGGCGCGTCGCATGGATGTTCGAGTGATTCGATACCGTAAATCGTCAAATTGTCACGGTTTCAAGTAGTCTAAATTTCGAGATTGAGACACGATGCGTACACCTTCTTTCCCGTGCAAGGAAAGCAGGTAGACACTTATGTTGCTGTGAATTGCGTGTGTGCTTGCGGATTCATAGTCGATTATTGTTTTTTATTAGAGCTTCATTTAAAGCTTTCATTTCAAGACATCGTTCAAAAAAATATAAATGGAGACCACCACAGCGATGATCGAGTATCGAGACAAAAAATCCTGCGCGCACGCGCTCATCTCGCTTGTGGTCCCCTTCTACAACGAGGCGCCGATCATCGCCGCGTTCTTCGATGCCGTTGTGCCGGTTCTCCGTGGAATTTCCCACGCCGACTACGAAATCATTTGTGTCAACGATGGCAGTACTGATTCAACACTCGATAAATTGCTGGCAGCCTGCAAGGACAATTTCCATATTCAGGTGGTCGATTTGTCGCGCAACTTTGGGAAAGAAGCGGCGCTCACGGCAGGCATCGATGCAGCGACGGGTTCGGTCGTAATTCCGTTCGACGCAGATCTTCAAGACCCGCCGCAAGTCATTGCGAAACTGGTTGAGCGATGGAGAGAGGGCTACGATGTCGTGCTCGCCAAGCGTGTCGAGCGCCGCAGCGACACCTATGTCAAACGCGGAACGGCGGCACTGTTCTACCGTATTCATAACGCCATCGCCGATATCACCATTCCTGAGAACTCCGGCGATTTCAGACTCATGTCCCGACAAGTGGTGGAGTCGCTAAAGCGTTTGCCCGAGAACCGGCGCTATATGAAGGGGCTATTCGCCTGGGTTGGCTTTCGTACCGCGCAGATCGAGTACGCCCGATGCCCGCGCGTCGGTGGAAAGACGAAATTCTCGGGGTGGAAGCTGTGGAATCTCGCACTGGAAGGCGTCACGAGTTTTAGTACGCTGCCCTTACGCATATGGACCTACATGGGTGGTTTCACAGCCGTCTTCGCAATCTGCTATGCAATCTATCTGATCGTGCGCACCTGGCTGAAAGGCGTGGATGTGCCGGGCTACGCATCGCTCATCGTCGCCGTGCTTTTTCTTGGTGGCATACAGCTCGTGGGAATTGGCGTGGTTGGCGAATATATCGGTCGCATTTATATGGAGTCGAAGCGTCGGCCTGTCTATATCGTGCGCAATACCTATCGGTTCGGAAAATCGTGAGGCGGGTCGCGCTAACCCGGTTCGTCGGGTACGCGTGCGTCGGTGCAACCGGTACGCTGGTGCAGTACCTGACACTCGCTGCATTGGTCATGACACACACGGTCGGGCCGGTGGTCGCCTCGTGTCTCGGGGCTGTTGCGGGTGCGCTGATTAATTACTACCTCAACCATCGCTTTACGTTTCGCAGCGCACTTCCGCACGCAAAAAGTGCTCCCCGATTCTTTGTCATCGCCGCCGCGGGACTTGCGCTGAACGGCGCACTCATGCTTGTGCTCACACATTTGGCTGATGTGGCATGGATGGTCGCGCAATGCGTGACGACTGCCGTCCTGCTCGTGCTGACTTATACGGCCAGTTCAGTCTGGACCTTCCGCGTCTCCAAAACCTGACGGCCTCTGGCTGCTTCGTGAATTCCGCATTTCGGAATATTCCACTGATGATGCAATCCAATCTGTCGATCAATACTGAAATCGATTCGCCGACCCATTCAGTCGCAAAACGCAAGGCGGCCTGGTTGTTGGCCCTGCTGCCCGTCAACGCGATCGTGTGGACCATCGGCGCGTGGCTCTCGCGCGGTAACCTCGATATACCCGGCGATATGGTCGAGAACTACGTGTGGGGTATCGAGTGGCAGGCGGGTTATGCGAAACATCCTCCGTTCTTTGCGTGGATCACGGCGCTCTGGTTCCAGATATTTCCTCACACGGATCTTGCGTACTTCGCACTGTCCGCGCTCAATGCAATGGTCGGGCTATTCGGTATCGTCGCGTTGGCGCGCCGGTTCCTGCCCTTGCGGCTTGCTGCTGTCGCTGGCCTTGCGATGGCTGTCTCACCTCTCTATTCGACGCTCTCGATTAAATTCAACGCGAATGCCGTACTGCTGTCACTATGGCCGTGGACGGCCTATTTTTTTGTGCGCTTCATGCAATCGGGAAAATGGCATTCGGCGCTTGCGTTGGGCGCGCTGGCCGCCGCCGCCGTTCTCGGGAAGTATTTCTCGGTCGTGTTGCTCATTGCGCTTCTTATGGCGGCGTTTGCGCGTCCGCGCTGGCGTAGCCGCGCGTTTAGCTGGCAGTCGCTGATCGTTGTGGCAGCGGGATTCATCGTGCTGCTTCCGCATCTGGTTTGGCTGGTCGAGCATCAATTCCAGACCTTTGAATACGCCGCGCAAAGAACATCGGGAAGTCCCATGGCGGTGGCAATGGCGCGATTTTCCATTTATACGCTTGCCCAGATCGGCTATCTGTTGCCGAGCTTCGTCTTCGTCATCCTTCTCGTGAAGGGAGCGAGGGTGAAGGCGGCGAAGCAGATGCTGGCAAGCTGTATCTCACCGAGGATGTACCCCGATTTGTGGGTGCTCACGTTCGGCCCGTTCATGGTGATTGGAAGCATCGCCATCGCCGCCAAAGCGCAGATGGCCTCTGTATGGGGAATGGCCGAGTGGTTTGCCGTTGTGCCGATGTGGGTCTGCGTGCTTTTCCGCATGGATGTGTCGTTGCGGGTCGAGCGTTCCATGCGTGTGCTGATTGTTTACTGGATGCTCGTGCTGATCGGCACGGCTGCCGTGGGCTATGCGGGCGCGCGTCGCAATACCGACGATGCCGCAGAGCCGCGCGCAGAGCTGGCTGACGCTGCTCGCGCGATCTGGAAACGGCAATTCGGTCAGGACACGATTCCGGTGGTTTCGGGCTCGGTTCACGAAGCGCAATCCGTCGCGTTTTATTCGGGCGGCCGAACCCGCTATTGGGACCTGAGTGCTCCGCGAACGACGCCGTGGTTGCGAAGCGATGATGTTCGACGCGAGGGGATGCTCATTGTCTGCCGCCGCGATGATGCTTCCTGTCATGACGAAGCGAAGACGTTCAGCCATGCACTGGCGACGCCGATTGATATTCGCAGGCGCGCGTGGGGAATGACACTTCCCGCACGTCAGTATGCGATTTTCGTGTTGCCGCCTGCCTCGAGTTCGTGAGGCGGAGGGGCTCCATCGTCGCCTGCCGCGCAGAAAAAGATGCGCCGCATTTAACCCTCTATTACCCGATGCGCCACCACGCTTGCTACATTGTTTCCCGCATTCCAGCCAATCACAGACAGGAAACGGAACATGTCCAAGCGCATTCTCATCCTCGCCGGCGACTTCGTGGAAGATTACGAACTGATGGTGCCGTTTCAGGCACTCGCGGCGGTCGGTCATTCGGTTTCGGTGGTCGCGCCCGACAAACGGGTGGGCGACGTGATCCGCACGGCGATTCACGATTTCGAAGGCGATCAGACCTACACCGAAAAGCGCGGCCACAATTTCACGCTGAACGCCGATTTCGCGTCGATCAACCCCGCGCAATTCGACGCGTTGCTGATTCCCGGCGGCCGTGCGCCCGAATATCTGCGGCTCAACGAAACGGTAATCGGCTGGGTGCGCCATTTCGCCGAAACGAACAAGCCGATTGCCGCGGTGTGCCACGGCGCGCAATTGCTCGCGGCAGCGGGCGTGATCGAAGGGCGGCGCATTTCCGCGTATCCGGCATGCGCGCCGGAGGTCAAGCTCGCGGGCGCGCAATACGTCGCGCTCGATTGGCCCGATGCGATCACCGACGCCAATTTCGTCACCGCGCCCGCATGGACGTCGCACGCCAACTGGCTCGCGCAATTCCTCGCGCTGCTCGGCACGCGCATTACGCTTTAAGATTGACGGCGCGCGCGTGCATTCTTGTAGCAGGGCCGCGCAGGATTTGAGAGTATTGCGTATCGCCAGAGCACGCGTGCTATTCGCGCGTTAGCCCTGCGCCGTCCCGAATGCAGGAAAAAGGAGCCGATCGAATGTGCGAAATCTATATCAACGCGGATCCCATTCTCTATGAGCCGCGCACGCGAGCGCTACGCATTCACGGCGTGGTGACCACCGTGCGCCTCGAAAATCTGTTCTGGGATGTGCTGCAGGAAATCGCGCATCGCGAGCAACTCACGACGAGCCAGTTCGCCGTCAAGCTTTACGATGAATTGCACGCGCTGCGTGGCGACGAGCCATTCAATTTCGCTTCGTTTCTGCGCGTGTGCTGCCTGCGTTATCTGTCGACGCTTGCGCCACGCGAAGAAGCCGCGGGCGACGGTTCGCGCGTTACGGCCTTTCAGCCGAAAGTCGTGCGAGCGGGGTAATCGGGAGTTAAGCGCGGGTTAAGTGCGTCAGCAAGAAAAAAGACCGTTGCCCGAACAGGGGTAACGGTCTTTTTCATTGGGCACAGGCCTTAAGCGAAACCTTACTGGCCAGCCGGCGACTTCGTGGAAGGCGTCGCGAGCGTGTTGTTGGTGCCGTAAGCCGGGGCGATCGACGTCGTGTTCGTGCCATTCGCCTGAGTCGAATTCTGCGTGCGTGCGCCGCTATCCGAATTGGCGAGGCCCGGGGTGCCGTAGCCGCTTGCAGGCGGCGCGACCGGCGACTTCACGCTCGGCGTTGCCAGCGTGTTGTTTTGCGCGAATGCGGCGCCAGAAATCATCAATGCGGCGGCGGCCGCGCTAGCGAACAGCGTGCGAGTGGTGGATTTCATGATGTGCTCCTCCATTATTGGACTGAATTTCCGGCATAAACCGCGCAAAACGAAGTTTTCGTATTGCCCGATGGCGTAAATCGCGCCATGCCGTATATCGACGGCGCGAAGTCGAGTTCGCGCCACGTGATGCCAAGTGTAGAAAAGGAGCGGCCGATAGTTAAGCACGTTGTACGCAATGGTGAATTTCGATTTTTGATGCCGAATAGAAAGCACTCATGCGCTCAGGGTCTTTGCGCGCGCATCGATCGATGTGAATTGCGCGCGCACTGGTCAATGCCGGAGTGCCTTGTTCTCACGGCCCAAACCACCCCACCGCATGAATCTGCTCGATGCGCTGCGCGACCGAAATTGCACCGCGAATCTCGCCGGGCATCGGCAGGTCGATCACGTGCCAGCGGCCCGCGTCGGCGAGATCGAGCCAGAGGGCGGGGCCGTCGTCGTGGAGCGGGTCGAGCGCGTCGAGCGTGTCGAGTTCATCCACGGGCGAGGTTCTGTCCGCGCGCTGCAACGCGCCCGCGAGGCTCGTCATGCGTGCCGCGCGGCGTTGGCTCGCGCCTTCCTGCGAGCGCCGCGCGCGGGCCCGCATCACGTCCCACACGTTCGCGCGTGCGCGCCGCTGCGTGCTGCCTGCTTCGATGATGTCCGCCGCTTCGCCACCAGGACGCGGCATGGCGATGCCCAGCGCGAGCGCCGGTTGCGCGATGGCGATCAGCACCCAGATGCCGCCGAACGCGATATCGACGCTCAAATGCTGGTCGCCGACCGTGAGCCGCGCGCCGCGCTGCTCGCCATACCCCTCGGCGATGACGACATCGCGCGGCGCCTGCCCCGAGAGATTCGCGCCGATCCAGCGCAGCATCACACGGCTCGCGATGTAGCGATGGCGTTGCGCCGCGTTCGGATGCAGACGCGCGCGATGGCGCTCGGCGTCCGAGAGCCATTGCTCGCTTTCGTGGATCGGAACGGGCAGCCAGCTCGCGCGAAAGCGCCACAGATGCAGCACGCCCGCGCCCGGCGCCGCGAGTTGCGCGGGGAAACTGCGTGTCAGCCGATGCGTGTCGAAATGCGGCGCGGCGGCCGTTTGGGTGCGCTTCGTCCGGCTCGTTCGCTGCGCTCGTTGCGTTCGCGTCGTGCCGTGTCGTTGCGTCGATGCCGGTTGCGTGACGATGGTTGACATGCGGTGAGGCCTCCACGTCAGAGTCGGTTCAGGTCGGATGCGCGAGCTTCGATGCGCGAGAATCCGTGCGTGTCATCAGAGCGTGCCGGTGCGCGCGGCGTGCTGCGGGCGCACTTCCTCGACGATGCGGCCGTTTTCCATGCGGATGTAGCGGTCCGATGCGTCGAAATAGCGGTCGTCGTGCGAGATCACAATCAGCGTTTTGCCCTGACGCTTCAGGTCGGGAAGAATCTCGGTGTAGAACACGCGGCGGAAAGTCGGGTCCTGGTCGGCGGCCCATTCGTCGAGCACCATCACCGGCCGTTGTTCAAGATAAGCGTGCACGAGCGCGAGGCGCTTGCGCTGTCCCGTCGAGAGGTCGGTGGTGGTGAACGCGCCGTCGCGCACCTGCACCTTGTGCGCGATCTCCAGGCGTTCGAGATAGCGCTGCGCTTCGGCGCCGAGGCGCGCTTCGCCGGGAATCAGCGTGTCGAACAGGTAATAGTCCGAGAACAGCGCCGAAAAAAGCTGGCGATACGCGTCGAGACCGCGGTCGTCGACGGGCTGGCCGTTCACGCGCAACTGGCCCGCGTCGGGCCGATAGAGGCCGAGCAGCAGCTTGATCAGCGTGGTTTTTCCGCAGCCGTTTTCACCGACGATAAAGAGCGTTTCGCCGCGCGTGATCGTGAGATCGACCGGGCCGAGTTCGAAGCCGCCGGGCGCGTCTTTCGCGTCCTGGCGGCTCGCGCCGTCGTCGGCGGCGGGCGGCGCGGCGAAGCGGTAATGCACGCGATCGAGCGAGATCGTCGTGAAGTTTTCCCAGTCGATGACGGCCGTTGCCGCTTCGGTTTTTTCCCCTCTTTCCCCGTTAGCATCGCGCGAATCCGCCGCCACGAGCGCAGGCTCGCGCGTCGAAAAGCGCGCCTGCAATTCGGCGATGCGCTGGAACGCCACCTGCGCGCGCCCGATGATCGGCAACGCGCCGACGATCTCCTGGATCGGCCCCTTCATGTAGAGCAGCACGAGCACGAAGCCCGTCGTCACCGCGCGATCCGCGCCCGCCACGCCGTTTTGCAGCGCGAGCATCAAGCCGACCACGATGAAGAACAGCAGCGAGCCGAACGCATTCGCGGAGACGAACACGTTCGCGGCGCGCACGCGCAAGCGGCGGATTTCGTCGATCGTGTCGCTCAGTTCGTGCTCGTAGACGTAGCGGCGGCGCGGGCCGTTCAGGCGCAGTTCCTTCGCGCCGTCGGTGATCGAGCGATAGTGTTTTTGCAGGCGGTCCTCGGCGGCGCGCGCGAGGCCGAAGCGCGCGATGCCGGCGCGCCGCGCGAGCGTCTGCACGACCGAGCCGAGCGCGATCGCGGCCAGCGCGACCAGCAGCATCAGCGGCGAGAGCACCAGCAGATAGCCGAGGCAGCCGACGATCGTCGCGGTCGCGATGGCGAGGCTCGAAAACAGGAACGAGAAGCCGCTGATTGTATCGATGTCCTGATTAAGTGCGGTGACGAGGCGATGGCTGCGGAACTGTTCGATCTGGCCGATGGGCGCGGCGAGAATGCGTTCGCTGAGGTCCTTGCGCAGCATCGCGATCACGCGCTGCCCGACGATGTTATTGCCGATGTCCGACGCCACTTCGCCGATCAGCGCGATGGCGCACAGGCCCGCGAAGCTCCACAGCAGCGTGGGCAGCGCGCCGTGGCCGCTTTGCAGCGTGCGGTTGGTGACCGCCAGCAGCGCGGCGGTGGCGATCCCGCTGGCCGCGCCCATCAGCGTGGCGAGCACGGTGATCGGCCACAGGCGGCGGAGCAGTCTTAGCAGTTGCACAAGCATCGTGTTCCCCAGAAATATCGGTGATTCATGCGTTCTCGCGGCGGGCCGCTCAACGGCGTCGGCCGAGCAGCCACATCAGATAGGGCGCGCCGATCAGCGTTGCGACGAGCCCGGCAGGCAACTCGCGCGGCATCAGCAGCGTGCGGCCCAGCCAGTCGGCGAGCACCAGCGTCAGCGCGCCGGTCGGCGCGGCGAGCGCGAGTTGCGCGAGCGGGCGGCGCGCGCCGAAGAGGCGTGCGAAGTGCGGCGCGATCAGTCCCGCGAACGAGAGCGGCCCGACGATCAGCGTGGCCGCCGCCGTCAGCAGCGCGATCAGGGCGAGCAGCGCGAGGCGCGCGCCGCGCATCGGCACGCCGAGCGCGCGCGCGGGCGCGTCGCCGAGCGGCAGGATTTGCAGCCAGCGCTGCGTGAACGGCACGCATGCGCAAAGCGCGACGCACAGCGCGAGCGCGAAAGCGGCGTCGGCGGGCGTGATCGTGTAGGTCGAGCCCGAGAGCCATTGCAGCAGCGCGGCGGCTTGTTCGCCGCCGCTCGCGATCGACACGGCCACCACGGCCTGGAACAACGCGCCGATCGCCACGCCCGCGAGCATCACGCGCTCGGGCGCGTAGCGCGAGCGGTGCGAGAACGCGAGGATCGCGAGCAGTGCCGCCAGTGCGCCGAGGCTCGTGGCGGCGAGCCGCGCGGTGTGACTCGCGCCGGTCGACGCCATGAAACCGCCCGCGCCGGTCACGAGCACGACCAGCCCGAGCGCTGCGCCCGCGCTCACGCCGAGCAGTTCGGGACTGGCGAGCGGATTGCCGGTGAGGCGCTGCATCAGCGTGCCCGCGACGGCGAGCATCGCACCGGCGGCCAGCGCCGCGAACGCGCGCGGAGCACGCCAGATCGTGACGTGCGCGAGTTCGTTCCATCCGCTGAGGTGCCAGCCTTGCGGGCCGCGCGCGCAGACGAGGCTCAGCGCGAGCGCGCCGAGCAGCGCCAGCATCAGCGCCGCGCAACGCCAGCGCAAGGCGGGGGAGGAGGCGTGACGGCCGTGCCCGGCGAGCGAGGGCGACGACAATGGCGACGACGGCGACGCAACGAGCCGCGCGCCGCGCTGCATCTTCGCGAGCAGGATCAGCATGACGGGCGCGCCGTACAGCGCGGTCGCCGCGCCGGTCGGCAGCAGGTCGCCCATCACGCCCGAAAAGCGCTGCACGGCCTGATCGGCGACCCAGAGAATCAGCGCGCCGCACAACGGCGCGGCCACGAGGCGCGGTCCGAGCCGACGCGCGCCGGCCATGCGCGCGAGCGGCGGCGCAGCGAGCCCGATGAAGCCGATCACGCCCACCGCGCTCACCACGGCCGCGCTCAGCATCACGGCCAGCGCGAGCGCCAGCAGACGCATGCGGCGCAGCGGCAGGCCGAGGCTGTGCGCGTTGGCGTCGGCGAGACCGAACAGCGTCATCGGGCGCAGCAGCAGGAGCGTCGCCACCGCGCCGATCGCGAGCCGCGTGGCCAGCATTGTCGCGGCTTGCCAGTCCTGCTGCACGAGCGAACCGCCGCCCCAGATGAAGAGGCCGCGCAGATAGGGCGCGTAGAACATCTGCAACGCCACGCCAATCGAGCCGCAATAAAGCGTGACGACCATGCCCGCCACGGCCACCGGCACCGGCGCGAGACCGCTGCGCCATGCGAGCCCGAACACCAGCAGCGCGGCGACAAACGCGCCGCCGAGCGCGATCCACGAACCGGCCGCGCCGGCGAGCGCGGGGGCCGCGAGTGTCGCGACGGTCAGCGCGAGTTGCGCGCCCGCCGAGACGCCGAGCGTCATCGGTTCGGCGAGCGGATTGCGCAGCACCTGCTGGAAGATCGTGCCCGCGAGGCCGAGGATCGCGCCGCACAACCAGCTCACGACGAGACGCGGCAGCCAGCTGTCGTGCACGACGATCTGCTGGATGCCGAGCGGCGCGCGCAGCGCGCGCCACCATTGCGCGGCGGGCAGCAGCGCGTCGAGATTGGCGAGGCTGAGCGCGAGCGCGGCGGCCAGCAGCGCGGCCGTCAACAAGGCGGCGAGGCCACCTTGCGGAAGCCTGCGGAAAAGACGAAGTGGAGCGATGCGAGCGGTATTCATGAGCGTGACGTGCCTGGCGTCGCGAGGCGGGCGGGTCCGCTGAGCGCATCGGCGAGCACGGTGGCAAAACGCGCCGCCGAGGGCAGCATGCCGAAGCCCCAGAACGGCGGCAGCGCGGCCACGCGTCCGGCGGCGACGGGCGGCAGGGCGCGCCACAGGCGATTGCTCGCGAGCTGACGGTCGACGCCCGCGGGCAGCGGGTTGAAGTAGAGCAGGGCGGCGTCGGGCACGGCGGCCAGTTGTTCGAGACCGGCCACGCCGATGCCCCAGTAATCGGTCGGGCCGCGCCACGCGTTGCGCAGCGCGAGCGCGTCCAGCACGTCCTGAAACACGCTGCGCGCGCCGTAGACGCCCACATGGCGGCCATCGAAGAAACGGATCAGATAGAGCGGATCGGCGGGGCTCGGCGTGCCACTCGCGGGCGTGCGTGCGCGCGCTTCGGCGAGCCGCGCGCGTGCCGTATCGATGACGTGTTGCGTGCCGTCGATCAGCGCCTGCGCCGCCGCTTCAGCGTTGCACAGCTTGCCGAGTTGCAGCGTCACTTCGCACGAGCGCCGATACGGCGAACCGGCATCGGTATAGACGGCGAACGCGCGCACCGGCGCGATGCGTTCGAGCATCTCGCGCTGCGACTCCTGGCTCGAATTGATGAGGATGAGGTCGGGCGCGAGTTGCTGGAGCAGTTCGAGACTCGGCGCGAGGCGCAGGCCGACGTCCGTCACGCCTGGCGGCACGGCGGGCGCGACCACGCTCGCGTTGTAGCTGTCGACTTCGGCGACGCCGACGGGCATCACGCCCATCGCGAGCAGCGTCTCGACGAGCCCCCAGTCGAGCACGACGACGCGCGGCGCACGCGCGGGCACGGAAAGCACGGAAGGCGTGGATGACGCCGCGAACGTGCGCGGCATATCGAGGCATAAAAGCGGCAACAACGAAGGCAACCACGAAGGTAACAACGCGGCGCGCCGCAACAAGGTCCGTCGATTCATGTCAGCGCGCGACCGCCAGTCGGCTGCCGCTATGCGGATGCGCGAGGATATCCATCGGAATGCCGTAGATCGATTCGAGCACGCGCGCGTCCATCATCTCGTCGGGCGTGCCGCATTGGAGCAGGCGGCCGCTGTGCAGCGCGATCATGTCGTCGCAGAAACGCGCCGCGAGATTGACGTCGTGCAGCACGATCACGACCGTGAGCGCGCGTTCGTCGGTCAGCGTGCGCAGCAGGCGCAGCACCTCGATCTGATGCGCGATGTCGAGCGCGGAAGTCGGTTCGTCGAGCAGCAGGCAAGGCGCGGCCTGCGCCACCAGCATCGCGAGCCAGACGCGCTGACGCTCGCCGCCCGACAGATGATCGGCGAGCTGCGAGGCGAAACGCGCGGTGTCGGTGAGACGCAGCGCCTCGTCGATATGCGCGTGATCGTCGGCGCTCAGGCGGCCCAGCGCGCCATGCCACGGATAGCGGCCGAGCGCGACCAGCTCGCGCACGGTCATGTCGGTCGCGGCGGGCGGATTCTGCGGCAGATACGCGACCTGCCGCGCGAACTCGCGCGCGTGCCAGTCGCGCAGCGCCGTGCCGCGCAGACGCGCGACGCCGCGCGTGCAGGCCTGCTGGCGCGCGAGCAGCTTGATCAGCGTGCTCTTGCCCGAGCCGTTATGACCGATCAGCGCGGTCATGCGGCCGGCGGGCAAGACGAGGTCGAGCGGCTGCAACAGGACGCGCCCGTCCGCTTCGAAGGCCGCGCCTTCGAGTTCGAACAGCGGCGCGGGCGATGACGAGGCGAGCGGCGCGCGCGCTGTGCGGGCTTCGGTTGCTTCAGTCGCTTCAGTCGATGCTGTCGATGCTGTCGATGTCATGTCGTTCAACACACGCTTCCTCGGGCTTACCAGCGATAGCGCGCGGAGGCGAGCACGTCCACGCCATCGGCATAGGTACAGGTCGTCGAGCTGAAGCACGACGCGATGTACTGGCGATTGAACAGGTTCTTCGCGTTCACCGAGAACAGCCAGTGCTTGCCGGTGTCGTAGTGAACCGCCGCGTCGAACACGGTGACCGCGCCGACGTGGATCGTGTTGCTCTCGTCGTAGGTCGCGCCGATGTAGCGCACGCCGCCGCCGAAGCCGAGCCCGCGCAGCGGACCGCCGTGCATCGTGTAGTCGAGCCACGCCGACGCCGAATGACGCGGAATGCCCCACACGCTCTTGCCTTCCAGCGACGTGCTGGTGCCGCCGATGGTGGTCGCCGTGTCGTTGGACTCGGTCGTCACGTCGTTCAGATACGTGTACGAGAGCACGAGGTTCAGGTCGTTCGTGAGGCTCGCGTGGCCTTCGAGTTCGAGCCCGCGCGCGCGCACTTCGCCCGCCTGCGTGTAGTAGCCCGAGTGATCGAGGTCGGCGGTCAGCACGTTGTGCTCGGTCAGGTTGAACAGCGACGCCGTGACGAAACTGTTGTAACCCGTCGGCTGATACTTCACGCCCACTTCGTACTGCTGCGCCGTGGTCGGCTTGGCCATGCCGCCGCCGTACAGCTCGCCCACCTGCGGGTCGAACGACTTCGAGAAGCTCGCATACGGCGCGATGCCGTTGTCGAACAGATAGACGAGACCGGTGCGCCACGTGAACGCGCGCGCCGACTGCGACTCGTAGGTCGAGGTGACGGGATTGTTGTCGTCGGCGTCGACCCAGTCCTCGCGCGCGCCGAGCAGGAAGCGCCACTTGCCGAACGCCATCTGGTCCTGCGCATACACGCCGAGCTGCTTCTGGCGGATGTGGTCGTAGGAGGTTTGCGCGGGCATCGTGTTGTTGCCGTAGATCGGATCGAACACGTTGAGCGACGACGCGTCGAAGGCCGCGCCCACGTCTTCGCCGTAGATCACGCGCTGGAAGTCGAAGCCGGCCAGCACCGTGTGCTTGACCGGGCCGGTCGAGAATTTCGCCTGCGCCTGATTGTCGATCGTGAAGACGTTCGCGCTTTCGCGGTTATAGAACGAGTAGCGGTTCAGCGTGGTATTCGAGCCCGACGCGTAGCCGTAGGGGAACACGTTCGCGAAGTCGTCCTTCACATAGGTGTAGTGCGTGTTCTGGCGCACCGTCCAGGTCTCGTTGAAGCGATGCTCGAACTGATAGCCCACGGAAAGCTGCGTGCGCGAGTGATGATCGAAATCCGGGTCGCCAACATTTGTGTGCGACGAGATCTTGCCCGCCGGATTGAACAGCACCGTGCCGACAGCGGGCACGAAGTTGTAATAGCCGACGTCCGGGTCGCGCTGATACTTCGCGAGCACCGTGAGCGTGGTGTTCTGGTCGGGCTTCCACGTCACGGCGGGCGCGATGTAGACGCGCTTCTGGCGCGTGCCGTTCACCTGCGTGGTCGAGTCGAGGCCCGTGCCGGTGAGCCGGTACGAGAGCTTGCCGTCCGCGCTCAGCGCGCCGCCGAGATCGAAGCCCGCCTGCAGGAGATTGTGGCTGCCGGTCGTGAAGAACACTTCGTGGATCGGCGTGGTGGTCGGCTGCTTGCTGACGAGATTCGCCACGCCGCCCGGATTGGCCTGGCCATAGAGTACCGAGGCCGGGCCGTGCAACACGTCGATGCGTTCGAGACCGTACGGGTCGAAGTTCGGGATCGCGTAGCCGAAGCTCGCGTCGCTCGGAATGCGCGAGCCGTCGAGGAACTGTTCGAGGTAGAAGCCGCGGCTGAAGAGGTAAGGCGCGCCCGACGCCGACGCGCCGCGAATCTCCGATGTCACGCTCGCCGTGTAGCGCAGCGCTTCGGCCACGGTCTGCGCGCCTTGCGCGCTCATCTGGTCGCTCGTGACCACCGAGACCGATTGCGGCGTCTCGATCAGCGGCGTGTCGGTCTTGGTCGCCGACACGGAGGTGATCGGCACATAGCCGTCCGCCGTGCCGGTGGCGTGGTTGTCGTGGTTGCTCGTCACCTTGACGGCGGGCAACTGCTCGTCCGTGCCGGTCGTGGTGCTGGCGGTGGTGTTGGTCGTCGTCGCGGTCTGCGCCTGAGCGGCGTGGAAGCCGCTCAACAGGCAGAACAGCAAGGCATTGCTCAACGCGCTTGAAACGCGTACCCCGGTCTTCATGTGTGATCTACCCGCTACTGTCGATAAATGTGAATGAGAGTGATTCGTAGTTACATCGTAAAAAACAAAAAAGCGTGCTCTTGGTGGCGCTAATTGGGCAAAACCGTGGGGGAGTACGACAGATCAAGGCGGCGCGAAAGCGCGCCCAGAGGCACTATAATCGGAGACCCTGACTTACGTCAGGACAACTTTGTCGTCAAAAAGGACATTTTTGGCGTATTGGAAGTATCACGCTGCAACTTTGTCATCGAACAGGACATGGCCGCACCTCGGCTCCAGACCTTCGGACAGAGCGCCGCTGCAAAAAAGGTGATTGCGCAAGCGATCAACTACGCGGACGGCGCCCACGAAATCGCCCACATTCACCATCGCGCGCAACTCATCTACGTGGCGGGCGGCATCGTGCGCGTGATCACGCCGGGCGGATTGTGGACGCTCAAGCCTGGCATGGCCTTGCTGATCGGAACGCAAATCGAGCACGAATTGCAAATGGTCGGCCAGACCGCGCTGCGCACGCTCTATATCGACCCGGACACGCTGCCGCCGCTCGCGGGCGACTGCCGCATGATCGCGCTCGACGACCTGCTGCGCGCGAGCATCGCGGCGATGTGCGAGGCCGGCGACGGCGAAGCCGCCGAACGGCGCACGGCCGTGATCGTACCGCTGATTCTCCATTTGCTGGCGGAGCGCCTGGCGAGCGCCGCCGATGCCGATGCCGCCAATGCCGATGCCGCCGATATCCCCGATATCGCCGACGAGCCGCGCCTGCCGCTGCCAGACGACCTGCGTCTGCGCACGATCTGCGAGAGCCTGATCGCCGATGCCGCGAACGCCGACACACTCGAACAATGGGCCGAGCGCACGGGCGCGAGCGTGCGCACGCTCGCGCGGCTGTTTCGCCAGCAGACCGGCATGAGCTTCGTGCAATGGCGCGAGCGGCTGCGGCTCGAAGACGCCTTGTCGAAACTCTCGGTCGGCCACGCGCCCGGCGATGTGGCGCAGGCGCTCGGTTACGCCGACGTGCGCACGTTCACGGTGATGTTCCGGCGCGCGTTCGGCAGTACGCCGCAGCAGTTTCGACAGAGTTTGAACAGGGGGTGAGCGGAGGTTGAAACGTTGGTGGCCGTTATGCTGCGGACGGCGCGCCGCTTCCGTCTGCGGGAAATCGGTACGTGACGAAGTGTTCGTCTTTCGCCTCGATCTGAAAACCGAGCGACTCATAGAAGCGCACGGCATCGTGATTGCAGAGGAAACACGACAGTGTGATCGACCGATTCGATTGCGACGCGCGCGACATGATCGTTCGCATGACCGCGCGTCCCATGCCCCGATTGCGAAATTCGGGCTTCACAATCAGCAGCGACACATGAACGGCTTGCGCTTCATGGCCAAGCGCAAGATAGCCCGCGATTTCCTTTCCCTGAGTGATCCATTCGAAATCGGCATCGCGATACGACGTATTGAAGCGCGCTTGCTGAAACGCGTCGTCCCAGCCGAAAGTCTGAGCGATGTAGTCGCGCAGCGACGATTGATAAAGCGCGAATAGCGCTTGCCGGTCAGTCTGACCTGCGGATATGGGAAGCAATTCGATGGGAATGGCGTCGCTAATACGCGTTTCGTGCGGGGTGGTTTGCCAATTGGCTTTCATGGCGACATTCCAGGGCGTGCGAGTCTTTCAGGCGTCGTGTAACTCGATGCGATATCTGAGCGCTTCGGCAAAGCCGTAGGCGGCGGTCTTTTTGAACCGCTCAATCAGGATGCCGTTGCACGCGGCGATGGTTTTTCGCGAGGCGATATTCTCCGGACCGACCGTTAGCTCGACGTAGGGCAGGTTCAGCAGTCGTGCTTCGCCCAGCATCAGATTGAGCGCCTGCTGCGCGTAACCGTTGCCGCGCTTCCACGGCACGACGGAGAAGCCGATATGCCCGAGCACATGCGGCGGCAATGCCGCCGTTCCGGCTTGCCAGCGAAAGCCGATCGAGCCGACGAATTCGCCGTCCCAGATCCAGCGCACGATGCTGGGCAGACGCGCGACGGTCGTGCCGTCGGGCAGCGCAATCGGATCGCCCGAGGCTTGCGGATCATCGAGTCCATCGACAAACGCCTGCGCATCGATCCCGATAGCCTGCAACTGTTCGCGCGCCGCGATCTCCTTGCGGACATTGTCGGGCGACCAGCCTGCCTCGAGCGCGGCGACGTAGTGCGGAAGCAAGTCGATCGTCGGCTTTAGCAATCTGATTGCGCTCATGCTGTTCATGGCGTGTCCGGGAGCGATGATTGCCCATAGTTTAAGCGCCGCCGCCGAGTGATCAAAATGACCGCTTACACGTTGCACTCGCAGTACGAATTACCTGCCGCCGCAACGAAGTCATCGCCAGGAAAGATCCATGCCCAACCCCCCACGCGATAACGACTCTTCACCACCTCCCGTTAGCGATTGATTAAATTCATTCGTGTGAACATTGACCGGACTCGTGGGCCAGGACTAATCTGGAAATGCAAACATTCACCGCGCTTGATTCATCGGCCTTCACTCGGACCGCATAAAGACCGCATCAACGCGAAGTTTTCCGATGAAGCGATTCAGGCGTTTAGCGTGGCCGCTCATAAACAGCGATCGGGGCTAAGAACCATGAATACACTCGACATTCAGGAAAGCATTCGCGACGTCAATCTCTCTTATCTCGTGCTGGCGCAGCGCATGTTGCGCGAGGATCGCGCCGTCGGCATGTTCCGGCTCGGTTTGTCGGCGGAGGTCGCCGACCTGCTTGCCGGTCTGTCACTGGCGCAGGTCGTGAAGCTCGCCACATCGGATCATTTATTGTGTGCGTTCCGCTTCAACGACCAGATGCTGCTTTCGACGCTCACGCAGCCGTCGAAGCACGCAGAGATCGTCTCGACGCATGCGGCGATCCTGATGGCCGGTCATCCGGTCGAACTGCTCATTTAGGCGCGATTCGTCATGAATACGATGCCCAGGAAAAGCGTCACCGAAGACGCGCAAGAGGTGTTTCGCGCCGTCGCGCTCATCGAACTCGGCGCGCGCATGCAGGTATTGGAGAGCGAGTTGAATCTGTCGCGCGACCGGCTGATCCGCCTGTATCGCGAGGTGCGGGGCGTGTCGCCGCCGAAGGGCATGCTGCCGTTTTCCGCCGATTGGTACATGCCGTGGCTGGCGAATATTCACGCTTCGCTGTTCTTCAATACGTATCTGTTTCTCAGGCGCGAGGCGAGTTGTTCGCATCTCGACGCGCTTACCAAAGGCTATCGGCTTTATCTCGAACACTGCAAACGCACCGAGGGCGAACCCGTGCTCGATCTGACGCGCGCGTGGACGCTGGTGCGTTTCTTCGAAGCCGAATTGCTGCAATTGACGCCGTGTTGCCGCTGCACGGGCAAATTCGTCGCGCACAAGCACGATTTGCAGAAGGGCGTGGTGTGTGCCGCATGTCAGCCGCCTTCGCGCGCGGGCAAGACGAGGAAAGCGGTGCGTGCGGTCGAAGAGGCGATTGCCGTGGTGGTCGGCGAGGAAACGCAAGAAGCGGCCGTGAACGAGGCGGCAGCGGAAGCGGCTTGAGATTGAGGCTTTCAATGAAAAACGCCAGCGCTCAAAACGCTGGCGTTTTTTTATCCGCGCGGCAATTGCAGCCGGATGCGGAATCGCGTCAAACCAGACCCGTCGTGAGGAATACCGCGATCACGAGAAACGATGCCGCGACTTTAATCCCCGTCATGAAGAAAATGTCGCGATACGCTTCGCGGTGCGTGAGTCCCGTCACCGCCAGCAAGGTGATGACCGCGCCGTTGTGCGGCAGCGTGTCCATGCCGCCCGCCGCCATCGACGCCACGCGATGCAGCACCTCCAGCGGAATGCCCGACGCGTGCGCGGCCGAGATGAAGCGGTCCGCCATCGCCGCGAGCGCAATGCTCATCCCGCCCGACGACGAGCCCGTGATACCGGAGAGCAGATTGATCGTCACCGCTTCGTTGATGAGCGGATTCGAGATCGACTGAAGCGCGTGGGCGACCACGAGAAAGCCCGGCAACGCGGCGATCACGGCGCCGAAACCATATTCCGATGCGGTGTTCATCGTCGCGAGCATGGCGCCGCCGACGGCGGCTTTCGAGCCGTCCGCGAAGCTGCCGCGAATCGACGCGAAGCCGAACAGCAGCACCACGAGAATGCCGCTGCACAGCGCGCCGAGCACGGCCCAGATCGCGTTGATCTTGGCGATTTCGATGCTGATCGGCGCGCTCATGCCCGGCAGCGCGAAGCTGTACGTGGCCGGATACCACTGCGGAATCAGATGCGTCAGCACCAGATTCACCACGCCGACGATCACGAGCGGCAGGATCGCGACGGCCGGATGCGGCAGCTTCACGTCGTCGGCGGTCACGGGTTCGTTGCGCAGATTCGTGCCGTAGCCTTCGCCCCTGGCTTGCGCGCGGCGGCACTGCACTTCGAGGTACACGACGCCCGCGATGAAGATGAACGCCGAGCCGATCAGGCCGAGCCAGGGCGCGGCCCAGGACGTGGTCTTGAAGAACGTCGTCGGGATGATGTTCTGGATCTGCGGCGTGCCCGGCATCGCGTCCATCGTGAACGTGAAGGCGCCGAGCGCGATGGTCGCGGGCATCAGCCGCTTGGGAATGCCGCTCTGGCGGAACATTTCGGCGGCGAACGGATAGACGGCGAACACCACCACGAACAGCGACACGCCGCCATACGTGAGCAGCGCGCAGACGATCACGATGACCGGAATCGCGCGGTCGCGTCCGAGCAGGCCGATCACGGCGGCGACGATCGAGCGCGACGCGCCCGACAATTCGACCAGCTTGCCGAAGATCGCGCCGAGCAGAAAGACGGGGAAGTAGAGCTTGATGAAGCCGACCATCTTGTCCATGAACAGGCCGGTAAACACGGGCGCGGTCATGGAAGGGTCGGTCAGCAGCACCGCGCCGAGCGCGGCGACGGGGGCGAACAGAATCACGCTATAGCCGCGATACGCCGCCAGCATGAGAAAGCACAATGCGGCCAGCGCAATGATGACACTCATCGAATTTCCTGATTATTGTCGTGCCGGTCGGGTGGCGGCGTGGGGCAGCGAGTGCCACGCGCGCGCAGGCGCGGGACGCGCAATCGTGCGATCCCGCGTCCCGTTCCGACCTTCGTGGGGGTGCGTTTTCATGCGCGCGGCGCGGCGGCCGCGCCGATGAAACCGGCGGTCTCCTTCAGGCGGGGCATCAGCCCCGCCGCCGTACGCTGCGATGCGATCGCGTCTGTTAGGCCGGCACAGCCGAGCCGTAAGGCACGTCCTTCTGGCCGTAACGGCGCACGCGGATATTCGCCTGTTCGCCGTGCGCGATCATCCCTTCGATCGCGCACAGACGCGAGCAGTACGAGCCGATCAGCGCGCTCGCCTCGTCGGTGAGCACCTTCTGATACGTGCAGGTCTTGATGAACTTGCCGACCCACAGGCCGCCCGTGTAACGCGCGGCCTTGCCCGTCGGCAGCGTGTGATTCGTGCCGATCACCTTGTCGCCGAACGCCACGTTGGTGCGCGCGCCGAGGAACAGCGCGCCGTAGTTCTTCATGTTGTTGAGGAAGTAGTCGGGGTCGCGCGTCATCACCTGCACGTGCTCCGACGCGATACGATCGGCTTCCTGAACCATTTCCTCGTAGCTGTCGGCGACGATCACCGCGCCGAAATCGCGCCACGACACGCCCGCCGTGTTGGCCGTCGGCAGAATCTTGAGGATGCGCTCGACTTCGGCGATGGTGTCCTGCGCAAGCTGCATCGAGTTCGTCAGCAGGATCGCGGGCGTGTTGAAACCGTGTTCGGCCTGGCCGAGCAGGTCGGTTGCGCACATTTCGGCGTCCACACTATCGTCGGCGATCACGAGCGTTTCGGACGGCCCGGCGATCAGGTCGATGCCGATGCGGCCGAACAGCTGGCGCTTCGCTTCGGCGACGAACGCATTGCCGGGGCCGACGACCATCGAGACCGGGTCGATGGTCTGCGTGCCGAGCGCCATCGCGGCGATCGCCTGCACGCCGCCGAAGGTGTAGATCTCGTCCGCGCCGCCCAGGTGCATGGCCGCGACCACGGCCGGATTCGGGCGGCCCTGCACGGGCGGCGACGCCGTGATGATGCGCGGCACGCCCGCGACCTTGGCCGTCACCACGCCCATATGCGCCGACGCAACGAGCGGAAACTTGCCGCCCGGCACATAGCACGCGACGCTGTCGACCGGCATGTTCTTGTGACCGAGCACCACGCCCGGCAGCGTTTCGACTTCGATATCGCGGATCGAATCGCGCTGCGCCTGCGCGAAGTTGCGCACCTGCGCCTGGGCGAACTTGATGTCGTCGAGCTGGCCTTGCGAGAGCGAACGCACAGCGGCGGCGATCTCGTCGTCGGACAGGCGGAAGTGCTCGGGCGACCAGTTGTCGAATTTCGCGGACAACTCGCGCACGGCTTCGTCGCCGCGCGCGGTGACATCGGCGAGGATGCCGGTGACCGTGTCGCGCACCTTGGCGGCGTCCTGCGACGAATCTTCAGCGGTGCGGCCGTGCTTCAAGTAGTGGATTGCCATGGTTGTTCCTGGATGATTCCTGAAAGGGCGGGGACCCGTTTTGCGCTGCCGTTTGCGTCGGCTTTGCGTTACGATTGGACGCAAATTTAGCGCAAGTTTTTATGCAAATGCTGTGCAAATAGTCCCGACTTACCCTGGGGTATACGCGCCGACAGGCGTCTGAAGGGCAGATTGGTGGACAGAATCGGAAAGATTGGGAGGGGAGATTCATGCAAAAAAATGCAAGCAAAACCGGGCGGCCGAAAACCACGAAGGTCAAGCTCGACGACGTGGCCGCGCGGCTCGGCGTATCGGTCTCGACGGTGTCGCGCTCGCTCGCCGGTCATCCGGCCATCAGTTCGGAGACGCGCAGCGCGGTGCAGGCCGTCGCGGCCGAACTCGGCTATCGCATTCCGACGCAAGGGCGGCGCGCGCGCAAGTCGGAGACCAAGCTGATCGGCGTGGTGGTGGGCGCGCTGCACAACCGCTTCATGACCGTGCTGCTCACGCATTTGCACGACGCGTTGCAGGAGTTCGGCTACCAGATCACGCTGATGATCGATCCGATGAACGACGCCGGGAATCTGCTCGCGTTTCGTCCGCTGATCGACGGTTATCTCGACGGCCTCGTGTTCGCGACGGCGACGCTCGATTCGCCCGTCGTCGCCGAGATGCAGCGGCGCGGCATTCCGCTCGTGCTGGTGGTGCGTTCGGTGGACGACGTGGCGGTCGATACCGTCGAGATCGACAACGTGCATGCGGGCGCGGTCGCGGCCGAGCATCTGTATCAACTCGGGCATCGGCGCATCGGTCTGGTGATGGGGCCGAAGAACACGTCCACGAGCCGCGACCGCGCGCGCGGCGCGCTCGAATGGCTCAAGGGGGCGGGCGTGGAAGCGGATGCGCTGTCGATCGTGTGGGGCGACTACACGACCGAAGCGGGCTATTCGAGCACGATGGCGCTACTGGGCGAGGCGGAGCCGGTCACGGCGATCGTTGCGGGCAACGACACGATCGCGCTCGGCGTGCTCGAAGCGGCGAGCCGCAGCGGCTTTGCAGTGCCAGAGCAACTGTCGATCATCGGTTTCGACGACATGCCGATGGCGGGCTCGCCGCTCGTCGGGCTCACGTCGATCCGGCAGCCGGTCGAGGCGATGGCGCGCACGGCCGCGCGCCGCCTCGTCGAGCGCATTCGCGCGGGCGGCATGGGCGCGCCCACGCGCGACGTGTTGCCGATTCAACTGCTCAGGCGCGAGTCGACGGGGGCGGTGAAGTGAGCGTCGCGCCGTGAATCGGCGCGCGCGATTGCCGCCTGCATGAAGATTCGCTTCGCGAGGCGGCAGCGCATGCGTCTCACACCGTCGTTGCCGTCTCGCGCGGCCGCAGCAGCGCCGCGCCGCGCCAGTGCGGTGCGCCCGCGCGTTCGTACTGCGGCGGGTAATCGATGGCGTCGACCGCGCCGAGGCGCTCGGCCGCGTGCCAGGCCCAGCGCGGATCGTCGAGAAACGCGCGACCGATGGCGACGATATCGGCCTGACCGTCGGCCACGATCGCTTCCGCAAGCTCGGGCTCGACGATCATGCCGACCGCTCGCGTGACGATGCCGCTGGCCTTTCTCACATGCTCGGCGAGCGCGACCTGATAGCCGGGCACGGCCTTGATCGACGCATGCGCCACGCCGCCCGACGTCACGCACACATAGCTCACGCCGCGCGCTTTCAACGCGCTGGCGAACACCGCCGCTTCCTCAACCGTGATGCCGCCAGGCAGCCAGTCGGTGCCGGTGATGCGAAAACCGAGCGCGACGTGTGCGGGCAGCACCGCCGCCACCGCGTCCGCGATCTCCAGCGGAAAGCGCATGCGGTTCTCAAGGCTGCCGCCATACGCGTCGTCGCGCTGGTTCGCGAGCGGCGAAAGAAACTGATGCAGCAGATAGCCATGCGCCGCATGAATTTCGACGACGTCGAAACCCAGACGCACGGCGCGCTGTGCCGCTTCGACGAAGCGATCGCGCACACGTGCGAGGTCATCGTTTTGCATCGCGCGTGGCGTGTGCCAGCCCTCGGCGAAAGGGATGGCCGAAGGTGCTTCGGTATCCCAGGGATCTTCATTCTCACCGAGCGCGCCGCGTCCTTCCCACGGCCGTTGCGCCGACGCCTTGCGTCCGGCGTGGCCGAGCTGAATGCCCCAGCGCGTGCCTCGCGGCGCGACCGCGCGCGCCGATTCGATCACGCGGCGCAGCGCGGCTTCGGTGTCGTCGTCGTAGAGGCCGAGGCAGCCGTGCGTGATGCGTGCGCGCGGCTCGATCGCGGTCGCTTCGAGCATCACGAGGCCGGCGTCGGAGATGCCGAACTGCATGAGGTTCATCAGGTGCCAGTCGTTCGCCTCGCCGTGCGCGGCGCTGTACTGGCACATGGGCGCGATGGCGATGCGGTTGCGCAGGCGAACCGGGCCGATATCGACGGGGGAGAACAGCTGGCTGGACATGACGATTCCTTTGCGTGAGTGCTGCGTTTTCGGGGCTTCGCATCGTGGCGAAACGCTGGAACAGAGCTTACGCGGCGGCGCTCGCGTGGAGAATCAGCACAAAGCGGAACGTGGCGTTGCGCGCGGCGCAACGTAAGACGCACGCGCCACACACAACGCATCCTGTCCTTGGTTACGGCTCCAGCAGACGCAACAGCCGCAACTCTTCGAGATCGAGTTCCGACTCGATGCGATGGAGCACTGCGTCGTCGACCTTGCCCGCGCGATGCAGGCCGAGCAGCGTCTGGCGCGACACGCCCACGAGTTCGAGTTCGACGCGCAGGAAGCGCTCGCGGTGCGCGATGCGCGCCTCGCCCTCGGTGTGCGCGTCTTCGTTCGCGCTCACGCGCACGCGGTACTCCGCTTGCAGGCGTTCGAGCATCGCGGGCTCGATGGCGTCGGCGCGCTGGCCGATTTCGTCGAGCGCCTTCAGCGATGCGCCGAAGGTGCGCGCGCGCGTTTCGTGCTCGGACATCGTGTGACGCGCGGGCGGACGCAGCTTGAGCAGACGGATCAGCAGCGCGAGACTGCCGCCTTGCACGACCAGCGTGGCGATGATCAGCAGGAAGGTGCTGAACACGATGACGTCGCGGCCCGGAAAGCTGCCCGGCAACGCCAGCGCGGCCGCGAGGCTGACCACGCCGCGCATGCCCGCCCAGCCCATCACGGCGGCTTCGCCGAAGGACCAGGGACGGCGGTTGCCGTTGCCTGCGCCGGTCGCGTTGTGTGAGCGCAAGCGCCCCGGCAGCCAGATCGTCGCGAACACCCACACGAGCCGCGCGACGATGGCCGCGGCGGTCGCGGGCAGCGCCACGCGCAGGCCTTCGATCACGACCGCGCCCTCGTGATTCACGCGCGCGAGAATGCCGTGCAGCGCGAGGCCGATCAGCACGAAAACCAGCGCGTCGAGCACGAACACGATGGCTTCCCACGTCGCCTTGGCCTTGATGCGCATATCGGCGCTGAACACGCGATGCTGGCGGATGCCGAGCACGAGCCCGCAGGTCACGACCGAAAGCACGCCCGAGCCGCCGACCGCTTCGGCGACGCCATAGCTCGCCCACGCCATCGCGAAGCTCAGCACGATGCCGAGCATCGGATCGACGAGACGCGCGAGCACCGTGCACATCGCCTGGCCGCACACAAGGCCGACCGCGATGCCGATCAGGATCAGCGTGAAGAACAGGCCGGTGCCTTGCGCGACGGTGATCGTGGTCGCGGCCAGCGCCGCCGACACGGCGATCTGATAGATCAGCAGGCCCGAGGCGTCGTTGACGAGGCTTTCGCCTTCGAGCACGGCCACGAGCCGCGCGGGCAGCGGATTGCGTTGCAGGATCGCTTTCGCGGCGACCGCGTCGGGCGGCGAGACGATGGCGCCGAGCGTGAAGCACGCGGCCCACGGCAAGGCGGGATTGAACGCATGCACGGCGAACGCGACCGCGACGGTCGTGAACGTCACCGCGCCGAGCACGAGCGAAACGATCGTGCCCAGTTCGCTGCGAAATTCCTTCCACGCCGTGTAGAACGAACTCGACATCAGGAGCGGCGGCATCACGGCGGCGAGCAGCAGGCCGGGGTCCATGTCCGGCACGCGCTTGCCCGCGACCGCGACCACGCAGCCGCCGAACAGCAGCACGACGGCGGGCGGAATCGTCAGGCGTTCGGCGAGCCACGTGAGTGCGCCCGCGCCGCAGATCAACAGCAGCAGGTAATGAAAAAGCTCGACGTTGCTCATGCGCGCGCGGGCTCGACGAGCGGCGCGCGGGCGCCGGATTGAAGCGAAATCACGATGATGAGATGTTCCAGGTTGGGCCGCCGCGCGCGGCGGGCGCGCGTCAGCGAGTTGAATGGCCGGTGAAAGGATAGAGGCTTTCCGCTTGCGATGCGCTTAAGCGCAGGCGCAGACCTATCCGCAGCCCTGGCCGCTAACTCACCGCCGCGCGGAAGGCGTGAGGCTCACCGTGCAGGTCATGCCCATCGCGAGCTTGATGTCGGCGGGCACGCGGTCGAGGTGGATGCGCACCGGCACGCGCTGCGCAAGGCGCACCCACGTGAAGATCGGATTGACGTTGGCGAGCAGGTCGCCGCTGCTGGTCGGATTGTCGCGATCGGCGATCCCGCTCGCGAGGCTTTCGACATGACCTTCGATCGTCTCGCCGCCGGAGAGCAGCCGCACCTGCGCGCGGTCGCCCACGCGCACGGCGGGCAGCTTCGTTTCCTCGAAATAGCCGTAGACCCAGAACGAATGCGCGTCGATGAGCGCCATGCGCGCGACGCCCGCGCTCGCGAAATCGCCGGGATAGAGATCGAGATTGGTGATGTAGCCGTCGGCGGGCGCGTGCGCTTCGCTGCGCGCGAGATTGAGCGTGGCGGTGCGCTGCGCGACTTCCGCCGCCTTGACCTGCGCCTGCGCCGAGGCGAACGCCGCCGCCGCGCCCGCGTACGTCGCTTCGGATTGACGCGCGAGCGAGTCCGCGTCGGCGCGGCTTTCTTCGGAGATCGCATCGCCCGCGAGACGCGCGCGGCGCGTGGCCTGGGCGCGCTTCATCGTGAGTTCGGTTTGCGCGGCCGTCATGCGCGCCTTCGTTTCGGCGAGTTGCGCCTGGGCGCGCAGCAGATCGGCGTCGGCTTGCGCGATGGCGTACTGGAAGCGCGCCGGATCGAGCACGAACAGGACGTCGCCTTTGTGCACGTACTGGTTGTCGCGCACGCGCACCTCGCTCACGAGGCCCGACACGTCGGTCGAGATCCGCACGACCTGGGCGCGCACGCGGCCGTCGCGCGTCCACGGCGAGTCCATGTAGTCGAGCCAGAGCGCGCGCACGAGCGCGATGGAGACGGCGAGCAGCACGAGCGTGGTGGCGGCGCGCAGGAGGGTTCGGGTAGTTATCATCGGGTCATCATCGGGTCGTCGTCGATGCGTCGGTCACACGGGAGAAAGCGGCGCGGTCATGGCCGCAACAGCAGGGCCGCGCCGCTGAACAGCGCCGCGAACAGCGCGACGCGAAAGAGGCCGGGATGCCAGACATAGCGATAGACGCCGAGCCGCGCGAACGCGAGATCGACGATCACGAACAGCAGCACGCAGGCCGCGAGGATCGGCAGCAGGCCCGGCATGAGCAGCGAAAACCACTCAATTTCGCGCGGCATCGCGGGCTCCTTGCGCGGTTGGCGTGGCGGGCGAGTCATTCGCGGCAGTCGCTTCGGCAACGTAGCCGCCGCCGAGCGCGCGCATCAACTGCGCCCACGCGTCGAGCCGCTGCGCCTGCACCAGCGCGAGACTTTGCTCCTGCACCAGTTGCGCGTTCTGCGCGGCGAGCACGTTGAGAAATTCGCTGATGCCGCTGCGATAGCCTTCGTCGGCGAGACGATAAGCCGTGCGCGCGGCGTCGAGCGTCGCTTCGGTGCTGGCCTGCTGCTCGTCGAGCGCGCGCAGCGAGATGGCCTGGGCGGCGACGTCGCGCATCGCGTCGATGACCGTGCGGTTGTACGCGTCCACGGCGGCGTCGCGCGAGGACACCGCCACGCCGTACTGGCCGCGCCGCCGTCCGCCGTCGAAGATCGGCAGCGAGATCGCCGCGCCCACGCCGTGCCCGACGCCGTCGCTGTTGACGAAGTTGAAGAAGCCGCCGAAGGTCGCCGCCGAGCCGAGCGAAGCCGTCGCGAGCAGGTTGATGTCGGGATAGAAGTCGGCGTGCGCGGCGTCGATGCCTTGCTCCGACGCGAGTACGCGCCAGCGCGCCGCCACGACATCCGCGCGATGGCCGACCAGTTCCGCGGGCAAGGCGGGCGGCAGCGCGAGCGGCACGCTGAGCGCGAGCGTGGGCCGCGCGAGCGCGTCGCCATAACCGGGGCCCTGGCCCGCGAGCGCCGCAATCGCGAGGCGATCCAGCGCGATCTGCTGCTGCGCGCGTTGCAGGCGCGTCGCGCTCGTCGAGAGCTGCGTCTGCGCCTGAGCCGCTTCGAGGCGGCTGCCGATGCCCGCGTGCCAGCGCTGCGTGGCGATGTCGAAGGTGCGGCGCTGCTGGTTTTGAATCGCCGCATAGGCGTCGGCGAGCGCGTAGTCGAGCGAGAGCTGCACGTAGGCGCGCACGACGCCGGTCTGCAATTCGACTTCGGCGAAGCGCGCGTCGGCGGCGCTCGCGTGCAGACGATCGAGCGCGCCTTCGCGGATCGCGCGCTGCTTGCCCCACAGGTCGAGGTCGTAGGTCAGCGTCGCGCCGATGCTGTTGCTCCACACCGTCGTGCCGCCGGGCGGCGCGGGCGTGGTGTAGCGCGCGTAGCGGCGGCGCTCGAACTCGCCGTCCACGTTGGCTTGCGGCCAGGCGCTCGCGCCCGCGATCTCGGTCTGGAAGCGCGCGGCGTCCACGCGCGCCGCGAAGGCCTGGAGGTCGGGATTGCCCGCCGTGGCGTCGGCGACCACGCGCTCTAGCTGCGCGTCGTGCCATTGCCGCCACCAGTCGCCGCGCGGCCATTGCGCGTCGGCTTGCGTCGCGCGCAAGGCGGCGCCGGGATCGAGCGAGGCGGCGTCGAGCATCGACGCTTTCTTGTGGATGCCGCCGCTGTCGATGCAGGCGCTCAGCAGGACGGCGGCGGCCGTCGCGGTTGTGAGTGCGAGCACGCGGCCTGGCAATCCACGATGCGAGTGACGATCCAGGCCACGAAGCCAGCGTCGAAACGAGAAAAAGGCGCGCGCGCTCATGCCATGCGCTCCGTGCGGGTCCAGAGCGCGAGCGTGGAGTCGCGCAGGGCGAAGTCGGTGAAATGGAGCAGGGCGTGCATGCGGCAGCGAACGAGGGCGTCGGGACCGACGGGCGCGTCGGCGGCGGGCTCGATGCCGGGCGGCAGCGCGGCGAGCGCCGCCTGCGTGGCGGTCTGTGCGCGATCGGCGTTGTCGGGCGTCGGCGTATCGAACAGATCGGCGAGTGCGTCGAGCCACGTTTGCAAACGCGCCGTCCACGCGGCGGGCAGCGTGTCGCCGAGCCGCTGCGTGTCGAGACGCATCAGGATCATCGCGCGGCCCGCTTCGAGCACCGCGAACGCCCACGCGATCATGCGCTCGCGATCGACGCGCGGATCGGCGGGCGCGCCCGCGATCTGCACGATGCAGTCGCGCAGCTTGCGCTCGAAGTCGTAGAGCAGATCGTCGTCGAGTTCGCCGTCGCGCGCGTCGTCCGCGACCAGCGCGCGCACATCCGCGAGATAGCGGCGCGCGATCCATTCGCCCGCGCGCGGCGCGAGCACGGAGAAGGCCACGGCGGCGGTGGCGATGCCGCTCAGCAGCGCGAAGCCGGTGTCGAGATACGCGCTCGGGTTATAGACGGCCGGATTCGAAATACCGACGATAAAGCAGAAGTAGATATTGAAGCCGAGCCCGAGCACGGCCGTTTTCGGGAACGTGTTCACGTAGGCGCCGACCATCACGAACAGCGCGATGACCGCCGCGAGCAGCGCGAAGGTGCCGAGCGACGGCAGCACGAAGAAGCTGAACGCGAAGCCCGCGAGCCAGCCCGCGAGGCAGCCCGTGAAGATCTGCCACGCGGCCGTGGGCGGGTCCGGCACGAGCGCGAACAGCGTGCTCGTGATCGCCACCGCGACGATCGCGGTCGATCCGCCCACCCAGCCCGAGGCGATCCACACGGCGGCGACGAGCAGCACCGCGAGCGCCGCGCGCACGCCCGCGATCAGCGCGGCCGTGCGGTTGCCGACCACGCGCTGGCGTGCGATGCGGCCGATGGCTTGCAGCACCGAGACGGTCCACGGCTGGCGGTCGGCCGCGCGCGCTTCGAGATAACGGCGGCACAGCAGGCGCAGATCGTCGGTCATGAACAGCAGCGCCGCGCCCGTGCTCTCGACGAACTGGCGTTGCGCGAGCGGTAGATCGTCGAGCGCGCGAAGCTGTGCGGCGATGCGCGCGGGCAGCGCCGTTTCGAAGGCGTCGAGACGCGGCAGCAGGGCGGCCACGGCGTCGTCGGCGATGCCGGGCGGGGAGGCGGTGGCGGTGTCGGGCAGCAGCGCGAGCGTCGCGTCGGTCAGCGCGGCGATGGCCGCTTGCGCGCGCGGATGCGCGTCGGCGCTCGCGTGCGTCTTGACGCGCTGGAGCGCGTAGAGCCACGTGACGGTGTCGAGAAAACCGCGGTCGAGATCGAGAAAGACGGACTGGCGCAGCCGCATCGACGGATCTTCGAACAGCGCGCCGGTGCGCAGCAATTCCACGTTCGCGCGCTCTCCGATCAGCGCGAGTAGCGTGCTGGTTTGTGCACCGGCCTGTGCGCCGCTTTGCGCCGTCGCGGCATTGCGCGCGAGCGTCGCGCGCAGCACGCCGAGCAGATGCGTGAAGCTCGCGCGGCTCGCCGCATAGAGCGCGGGCGCGACGGCGCGCGGCAGCACGACGGTGCTCACCACGCTCGCGCTCAGCACGCCGATCGCGACTTCGCTGATCGTGTGGATCACGTTGTCGAACACGCCGTAGGGATTCGCGAGCGCGGGCATCGCCGTGATCGCCGTGGAAAAGCCGGCGAGCACGAGTCCGTACGACTGGAAATTGCGGAAGTACGCCGAGCAGAACGCGCACAGCCCGATCCACGCCGCGAGCGCGAGAAAGAACGGCAACGGCTGCTGCGAGAACAGCGCGATCAGCACGAGGCCCGCGAGACTGCCGCCCACCATGCCGAGCCCGCGATACACGCCGCGCGCGATCACGATGCCGCTTTGCTGATGCATCATCACGATCACGCACGACAGCATGGCGGTGGCGGGCGAGCGCAGTTCGAGGCGCATGCACAGGCCCATCGCGAGCGCGACCGCGAGGCCGACCTTGGCGATGTGCAACAGGCGCGGCGCGTCGTCTCGCCAGTAAGCGAGCCATTCGTCGCGCAGGCGCGTCGGCGTGGCGCTGGCGGGCGTCACGTTCATGGGTGTCCTTGTCGAGATGAGTCTGTGCGGCGCGCGCGAGCGGGGCCGATCCGCGTCGGCCGGTGCAGGCGCGCGGCATAGGATTGCACAGAGAAAAAACGCGTGCGCTTAAGCGCAGTGGTATCCGCGCCACGCGTGGACGACGCGTCAGCGAGCAGGCGTCTTGCGGCTCGGTGGAAACACGTTCGCGCTCAGAAAATCGACCAGCGCGCGCACTTTCGGCGACGGATGTTTGCTAGCGGGCCACAGCACATGGACGACGCCCGGACGCGCCAGATGCGAAGTGAGCACCGCGCGCAGGCGCCCATCGGCGAGCGGCGCACGGATCGAAAAGTCGGGCAGGTAGGCCACGCCGCGTCCTTCGAGCGCGAAACACACGCGCGTTTCGATGTTATTGCAGATCATCGAGACCGGCAGCGCGAGTTCGGGCTCGTCCTCATCGCGGCGCAGCGCCCAGGATTCGAGCCGCCCCGTGCTCGGATAGCGGTAGTGCAGACAGGTATGGTCGAGCAGATCGGCGGGCGCTTTCGGCGTGCCGCGCCGTTCGAAATAGTCGGGCGAACCCACCACGCACCAGCGGAACGTGCCGAGCTTGCGGGCCGCGAGCCGCGAATCGCCAGGCTCGCCGATGCGCACGACGGCATCGAAGCCTTCGTCGATCACGTCGACGACGCGGTCGGTGAAATCGAGATCCAGTTCGATTTGCGGATAGGCCTGCATGAAGTCGCTGAGCACCGGCAGCATCAGCGCGCTGACGAGCGGCAGGCTCACGCGCAGACGCCCGCGCGGCGCCGAGGTCGCCTGCGAAATTTCCATCTGCGCCGCCTCGATTTCGGCGAGGATGCGGCGGCTGCGTTCGAGAAATAGCGCGCCTTCCGACGTCAGCGTGATGCTGCGCGTGCTGCGATGAAAGAGCCGCACGCCGAGCTTGTCCTCGAGCCGCGCGACGCTCTTGCCGATCGCCGAAGCCGATACGCCCAGCACACGTCCCGCCGCCACGAAACTGCGCGTTTCGGCGACCTGCACGAACACCACGAAGCCATTCAGACTTTCCACGCCACGTCTCCATTGCGGACACCGATGTCCGCATAACGCGGAACTCTACCCCACTTTTTCTTCAATCGCCGGCTCACTATCGTGGAGGGTGTGGACTTTCAACGAGGCATTCAACGAGGCTGAACCGATGACGATTTCCGTACTTTCCGCGCACCCGGACGCTGCTTCGGCGCAGTTGTCCGCGCGCGTTCACGAGGTGGTCCGGCGCGCGCTCGATGAGCGGCGGTTGGTGGGCGCGGTCGTGCTCGTCGCGCAGGGCGGCGAACTGATTCATGGCGAGGCCGCGGGGCTGGCCGATCGCGAACGCGCGCGGCCGATGCGCGTGGACACGCTGTTCCGGCTCGCGTCGGTCAGCAAGCCGATCGTATCGACGGCGGCGATGGTGCTGGCCGCGCGAGGCGCGCTCGATCTCGATGCGGCCATCGAGCGTTGGCTGCCCGAGTTTCGTCCGCGTCTGGCCGTTGGCCGTGCGGCCCGCATCACGGCGCGGCAGTTGCTCAGTCATACGGCGGGACTCGGCTACCGTTTCCTGGAAGCCGATGACGATGGCCCGTATGCGCGCGCGGGCGTCTCGGACGGCATGGACGCATCCGGCATCGATCTCGCGGAAAACCTGCGCCGCCTCGCGAGCGTGCCTTTGCTGTACGAACCGGGCACGGCGTGGGGCTACTCGCTGGCCGTCGACGTGCTCGGCGCACTGATCGAGCGCGTGCACGGCGCGCCGCTCGACGCCGCCGTGCGCGATCTCGTGACCGGACCGCTCTGCATGACGGAGACGGGCTTCTTCGTGAGCGATGCCGCGCGCCTCGCGACGCCCTACGTCAACGCTGCCAGCGACGATGCCGCGCCGTGCCCGCTGCGCGAAGGCGACCTCGTTGCGCCGTTCGAAGGCACGGTCGGCATCCGCTTCAGCCCGGCGCGCGTGTTCGACCGCGAGGCGTTCGCGTCGGGCGGCGCAGGCATGGCGGGCACAGCCGGGGACGTGCTGCGTCTGCTCGACACGCTGCGCGCGGGCGGCGGCGCTTTGCTGCCCGCCGAATCGGTCACGCTGATGGGCCGCGACCAGACTGGCGGATGCGAGCCGCCCGACGCACCGGGCTTCGGCTTCGGACTCGGCTTCTCCGTGTTGCGCGACCGCGTGCGCGCCGCCTCGCCCGAATCGAACGGCACCTGGCGCTGGGGCGGCGCATACGGCCATTCGTGGTTCGTGGACCCGGCGCGGGCACTCAGCGTCGTCGCGCTGACGAACACGCTGTACGAGGGCATGTCGGGCCGCTTCGTCGGCGATTTGCGCGACGCCGTCTACGGCGCCGGGGAGGCATGACGATGACTCGCGCCCTCGACGAACGTATCGAACGTATCAAGCCTGGCGAACGTCTGCCGCTCGCGAAACTGCTGCCGCTTGCGCTCGCGGCCTTCGTCACGATCCTGACCGAGGCCTTGCCCGCCGGATTGCTCGCGCAGATGTCGGCGGGGCTCGGCATATCGCAGGCCGCGGTCGGTCAGACCGTAACGGCGTATGCGGCCGGATCGTTGCTGGCGGCGATTCCGCTGGTGATCCTGACGCAGCGGCTGAGGCGGCGTCCGCTGCTGCTCGCGGCGATCGCGGGCTTCGTCGTCACGAACGCGCTCACCGCGCTCTCGGCCAGCTACGCGCTGACGATGGCGGCGCGCTTCATTGCGGGGGTGTCGGCGGGGCTGATCTGGGCGCTGCTCGCGGGCTACGCGGCGCGCATGGTGCCCGAGCATCGCAAGGGCGCGGCGATTGCGGTGGCGATGGCGGGCACGCCGCTCGCGCTGTCGCTGGGCGTGCCCGCCGGAACGCTGCTCGGCACGTGGACCGGCTGGCGCGTGGCCTTCGGCGTGATGAGCGTGCTGGCGGTCATGCTGCTCGTCTGGGTGCGCGCGATCGTGCCGGATTTTGCGGGGCAGGCGCGCACGCGGCGGCCCGCGTTGCGCGCCGTGCTCAGGCTGCCGGGCGTGCGCCCCGTGCTGCTCGTCGTGCTGACGTTCGTGCTTGCGCACAATCTGCTGTACACGTATATCGCGTCGTTTCTCGCGACGGCAGGCATGAGCGAGTCGATCGATCGCGTCTTGCTGATGTTCGGTCTGGCTTCATTGTTCGGCATCCTGATTGTTGGCGTGTTGATCGACCGGTATCTGCGTGTGCTGACGCTCGCGAGCACGTTCCTGTTCGCGATCGCCGTATGGATGCTCGATTTCGCCGATGGAGCGATTGCGGTTTATGCGTCGGTCGGCGTGTGGGGTCTCGCGTTCGGCGGTGCGGCGACCTTGTTCCAGACAGCGCTCGCCGATGCGGCAGGCGAGGCCATGGACGCCGCGCAAGCCGTGCTCGTGACGGTCTGGAATCTGGCCATCGCGGGCGGCGGCGTTGTCGGCGGCGTGTTGCTCGATCGTATCGGCATCGGCGCGTTTTTTCCGGTGCTGCTGGTGTTGCTGGGCGTCACGTTCGTGGTGGTGTGGTCGGCGCGAAGCAAGGGTTTCCCGGCGCGGATGGAAACCCGCGAAACGGAACTCGCGCCTGCCGAACGTTGCAGCCGATAACGCGTGCCGAGACCTAAAAAACCGGTGCGGCCTGCGTCAGCGTCGAAATGAAACGCGCGGTGCGTGCATCGCGCGGACGCGAGAACAGTTCGCGCGACGCACCGCTTTCCACCACCGCGCCGTCCTTGAGAAACACGGCATCGTGCGCGATGGACGCGGCGAGCCGCAAATCGTGCGTCGCCATCAGCATGGTCGTGCCTTCGTCGGCGAGCCGCTTGAGCACGTCCACGACTTCGGCGGACAGTTCGGGGTCGAGCGCCGAAGTCGGTTCGTCGCAGAGCAGCACTTGCGGCGAAGGCGCGAGCGCACGCGCAATGGCGACACGCTGCTGCTGTCCGCCCGAGAGCGTGCCCGGCCACGCATCGGCTTTCGCGGCGAGGCCGACTTTCTCCAGCAGCGACGCCGCGCGTTCGCGGGCGCGCGCGCGTTCCCAGCCGAGCACGGTCACGAGTCCTTCCATCACGTTCTCGATCGCGCTCATGTGCGGGAACAACTGGAAGTTCTGAAACACCATGCCGGTCTGTCTGCGCACCGCTGCGATCCGCGCCTGCGCGATGCGCTGGCCGGGCGCGAAGTCGATGCGCGCCTCGCCCACGCTCAGCGCGCCGCTATCGGGCACTTCGAGCAGATTCACGCAACGGAGCAAGGTGCTCTTGCCGCTGCCGGACGGGCCGATCAGCGCGGTGACGCTGCCCGCCTTCAGCGTGAGGTCGATGGCGTTCAGCACGCGGTGTTCGCCGAACGATTTGCCGATCTGTTCGAGCCGGATCATCAGCGCCCCGGCACAAACAAGGCGTGACGGCCGAAGCGCGCTTCGAGCCGGAACTGCGCGCGCGACAGCACGGAACTGAACGCCAGATAGATCAACGCGGCCTCGCTATAGAGAATCAGCGGTTCGTAGGTGACGGCGGCAATGCGCTGCGCGGCCTGAAAAATCTCGGGCACCGTCAACACGGCGGCGAGCGACGTGTCCTTCACGAGCGAGATGAACGAGTTCGACAGTGCGGGCAGCGCGACGCGCAGCGCCTGCGGCAGCACCACGCGGCGCAGCGCCTGCGCGCGCGTCATGTTCATCGAATAGGCGGCTTCCCACTGTCCGCGCGGAATCGATTCGATCACGCCGCGTATCACTTCGGCGTTGTACGCGCCCACGTTCAACGAAAAGCCGACGACGGCCGCCGTCAACGGATCGAGCACGATGCCGACATTCGGCAAGCCGTAGAAGATCACGAATAGCTGCACCAGCAGCGGCGAGCCGCGAAACAGCCAGATATAGAAGCGCACGGCGGCGACGGCCCAGCGCGGGCCGAACAGCCGCACGAGCGCCGCGCAGAACGCGAGCGCGATGCCGAGCGCGAACGACGCCAGCGTGAGCGGCACGGTGAAAACGAGCCCTGCGTGAAGCAGCGGCCAGAGCGATTGCCCCATCAGGTGCAGCCATGCCGGCATCGTTCAGCCCGCCTTATTGCGAAACGTCTTTGCCGAAGTACTTCTGCGAGATCTTCGCGTAGGTCCCGTCGGCCTTGATGTCGGCGAGCGCCTTGTCGACGGCCGCGACCAGCGCCGGGTTGCCCTTGCGCAGCAGCACGCCCGACTGATCGCCGGCGCTCGACGTGTCGATCGCGGCGATCTTGAGTTTCGCGTCGGGCTTGTGCTTCTGGAAATCGAGGTACGAAAGCGAGTCGTTGACCGTGGCGTCGACGCGGCCCGAAGTCAGCAGATCGATCGACTCGTTGAAGCCCTGCACGGGCACGACATCGGCGCCATGCGCGGCGGCGAGCTTGCCGAAATTGCTGGTCAGCGTATTGGCCGACTTCTTGCCTTTCAGGTCGTCGAACGAGTGGATCGTGGCGTTATCCGCGCGCACGATCAGCACGGCGTGCGTGGCGATATACGGCGACGAGAAGTCGTATTTGGCCTTGCGCGCGTCGGTGATCGACACTTCGTTGATCACGGCGTCGTAGCGATTGACGTCGAGCCCGGCGATGAGGCCGTCCCATTTGCCTTCGACGAACTGCGGCTTGACGCCCAGACGTTGCGCGATGGCGCTCGCGATGTCGACGTCGAAGCCCGTCAGCTTGCCCGTTTCGTCGTGGTACGTGAACGGCGCGTAGGTGCCTTCGGTGCCGACGCGGAACACGCCGGACGTCTTCACCTGGGCGAGATCGTCGGCGGCGAGCGCGGGGGCGGCGGCGAACGCCGGGATGAGTGCGGCGAGCAAGAGGGAGCGGAGGGCTTTCATGGTGGTGACTCGCGTGTAAGAGGTCCTGAATCATGGGCTCGATGACTGAGCCGCCCGATTCTACTGACCGCGCGTTCGACCACAAAAGCGATGATGCGCTATCCATATGCCCGCGCAGAATATGAGGGCGGAGTCGGCGCGTCCAGCACGTTTTCGCCGATTCCGCTGTGTCAGTCACATCGACGCTCAAGCGTCGTCCGGCACGAGCGCCAGCAGCCCGATCGCGCCGAGTCCCCATTGCGCCGTCGAATTGGTCGACACGCCCGGCGCTTCATCGACGTCGTAAAGCACGTTGGGCACGCGTACGCGCTCGACGACGAAGTCCTCGAACGTGCTGCCCGCTCGCCCCGCGAGGAACTGGGTCCACGCGCGATGCGCGAGCGCGCGGTCGCCGGTTTCGCTGGCCGCGTAAGCGAGCAGGCGCGCGTGACCCTGGCTCAGATTCAGCTTGCCGAGCGCCTCGCCGAGCGCGGCGCGCTGCGCGGCGGCGCTCGCCGAATAGAGCGTGCAGTACTGGAGCCAGGCCGCGCGAAACGCGGGGACGTCGAGCACGCGCAGAAGTTCTCCGCAGATCTCGGGCAGCCCGAACACGGCGCTCAGATGCGAGACCGACAACGCGCCGCCGGTGTCGCGCGCGAACGCGCCGGTGCGCAGATCCATCACGCCATAGCCCGTGAAAAAGCCGTGCGGCTGCGCGGCGATCGTCGTCATGCTGGCCGTGAGTTTGTCGCGATACGCAGTGTCGCCGGTGCGCTCCCATTCGGTGAGCCATGCGGCGGCGACCGCGCCCCAGTCGGTGCCGAACGAGACGGTCGCGTGATGTTCGCGGTCGGTCTGCGGAAACGGTTCGCCGATCTTGCGTCCCGGCAGCACGTCGCGCAGACGCTCGACGGCGTTCACCTGCGCGCGCATGAGGTCGCCGACGCGTTCGTCCGCGCTCAGATAGTAGTAGAAGCGATGATTCGCGACCGTCGACACACGCAACTGCTTCGCGCTGTCGCCCCAGTGCTGGACGTCGTGACGCGAGCCCAGCGGGCTGAACGGGCCGATATGGTGGACGTCGACTTCGCTGCCGTGGCGCGTCATCGCCTCGGCGGTGCGGAAGGCGTCCGCGCGGCCCGAATGCAGCCAGTAATGCCAGAGCCAGATGCCGCTGCTCAGCTCGCCGTTGTCCCACGCGAAGCCGCCGACGTCGTAACGCCAGACGTGGCGCGTGGTGTCGTAGGTGTGCATGACATCGCCGAAATCCCAGAAGCCGTACCACTTGCGCTGCTCGATCTGGCCGCGATAGAAGTCGTAGAGCCAGTCGAGCGCGTGCTGCGTGCGCGCGATCAGCGGCGTGTCGTCGGCACGCGGCGCGACGGGTCGCCAGTACGGATCGAATGCGCCGGCGCGATGCATCCAGGCGCGCGACGTCATCAGGCGCGGCGGCGTTTCGATGCGTTGCGCGATGGCGGCAAGCTCGGCATGCGTGGGCGTGCGCGGCAGCAGTTGCAATTCGATTTCGCTCGTCCGCGCGACGCCATACGGCGTCATGAATTGTGGTTCGTAATCCTCATAAGTGATGTCGAGCGCATCGCGCTGCAACGCGTAGCTCGTTTCGCCCATGCCGTCGTGATAGGGCCGCAGATCCATGCCGGGCGCACGGGGTGCCCAGAGCCACAACGTAACCGAGGCGGCGTTCGTGTGTGCGCCGCGAATGTCGAGTTGCGCGGGATAGCTCTGCCAGAAGTGACGGATGCCGAACGCGACGCCGCCCGCGAGTCCGCCGAGATAGCCCGTGCCTCCCGCGCGCGTGCCGCTTGCCGCGCGGATCCAGCCACAGCCGCCTTGCGTGCGCTTGTCGATCGTGAAGCCGTCGGCGTTCGGCTGGAGCAGCGTGTAGTCGCCCCACGCGGGCACGAAGCGCAGATCGTTGGCGAACACGGGGCCGAGCGCATCGGCGGGCGGCGTGGCCTCGCCCGCGAACTGCGCGGCTTCCACGGCGGCGCCGGGGCTGCGGCGCAGGCCGGTGAGCGTGCGCACGGCTTCGGCGAAGACGCCGCCGTTGTCGCCCGCGAAGCGCACGAATCGTTCGTGCGGCTCGCCGTCGAGCGGCGTGTCGAAACGCAGGCCCACGCCGCGAATGAAGGTGCGCTGCGGATCGGCGTCGTAGACGAGACTGTGGACGATGCGCAGCGCGTCCGAGCCGCGATAGAAGTAGAGGCGCAGCACGAAGGGCAGCACGGTGTCCGTGGCGTTGTTATCGCCATCGTCATCGCCATCGCGTGCATGGGTGCCCGTGAGCTTGACGACGGCGCGCGCGGGACCGCGCTGTTCGAGCGTCGCGTGCGCGATGCGGCTCGTGTAGCGCTTTCGCGCGGGGGCATGCGACTCCTCGTCGTGTTGCGCGGTGGGCGCATCGTCGGCGAGCACGATCAGCCGGCCGTCGCGCACGCTGGCCTGACCGTTGCGGCTCAGGCTTGCGAACACGCGCTCGCCCGCGAGCGGCACGGTCGCCTGCAGCGTGCCGGTATCGATCAGGATGACGTCGCCGTCGATGCGGGCGAGGGCGGTGGCGTCGGGCGCGTTGTCGTCGTCGTGCGTGTTGGCGTCTGGGTGGTTTGCGCGAGGCTCGACCACGAAGCCCGCTCGCGACGCGTCGCCGTGAGTCAGGTCCGCGAGCGCTTGCGGCGCGAGCGCATGCGCCGACCATTTGAGCGAACCGTCGGGCCAGTAGGCGAGCGGCCAGGAGTGCAGCGCGACGCGATCGCGCGAAGACGCATCGGGCGATCCGCGTGACGCGAGACGCAAGTCGAATGCGCTGCGTGCGTCGACGGCGCCGCGCGGCCACGGCACGCCCCAGGTTGCGCCGGTGAAGGCGGCGGGTGGCGAGCCGTCGAGCCAGTGCACGCGCGCTTCGCCGCCCGTGTCCGCGGCCTCATCGGAATGTGCGCCGCGTGGCGCGGGTGTGATGTCGCCCGCTTGCGCGCCGGGCGCGGCGAGCGCGCCGACCGCGAGCGAGGCGAGCTTGAAAAAGGTGCGCCGATCGAATCCGTTGCTCATGCGCGCCTCAGAACTGATAAGTGAGCGTGCCGCCGATCGTGCGCGGTTCGCCGATCCAGCCGAGCACCGAACCGTAATCGCTTTCGACGAGGCGCTGATAGTAGGTCTTGTTGAACAGATTGTTCACCCAGACCGAGGCGGTCCAGCTGCCGCGGCTGAACTTGCCGCCCGTGCCCGCCGAGAGCGCCACGAGGCCATAGCCCGGAATGCGCGTGAACGCCGAGTCGTCGACGGTGCCGTACATCCACGTGCGGTACGAATAGCGTGCGCTCACGAACGACGTGAGACCGTTGAGCGTGTGCCACGTGTAGCGCGCCGTCGCGTTGAACGTGAGCTTCGGCGCGTTGAAGACCTGGTTGCCCGTGAGATCGCAGATCGCCGTCGAGCCTGCCGGTCCGAGCGTGACCTCGGGCGGGCAGATCGCGTGGTGATAGTTGAGGTAGCGCGCGTCGTTATAGACCGCGGATGTTTGCAGCAGCAGATGATCGTCGGGCGTGTATTGCAGCGAGAATTCCGCGCCGCGCGAACGGAACGTGCCCGCGTTGACGAGATAGGTCGACTGCGTGCTGGGATCGTAGCTCTGCGTCTGGAACGCGTTCACGTAGGTGAGGAACACGTCGGCTTTCGCGTTGAGCGTGCCGCCGGCCAGCGTGCCCTTGATGCCCAGTTCCGCGCTCTTGGTGCGTTCGGGCGCGATCACGAGCGAGTCGGTGCCGGCCTTCGAAGCCGCGCCCGCCGAGACGTTCAGGCCGCCCGCCTTCTCGCCGTAAGAGAGCGCGAGGTAGCTGCTCAGATCGTTCGTGAGCAGGTATTTGAACGCGAGCGTGGCCGAGGGCAGCGTGTTGTACTGGACCAGATAGCCGGAGTTGAACGGCGCCTTGTTATAGCGGATGAACTGGCCGCCTTTCTTGTCGTAGGTGAGACGCACGCCCGCGGTGATGTCGAAGCGCGGCGTCACATGGAAGGTGCCTTGCCCGAAGCCCGACCACACTTCGTCGTGCAGCGTGCCGTAGCGGATGATGTCGAGTCCGTCGTAGGCCGTGCTGCCGTAGTAGAGGCCGGGCAGCTTGCTGTCGGCGTAACGCGTGAAGGCTTGCGTCGCTTCGTTCTCGCCCATGTAGGTCGCGCCCACGGCCCAGTCGAAATATTGGCCGTGCGGCGAATCGAGGCGGAAATCCTGCGACCACGAGCGGTCGAGAAACTGCGTGCCGCTGTTGGCGTAGACCGGCACGCTCAGGCTGTCCGCGACCGAGGGAATGTAGCTGAAGTAGCGATACGAACTCACGGAACGCAGGTTGTAGCCGTTGTCGAAGCGATAGTTCGCCTCGGCCGATCCGCCGCCCTGCACGAGGTGCATGCTGTTTTCGTCGTCGAGCGCGACGTTGTGATCGTCGCCGCCGTAGACCACGCGATTGCCGATCAGCGACGAATGCGTGAGGAAGCTGTTCACGCCGTTGACCGAATTCGACGAATAGGTCACGGGCGTGGGCGAGTCGTTTTCGTTGCTGTAGTCGGCGCTCAGGCGCAGGCTGAACTGGTTGTTCGGCTTGAACAGCAACTGGCCGCGCACGCTGTTGACCGATGTGCCGTTGAGCGTGTGGCCGTTTGCGATGTTGTTGACGTCGCCGTTGCTGTTGTTGTGCACGAAGTCGATGCGGCCCGCGAGCATGTCCGAGATCGGACCCGACAGCATGGTGTGATTGAGCACCGTGCCGCGCGAGGCGACCGAGAGGCTTTCGGAGCCGGTCAGCTTGAAGCTCGGCAGCGGCGTGTGGATGTCGATCACGCCGCCCGTCGAATTCGCGCCGAACAGCGTGCCTTGCGCGCCGCTCAGCACGTCGACGTAGTCGACGTCGGCGAGCGCGCCCGCGAGCATGCCGGGGCGCGGCAGATACACGTTGTCGAGATAGACGGCCACGCTGCTCGGCATGCCGATGTTCTGCTCGCCGCTGGTCTGGCCGCCGCCGTCGCCCACGCCTCGTATCGTGATCTGCGTGTCGGACGGATCGGTCGTCTGCACGTTCAGGCCGGGCACGAGTTGCTGAAGATCGGCGAGCGAGGTGATGTGCTGCTGGTCCAGCTCGCGGCCCGTCACGCGGTAGCTCGACGTGGGCACGCGCTGCGGATCGTCGCGGCGCGTGCGTGTGGCGCTCACGGTCACGGTGCCCAGTTGCGTGGTGGTCGTCTCGGCGGCGGCGGGCGGGGGAACCGGCCGCTTCGGCCGGTCAGCTTTTGGGCGCGCGTCCTCCGTGGCGGTGGCGGCGGCCGCCGCGCGGCGCACGGCGAGCGCGTGGCTGTCCGTCGTCACGACTTCGAGCCCGGTGCCCTTGAGCGCCTGGGCGATCGCGCCTTGCGCGGTGAGGTCGCCGCTCACGGGCGCGGCCTGCACGTGTGCGACGAGTTGCGGATCGTAGCTGAGCGGCACACCGCTTTGCGCGGCGATCGAAAGCAGCGTGCGGTTGAGCGGCTGCGCCGCGAGATGGAAGCTGTGCGTGGCGGCGTCTTGTGCGAGGGCTGCGCCCGTCGCGAGAAAAAGCGCGGCCGAAAGCGTGGCCGAAAGCGCGCTGATGGCGCTCGCCGGGCGGCGCGCGGCGGACTGCGGCGCCGGGGTACGGGGTCGTTTCACGTTATGCCTGTCGTTATGTCGATGATCGAAGCGTTCGGGCTGCGCGGCATGCCGATGCGCGGGGGAACGGTGGGCATGTGCAACGAGCATCGAAAAGCGTCAGCGGGCGTGCGCCGTTTGCAGCGATTTTTTTGTGTGGCGCTCCGAATCATTTATGCAATGCGCAGCAGCGCGCGCGTCATATCGATTCGAGAAACCGTGCTTTGGACGGCCGCGCCGGCAACTTTAGAATCGCCGCTCCAGCCTCAGCCCATCTTGCCTGCTCACGCGTTGCGCGCAACGCGTTCAGCCCGACCGTCATGGCGATCCAATCCCAAAGCCTGTCCGCCGGCCGCGCCGCCGACGCCGAGGCGCTCACGAATCCGGCGCGCCAACGCTTCCTGTCCGACGAGTTTCGCCATAGCTACGGCTGGCTCACGGGCTGCATGCATCGTCTCGTCGGTTCGAGCAGCGACGCCGAGGATCTGGCCGCGAGCGCCTTTACCGAACTCGCCGCGCATCCCGACGTGAGCGCGATTCGCCAGCCGCGCGCCTTGCTCACGACCATCGCGCGCCGCCTGACGTTCGAGCATTGGCGCCGACGCGATATCGAACGCGCGTATCTCGCGCGCCTCGCGCTCGCACCGGAGCCGGTCGCGCCCGCGCCCGAGGTGGCGCTCGAAGCCGTGCAGGAAATCCTGCTGATCGACGCGGCCTTGCAGCAGTTGTCCGCGCGGGCGCGCGAGGCGTTCATCCTGAGCCAGTTCGAAGACATGAAATACGCGGATATCGCCGCGCGGCTCGGGGTTTCCGTGAGCATGGTGCGCAAGTACGTGGCGCAGGCGCTCGTGCTCTGTTGCGAGGCGGCATGACGGCGGCGCGCGTGATGCAGGGTCGCGAGGCGGGCAGTGCACGCAGCGCCATCGAATGGGAAGTGCGCCTGCGCGAAGGCGAACTCGATGCACGCGAACTCGCCGCGTTCGAAGCCTGGCATCGCGAGGAGGCGAATGGCCGCGCGTGGGCGGCATTGCAGGCGCGGCTCACGCGCATGCGGCCCGGCGGCGCGGCTGAACGCGCGGCGGCGGCCGAGGCGCTGCGGGTGCCGTCGGCGCAGCGCCGCAAGCTGCTGCGCGCGGGCTTCGGCGGCCTCGCGCTGGCGTTCGCGGGCGTTGCGTTGCGCGAGGGCGTGCACCGGCTCGGGCTCGACGCCGACTGGCAGAGCGCCATCGGCGAGCGGCGCACCGTGAGTCTCGCGGACGGCTCGCGCATGACGATCGACGCGGGCAGCCGCGTCTATCGTGCCGATCGCGGCGCGGCGGGCGGCGACCGCGTGCTGCGCGTCTCGGCGGGGCAGGTGCTCGTGAGCATGCGGCCCTCGCACGCGGGCCTCGTGCGCAGCATCGAAACCGAGCATGGCGCGGTGCGCAGCGAGGGCGGCGTGCTCAACGTCGGGCGCATCTATCGGCATAGCGTGGTGTCGGTCGGCAAGGGCGAGGCCGTTATCGTGCAGCCGGGCCGCGCGGCGCTGCGTGTGGCGGCGGGCGAGAGCTTCGCGTTTTCGGCGGACGGCGCGCGCCGTCTCGCGCAGCCCTTCGATCTGGTGAGCGCGTGGACGCGCGGCATCTTCGTCGCCGACAATCTCTCGCTCGATGCGCTCGTCGATGTCTTCAACCGTTATGAACCGGGCGTGATCCGCGTGACGGGCGGGGCGCGCGAGGTGCGCGTGAGCGGCGTGTTCCTGCTCGACGACATTCCGCGTGCGCTCACGCAGGTCGCGGAGAGCGCGCCGGTCGATCTCACGCGCGTGGGCCGCTATGTGAGCGTGTTCAGCTAGCGATTTTTTGTCGCGCGCGCTGACGCTTCGCGCGTTTCGTTGCACAAGGTGGGCAGGAGCCGCTCGCGCGGCTGTCCCGACAACCGATGCAACGTGACGGAACCCTCGACGTGCGCCGATCTCTCTTCGCCATGCGCGTGCTGCCAGCCGCGCTGACACTGCTTGCGGCCCTGCCGCTTCATGCCGCGCCGCGCACGATCTTTCGCGACGACTTCGCGTCGTTCGACGCGCGGCGCTGGATCGTCGAGGCCGAGCCTGCGTCGGATTCCGCGCCATCGGCGAAAGCGAGCGTTCGCTCGCATTTGCATCCGCCGCCCGTTTACACCGACAAACACGCGCTCGTGCTCGACAGCGCGCGCGGCCTGACCGTGTGGCTCGACCGCTGGCTCACGGGCCACTACGAGATCGCCTACACGCGCACCGTGCTCGATGCGGGCGGCCCGCACGACCGCGTCTCCGACCTGAACCAGTTCTGGCTGGCGAGCGCGCGTGGCTCGAACGGGCGCATCGCGCCGTTCGGCGGCTCGGGACGCTTCGAGGATTACGACGCGCTCGATCTGTTCTACGCGGGCGTCGGCGGCAACGGCAATACCACGACGCGTTTTCGCCATTACGACGGCACGAGCGCGCGTCCCTTGCTCGCGCAATACACGTCGCCGTCGCGGCTGCTGCGCGCGAATCACGCGTACCGCGTGCGCATCGTGGTCGACGGGCGCGGCACGCGTTTCTATCTCGACGGCAAGCCGTATTTCGCGGCCTCGCCGCCGCTGCCCGAAGCGGGCTGGTTCGGCTTTCGCTCGACGGCCTCGCGCCAGACCATCCGCGATTTCACCATCCGCGCGCTGCCTTGACGCCTTGACGCCTTGAGCGCGCCGCGCCCAGCCACTGAACTTCACTCTTCGAAGCCGATGACGAGATTCCCGCTTTCTTTCCGCCCACGTAGCGCAAGCCTGCGCTTTTCCCCGCTGTTCGCCGCGCTCGCGCTGTGCGCCGCGACGGCGCACGCCGCCGACGCGCCCGTCACCGTGAGCGAGGACGCCAGCACGTTCACGCTCGACAACGGCATCGTGCAGATCCGCGTCGAACGCGACGACGGCTACCTCGCCTCGATCCGTCAACATGACGCCACGGGCTGGCACGACCTCGGCGTGACCGCGCAGCGCGCGGCCTACGAGGCGCATGGCGACGACTTCGAGAACGATCCCGAGAAGGCGATGTACTGGGACGCGAACGCCGATGTCGCGGTCGTGCCGCCCGGTTACAAGGAAGAGAAGAAGGGCTACTTCCGCATGCGGCCGGGCGAGGCACGCGTGAGCGTGGTCGCCGATACGCCCGAGCGTGCCGAAATCAGCGTGCGTTCGCGCCCGACGCCTGTGTTCCCGTTCGATATCGACGTGCGCTACACGCTGCTGCGCGGTCACAGCGGCTTTTACGCACAGGCCGAAGTGCATCACGGCGCGGATCAACCGGCGGCGACGTTCTATCAGAACCGCTTCGTCGTGAAGACGGTGATGGACGGCACCTTCGATCACTGGGCCGTGGGCGACGGCAAATTCGTGCCGATTCCGCAGGGCTCGATCAGCCGCGAACTCAGCGACGCGACCTTCCAGCTCGACGACGGCACCATCAAGACCAAGTACATGAATTCCGTGTTCTGGTCGCAGGTGCCGGTGTACGGCTATGTGGGCGCGCAGCGCGGTCTGTGGATGATCGAGGCGAGTCCCGAGTATCACAACGGCGGCCCGGTCAAGCAGGGGCAGACGCTGCACGACAACGTGCTGCTGCGCGTATTGCAGTCGGTGCATTTCGGCGCGTCGCCGGTCGTGCTCAAGGACGGCGAGGACTGGCGCAAGGTCTACGGGCCGTTCCTCGTCTACACCAATCGCGCCGACGGTCCCGCCGCGCTCTGGGCCGACGCCGAACGCGCGCACGCCCAGGAAGTGGCGGCCTGGCCATACACGTGGGTCGATTCACCCGCCTATCAGCAGGCGCGCGGCGAGGTGAGCGGCAGCGTGAATCTGGCGGGCGAAAAACCGACGCCCGCCACGCACGCGTGGGCGATTCTCTCCGACCCGGATGTGCCGTGGAGCGCGCAGAACAAGGGCTACGCATTCTGGAGCGCGCTCGACGACGCGGGCCGCTTCGATCTGCGCCACGTGATTCCGGGCGTCTACGACCTGCACGTGAGCGGCACGGATCAGCCCGAAGATCTCGTGGTGCGCCGCGTGCGCGTGAGCGCGGACCAGCGTCTCGATCTGGGCGCGATCGCGTGGCCGGCCGAAGAAAAGGGCGAGCGTCTATGGCAGATCGGCCGCTTCGACCGCTCGGCCGCCGAATTCCGCAACGGCGACGACGCGCGCAACTATCAGATGTTCCGCCGCTATGCGCAGCAATTTCCGCACGACGTCGATTTCACGATCGGCAAGAGCGACGCGGCGCGCGACTGGAATTACGCGCAATGGACCGTCTACGCCGCGCGTCCCGACTGGCGCATTCACTTCGCGCTCGATCGCGCGCGCACGGGCAAGGCCACGCTGACGATCGGCTTTGCCTCGGCGCAGCCCGCTCAGGGCAAAACGCTCACCGATCTGCGCGTGGCCGTCAACGGCACCGAAGTCGCGCAAATCCGGCTGCCCAAGACGGGGACGGCGGGCTATCGCGGCAGCGCGCAGGATTCGCCGTATAACGTGCGCGCGATCGTGTTCGACGCGGCGCTGCTGAAGGCGGGCGAGAACACGGTGAGCCTCTTTCACGCCGATGGCGTGCCGTATGCGCGGTTCACGCTCGCGGGCAGCGATCAGCGCGTGCCTGCCAACACGACGCCGGGCCAGGTGATGTACGACGCGCTGCGGCTCGACGTCGATAGCGGCGGCGCCGCGACGCGCCAGTCGTCATTCAATGCCAGAACAGCGCAATCAGAATGATGATCGGAATCGGCACACCGAGCAGATAAAGAAGAATCGAGCGCATGTCAGTCTCCTGGCGTTTCGAAAAAGTAGGTCGTCGCGATGCCGTTGCCGGTCGTCACCATTCACGCAGGCGGGCGCCGACCGTCGCCATCAGACTGGCGACGAACGCGCCCAGCAGCAGCGAAACGAACAGCCACAGCGTGACGTGGATGGTGGCCTTGCGCGCCGCATCGGCGGCCGCGCGCGCGGCGTTGTCGAGCTGGCTCGCCTTGTCCTGCAAGCGCGCCCAGGTCGTCGTCACGCGGGCGCGCGCATCGGCGGGCGCGAGGCCCGTGCGTTGCGCGACGATGGCCGCGACGTAGTCGCTGTCCTCGGGCGAGAGCGCGCCCTTCGCGGGCAGGCTGTTGAGGAAAATGCGCGCGATTTCCTGTTTTTGCTCGACGTTAGTGAGCGCGGCATCGGCGCTTTGCGCGGGGTTTTGTGTGGACGATGAAGGCGCACCCGCAACAGGACGAAGCAAGCCGTCGATCATGTAACCCATCGGCCAGCTTCGATACGCGGCGAGTGCATTGCCGCGATCGAGCGTCGACAATCCGCTCGCGAGCGGCGCGCCGCCCGATGCGCTTTCGTGCGCCGCCGCCACGCTCACGCCTTCGCGCGCGAGGCCCGAGAGCGCCGATGTGAGCGCGAACGCGGTCAGCAAGGTGGCGAGCGCCCAGGCGAGGAAGCCGTGCGCGGTATCGCGAAAGTGGGTTTCGTCGACGCCAACGCCGGGCCAATGCCGCCGCAGGCGTCCCGCGAGATAGCCGCCCAGACCCGCCGACAGGATCTGCGTGACGCAGATCCACACGATGGCGGCGAAGCCGAAGGCTTTCGCGTGCGCGCCGCTGCCCGGCCACGGCGACAGCGACGACAACCCGAGCCCGGTGCCGAGCATGAGCAGGATCAGCGCGAACGCGGCCATCGCGACGGCGCCCGCCACGACGGCGGACCACGAAACGGCGGAGCGTCCGCGTATGCCGTCGCGTGTTGCGAGTTCGTCGCGCACTTCGGTGGCTTGCACGGCGCGCTCGGCGGCGAATCGCGCATCCAGTCGGCCTGTTTCGTCCATGACGCCTCCCCTGTCCGGTTGGAGCGTGGCGCCGGGCGAGGTACCCGGCACCGCGCGTGTCGCTGACCGGTCAGCAGAAAGCGTGCCGCGGGATCTGGGGTGCGAAATGACTGCGCGAAATACACGGCTTCAAACTGGTCGTGCTTGCATTCCGATTCTTCTGAAGAGTTGGACAACGTCCATCGCGGAAACAGACCGTGTGTCGCGTGTTCGCATCAGATTTCACCCGCCGCAATAAACCGCCGCTCGCGCATCCATTTCGTGGCGACCCATTTTTCTCCGCGCAGCACTTGCGCGGCGGCGTGGCGCGTTTTGCCATCGAGTTGGCCGTTGCCGTCGCAATACTCGAAATAGACGGCATTGCCCTTGCGCGGCACGACCGATAAACCGATTTCCGGGAATATGGTTTCGCCGCCCGATTCGACATCGTTCAAATAGATCACGAGCGTGCTGACGCGCTGGCCGCTGCGCGCAATCGACGCCTGATTGGCCGCATTCGACGGAATCAGAAAATCGAAATGCGGACGGCTTTGCGCACCGGGCGCGTAATTCAGGACTTGCAGCCCTTCGCCATTTTCCATCGGCATCTGCATGAGCGCCGATACGCGCTTGTCGATCATCGCGAGCCAGGGCGTTTCCGCCAGACGGAAAAACATGCCGAGGCTGCTGCGATCCGCCGATGTAATGGCCTCGCCCGTGCGCGGATCGACGATCGTCGATGGCGTGAGACGCGGCCGCGCGGCATCGATCAGCGCATCGCATTCGGCGTGGCTCAGCACGCCTTCGAGCACGGCAATGAGCGGTTGCTCGATACGCGACAACACGCGGATCTCGCGGTCGCCGCCCGATAGCACCGATGCGCGCGGCAGGCGTCCCGCGTCGTGAACTGCGCGAACGGCCTGAGCGGGCGCTTCGCGTTCAACCGTGATTTGCCCTTCGGGAATCGGCAAGCCTTCGCGCAGCACGCGCGCGAATGCGAGCACGAGTTCGCGCGCCATCTGCGGATCGAACTGACGCGAGGCGAGCGCCTGCACGAGCGCATCGGGATCGGCGCCGCGACGCAAGGCATCGAGAATCCAGTCGCGCAACTCGGCGGAGAAGTGCAGCGTGGCGAGCTGCCGTGGCGATGCGGTAGGTTCGGGCGATGAATGCGACGACGAACGGGCGGAAGCGGTCGGCGAAATAACGTTCATGGTGAATGGGCGAATGCGCGTGGTTTGCCGATGCATGTGACGCTGCACTCAGCGCGCGGGGTCGCAACGGGGCTGCAACGGGGCTGCAAGTATCGCTTCCTTGCAGTTGTATTCGCAACCAGTTTCGATGTCATTTCATCTTTTTCGGTACGCGAAAGCTATATCGAATGTTTTTGTTATTTAGTAATTAAATAGTCACATCTCCTGCCTAGCATCCCGGCTGCTGCAAATGATCGACAGCGACCCACGGGTGCCGTCGGCCGGGAGACATTCCGTGTGGTGGCTTGCGCCGCCTCGCGGGCGCGGAGTATGCCTGTCGGCGCGGCGCACAACGACAACCATTGAAACGCCGCGACGCGCCGGCGATACAGAACAATGAGAATGCACCAGAGAATCCGAGGCAATCCCCCGACTTTCGTCCCGCTGCTCACCGCTTTCGCCACGGCCGCCATGCTCGCGGCCTGCGGCGGCAACGGCAACAACAACGCCAACAACGCGTCGGGCAACGACCAGAGCGGCGCGCAGCAAACGCTCAGCGGCGTGGTCAGCGGCGCGACGATCAAGAATCCGGGCGGCGTCGCCAATTCGTCCGCATCGGGCGTCGACTACGCGAAAAGCAGCACGGGCGATGGCGTCGACCAGACCTTCGTGCCCATCACGTATGCGAACGCGACGGTCTGCGCCGACACGAACAACAACGGCGTCTGCGACCAGGGTGAAGTCTCCACGCGCACCGACAGCAGCGGCCGCTTCACGCTCGCCGCGTCGAGCACGAAACTCGTGGCCGTGATCGACACCGACGCGACCTACACCGACCCGAGCGCCGGCACCAAAAACGTCGCGAGCAGGATGGTGCTGCGCAGCGCGGCCGATCAGGCCAGCGCGGGCGGCGACGTGGTCATCAGCCCGCTGACGACCGAAGTCGTGCGCCTGACCGAAGCCGAGCAACTGAGCTACGACGACGCGCGCAGCGCCATCGCGGGCCGCCTGAGCTTCACGGGCGGCACGACGGACGTGACCGTCAAGGCCGACGACGTGGTGGGCGCGCTGTCCAGCACCGGCAGCGGCAGCACCGCGCTGCTGGCCGAAGCGAACGCGCTGGCGAGCCGCTACACGCTCGCTTCGAAGATCCTCGATCGCGGCTATGTGAGCGACGTCACGACCGATCCGGTCACGACGGTGAAGGCCGCGCAGGACGCCGCGTTCAATCCCGAAGGCATTCCGCGCTACGACCACCTGTTCGTCGTGATCTTCGAGAATCACAGCAACCAGACGATCGACGATCCGTCATATCCGAACTTCTACAAGTATCTGCACACGGAAGGCAACAAGGCCGCGAATTACTTCTCGACCGGCAATCCGAGCGAGCCGAACTACATCTCGCTCGCGAGCGCCGACGACTGGGGCGTGGCCGACGACAACGCTTGGAACTGTCTGCCCGCAGGCGACACGGCGAATCAGCCGAGCGATGTCTACGTGCCGGTGACGGCGTGTAACGCCGACACGAAGGTCCACAACATCAAGGGCCGCCGCAACATGTTCAGCGCGATGTATAACGCGGGCCTCGGCACGCGCGTGTACAGCGAGTCGATGAACCCCGGCCAGGATCCGCGCGTGGATGGCGTCGCCAACGCTTCCATCTCGGGCACGAACTCGGTCTCGGGCGCGACCGAGACGATGCCCGCCGGTCTCTACAAGACCAAGCATCATCCGGCTGTGAACTTCGACGACGTGCGCAACCGCCCGGACTTCTTCAAGAACCTGTCGCGCTCGGTGGGCGGCGGCCAGTGGGATACGTCGATCGCGGCTTACGCGACGGCCAACAAGATCACCTGGAACACGCATCAGTTCGAGGACGATCTTCAGAGTGGCGACATCGGCGCGCTGAACTACATCGTGCCCGACCAGTGCGACGATATTCACGGCGTGAGCACCTGCAAGTCGACGGAAATCTCGCGCGGCGACGCCTACGCCAAGTACCTCGTGGACAAGATCGAGGCCTCGCCGATCTGGAAGAACACCAACCGGCGCGCGGCCATCGTCATGCTGTTCGACGAAGGCACGAGCTTCTACGGCAGCTCGTCGTGCTGCGGCTGGAACGTGGGCGGCGGCACCACCAGCGGCGCGCCGCTGGGCGAGGGCATCACCACGGCGATTCCGAAGTACAGCGGCGGCAACAAGGGCGACGGCCCGACGATTTTCTCGCTGCTGACGAATCAGCCCAAGGCACCGAAGCAGATCGTCGATTCCGATTCGTATAGCCACTTCTCGTTCGTGCGCACGATGCAGGACATGTTCGCACTGGCCGATCCGGGCGTGGCGACGTCGTATATGAACCGCTCGAAGTACACCGAGAAGTTCATCGCCGATAACCTCGCGAATCTGGCCGAGTACTCGGGCAGCGCCAACACGCACTTCGACTCGGTGCGGCCGATGAACCACAAGTACGTGACGCAGGCCGGCGATCTCCAGTCGGGCGGCAACACGAAGGGTGTCAGCGGCAGCGGCTCGGTCGGCAGCGGCAACAACACGGCCACCGGACCGGACGCCACGCAGACCAGCATCTGGGCGATCAAGTCCTAAGGCCGGACACACGGTCCGTCCACGGCAGCCGAAGCGCCCGCGCGAAAGCGGGGCGCTTCGGTTTTGTCCGTGCTTTCAGAATGTCATGCCGGTCATCGGCGACTCCGATCCTCGCCATCTGCGATTGATCTGGAATCCGAATGATTGGCGATCACCGTCATCATCATGCGCCAAACCCTGCTCGCTGCCGGCTTCACGGCAGCCGCGCTCGCTGTTGCTCTTGCCGCCTGCAAGCCCGCAGCGCCATCCGGTTCCGCCACCGCCACCGCCACAGCGGCCACGGCAACCAGGACCATCGTGCCGGTCAAGGCCGAAGTGCCGCTCGCGCCCGCTTCGCCGCTGTCGCCCGCCGCGCAAGTCGGCGCGAAACTGTTCTTCGATCCGGCGTTGTCGGGCTCGCGGAAAATGTCCTGCGCGACCTGTCACGATCCCCAGCACGCGTATGCGCCCGCCAACGATCTGGCCGTGCAACTGGGCGGCCGCGACGGCCTGCAGCCCGGCACGCGCGCCGTGCCGACGCTGATGTACAAGGACTATACGAACCCGTATTCGGACACGTTCCAGAATCCCGACATGATCAGCGATCCTGGACCCGGCGGCGGCCTGACCTGGGACGGCCGCGCCAATACGATCGCCGAGCAGGCGGCCATTCCGCTGCTCGCGCCGAACGAAATGGCCGCGCCGAGCAAGGCGGCGGTGGTGGACGCCGTGCGCGAGGGCGCTTACGCGGATCAGTTCCGCGCGGCCTATGGCGCGAACGTCTTCGACGACACGGACCGAGCGTTCGCGCTGGTCGGCGCGGCCTTGCAGGCGTATCAGGTCGAGGACCGCAGCTTCCATCCGTATAGCAGCAAGTTCGACCGCTATCGCAACAACAAGGTCGGCGGCGCGCTGACCGATGCCGAAATGCACGGCCTGCGCGTGTTCCTCGATCCGAACAAGGGCAATTGCGTGGCGTGTCATTTGATCGGCGGCGGCAACGACGGCAGTCAGGACATCACCAGCGATTACTCGTTCAACGCGATTGGCGTGCCGCGCAACAAGGCGATTCCCGCGAACGCCGATCCGAAGTATGTCGATCTCGGCCTGTGCGGCCCGTTGCGCACCGATCATCGTCCGGGCAAGGACAAAGGCGCGAGCGCGACGTGCGGCATGTTCAAGACGCCGGTGCTGCGCAACGTCGCCACGCGCCACGTGTTCATGCATAACGGCGTATTCACTTCGCTGGAAGACGTCGTGCGTTTCTACAACACGCGCGACACCGAACCGGAGAAGTGGTATCCGCGTGATTCGCATGGACGGGTGAATAAATTCGACGATCTGCCCGCGAAATACCGCGCGAATATCGACAAGCAGATGCCGCTGGATCTGCGCCGCGCCGGCAGCCGTCCGCCGATGACCGACGACGAAATGCGCGATCTGATCGTGTTCCTCAAGACGCTCAACGATGGCTACGTGCCGCCCGCGCATGCCGATGCCGATGGCGCGCATATGCATAGCGTGGCGAACGCGATCAACGATCCCGCGGCTCATAAGCCGCAAGTGCAGTGATCGGATAAAACCCCTTGAAAATAGCGATGAAAACTGTTTTTCTCACCACGATGATCGCGGCGGCAACACTCGCGCTCGGCGGCTGCCATTCGCGCGACGCCGCCAATCAAGCGAATTTCAGCGCCGCGCTGGAGCAGCATTTCGAAGCGCACGGCGATTTGTGCATCGGCCGTCATAGCTGGCCGGTCGATGTGCCCGATGTGCCCGCCGCCGGGCGTCTGCGCGACGGCATCCAGATGCCCGCGCTCGAACATGCGGGACTCGTCGAGCATGTCGACGCGGAGATGAAGCTGCATCGACGCGATGGCGCCGATGAAACCGTGAAAGCGCGTCGATACGATCTGACCGCGAAGGGCAAGGCGCTGTTCAACGCGCATCCGCACACGGCCGCTCGCGGCGCGGACGCGGCGCAGCCCGATCTCTGCTACGGCCATGTGCGTCTGGCGAAAGTCGCTGGCTGGGACGCGCCGCACAAGAGCGAGGAGGACCCGGCGCATCTCGTCACCACGGTGCGTTACACCTACACGCTCGACCCGGCGCCGTGGGCGCGCGATGCGGCGGTGCAGGGCGCGTTTCCCGTGCTCGCGCGTGTCGTCAACGGGAGCGGTTCGCTGGAGTTGAAGCAGATGCTCGTGGCGGGTGATGACGGTTGGCATCCGCTTTGAGTGTGCTTAGCGAAGCGTTCGTCGCCTGGGCGGTGAACGCTGCGCTCAATTTTCGCGTCGAAAAATTTACTAGACGACCGGTCGACTATGTGCCATAGTTCGACCCATGGAAACGACCCTCACCCCGGAAACCGCTGACGTTCGCGAGAAAATCATCGCGATCGGGCAGAGCATCATCGGCGCGAAAGGCTTTGCGGCGGTGGGCCTGAGCGAGATTCTCGCCGCGGCGGGCGTGCCGAAGGGGTCGTTCTACTATTACTTTGCGTCGAAAGACGCGTTCGGCGTGGCCTTGCTCGACAGCTATTTCGAGGATTATCTCGCCGAACTCGACACAACCTTGAGCCTGCCCGGCATGACCATGGCCGCACGGCTGATGCAGTACTGGCAAACCTGGCGCGAAACGCAGTCGTTTTTCGACTGCCAGGGCAAATGCCTCGCCGTGAAGCTGGGCGCGGAGGTGGCCGATATGTCCGAGCCCATGCGGGCGACGCTCAATCGCGGCACGGCCGGTGTCGTCGCGCGGCTGGCGGGCGCCATCGAGGCGGGCGTCGCTGAAGGCTCGCTCGCGGTCGACGCGGAACCGCGCGTCGTCGCGCAAAGCCTGTATCAGCTTTGGCTCGGCTCCAGCGTGATGGTCAAGATCGTGCGCAATCTGCAGCCTTTCGAGGTCGCGCTCGACACCACGCGGCGGACGCTGCATTTGCCGTCCTGAACGCGTAGCAACGGATTTTTTCCAGGCACTTCGGTGGAAGTGCCTTTTTTAGGCCCGGTTACTAGACGACCGGTCTACTATATGGGGCGCATTGCCTCGCTCGACGGAGAAGCAACATGAAAGTCCTGATGGTTCTGACCTCGCACGATCAACTGGGCAACACCGGCCGCAAGACGGGCTTCTGGCTCGAAGAACTCGCGGCGCCTTATTACGCGTTCCAGGACGCGGGCGCGCAAATCGTCCTCGCGTCGCCGCAGGGCGGCCAGCCGCCGCTCGACCCGAAAAGCGACGAGCCGGCGTTCCAGACCGAACTGACGCATCGCTTCCAGGCCGATGCCGTCGCGAAGGCGCAGCTCGCCGCCACCGTGCGTCTCGACAGCGTCTCGCACGACGACTTCGACGCGGTCTTTTATCCGGGCGGCCACGGCCCGCTCTGGGATCTGGCCGAAGACCCGGTTTCGATCGCGCTGATCCAGTCTTTCCACGCGGCCGGCAAGCCCACGGCGCTCGTGTGCCACGCGCCGGGCGTGCTGCGTCACGCGAAGACGCCGGATGGCCGTCCGCTCGTCGAAGGCCGCAAGGTGACCGGCTTCACGAATACCGAGGAAGAGGCCGTGGGCCTGACCGACGTCGTGCCGTTCCTCGTCGAGGACGAACTGAAGGCGAAGGGCGGTATCTATTCGAAGCTCGACGATTGGGCTGTCTATGTCGTGACCGACGGCGTGTTGATCACTGGCCAGAATCCGGCGTCTTCGGGTCCGGCTGCCGTCGAGTTGCTCGCGCATCCGGCGCTTGCTGGTAAGCGCTAAAAACAGGCACTAAAAGCCTGCGCTAAAAACAAGAGCCCGGCACAGGGCTCGGTCGATGTCATCGACAACATGAATATTACGCGGTGCGGGCGATGTCGCCCGCTCCCTCTCGCAACACGTTTCAAGGACTAGTTATGCAGCACTCCGAATTGTTTGAATCCGCAACGCTCGGACCGTATCGACTCAAGAATCGCATCGTGCTGCCGCCGCTCACGCGTCAGCGCAGCGCGCGCGATGGCGACGTCGCGACCGACCTGATGGCCGACTACTATCGTCAGCGTGCGAGCGCCGGGCTGATCGTGAGCGAAGGCACGCAGATCGAGCCGCGCGGGCAGGGCTATGCGTGGACGCCGGGCATCTACAGCGAGGCGCAGATCGCGGGCTGGCGCAAGGTTACCGACGCCGTGCACGAAGCGGACGGCATCATGTTCGCGCAACTCTGGCACGTGGGCCGCGTGTCGCACAACGCGCTCCAGCCGGACGGCACGGCGCCGGTCGCGCCCTCGGCGATTCAGGCGAAGCAAGCGAAGGCTTTCATTGCAACCGGCCCCGACACGGGCACGCTGGTCGCGCCCCCGGTGCCGCGTGCGCTGACCACGGCAGAGATCGGCGAAATCTTCGAGTTTTATGCGCAGGCCGCGCGCAACGCGCTCGCCGCCGGTTTCGACGGCGTGGAAATTCACGCGGCCAACGGTTATCTCGTCAATCAGTTTATTTCGGCGCATTCGAATCAGCGCGACGACGAATACGGCGGCTCGCTGCAAAACCGTCTACGCTTTCTGCGTGAAGTCGTCGAGGCGGTGGCGAAAGTCGTCGGTCCGGGCCGATTGGGCGTGCGCTTCGCGCCGCTGTTCGCCGGTACCGATGAGGACCGCGTGTATATCGGTCTCGTCGAGGACGATCCGCATCGCACCTATATCGAAGCCATCAAGATTCTCGATGAAGTCGGCGTGGCGTATCTCTCGATTGCGGAAGCCGATTGGGACAACGCGCCCGAGCTGCCGGAAGATTTCCGCCGCGCCGTGCGCGAGACATTCCGCGGCCGCATTCTCTATGCGGGGCGCTATACGGCTGAACGTGGTGCGCGGCTGTTGGCAAGCGGCCTCGCGGATCTGATTGCATTCGGCCGTCCTTTTATTGCGAACCCCGATTTGCCCGCGCGCATTGCAAACGGCTGGCCGCTGAACGCAGTCGACGCCGCCACGCTGTATGGCGGCACAGAAAAAGGCTTGACCGATTATCCGACCTACAGTGAATCCCAACGTATCGCTACCGAAGAGGTTCTGTGATGAGCAAGAACATTGAAAGCAAGGTCGTGCTGATTACCGGCGCGAGCAGTGGCATCGGCGCGGTGACCGCGCGTCATCTCGCGGCGCAGGGCGCGCACGTGGCCGTCGCCGCGCGCCGCACGGATCGGCTCGACGAACTGGTCGCGGAAATCGAATCCGCAGGCGGACGCGCGAAAGCCTATGCGCTCGACGTCACCGACAAGGCACAGGTGGAGCGCGTGGTGGCGGCGGTCGTGACCGACTTCGGGCGTCTCGACGTGCTGATCAACAATGCGGGGCTGATGCCGATCCGTCCGATGGCGGAGGTGAACACCGACGAATGGGACGCGATGATCGACGTGAACATCAAAGGCACGCTATACGGTATTGCCGCCGCGCTGCCGCGTTTCCTGCAACAGCAAAGCGGCCATTTCATCAATCTCAGTTCGGTGGCGGGCATCAAGGTTTTTGCGCCGGGCGGCACGGTGTATTCGGGCACCAAGTTCGCGGTGCGCGCGATTTCCGAAGGGCTGCGCCAGGAAGTGGGCGAGAATATTCGCGTGACGTCGATTGAACCCGGCGCCGTCGATAGCGAGCTGAAACACAGCACAACGGGCACCGCGCAGCAAACCGTGCTCGACTTTTACAAGCAGGCCGTGCCCGCCGAATCGGTGGCGCGTGCGATCGCGTTCGCCATCGAACAACCGGCGGACGTCGATATCAACGAGATCGTGATTCGGCCGACGCGTCAGGAATTCTAGTCGCCACGCCCGCGTGATTCGCATGCAATTCGTGCGCTTGCCGTTGCGAAGCGGATCGCGCGGGCGGTAGAATTCGTCTCGCCGAAAATAGAGTGGCAGGTTGGTATCTCCTGCGCCCCATGAGGGGTTCTATGCATGCCGCGGCGTCAACCTTACTTTCACAAGTCGAGGGGGCGCACCGTGGTTTCCATGCGCGCTCCTCGCGAATGGGATGTGTACCGATGCGCAATCACGCAAACGACCCGTCGGCCGGCAACGGCGAGGTGTTCACCGAAATGAGCTTCACGCGCGACGAGTTGGCTCGCGCACTGCGAGCGGCCGGCGACGAACCGACTTTCGAGCGCTGCGATTTCGAAGGCGAGGATCTTTCCAATCTGGATTTTCGCGCGGCGCGATTCGCTCAATGCCATATCGGCCAGACCCGTTTCGAACACAGCGATTTGTCGCGAACGCGATGGGTCGGCTGCAAAGGCGCGTCGGCGAGCTTCCGTTATTCGAATGCGGGCGATGCGCGATTCATCCGCAGCGATTTGAATAATACCGATTGGACCGGCGCCAAACTCGGCTCGACCCTGTTCACCGAAGTGAAATTGACGGGCGCGCGTTTCATCGATACTCGCGCATTGGGCCTGAGTTTCCATGAATCGCTGCTCGTGGGCGCTACGCTCCGGGGACTGTCGTTTCGCAAACAAACACTCGAGAAACTGAATTTCTCCGATGCCGATCTGGCGGATTGCGACTTCCGCGACGCCGTGTTCGACGGCGGCAGTCTTGGCAACGTGCGTCTGCTGAATACGCGTTTCGACGGTGCCGATCTGCGCCAGGTCGACCTCAGCGGTCTGCGTTTGTCGGACGTCCAGCAGCATCTGAAAGGCACGATTCTTTCTGTCGATCAGGCGGTCATGTTGATCGGCGATTGCGGCGTTCGTGTGATGTGAGTCGCGACGGGCGAAACCATGCCACGGCGATAAAGCACAACCAGTTCGCGAGTAGGGCGCCGATTGGCACGATGAATAGCGTAGCGCCATGCAGACCCGCCGCGATGAGTGCCGCGCCGGTGGCGATCGTCGCGACGATCGGAAGCAGGAACAGAGCGATTCCGCGCAACACCGTCGTGACGCTCAGCGCCGCGACGATTGCCTCGCGCTTCAACCGCCATGCGCCGGTGCGCTCGATACAACCGGCGTAGACCGCGCCCGCGAAATAGACACACACCGCGAGCCCCGCTCCGATCCAATGAACGCGCGTCATCGGCGGGGCGGCATGGTCGCCGCGAAAGTTGACCGCCAACGTTTGTGTGACCAGCGGATCGAACGCCAGCATCAGCGCGTAAGCGCACGCCGCCGAGTAAATCATGTAGCCCAGCCAGCCGAACTGGATCCGCGCAAAAGACCGTTTTGCCGATTCATGTTGGGCACTCATGAAAGTCGATTTCTCCTCGCAAAAGCGCGGACACCCATCCGATGTCTTACCGCCGATTCCGGCACTATTTTATTGGCTGTCTGAATCTTAAGCGCGGGCTGAAGCAGCGCGCAAACCTTTGCGCGAATCATATTAGAAAAAGAGCTTTCGAAAACCCTTCAGAAGCCCGACGCCATGCCGTAACCACAGACGTATTCAGCACATCTGCGTGACGCGCATCTGCCCAGGGAGGCCTATGAAGAATACGAAGTTGTCGACGCGTTTGATTGCGGGTTTTTCCTTGCTGACCTTCCTGCTGCTCGGCGTGGCCGGCGTGGCGTTCTACGGCCTTTCGCAACTGAATAGCCGGCTCGACGAGATCGCGCGCGTCAACAATACCGAATCGCGCCTCGCCAATGTATTGAAGTCGTCGATTCAGGACCGTGCGATCGCGGTGCGCAACCTCGCATTCCTGGAGAGCCACCAGGATCTGCTCGCCGAAGTCGAGCGCATCCGCAAACAGGATCGCATTTACGCCGATGCGTCGCGGCAGCTGCGCGAGATGTTCCAGCAGGAACCCGCCACGGGCGACACCGAGCGCAAGCTGCTGGCCGAAGTCGATCAACTCGAAGCGCAAGCCGTCCCGCCGATGAACAAGGCGATCGACCTCGCGCTCGCCAGCGATATCGCGGGCGCGACCCGCACGATCATGCACGAAGCGCGGCCGCCTCAGCGCGTGTGGCTCGCCAAGGCCGTCGCGCTCGCGGAGCAGGCGGACGAGCAGAACGCCAGGTCGCACAAGGAAGCGATTGCGACTTATGCGAGCATCCGCATGCTGGTCGGCGCGCTGGTCGCGCTGGCAGTCCTCGTGGCGATCGTCACGGCGGTGGTACTGACGCGCAGCGTGCTGCGTCAGTTGGGCGGCGAGCCCAGCGAGGCGCAGCACATCGCCGGGCAGATCGCGGCGGGCAATCTGCTCGTGCCGATTACGTTGACGCAGGGCGACGACCGCAGCCTGATGGCCTCGCTCGAAGCGATGCGCGCGCAGCTGACCCGCATCGTCACCGACATCAAGGCTTCGGCGGAATCGATTGCGTCGGCGGCGGGGGAGATCGCGCAGGGCAATCTCGATCTCTCGCAGCGCACGGAAGAACAGGCCGCCTCGCTCGAACAGACCGCCGCGAGCATGGAAGAGTTGACGTCGACCGTGAAAGCGAACACCGACAACGCGCGCCAGGGCAGCACGCTGGCGGGCACCGCCTCGCAGACGGCGACGTCGGGCGGCGATGTGGTGCGCCGCGTCGTCAGCACGATGGAGGATATTTCGTCGAGTTCTTCGAGGGTCGTCGAGATTATTTCGGTCATCGAAGGGATTGCATTTCAGACCAATATTCTCGCGCTCAATGCCGCCGTCGAAGCGGCGCGCGCGGGCGAGGAAGGGCGCGGATTCGCGGTCGTGGCGGGCGAAGTGCGCGCGCTCGCGCAGCGCAGCGCCGGCGCGGCGAAAGAGATCAAGGAGCTGATCGAAACGTCGGTCTCTCATGTGCGGACCGGGTCGGCGCTCGTGCAGGACGCGGGGCAAACCATGCACGAGGTCGTGCGCTCGGTGCAGCGCGTGACCGACATCATGGGCGAGATCACGTCCGCTTCGGTCGAGCAAACGACGGGCATCGAGCAGGTCAACACCGCCGTGACCCAGATGGACGAAGTCACGCAACAGAACGCCGCGCTCGTCGAACAGGCGAGCGCCGCCGCGCAGGCGATGGCCGATCAGGCCGAAACGCTGCGCGCGGCGGTTTCGATTTTCAAGGTGGAAACGGCGTCGGGGTTGCGGTGAGAATGCGGACCGGCAAATAAGTTAGGTTGCCGAATTATCGTGGACATTGAGAGCGGGCGCTCAAATCGGGCGCGCCGCGCGTCCCGATTCCACATCGTCGAGAAAGCGTTCGAGCACGCTATCGAAATGCGCCGCTTGCTGCCAGAACGGCGCGTGTCCCGCGTCGGGCAGCCGATGGCAGCGCGCCTCCCAGAGATTGCGAAATGCCACGCGATCGAGGTAGTCGAGATTGATGATCTTGTCGTCGGCGCCGTTCAGCACCGCAATGGGCACGGCGCTGTTTTTGACCAGCACGCGTTGATCGGCGTAATCGTCGGCGCGCATGGCCTGAAAAAGATGTTCGCGAAAGCGGCCATCCGAGCGAATCATGGCATCTCTCAGGAAAGGCTCGGGTGACTCGCCGAATATCGCCTGCATGAAGCCGTCGATATCGGCATCGGACAGCGTTTTACGGCCCGCTGCGCCCGCTTGCGGCAATCCCATGAAGCCTTCGCGCATCGTGTCGCGGCCGACCGGCGGCGTCCCGACGATCATCAGCCCGCGCATGCCCGTATAGCGCGTGAGCATGTCGATGCCGATATGCCCGCCGAGCGACCAGCCGACCACCACCGCTTCGGCGATATCGAGTGTTTGCAGCAGTTCGACCGCGGCATCCGCGAAACCGCCGCGCGTGTAGGTGCGCGACGGATCGGGCGCGTTGCTCGATAGACCGTGTCCGGGCAGGTCGAGCGCGATCAGGCGTCGCCCGTGTGCGAGCCGTCCGCGTAACTGCTGCCTGAAAACCTCGCTGCACGACGAATTGCCGTGGATAAACAACACGGCGCGCGCGCCCGCGCCGCTTTCCTGAAACGCAATCGAACCGTGTGACGTTGTGACCGTGCTGTGGCGGATGGCAGCGTGCATGGCAATCTCCTGGCTGATCCGACGACAACACTCGAAGCCCCGGCGATATTCCGCCCCAATTTCCACGCCACACCTTCGCGCGCTCGTCACGAAAGCGCTTGTCGGCGAATTCTGGTTGGTATACCGTATTACGATTTTGATTGCCCGTGAGCCAAGGCTCGCGGCCGGTTTCGATTCCAACCTGAACATGAAGATGCAGAACCTTTCGATCGGCAAGAAGTTGACCTCGGCGTTCTGCGTCGTTATCGCCGTGTTTCTCGTGAGCTCGGCCGTGTGCTGGTACGGCCTCAACGCCATCGATCAGAAGCAGCAGCAAAACGCCGTGTCGGTGCAGGCGCAGCGGCTCGTGAAAGATGCGAACGCCGATTATCTGAACATCATCTGGGCGCTGCTCGCCTATAACCTCGACGGCCAGCCCGGCCATATGAAGTGGAAGGTCGATCACATCGGCGATTTCCGCACGCGCATGGCCGCGATCAAGGCGCTCGATCCGGCGGACACGGAGCGCAATCAGCTCATCGATACGGCCGTCGCGCAGTACGACGCGTGGGAAACGAAGGTCGTCGATCCGATGCTCGCGATGCGCACGCACGTGAACGAGGGCAGCGCCACGCTCGCGCAACTGAGCGCGCTGACCGAAAGCTTCGGCAGCTATCTGGGCACGGGCGACATGATTGCCGCCGTCGATGCGCTCGACAAGGCCGAGAGCCAGCGCATCGACACGCGCACCGCGGAACTCGCGGCGCTGCGCCACACGATCTATGTGAGCGTTGCGCTGGCCGCCGCGCTCGCGGTGTTGTGCGCGGGCCTCGCGGGGCGCTGGCTCGTCAAGGCGATTCGCGATCCGCTCGCGCGCGCGGTCGACACTGCACAGGCGATTGCCGCCGGCCGTCTCGACAGCCGCATCGAACGCGATCGCACCGACGAAACCGGCCGACTGCTCGCGGCGATGGATGCGATGCAGACATCGTTGCAGACGATCGTCGGTTCGGTCACGCAAGGCGTGGAAGCCGTGAAGGTGGGCGCCTCGCAGATCGCGGCGGGCAACACGGATTTGTCGTCGCGCACCGAGCAGCAGGCGGCGGCGCTCGAAGAAACCTCGGCGACCACGCATGAACTCACCGAGGCCGTGCGCCAGAACGCCGACAACGCGCGCCACGCGTGCGAAGTGATCGTGCGCGCGATGGACGCCGTGAATGCGGGCAATGCGATGTCGTTGCAAATGATCGAGACGATGAACGAGGCGTCGGGCAGCGCGGAAAAGATCGCGTCGATTACCGCGATCATCGAAGGCATTGCATTCCAGACCAATATTCTCGCGCTCAACGCGGCAGTCGAGGCGGCGCGCGCGGGCACGGAAGGGCGCGGCTTCGCGGTGGTTGCATCGGAAGTGCGCTCGCTCGCGCAGCGCTCGTCGACGGCCGCGAAAGAGATCAAGGAGTTGATCGAGCAATCGACGACGTCGATCTCGGGCGGCGTGACGCGCGCGCATGATGTCGGCGCGACGATGACGCGTTTGCGCGCCGATATCGCGACCGCGAAAGACGTGTTCGAGACCATCGCGCAGGCATCGAACGAACAAAGCCGCGGACTCGAACAGGTCAATCAGGCCATCGCGCAGATGGATCAGGTCACGCAGCAAAACGCCGCGCTCGTGGAAGAGGCGGCCGCCGCCGCGCACGCGCTCGATGAGCAGGCGGTGCGCTTGCAGGGCGCGGTTGGGGTGTTTGCGGTTTGAATCGCGTTTAATCTTGCTGATTGATATCTGGGTGCAGACGCGGCAATTCCCCGTTGCCGATTACGGTTTGCGCCCAAAAGCCTCGCGCAATTTACCCTTCGCTTTTTGCAGCGTTTCCTTGCGCGTTTTCGGCAAATTGCGGCCTGCGCGATTGATGTAGAAGTTCAGCATCGACATCGCGGATTGATAAGGCGTTCCTTTGCGCCGGCGGCTATGCAGTGACGACGCCTTGAGCGACTGGGCGATTTCTTCGGCATTGCCGCTTTTAAACACGCCCGATTCGATATCCATGGCGTCGCTGGTTTCGTTGACGTGTTTCGACCAGCGCTGCGTAGCATTGCCAGTGCGATTGGCGGCGCGCGCGTGGCGTTGGCGGGCCGGGCGGTTGCCTTTGCGGCGCGTCGAGGAATGAGGGCGGGTTGCCATAGAGAATCACCATGAACTTGGGGGGATTGCGCACAGTGCGCGCAATTCCGGTGCCTTGCTGCGCCCGTTCTTTTCGACGTTTTGCGCGTTCGCAGGAGCGGGCATGGTGTATGCATCGTATTGATCGAACTGTGCAGGCGTGCGTCGAAGCGTCAGGGAATTCATGCAGGCACAGCGCCAGTTGCAAGGAGGAAGTGAATCATGAACGCCCATTCCAACCGCCCGCATTACCAGGTCAATATTTGCCGCGGCGATTTTCGTCACGTGCGCGAATGCTTCGTTGCATGGAAAAGCGAACCGCTTGTCTATCGCATGAATCAGAAGATGTTTGAGGGCCGTGACGAAGTCCGCGCGTTGTCGGATCAGTGTTACGACAACGCGGAGAAGGCGCGCAAGGCGCTTCAGGTCGCGTGCAGCCCGGAGGATCCGTATGCATTGGCCGTCGAAGTCTGCAACGACGACCGCGCCATGTGGATCGTGATGGCCGCATACGGCGAATACTAAAAAATCGCGCTTCGCTCAATCGCGCCGACGCGTGTTCGGGTTCGTAGTATGCTTGGGCGAAACCGGGCCGCATCGCCATCGCGTGCCTGATTTGAGTCGTAGATGTTCGTCGTGAATCATGGTGCATTCGATTTTCGTATAACGAATCAGCCGGTAACGAGGAGACGTCGAATGAAGATCGCGAAGCTGCTGTTCACGGGTGTGCTGGCCGCCTCGGCATGGGGCGCGGTGTCGGTGTCCGCGCATGCGGAAGATCTGCTCGATAGCGTGAAGCAGTCGGGCGTGCTCAAGGTCGGGCTCGAAGGCACCTATCCGCCATTCGATTCGCGTAACAGCGAAGGGCAGCTCGAAGGCTTCGACGTCGATATCGCAAAGGCGGTGGCGGCGAAACTCGGCGTCAAACCGGAATTCGTTCCCACCGAATGGAGCGGCATTATCGCGGCGCTGCAGGCGGGTAAATTCGACGTGATCGTCAATCAGGTGACCATCACGCCGCAACGTCAGCAGGCGGTGGATTTCAGTCAGCCCTATACCTATTCGGCGGCGCAATTGATTCAACGCGCCGACGATAAACGCGACTTCAAAGCGCTCGACGAATTCAAGGGCGACAAGAAACTCGGCGTGACGCTCGGCACGAATTACGATCAGATGGCGCGCGCCGTGCCCGGCATCAACGTGCAGACTTATCCCGGCGCGCCGGAGAAATTGCGCGATCTGGCGGCCAAACGGATCGACGCTACGATCGACGACCGTTTGATGTTGCCGTACATGATCAAGACTTCGCATTTGCCGCTGCGTCCCGGCGCGGTGCTCAAGGGCGCGAATCAGGAAATGGGCATTCCGTTCCGCAAGAACAATCCGAAGTTCGAGAAAGCAATTAACGACGCGCTGACGCAATTGAAGCAGGACGGCACGCTCAAGAAAATCTCGATGCATTGGTTCGGCAGCGATGTGACCGTGCCGATTGCGCAATAAGCGCGCCGCCCTGATCGGCAATCAACCGCCCGTATAGAGATTGCAGAAGCTCATCGGCCCGACGCAGACGGTCTGCGGCGCGCCGGTGTCGCTTGTGCCTTGCATGGGCGCGCCCATGCCGCTCGGTTGCGCGGCCGGGCTCGCGGTCGGGCTATGTGCGACCTGTTGAGCGAAGACCGGGCTCACATCGGGATACGAAGCGTCGGTGACGAAGCGCGAGCCGTTGGCCTGCGCTTCGATCAGTTGTTCGCGAACCTGTTCGCGCGTGAGGGCTTGAGCGGAGGCGCTGGCCGATACGCCGACACAGGCGAGCGCGGACAGCGAAACGATGAGTGTGCGGTAGGGCTTCATTTCGAACTCCTGAGGATGATGGGGAATTCGGCAGGAAGAAGATGTCCGGCCGGTGCAAAGGAGACTGCACCGGTTATACCGTCGCGGGCCGCACGCTATTCCCGCGTATTTGTAACGACGCTGCGGACGAACGCTAACGTCGTTGCCGGAAAGCGGCGTGATGGATGCGCCGCCTTCCGCTGAGGCTTATTGCTTTTGCCTTATTGCCGTCGCTTATTTCCGCTCGGGCAGGAACCAGTTCATCACGAGCGCGCAAATGCCGCCCGTGGCGACACCCGACTCCAGCACGTTCTTGAGCGCGTGCGGCAGGCTCGTGAGAATTTCCGGCACCTGCGAGACGCCGAGTCCCAGCGCCAGCGACACCGCGATGATCAGCAGCGCGCGGCGATCGAGCGTGATGCCCGAGAGAATGTTGATGCCCGATGCGGCCACCGCGCCGAACATCACCATGGCCGCGCCGCCCAGCACCGGTTCCGGCACCGCTTGCAGCACGCCCGCGACCGGCGGAAACAGACCGAGCACCACGAGCATGCCCGCGATCCAGAGGCCCACATGGCGGCTCGCAATACCCGTGAGTTGAATCACGCCATTGTTCTGCGCGAACACCGAACTCGGGAACGTGTTGAACACGCCGGCCAGCAGCGAATTGAAACCGTTGACGAGCACGCCGCCCTTGATGCGCTGCATCCAGACCGGACCTTCGACGGGCTGCTTCGAAATCTTGCTGGTGGCTGTGACGTCGCCAATCGCTTCGAGCGAGGTGACGAGATAAATGATTAGCATCGGCACGAAAAGCGACCACGAAAAACCCATGCCGAAATGCAACGGGGTCGGAATCTGAAACAGCGCGGCTTCACGCGCGCCAGTGAAGTCGAGACGGCCGAGCGCGCCCGCCACGAGATAACCGATCGCCAGCGCGATCACGAGCGCCGTGCTACGCACCCACACGACGGGCACGCGATTGAGCAGGATGATCGTGCCGAGCACGGTGCACGACAGCGCGAGATTCTGCGGGCTCGCGAAATTGCCCTTCGCAATCGCGCTATAGCCGCCGCCCATGCTGATGAGGCCGACCTTGATGAGCGTGAGGCCGATAAGCAGCACCACGATGCCCGTGACGAGCGGCGTGATGAGGCGCTTCACGAAAGGCAGGATGCGCGAGACGCCCATTTCCACGAACGATCCTGCGATCACGACGCCGAAAATGGCCGACATGACCGTTTCGACGGGCGTGCCTTGCTTGACCATCAGACTGCCGCCCGCGATCAGCGGCCCGACGAAATTGAAGCTGGTGCCCTGCACGATGAGCAGCCCCGCGCCCAGCGGGCCGAAGCGTTTGCATTGCAGGAAGGTGGCGATGCCGGAAATCACGAGCGACATCGACACGATCAGCGTGGTGTCGCGGCTGGACACGTTGAGCGCCTGGCAGATCAGCAGGCCGGGCGTGACGATGGGCACGAGAATGGCCAGCAGATGCTGCAGCGCCGCCACGAAAGCGATGGTCGGGGCGGGGCGGTCGTCGGGGCCGTAGACGAGGTCGTGCGTGGGATCGGCGTCGTCGGCGCCCTGAGTGGCGCGCGGAGCGGAGGAAGCGGGTTGCATCGGCGAGACGGAAATGGCGGGTGGAAAGGAAAAGGCGGGATTTTACCGGGTTGGCGCGGGCCATGGCCGACGGCGTCCGCGACTCGCGCGCGCGGCGCGCATCCGGCTGGAACTTTTTGGCTTCCTGGCCCCCTTATTTACTGGGGCCAATTCCATGGAGGCGAGCGGCACAATGACCATATGCATTCACTTACGCGCGATGATGGCTGGCGGTTTCGCGCTGCTATTCGCGTGCGGTGCGGCTTATGCAGGAGGCGCGGGCGCCGCCAATTCTTCCACGCAGGCTTCTGCCAATCTTCCGGCGTGCCGCGCGGATCAACTCGTATTGCAACTGGACGACGGCGGTGGCGATTTCAACGGCATGTCGCATAGCGGCACGTATATCGTGCTGCGCAATCGCAGCAACACGGCCTGTCTGCTGCCCGCGCGCGTACCGCTCTCGTTTCTGGATAAACGTCAGCGCGTGCTGCGCGCATCGATGCAATCGATGCCCGGCATGCATCCCGGTCCGGCGCTGAGGCCCGTCACGCTCGCCGCGAAGGGCGCGGCGAGAGGCAGTGTGCGCTGGGTTTCCGGCGAAGTGTTCGACAACACGCATTGCATCGATCCTGCTTATTTGCGGCTTCGCATTGGACAGGGCGCGTTGACGGCGCGTTTTCGCGGCCATCTATGCGGCTCGGCCGACGACGGTCCGCGTTATCAGTTCACACCGTTTGGGCCCTGGACGCCGTAATCGAAGTCGTTGCGCGTGCCCGAAGCGGCGCGCGCGTGATGCGTTTATCGCGTCTTGAAACACGCGATGAAAAAAGGGCTTCGCAAATCGAAAATTTGTCGATACAATGGCGACCCTCTTGCTCAGGTGGCGAAATTGGTAGACGCACTATCTTGAGGGGGTAGCGCCGCGAGGCATGCGGGTTCGAGTCCCGCCCTGAGCACCAGAGAGTATCCTTTTCTCTAAGGATACTGATGATCGAAAAGGTAAAAGACCCAGTGGGTCTTTTCCATTTCTTATTCGATCTGCCAGCATTCACGTCGTTTTTTTCGGCGCAAACGATGCTTCGGCTTTTTCATTTTCATCTCGATTGGTTTCGATATTCGTTGGTGCGATGCTGCGCTTTCAGCGATTGCCGCTAGTCGTGCGTGAATTCGCTCGTCTATTCGCGCATGAACGTCAGCGCGGACAACACGTCGCGGTGCTGCACGCTACATTGCTCCTCGCCGTGATACACATCAATTCGCACTGAGCATCGGGTTTCTTTTCGTGCCCGCGGACAACAAAATGGCCGCGCCCGTAGCGCGAATGCCGATGGCTGATCGCGCTGCGGTTCACACCTGAACGTCCGCCCGCGCCACGAAGCCCTCTTGCTCCTGATGTTCCGCCGATCGATTCGCGTTACTGCCTGGCTCGGGATCCTCGCGATCCTGCTCGCCGTGCTCGCGCCGCTTGGCTCGCAACTGATCGAGCGCGAGCAAGTGCCCACCGATGTGCTTTGCAGCGCTGCCAGCCACGATGAATCGCCGGGCAGCGCCGCTTCGCATTCCGGCAAGCAGTTGGCCGTGCATCTCGACGCGTGCGGCTATTGCAGTCTGCTTGCACATTCCCCCGCTTTAAATACCGCTTCGACAGCGATCGTGGGGGCCGATCCCGGCGCGCGTTTGTCCGCGCCAGGACATGTCGGTATCGATCTCCCGCGCGTGCGCTATCTGCACCGCCCATTGCGCGCACCTCCCTTCGACGCCTGATCGCGCTTCGCGATTTCCATAACCAGTCCTTGCTTCACCGTGCGATTGCCCTGCGTCGCGCGGCGGGCGCTATTGCGTTTGTCGAATCAGGTTTGTCGAATCGGGTTTATCGAATGTTCATTTCAATTACTGCTTCCAGAATTCAGGTCGCCGCAAAAGTGGCGTTGCTCGCGGCTTCGATTTTTTGCCGATCGGTTGATGCACGCACCGAGTCTCCAGACGATGCGTCAGGCGGCCAGGTATCGGAGACCGAAGCCATGCTGCCGCGTGTCGAAGTCGTGGCGCATCCGCTCAAGAATCCCTTCGTTTCCGTCACCGATCCGAAAACACCGCGTCAGCCGCTGCCTGCAAGCGACGGAGCGGATTACCTGAAGACCGTGCCGGGCTTTACGGCGATTCGCAGCGGCGGCACCAACGGCGATGCCGTATTGCGCGGCATGTTCGGTTCGCGTCTGAACCTCCTTGCGAATGGCGCGCCCACGCAGGGCGCGTGTCCGGGGCGCATGGACGCGCCTTCGTCGTATGTCGCGCCGGAGAGCTACGACAAGGTCACGGTCATCAAAGGCCCGCAAACCGTGTTGTATGGTCCCGGCGCGTCGGCGGGCACCGTGTTGTTCGAGCGCGAGACGCCGCGCTTCGATACGGCCGGCGCACACGTCGACGCGAGTGTGATGGGCGCCACGAACGGCCGCAACGACGAGAATCTCGAACTCGCAGCGGGCAATCCCGATGTCTATGCGCGCGTGAACGCGAATAAATCGCACGCGCAGGATTATCGTGACGGCAACGGTCAATCCGTGCCCTCCGCCTGGGATAAATGGAATGCCGATATCGCGCTCGGCATGACGCCCGACGCCGATACGAAAATCGAACTCGATGCGGGTACTGGCGACGGTCACGCGCGCTACGCCGGGCGCAGCATGGATGGCGTGCGTTTCAAGCGCGACAGCGTCGCGTTGCGCTTCGAAAAACAGCATCTGAACAGTGTGATCCGCAAGATCGAGGCACAGGTTTATTACAACGCCTTCGAACATCGTATGGATAACTACACATTGCGCGAGACGCCGTCCGGCAGCATGGCGATGGCGTCGGATGTGCGCCGCCGCACGGCAGGCGCGCGCGTAGCGGCGACGCTCGATCTGGGCGACAACCTGCAGGGGATCGCCGGTTTCGACGCGCAGTCGAACTGCCTCGATGCGCGTTCGGCAATGGGGCTGCAAAGTCCGTCCGGTTTGCCGTGGACGCCCTCGGCGCACATGACGAATTACGGCCTCTTTTCCGAATTGACGTGGGATGCGAGCGAAACGCAGCGCGTCGTTGCCGGCCTGCGTCTCGATCGCGCGGCGGCCACCGACGAACGCACGTCCACGCGTGCGGCCATGGCGGCGATGTCGATGCCGAACCCGACCGCGAACGAGACCCGCACGCGCGTGCTGCCTGGCGGCTTCATCCGCTATGAGCAAACCGCGCGTGCCGTGCCGCTGACGTGGTACGCAGGCGTAGGCCATACCGAACGTTTTCCCGATTACTGGGAACTGTTTTCGCCGTCAAACGGACCCGCGAATTCCGCCAACGCATTCGCGGGCATCGAGCCGGAGAAAACCACGCAATTCGATATCGGCGCGCATTATCGGAATGACGCTGTCGATGCATGGATTTCGGCTTATGCGGGCTATGTCGACGATTTCATTTTGTTCACCTACGGCACGGGCGCCAACGCAAATGTTTCGCAAGCCACTAACGTGAATGCGCAAATTCTGGGCGGCGAATTGGGCGCGACATGGCGCATGAGCGTGGGATGGAAATTCGGCATGTCGGCGGCTTATGCGTGGGGGCGCAACGCGAGCAGCGGCGAACCGTTGCCGCAAATTCCGCCGCTCGACCTGCGTTTGAATGCCGACTATGCGTGGCGTGCCTGGTCGGTCGGCGCGCTCTGGCGCATCGTGGCGCCGCAGCGCCGCTATGCGATGCACGAGGGCAATGTCGTGGGGCAGGACTTCGGTCCGAGTGCGGGATTTGGCGTAGTGTCGTTGCATGCGCAATACGATCTGGATAAGCGCACGCAATTGTCGATCGGTGTCGATAATCTGTTTAACAAGGCTTATAGCGAACATCTGAATCTCGCGGGCAATGCGGGTTTCGGCTACCCAGGCGGCGTAGCGGTGATGGAGCCGGGACGCACTATTTGGGGCAGATTGCGCTTGCGCATGTGACAGGCGATCAACAGCGTGGCGCGTTGCCCATTTATTGATGCGAATGCGGGGCAGGCGCCATTGCACGTTGCCCCCTTCTTTGTCGGGAATTACCGTTTATGCGTCAAGAGGCGGCTCATTTCATCTAGCGTCGATCAGGTTGCGCCGACGCAAGCTGGTGACCGTCGAGTGCATTGCGCACGCCAGGAGCTTCCGCATGAAAGAACGATGTGTCCGCTTCAAGGCGATCAAGCGATATCTGCAGTGGTCGATTGCGTTCGTGCTGCTTCACGCGAGCGCCGCGCACGCACAGGAGTTTTCGCTGTTTGGCGGCGGTTCGCGCGCGGGAAGCACCAATACCTACACATGGGCGTTCAATTATCAGGAGGGGCTTGGGCCATATTTCGCCGCGAGCTTTTCATGGCTCAACGAAGGGCATATTCCCGATCATCACCGTGACGGCCAGTTAATTCAGCTTTGGGCCAGGGCGCCGCTCGGCAATCCGAAGTTCGTGCTGCAAGCGGGTATCGGACCGTATCGCTATTTCGACACGACGACGGCGGAGCAGGGCGGCAGCTATTCCGACGTGCATGGCTGGGGCGTCGTCTATAGCGTGCGCGCGGCGTATTACGCATCCAGCCGCTGGATCACGCAGCTTCAACTCAATCGCGTTCACGTGCAGCGCGGCCCGGACGCCACGAGCGTGATGCTGGGTATCGGTTATCAACTCGACGCGCCGGATAGTCCTGGGCCGCGCGAGTGGGCGTCGGGTTCACCGTCGAAGGTCACGAATAACGAAGTCGCGGTTTATCTGGGCGAGACCATCGTGAATTCGACTCGTTCGCCGAACGCGTTGGGCGGCGCGATCGAATATCGGCGCGGACTCATGAAGTATATGGACATCACGCTCGGCTATCTGCACGAAGGCAGCAGCAAAACCGCGCGGCGCGACGGCATCACGAGCCAGTTATGGGCCACGCGCGCCTTTCTCAATGACAAGGTCACGCTGGCCGTGGGCGCGGGTGCGTATTACGCCATCAACGAAAACGAGAACAGCGAATCGCCAGGGCCGGGCGCGGGCAAATTCTCGGGGCTCGTGACGATTGCGGGTTCGTATCGCTTCGCCCGGCATTGGGACGGACGGCTCGAATGGAATCGCGTGGTCACGCGCTATAACCGCGACACCGACATCATTTTTGCGGGCGTGGGCTACCGTTGGTAAAATACGCGCATACCGCTTCCGGCTGATGAATGCCTTCTGATCGGCCACGCCACGTATTTATTTTTTTCGCCGTATCTTTTTTACCGATCGCCGCACTTTGCGCCTGACATTTGCGTCCTTTTGACGCAGATATCAGGCGCGGCATTCGTTTCGCGTACGTTTTTTTGCGCGCATCAAGACCCTACTGACGAACGCGTTTTTTAAAACACTCACACAATTTTCTTTCTGCGATGTTAAGTTAGAAAGAACCCCGCAGCGAATTCGGTTATCCGCATTTTCTCCCGCGTTTTAGCGCAGTTTGACCGAACAATCGCTTTTATTATTCGCCTCTCTAAAACAGTTCCATGCACATCAACGAACAACCCGTCGATGCGGCGTCGCTACGCCCCGGCGCCGAAACGACATTGCGCCAATGGCTCGCGGTGTTTGCCGTCGCCATTAGCGCATTCGCTTTCGTCACCTCCGAATTTCTTCCGGTCGGGCTCCTGCCCCAGATTGCGCGCGACCTCGGCGTAACACCGGGCACAGCGGGTCTGATGGTCACCACGCCCGGCGTGCTGGCCGCGATCTTCGCGCCCGGCATGCTGATTCTCGCGGGCCGCATGGACCGGCGCCGCGTGTTTCTGCTGCTCACCGCGATGCTGCTCGCGTCGAATATCGTTTCGGCGATGTCGTCGAATTTCGTTGTCATGCTGATCGGTCGCGCGATGCTCGGCGCGGCGCTCGGCGGCTTCTGGACGCTCGCGACCGCCGCCGCCGGACGTCTCGTGCAACTCAGCGACGCCGCGCGTGCAACCGCCATCATTCTCACGGGCGTCACCTGCGCGACCGTGATCGGCGTGCCGCTCGGCACCTTTATTGCGGGCTTCGCATCGTGGCGCGCGTCGTTTCTCGCGACGGGCGGCCTCGTCGCGGTCGCGCTGATCGCGCAGGCGTTGCTCGTGCCGTCGCTGCCGTCGGCCACCGCGCTGCGTATCGCCGATTTCGTCGAATTGATGCGTCGTCCGCATACGCGCCTGAGCATGCTGATGGTCGCGCTGGTTTTCGGCGCGCATTTTTCGACGTACACCTTTATCGCGCCGCTGTTGCAGCAGGACTTTTCCTTGAACGCCATTACGCTGCTGTTGCTCGCATTCGGCGTGATCGGCTTTTTCTCGAATGCGCTGCTGTCGATGGTGATCGCGAATCGTTTGAAAACATCGGTTGCGGCCATGACAGCGCTGCTGCTCTGCGCGCTGTCGTCGATGCTGTTGCTCGATCACGTGCGCATCGGCGAAATCGCTGCGATGCTGATGTGGGGTGTCGCGTTCGGCGCGCTGCCGCTGTGCTTCAGCGTGTGGATTCAGCGCGGCACGGCCGATCGTCCTGAAGCCGGCTCGGCGATGTTCGTCAGCGTGATTCAGGTGGCGATTGCGCTGGGTTCGTCAGTGGGCGGCACGATCGTCGATCATGCGGGCGTGCGCGCCGATTTCGTGCTCGGCTGCGGGCTCGCCGTGCTGGGCCTCATCACGTTGCAGCGCCTGGCCGCGATGGAGCGGCCGCGTTCGGCGGCGGCTTCGTCGCTCGAACGCGGATGCAATTGCGGCGGCGCATCGCTCGACTGATGCGCGTTGTGTAGAAGGCGTGGGGCAGGCTTGGTGCTTGCCCCTGCGCCAGCGCGGTGGCGCTCCGCCATCGCGGACTCCTTCTCGATCGTGTCACGATCGAACCTCCCTCCCACGCCGAACCGCACGACTATCGCCGCACGCGAACGCTTGCAATGCGCGCGCGCCTGGCGCATCGTTCAAGCCGTCGTTCAACGCATCTTCCACCCGCCTGCGCTGTCCGCTTCGAACCGGGAGGTCTCACGATGTCGCTCGCGCTTTATGGTCATCCGTTTTCTTCCTATACGCAGAAGGTGCTCATCGCGCTGTACGAGAACGGCACGCCGTTCGAGTTGCGTGCGATCGGGCCCGACACGCCGCAGCACACGCAGGCGTGGCTGACGCTGTGGCCGCTGCGCAAATTTCCGGTGCTCGTTGACGGCGAGCGCAGCGTGGCGGAGACCAGCATCATCATCGAATATCTTCAGCTCGCGCATGGCGGCGCGCAGCGGTTTTTGCCGCATGACCCGATGGCCGCGCTCGATGTGCGCTTTCTCGATCGCTTCTTCGATCTGCATGTGATGACGCCGGTGCAGCGCGCCGTCGAGGGCGCGTTGACGGGCGATCCCGCGCAGCGTGACGACGCGCGCGCGTATGCGGCGAGCAAGCTCGATCTGGCCTACGCGTGGCTCGACGAGCGGCTCGCGGGGCGGACCTGGGCGGCGGGCGAGGACTTCACGCTCGCGGACTGCGCGGCCGCGCCGTCGCTCTTTTACGCCGACTGGGCGCACCGCATTCCCGAGCATTTCGCCGTGCTGCGCGCGTATCGTGCGCGGCTGCTCGCGCGGTCCTCGTTTGCGCGCGCGGTGGAGGAGGCGAGGCCGTATCGGCCCTTATTTCCGCTGGGCGCGCCCGATCGGGATTGAGTGTGCGCTTGTGGTGTGTAATCGGAAGAAAGATGCCGATTAAGCCATGATTTTCCAGATAAACGGTAGATTTGCGCCGGTTAAGGATCGCTGACGATTGATCCACATTAATCGGCATATTTCTACCGATTATCAGTGAATTTTCGCGATAAACGGTATAATTGTGCCTGTTATCCACCGAGGAGCAGGCCGTGCTGTTCGATCTCGCGACGGTCGAGGAAATCGCGGGCGCGCTCGCGCAGAAACTGCGCGCCTTGCGGCTTCAGCAGGCGCTCACGCAGGCCGAACTGGCGGCGCGCGCGGGCGTGTCCGAGCGCGCGTTACGCAATTTCGAGCGCAGCGGCCAGGCGACGCTGGAGACGTTCCTGCGCGTGGCGCAGGCGCTCGGGCGGGCGGCCGATCTGGAGGCGCTGTTCGAACTCAAGGTCCGTTCGATCCGCGCGATGGAGCAGGCGAGCGAGACCCGTCAGCGTGCGCCGCGCCGCGTATCGGCGAACCAACCAGTCGCCAAATCCGCCGCCAAATCCGCGTCCAGGAGATCCAGCCGATGAAACGCCTGCGCGTGATCTACGAAGGCTGGGGCGAACATTTCGACCTCGGCGTGCTCGCGGACGACGGCCAGCATCTTCTGTTCGAATACACGCAGGCGGCACGCGATCGCGGCCTCGAACTGTCGCGTTTCAAACTGCCCCTGCAAAGCGCCGCGTTCGGCGATTTCCCCGCGCATCAGCAACGCTTGCCCGGCCTCGTCGCCGACAGCCTGCCCGACGGCTGGGGCATGCTGCTGATGGACCGCCTGTTCCGCGTGCGCGGCATCGATCCGTATGCGGTTTCGCCGCTCGACCGCCTCGCCGTGGTCGGCCGTCGCGGCATGGGCGCGCTGAGTTACGCGCCCGAGAGCGAGGCGCCCATCGTCGTCGCCGATGTGAATCTCCACACCATCGCCGACGAAGTGCAGCAGGCCATGGCGGGCGCGAGCGAAGCGGTGCTGCGCGAACTCGTGCTGATGGGCGGCTCGCCGCATGGCGCGCGTCCGAAGGTGCTGGTCAACGTGGACCGCGACGCCAATCGCATGTGGAATTCGGAGGACGCGCCCGGCGAGCCGTGGCTCGTGAAGTTTCCGGCGCAAAACGAAGCGCCGGAAGTCTGTGCGATCGAAATGCTCTATTCGGATCTCGCGCGTGCGTGCGGGATCGAGATGCCGCCTACGGCGCATTTCGATCTTGGCGCGCAGGGCGCGGCGTTCGGCATTGCGCGCTTCGATCGCGAGGACGGTCTGCGCGTGCCCGTGCATACGGCGGCGGGCGTCGCGCACGTCGATTTCCGTCTGCCGTCGCTGGACTACACGAATCTGCTGCGCCTCGCGAGCTTCGTCACGCGCGACGTGCGCGAAGTCGAGGCGCTCTACGCGCGCTGCGTCTTCAACGTGATCTTCAATAATCGCGACGATCACGCGAAGAACTTTTCTTTCCGCCTCGATCGCGACGATCACTGGCGCATCGCGCCCGCGTACGACATCACGTTCAATCGCGGGCCGGCGGGCCAGCATCAGATGGATATCGGCGGCGAGGCGCGTGCGCCCGCGCGCGCCCATCTGCTGAAACTCGCGAAGGATAGCGGCGTGAAGGAGGCGAGCGCGGCGCGCATCATCGAGCGCACGTCGGACCTCGCGGGCGAATTGGCGGTGCGTGCTTCGGCGTTTCCGATTGCGGCGGCCACGGTCGCGGAAATCGTGGAGGCCGTAGAGGCGAACCGCTCGCGCATGCGCGCCGCGAGTTAAACAAGCGACTTAAACACGTTTAAACACGTGCGATATACACGCACGATATACAGGCGCTAAACGAACACGGCGAGCAACACACGCCAGGTACGCAACCTGCTGCCGATGTCGCGATCCAGCACCTTTTCGTGCAATGCGAGCCGCGCCCATGCCCAGCGAGACCCCAACCCGCGCCACCGCCGAGATCGGCGATCAACCCGCCGTTGTGGAAACCGATCTACCGGCACGCCTCGACCGCCTGCCGTGGGGCCGCTTTCACGTGCTGATCGTGGTCGCGCTCGGTGTGACCTGGCTGCTCGACGGGCTCGAAGTGACGCTCGCGGGCGCGGTCGCGAGCGCGTTGAAGGCCAGCCCGGTGCTGCACGTCGACAACGCGCAAGTCGGGCTCGCGGGCAGCGCATATATTGCGGGCGCAGTGCTGGGCGCGCTCGGGTTCGGCTGGCTCACCGATAGGCTCGGCCGCCGCAAGCTGTTCTTCATCACGCTCGCGGTCTATCTGCTCGCGACGGCCGCCACGGCGTGCTCGTGGAGCTTCGCGAGCTTCGTGGTGTTTCGCGCGCTGACCGGCGCGGGCATCGGCGGCGAATACGCGGCCATCAATTCGACGATCCAGGAATTCACGCCCGCGCGGGTGCGCGGCTGGACCGACCTGAGCATCAACGGCACCTTCTGGGTGGGCGCGGGCATCGGCGCGCTAGGCTCTTACGCGCTGCTCGATCCGCATTGGCTGCCGCCGGATTGGGGCTGGCGCGCGTGCTTTTTTATCGGCGCGGTGCTCGCGCTCATCATTCTGCCGATGCGCCGCTGGATTCCCGAAAGCCCGCGCTGGCTGCTCACGCACGGCGATCACGACGATGCGCGCTCGATTGTCGAAGGCATCGAAACGCGCTTTCGCGAAGCCGGGCACACGCTCGATAACAGCGCGCAAAAACCGCTGCGCCTGCGCGCGCGTCGACACACGCCATTGCGCGAAGTGCTGCACGCGATCTTCGTGCGTCATCGCCGCCGTGCGTTCGTCGGTTTGTCGCTGATGACGGCGCAGGCCTTTTTCTATAACGCGATTTTCTTCACCTACGCGCTGGTGCTCACCGAGTTTTATCGCGTGCCGGGCAGCGAGGTCGGCCTTTATCTGTTGCCGTTCGCGCTCGGCAATTTCCTCGGGCCGCTCGTGCTCGGACGATTGTTCGACGTGCTGGGCCGCCGCAAGATGATCGCGGCCACCTACGCGCTATCGGGCGTGCTGCTAAGCGTGAGCGGCTATCTGTTCGCGCAGGGCTGGCTCACTGTCGTGCAGCAGACGATCGCGTGGATGGTGATTTTCTCTTTCGCCTCGGCGGCGGCGAGTTCGGCGTATCTGACCGTGAGCGAATCGTTTCCGCTCGAAATTCGCGCGCTCGCGATTGCGGTGTTTTATGCCTTTGGAACAGGCCTCGGCGGCATCGTCGGTCCCGCATTCTTCGGACGACTGATCGATACGCATCAGCGCAGCGAGGTGTTCACCGGCTATCTCGTCGGTTCCGCGTTGATGCTGGGCGCGGCGCTGATCGCCGCAATCTGGGGCGTGGACGCCGAACGCAAGTCGCTCGAACACGTGGCCACGCCGCTTTCCGCTATCGACGATGGGTGATGTCGCGTCACGTCGCGTGACGTCACGATTCGCGCTGAAACGCGCTGCGATAGGCGTACAAACCGGGCAAGCCGCCCGTCATCACGAACAGCACGTTTTCATTCGCGCGATAGCGCCCGCTCGTGACGTTCGCCAGCAGGCCCGCGAACGCCTTGCCGCCATAAACCGGATCGATCAGCAGACCTTCGGTCGACGCAAGCAGACGCACGGCGTCGCGCATGGCGTCGGTGGGCACGCCGTAACCGTCGCCGAGTTGCGATTCGTCGATCACGATCGCGTTGGCGTCAATCTGCAAACCGGCGTGAATGATTTGCGCGGTCTGATTCGCTTTTTCGAACGTTGCGGCATGGGCTTTGTCGGCGCTCGCGTACACCGCGAACGCCGTCACGCTGGCCGCATTCAGCCCGAGCGCCGTCATGCCCGCCACGAAGCCCGCGTGCATGCCGCCGCTGCCGTTGGGCATGACGATATGGTCGAACGCGACGCCGCTCGCGCGCGACTGCGCGGCGATCTCCGCCGCGCAGTCCGCATAACCGAGGCAGCCGACCGGACTCGATCCGCCGAGCGGACACACATAAACCTTGCGGCCTTGCGCGCGCAGCGTATCGGCGCGCGCTTCGGCGAATTGAAGCGAATCGGAACCCGCGGGCAGATCGTGCACGTGCGCCGCTAGCAGGTCGTCGAGCAGAATATTGCCGTTTTCAAGGTACTCCGCGTCGAAACGCGGCACCGCGCGGGTGAGCACCAGCTCGCACTGAAGCCCCGCGCGCGCGGCGGCAGCCGCCGTCAGCCGCGCATGATTCGACTGGCGCGCGCCGACGGTGATGATGGTATCGGCGCCGCGCGCGAGCGCTTCGCCCATCAGGAATTCGAGCTTGCGCAGTTTGTTGCCGCCGCCGCCGAGTCCGTTCAGATCGTCGCGCTTCACGTAGAGGTTCGCGCCGCCCAGCCGCGCGCTCAGCCGCGATAAATGTTGAATGGGCGTCGGGCCTTCGAGCAGCGCGTACCGGGGAAACGCTGAAAGATCGAGTGAGGTCGTGTTCATGGACGGGACGAAGAACGTTTCGTGGCGATGAACTGCCTGGTTAGCGTGATCGACGTGGCGGGCGCGGTGGGCGCAATTGGTGCTGTTGGCGCGTCGCGCGTGCGGGCTTGCCCGGCGAGCGCCTTGTTATCGCCATCAGCCGGGCTTCTGCACGCGCAGCGCGCGCGTATTGCGTTCGATCGCGAGGAGCAGCAGGAGCACGGTGAGAAAGCCCGCCAGAGCGAGCAGGGTGCCGAGCGACGAGCGGAATTGCGCGCTACGCGCCTGCGCCGCCTCGATCAGCGATTGCGCCGACGCGATGCGTTCGATCTTGAAGCGCGCGTATTGATTCATCGCCGTCGCCACATAACGGTCGCGATCGTCCCATTCCCATGCCGATGCATGGTGCGTCGCGTGCGCGATCACCTGGCCGAGTTCATCGACGAATTGCTGGCGGTCGGCGAGCGGCACGTTGTCGAGCCACGCGTCGAGCATCGGCTGACTCGCATTGTGCTGATAGAGCACGGCGCGCAACGGCGCGGGCAGCACGAGTCCGGCGGCGGCGGGCAACTCGAGCGCGGCTTCGTCGCCGTATGCGCCATTCGTATCATTCGCACCGTTGCTGGAGATCGCGTCGTTGGCCGATTCCGTGCCCGGAATCGAGGCGAGCACGACGCTCGCGCTCACGGGCGGATCGGCGCTCACGTTGGCGTTGCCGGACGCGGCCAGCGCGGCGATCACCGCCATCATCGCCAGCACCGCGCCGACCAGCGCCACGATGCACAACACACGCGCCGTGCCGAGCAGGCGCCGTTCCATATTGTCCGCGATCCTCATTTCATCCCCGACGATTGTGCGCGATTGTGCGCGATAGCGTACGTTAAGGCTCGCGCAAATAGCGTTGCGAAAGCGCGTCATAAAGCGGCGGCGCGAAGATGCGCGAGACGCGGCTCGCGATCAGCGCGGTCGCCATGAGCGAGAGCACAAGCGCATGACCGTTGATCATTTCGATGACGATCACGAACGCCGTGATCGGACTCTGCGTGACCGCCGCGAGATAACCGACCATGCCGAGCGCGATCAGCATCGAGAGCTGCATCTGCGAAAACATCATGTGCAGCGTATTGCCGATGCCTGCGCCAATCGCGAGCGACGGCGCGAACAGGCCGCCCGGCGAGCCCGGCAGATACGATCCGACCATCGACACGATCTTGAACAGCGGATACGCCGCGCTCACCTGCGCATTGCCTTCGAGCATGCTGCGTGCCTCGGCATAACCGCTGCCGAACGCGTGGCCGTGCGAGATCACGCCGATGATCGCGATGATCAGCCCGCACACGGCGCCGAACAGCACGGGCCGATTCGCGCGCATATCGAGCAGTTTCGCGGGCATCCAGCGCTGCGTGTTGAGCAGCAGCCAGCAGAAGCAGCCGCCCAGCACGCCCGCGATCACGCCGATCAGCACGACGGCCAGCATGAGCCACTTCGGCAAACCCGAACCGATGTCGATGGTGCCGAAATACACGTAATTGCCTTGCAGGCCGAGCGAGACGATACCCGCGAAAATAATGGCCGTGATGAGCACGCCGCTGGTGCGCTCCGAGAAACTGCGCATGAGTTCCTCGATGGCGAACACCACGCCCGCGAGCGGCGCATTGAACGCCGCCGACAAGCCCGCCGCCGCGCCCGCGAGTGCGAGCCGCCGTTCGAGCACGCCGTGGCTGATCGCGCGAAAGCGCTGCGGATAAAAGCCGCGCAAGCTGAACATGAGCGCCGCGCCCACGTGAATGGTCGGTCCTTCGCGTCCGATCGTGAAGCCGCCGAGAATCGCGAGAAACGACACGAAGATCTTGCCGACGAGAATGCGCAGCGTGAGCAGCTTCGGGCCGAGCGTATCGGGGCCGTGCAGCATGGCGATCACTTGCGGAATGCCGCTGCCTTCCGCGCCGTTGAAGAAACGCCGCGTGAGCCAGACCGTCAACGCGCCCATCGCGGGCGCAACGAAAAGCGGCAGCCAGAAGTGTTCCGCGGCGTAGCGCAGAAAGAGCGCGTAGCCGAAATCGATGAGCTTCGCGTAGAGCACGGCGACGAGACCGACGGCCACCGCGCCGAGCCAGAACACGCCGTAGTGCAGCCACAGCCGGTTGGCGCGCTGCAGCGCGCGCCGGTCGATCAGCCCAAAAATGCGCACGGTGCGGTCTCTCCTGTGGTCGAACAATATTCTATGGGTGGCGCCTTCGCGAGCGTCGTTTTCGACGATCGAAAAAAAACCCAGCGATCACGCTGGGTCAGGGGAAGCCGCCACCAGTTGGCGCAGGTGGCAACTGGACGTGCAGTCCGGCAAGCTGAGGACACCACCATGTCACGCGATCGAGCGCCGCACCCGCTGCAGGCGCGCCGCGAAAAACGATCATGATATGACATATGTGCCAATTTAAGCCGGGATACTTAAAGGAAACTTAAAAAAACTTAAACGGCGCGGATCGCTTGCGCCGCCTGCCTTAGATGTTTTCTTCACGGAACGCCCAGCCGAACGACTGCACTTCCGACTTGTGCAGGGCGGCCAGCTTCATCAGACAGCTTTCGCCAGCGGCCGTGAGATGCACCTGCACCTGGCGCCGGTCGTGCGCGCTCGGCACGCGCTCGACCAGACCGGCCGCCTCGCAGCGCGTGACCAGCGCCACGGTGCCATGCGACGACGCCTGCAGGCGTTCCGCGAGTTCGCCCACCGTGGCCCAGTCGCGGTCGGGAAAGGCGCGCGTGTGCAGCATCAGCATGTACTGCAGCGGCGTCACGCCTTCGGCGTGCACGATCTCTTCGGAAAAACGCAGGAAGCGGCGCAGGCGATAGCGGAACTCGGAAAGCTCCTCCAGATCGGCGCGAGAAATGGGTTCCGTGGCCTTGCGGCGTGGCGATGCCATGACAGCTTGCCTGCCCGGTCAGCTCAGCGGCTTGACGTAATCTTCCGAAAGCCAGTAGCTCATCTGGCCGTGCGGACCGTTGATGAGCACCGCGTGCGGATCGTCGACGCCGTCGTCGGCGATGGTGCACGCAATGGTGCCGTCGGGGATCATCGTGACCTGCTGCGCGTTCGCGAGCCGCGCGAGCTTGTGCGCGCTGAGCGGGTAGAGATGGGTGTAGATGTCGTAGCTGATCGCGCCCGGCGCATCGCCCTCGATTCGCACTTGCGAACCTTCGGTGCAGGTGTGCGCGAACGCACTCGCGGTCCAGACGCCGGCCAACGCGGCCAGAAAAAGTCGCTTCATGGGCATCCTCTGCTGAATCAAGACTGCGCTCGGCGCGGCGCGTTCCCCGTTGCGCGTGCAACGCCGAACGCCCGCATGCGCGGGAAATCAGCGTGCATTATACGTTTCTTACGAAGTGAAGGTATTTCACATCGTGACATGACCAGCGATCCGGCGGCGCGTGCAGCGCTTTTTTTGCGTGCCGGATCGGGCCTTGGGTTTATGTGCGCTCGCGCGACGCGGTCCAGTCAATGGCGGCGTCGAACAGGCGCAGGCCCGCTTCCGAGAGGTTAGGAAACGAATCGTTGTCCATGAAGAACATCGTGCGCCGCGCGGGCGCGAGCGCTTCGTAGTCCATCGTCGCGCCTTTTTCGTAGGTGAAAATCGCGGCCTTCTCCGGCTGACCGTAAATCGTCGCGATGATCGACGCGCCGAGCCCCGGCTTGCCCCAACTCATCGGCGCCTGCTTGCGGAAGACGTTGGACACGCCCGCGCTCAAGCCGCCCGAGGCGGCGTGCGGCGCGTTCACGAGCCACAGATAGCGCTCCTTCGCCACTTCGCCGAAGTCGGTGTCGTGCCGTTTGCCGCTCATCGCGAGATCGTCGAGCAGGTCGTTTTCCCACGTGAGCAGCGGCACGGGTGCGTTGCGCCAGCCCGCAGACACGTCCTTGGCCGAGACCGTCGACGAAATGACGACGAGCCGCGCGTCGTGTGCGAGTGCGGGATCGACATCCTGATCGACGAGCCGAACCGTATAGCCGCGCGCTTGCAGACGCGCCGCGATCGCCTGATCGACGGCGAGATTCGGTCCCTTGAGCTGCACCACCATCAGCACGGTGCCGGACGTGTCGGGCCGTTGTGCGCGTGCGCCGGGCGAGGCGAACGCTGTGGTTAAAGAAGTGGCGAGGGCGCCGAGCGTGAGCAGCGCGTTGCGCCGTGAACGTGTGTTGGGCGTGTCGGTTTTGAATGACGAAGGACGCGATTTCATGAGGGTTCGTGTGCGCATCAGAATTCGAAAGTGGAGAGCAGCGAGACCTGGCGTGCGTCGCCGACCGCGACGAAATAGCGGTTCGCGCTCGACGGGTAATAGGTCTTGTTGAAGAGGTTCTTCACGTTCAACTGAAACGAGACGCGATGGCCGCCCCATTTCGTGTCGTAGGTCGCGAACGCGTCGGCGACCGTGTAGGCAGGCAGCGTGAAGCTGTTGGCGGAGTCGCCGGGGCGCGCGCCCACGTAATGCGCGCCTGCGCCCACGCGCAACTGGTCGCCGCCGAACAGCGCGCCAAAGTCGTAGACCGCCGCGAGCGACGCCGTATTCTGCGCGACGTTCCAGAGCCGGTTGCCCGCATATTCGGGGTCTTCGGTGGTTTTCGCGTCGATATACGCGTAGCTCGCGATCACGCTCCAGTGCTCGCCAATCTGCCCGGACACGTCGAGCTCCACGCCGCGCGAACGCGCCTTGCCCGAGGTGCGCCAGTCGGTTTCCTTGGTCGTGTCGTTGTACTGCGAGACCAGCACATTCGATTTGTCGATGTTGAACAGCGCGAGCGTGCCGGTGAGACCGGCTGGCATGGCGATCTTCGCGCCGAGTTCCCACGACGTGGCTTCCTCGGGCCGAACCGACGAATCGATCACCACGCCCGTGCTCAGCGGCGCGATCGTCGAAGTCGGCTTGAGCGACTGCGTATAGCTGCCGTAGAGCGAGAAATTCTCGGTCCACTTGTAGATCACGCCCGCGCGCGGCAGCCATTTGGTGCCGCTCAGATCGGTATTCGCCTTGAACGGACGACCTTTGCCCGCTACCTGGTTATACGAAATAAATCGCGCGCCGCCCACGAGTATCCACTTGCTGGTCAGATGCAGGCTGTCTTGCAGAAACACGGAGGTATCGTGCAGCGTGTCGGTCTGATCGCTGTCACTTGCCGACACCGTGCTCGACGGGCTCTCGCGCCCATAAACCGGATTGAAATAATTGAACGTATATTGCGTGGCCTGGCGCAGCAGATCCGCGCGATAAATACGCCGATATTCGTCGTCGACGCCGACCTGAAGATCGTTACGCAGACCCGCGATATCGAAGTGGCCGTCGACGTAAGCGATGCCGTAACTGTCGGTGCTGACCGCGCCGTGGGTTGCGTCGTTGCTGCGCGACAGCACGCCCGTCGTGCTGTTCACGCCCTGCACGCGCAACTGGTTTGCATCGTAGGTTTCGCGGTTATAGCTATAGCCGAAATGAACCTTCCAGTTCGGATCGATCTGGTGATCGACGAGCAATTGCGCGAGATGCGACTCGCCGCGCATTTCGTTGAACGGTTCGTCGAGACGCTCGCGCGCGGAGATCGCCAGCGGCGCATTGGTCTTCGGATCGAGCGCCGTGCCGCGATCGAACGGGTAGAGGAATTTGCGGTACTGATACGAAAGCACGACCTGCGTATCGCGGCCATACCACGCGACCGAAGGCGCGACCAGCGTCTCGCGATGCTCGCCGAAATTTCGCCAGTATTGTTCGTTAACCTGATCGAGCACGAGGCGATAAGCGAGACCCGTATCGCCGATCGGACCGGTGGTGTCGAGCGTCGCGCCGCCGCCGTTGCGGCCATGTCCATACGTGGAGCCGAGCACCGAAATCGCGTGATACGGCGTGAGCATGGGCTGCTTGCTGACCACGTTGACCACGCCGCCCGGGTCCATGATGCCGTAGAGCAGCGACGTCGGCCCCTTGAGCACTTCCACGCTGTCCACGGCGTCGTTCAGCGCGCGGCCCTGCACGAGCGGCATGCCGTTTTCCATGATCGAGCCATCGCGATTGCCGCCGAAGCCGCGCTTGAGCAGCGTGTCCTGCGTGCCCGCGAGCGTGTTGCCTTGCACGATGCCGCTCACGTTCGCGAGCGCGTCGTCGAGATTGCGCGGACGCTGATCGCGCAGCACCTGCGCGGGCACGACGTTGATCGCCTGCGCCGTGTCGAGCACGGGCGTGTCCGAGCGCGTGATATTCGCTTCGGCGGGCGCGCGATAACTGCCGGCCTTGATCGTCGACGCGCCCACTTTCACTGCGGGCAGCACCGCGCGATCGTCGAGATCGGCATTCGTGGGGTCTTCGGTCAGCGTGAAGCTGCCGTTCGCTTGCGCGTTCGCCGAGAGACCCGTGTTGCGCAGAATGCGCGCGAGGCCTTCCGCCACGCCATATTCGCCATGCAGTCCCGCGCTCGTGCGATTCGCCGCGAGTGCGCCCGGATACGCAATCATCACGCCGGCCTGCTGGCCGAACTGATTCAACGCCGCGTCGAGCGGACCCGCGGCGATGTCATAGGTTTGCCGCGTCGAGGCCTGTTGTGCGGTGTCGTTTGCATTCGCGGCGGCGAGTGCGGGCGTCGTCGCGCTGATCGCAAAGAGGGCGAGCGCCGCGATGCCGATCCAGTGGCGCTGACGCAAGGCGGGTGCCGCCTCGGCGTGATGAGGTGAATGCATGGTCGTGAAGCCTGGAAAAAGTCCGATGAAGAAGTGCTCTCATTGGGCTTGTCCCGCGAGATTCGAAAACAGCTCAGCTTTTTTCGAAATTTTTTATCGTGCTGAAATAGCGTGGGGAAATGAGCGCGCGGTGCGCATCGTCACGCGCGAGCGGGGCCCACGGTGACCCAGAAGCGCGTCAGGTAATCCACGCGCAGCGGCAACGCACGTGTGAGCGTTTCGAGGACGAGGTCGGTGTCGGCGAGCAGATAGGTGCCGGAAACACGCAGCGATGCCACGCGCGGATCGCAACGCACGATGCCTTCGCGATAACGCGCGAGTTCGTCGAGCAGATCGTCCAGACGCTGATTGCTCGCGACGAGCATGCCTTTCGTCCACGCGGCCGCCGCATTCGAAACGGCTTCTTTCGCGAGCACGGCATCGGCCGTGAATTGCACGCGTTCGCCCGCGTTGAGCGTTTGCGCGGCCGACGGCGCGGCGTTCGGCACCACGCGCACGGCGCCTTCGAACACGGCGAGTTGCGTGGCGTCGCGCGCCTGGCGCACCGAAAAGCGCGTGCCGATGGGCGTGGCCGTGCCTTGTGCGGTTTCCACCACGAAGGGCCGGGGCGCGGGGCCATCGCGATGGCCGGTCGCGACCATGATCGCGCCGCGCCGAAGCACGATGCGCCGTTCGTCCGGCGTGAAGCGCAGGTCGACGGCCGTGGCGGTATCTAGCGTGAGTGTGGTGCCGTCGGCGAGCGTGAGCGTGCGCACTTCGCCGGTGGCCGTGTGCAGATCGGCGGTCCAGCCGGGCCACGCCGAGCGATGGCGCGCGCTCCACGTCGCGCCGCCCGCGAACAGCAGCACGGCGAGCGCCTTGATGCCCGCACGACGATGACGCGAGGCCGGTCCGGCGCCATTGCGCGTCGTCGCCTTGGCGCGCGTGAGCGCCGCGCGCGCGGCATTCGCGGAGCCGCTATCGCCGATCGATTGAAAGCGTCGGGAGACAGCTTCGATATGCTGCCAGGCGCGTTCGTGATCGGCATGCGCCGCGCGCCACGCGTCGAAGTCGGCGCGCTGTGACGGCGTCACGCTGCCGCTGCTCAGATCGAGCCACCATTCCACGGCGCGATGCGCGACTTCGGGCGCCACATTGGGCGGAGTGACATTCACGGCGCGCTCCGCTCAGAGCGCGAAAAAGCACTGCGCGGCGGCCTTCGCCAGATAGCGCTTCACGGTGGCCAGCGAAATATCGAGCGACTCGGCGATTTCCGCATGCGTCGCGCCATCGAGTTGCGCGAGCAAAAACGCACGCTTGACGATGACGGGCAGGCCGTCGAGCAGCTTGTCGATTTCGCAGAGCGTTTCGAGCAGCAGCGCCTGTTCTTCGGGCGAGGGCGCGAGCGCTTCGGGCACGTGCGCGAGCGCGTCGAGATACGCGCGTTCGACCTGCTCGCGACGCCAGTGGTTATAAAGCACACGCTGCGCGACGGTGGTGAGAAACGCGCGCGGCTCGCGCGCCTCGATCGGCTCCTCGCGATCGAGCAGGCGCGTGAACGTGTCGTGCGCGAGATCGCTCGCGCGATGCGCGCAACCGAGCTTGCGCCGCAGCCAGCCGTGCAGCCACCCGTGATGCGCCCGATAGAGCGCTTCGATTTCGAGGTGCACGGTGGGCGGAAGGGCGTTCATGCGTCTTTACACGGGCGATTCGCGTGGCGGGCGAGTAAGGGTTTGGGTGACCAATTCTGTCGCGTAGCTTACACGCCGGCTTCGCAAAAGTAAATGAGAATTGTTCTCGAAAACTCGATTTGCATTGGCTCTTTACCTGACCCTTTATTTGGAGAGTTGGATGGGCATTGAGTGCGGAATAAGCGAAATTGCACGCACATAACCGCTGGATTACCAATTCGTTATCTCTGCGCGTTTTCATGTTCTCTTAAGGCAGCCAATCACAAAATGGACTCGTCATTACCCCGCAGTCAATTCGATTGCTCTTATTCGAGGATGAATCCATGAAAGCCAAATTCTTTGTTTCGATGATCGTTGCCGCCGCCATGCTGCCGAGCGTGGTGTTCGCCCAATCCCACGACCCGGTCTCGCGTGCCGAGGTCAAGGCGCAAATCGTTCAGGCCGAACATGACGGCACGCTGCATCCGTCCAATACGCGCTATCCCGACCCGGCAATCCGCGCTCAGGCGCCTACGCAAAACGACAGCGGATATGGCATGACGTCCGCGAGCTATTCGGAGTCGGGCGCCTCCGCCGCGCCGATGGCCGTCAAAGCGATTTACGAACACCATTGAAGCGCCACGATAATTCGCCATTCGCGGTCTTTATCCGCGGGCGGGCGAATATGTCGAAAATGTAATGCGGCCGTTATCCGCTTGACCGCCATGCGCGCGCGAACCCGGTAGAATCGCGCCATCAGGGAGGCGGAATAAAGCCGGAGAAAAGCTATGCGAGTCCTCGTTATCGAAGACGAGCCCAAGACGGGCGCCTACGTCAAAAAAGGCCTGGAGGAATCGGGCTGCAGCGTGGACCTCGCGACCGACGGCGCTCAGGGGCTGCTGCTCGCGCAGGAGGAGGAGTACGACGTGATCGTGCTCGACGTGATGCTGCCGGTGCTCGACGGCTGGGCCGTGCTCAAGCGCCTGCGCGCGAGCAAGCCCACGCCGGTGCTGTTTCTCACCGCGCGCGACGATGTGGCCGACCGCGTGCAAGGCCTCGAACTCGGCGGCGACGATTACCTCGTCAAGCCCTTCGCCTTCGTGGAATTGCTCGCGCGCGTGCGCACGCTGGCGCGCCGAGGGCCGCCACGCGAAGCGGAAAGCATGCGCATCGCCGACCTGGAAATCGACGTGATTCGCCGCCGCGTGAAGCGCGGCACCACACGCATCGATCTCACGCCGCGCGAATTCTCCTTGCTGCAACTGCTCGCACGCCGCCAGGGCGAAGTGCTGAGCCGCACGCAAATTGCCTCGTTCGTCTGGGACATGAACTTCGACAGCGACACCAACGTGGTCGAAGTCGCCATTCGCCGCTTGCGCGCGAAAATCGACGAAGGGTATCCGAACAAGCTGATCCACACGGTGCGCGGCGTGGGCTACGTGATGGAAGAAAAGGACGCCGACTGATGGCGCGCCGCTCGCTCGCGGTCACGCTCGCAGTGGCGTTCAGCGCCACCACGCTCGCGGTGTTCGTCTGCGTGGGCTGGTATCTCTATCTCGCGCTCGCGCAGCAGGTGCGCAAACACGACGATCAGGACGTGGTGCTCGCCGCGCGCCACGTGCGCCGCCTCGCGGTCGAACTCGGCACCGCGCAGGACGCGCTCACGCACGCGCAGCGGCTCTCCAGCGCCGTGCTCGGCAATCCCGCGCTCGCCATGCAGGTCGTCGATGCGCAAGGCCGTCAACTCGCCGCGCACGACGAAGGCGAGACCTTCGACGAACCGCCCACGCCGCTCCACAACGCCGTCACCGCCGCCGATGTCGATCTGTCGCCCGCCCATGCGGGCGCGCTCGTGCTCGCGCCCGACGCGCGCATCACCGATAGCGCGATTCGCGAATGGCGCAGCGCGCGCGGCGTGCCGCTGCGCAGCGTCGCCTTCGACGTGACGTTGCGCGACGGCGCGACCGTGCGCGTGGCGATCGCGCGCGATATGCGCGGACCGCTTAGCCTGCTCGATTCATATCGCGACACGCTCGGCTTCGCGGGCAGCGTCGGCACGCTCGTCGTGCTGCTCGGCAGCTACGCGTGGATTCGCCTCGCGTTGCGGCCGCTGCGCCAGATCGCCGATCAGGCGCGCGAGGTCAACGCGTACCGGCTCGATCAGCCAATCCGCGTGAAGCACCTGCCTGGTGAACTGGCGACGCTGGTGGCGTCGCTGAACGCCATGCTCGAACGTTTGCACGCGGGGTTTCAGCGTCTTTCGCAATTCACCGCCGATCTCGCGCACGACATGCGCACGCCGCTGAGCAATATTCGCGGCGCGACGGAAATCGCGCTCGCGCGGCCGCGTCCCGAAGAGGAGTATCAAACGGTGCTCGCTTCGAATCTGGAGGAATGCGAACGACTTTCGCGCATGATCGAGAACGTGATTTTTCTCGCGCGCGCGGAGCATCCGCGCTTCGAAACGCGCCGCCGTACTTTCGACGTGTACGACGAACTCGAACGTATTGCGGGCTATTTCGAAGGGCTGGCGGAAGAGGCGGGGCTGGCGATTCGCGTCGACGGCAGCGGCACCTTGAACGCCGACGTCGAACTGTTTCGCCGCGCCTTGAGCAATCTGATTGCGAACGCGCTGCGCTATACGCCGACGGGCGGCACAATCGCGTTGACGGCCACGCCGTCCGCGGACGCGCTCGAAGTCGTGGTCGAGAATCCCGGCACGCCGATTCCGCCTGAACATCTCGAACGTATTTTCGAGCGCTTCTATCGCGCCGATCCTTCGCGCACGAGCGCGCCCGAAGCGATGGGCGCGGGCGCGTCCGCCGGACTCGGGCTCGCCATCGTGCGCACGGTGATGGAGTTGCACGGCGGCAGCGTGCGCGCGGAAAGCGACGCGCGCAGCACGCGCTTCATTCTCCGCTTCACGCGCGACGCTGTCTGAACAGCCGCGCTTTATTCCGCAGCGCTCCACGTGCCGCCCAGCGCCTGAATCAATCGCACGCAGGCATCCATTCTTCGTCCTTCGATCACCACCGCGTCGCGTTCGTTCGTGAGTGCAATCGTCTGGGACGTGACCACGTCGAGATAACTGACCGCGCCCGCATTGAAGCGATTCGTCGTCAGTTGCAAGGCCTGCTGTGCGGCTTGTGCGGCGCGTTGCTGCGTCAGCGATTCGTCGGCGAGCGCTTGCAGCGCGGAGAGATTGTTCTCCACCTGTTCGAACGCGACGAGCACGGCTTGCCGATAATCGGCCACCGTGCCGTCGTATTGCGCGGTCGCGCCATGCAACGTGGCCGTGCGCTTGCCGCCATCGAACAACGTACCGACGAGTTGCGGCCCGATCGACCAGAACAGACTCGGCGCGCTGAGCCACGGCGCGAAGAACGAACTTTCGAGACCCGCCGTCGCGCTCAACACGAGATTGGGAAAGAACGCTGCATGCGCTGCGCCGATCTGCGCATTGGCGGCGGCGACGCGCCGTTCGGCGGCGGCAATGTCGGGACGCCGCTCGATCAATTGCGAGGGCAGGCCCGGCGGAATGGTCGGCAGCGTGAAACGCGTTTGCGCGGCAGGCAGCGAGAATATCGAAGCCGGTTCGCCGATCAGCGTGGCCATCGCGTGTTCGAGTTGCGCGCGGTTCACGTCGATATCGCGGGCCTGCGTGCGCGTGCTGTCGAGCTGCGCTTGCGCCTGCGCGACGGCGGAAGCATCGATTGCGCCATTGCGTTGCTGATTCTGCACGATGCGCAGCGCGTCCGCATACGCCTGCACGCTCGCATCGAGCAATTGCTTTTGCGCGTCGAGCGAACGCAGGTCGAAATAATCGACCGCGAGTTGCGCGCTCATCGCCAGCCGCACGGATTCGAGATCGGCTGCGCTCGCCTGGGCGTTCGCGCTCGCGCTGGTGACTTCGTCGCGAATGCGGCCGAACACATCGGGTTCCCATGTGGCCGATACGCCCACGGCGTAATCGGGAATCGTCTTGCCCGCGAGCGACGAACCCTGCTTGTTCGCGGACGTGCGATAGCGGTCCTGCGCGACGCCCGCCGTAATGGTCGGCAGAAAGCCCGCGCGCTGATAATCGGTCAACGCGCGCGCCTGATTCAGATTCGCGAGCGCCTTGCGCACGCTTTGATTCGACACGTCGATACGCGCTTCGAGCGTATTCAATTCCGTGTCGTTGAAAACGGTCCACCACGCGCCGCGCGGCGTGGCGTCGGCGGGCGTTGCGACCTGCCACGCCGATTTGTTCGCCGATTTGTTCACCGACGCGTCGGACGAACCCGCGAAATGCGCGGGCACTTCGACCTTGGGCGGCTGATACGGCGCGACCGTCGAGCACGCAGCCAGCGTGGCGATCACGGTCGAGGTTAGCGCAGCGGCGAGCGCGCGTTTGGGCAGCGTGCAGAGACTCATGATGATTGCTTCGCTCCCGCGCCAGGCGATGAAGTGGCGATGCTGACCGCTTCGCCGTTCGTGATGCTGTCGCCGGGATTGTCGATCACGCGATCGGTGTCGGCGAGACCCGAAGTGATTTCCACATGCGTGCCGAAATCGCGGCCCAGATGCACGAGCTTGATGTGCACTTTGCCGCTCGCATCGACGGTGGCGACGGACACGCCATCGGGACGGAACAGCAGCGCGCTCACGGGAATGTCGAGCGCGGGTGTCGCGGTCGTGAGTGCGAGATGCGCCTGCACATAGCCGCCGGGCAGCAGCGCGCCGTCCGCATTGTCGACGTCGATTTCCACGCGCAACGTGCGGCTCACAGGATCGAGCGCGCCCGCCGTGCGCGCGACGCGCGCGTTGAAACGCCGCCCAGGATATTGCTGCGTCGTCAGCCACGCCTGCGTGGCGGGCGTGATGCTTGCCGCGTCGTCTTGCGGCACATCGACGAACACACGCAAGGTCTGCGTTTGCGAAAGATGGAACAACTCGTTCGCGGCCGTGGGCGTGCCCGGCGTGCCGCCTGCGGTGACGAGCGCGCCCACGTCCACGTCGCGCGACGTGATCACGCCGTCGAACGGCGCGGTGACTTTTTCATACGAGACCAGTTGCGTCAGGCGCGCGACGTTCGCTTGCGCGGCCGCGAGCGCGGCCTGTTTCGTCTGCATGTCGCTGGTCTTGGCATCGGCGTCCTGCTGCGCGACCGACTGGCTTTGCAGCATGGTTTGCCAGCGCGCGGCAGTCGTTTTCGCATACGCATACGCGGCTTGCGCGGAGACTTCGTCGGCGCGCGCGGCGCGCAATTGCGCGTCGAGATCGGGCGCGGCGATATCGGCGAGCACCTGGCCCGCCTTCACGTGCGTGCCGATGTCGGTGTACCAGTGCGCGATATAGCCGCTCGTGCGCGCGTAAATCGCGGCATCGGCGTAAGGCGTGGCGGCGCCGGGCAGCGCGAGGTCTTCGCTCGCGGGCGCGTGCTTCGGCTGCACCACGGAAACGGTGAGCGTGTTTTGCGTGGCCGTTTGCGCGGCGAGCGCCTGGCTCGCGCGCAGCCGCGGCACCACGCCCGCCGCGAGCAGCGCAAGCGCAAGCGCGGCGAGCAAGGGCAGGGCGTACGAGCGTGAGCGGCGTTTGGCACGCGTGCCGCTTTCGGGTGAATGGTCGATGTCGTTCATGATCGTGAATCGAGCGAGAGAGAGGGAAGCGCCAGGTGCTAAGTGCGGAATGCGAAGCACGTGGTGTTATTGGTCGGCGTCGGCGGCTTGCACGTCGAGCGCGGCGGCGTCCTGCGCTTGCTGAGCGTCCCGCGCTTCGGCGCGCGCCTTGCGGCGGGCGAGCCAGCCATGCACGATGCTGAACACCACCGGCACGAACATCAGCGTGGACAGCGTGCCGCACGCGAGCCCGCCGATCACGGCGCGGCCGAGCGGCGCGTTCTGCTCGCCGCCGTCGCCGAGCCCGAGCGCCATCGGCAACATGCCGATCAGCATCGCGAGCGCGGTCATCATCACAGGGCGAAAGCGCGTGAAGCCCGCTTGTTCGGCGGCGTCGGCGGGCGAGAGCCCTTCGGCCAGACGCTCGCGCGCGGCGGTGATCACCAGAATGCTGTTCGCGGTAGCGATGCCGATGCAGAGGATCGTGCCGGTGAGCGCGGGCACGCTGATCGTCGTGTCGGTGGCGAACAGCATCCACGCGATGCCCGCGAGCGAGGCGGGCAGGCCGCTCAGGATGATGAGCGGATCGAGCCACGACTGGAAGTTCACGACCATCAGCAGATAGACTAGCGCGACGGCGAATACGAGACCGGTCAGGAGGCCTGAGAAAGCTTCGTGCATGGCCTGCACCTGGCCGCGAATCACGATGGACGAACCGGGCGGCAGCTTCGCTTCCTCGCTGTGCACGATGGCGGCCACGTCGTTCGCCACGCCGCCGAGATCGCGGCCCTGTACCGAGCCAAAAATATCGAGCACGGGCTGCACGTTGTAATGCGAGACCACGGCCTGCTGCGTCGCGCGCGTAAAGCTGCCGAGCGAGCCGAGCAGGTTCTGCACGGGCGGCGCGCCGTTCGCGTTTTGTGCCGCGTTTTGCGGGCCATTCACGTTGCTCGCGCTCGAACCGGTGAGCGGCAGATTCGCGAGCGCTTGCAGCGAATTCACGTCGTACTGCGGCATCATCACCAGCAGCGGATAGCTCACGCCGTTCTTCGGATCGAGCCAGAAATTCGGCGTGGTCTGCGAGCTGCCCGAAAGCGCGATCAGCAGATTCTGCGCGACGTCGCGTTGCAGGAGGCCCGATTGCATCGCCTTGGTGCGGTCCACGTCGACATTGATGGCGGGTGCGTCGCCCGGTTGCTGCAGGCGCGCATCGACGAGACCGTGCACGCCGCGCAGCTTCGTGAGCAGATCGTTGGCGACGACGCGATTCGCCGCGAGCTTGTTGCCGACGATTTGAATATCGATTGGCGCGGGCAAGCCGAAGTTGAGAATCTGGCTCACGATGTCGGCGGGCAGGAACGCGAAGGTCACGCCGGGAAACGCCTTCGGCAGCGCCGCGCGCAATTGCGCGACGTATTGCTCAGTCGGTCGATGGCCGGGTTTGAGCGACACCATCACGTCCGCGTCTTCGGTGCCGATCGGGTCCGAGGAATCGTAGGTGAGATTGATGCCGCTGACCGGCACGCCGATATTGTCGAGGATCGCGCCCTGATCGGCGGCGGGAATCACGCTGCGAATGCGCGCTTCCACTTCGTCGGTGAGACGCGCGGTTTGTTCGATTCGCGTGCCGGTGGGCGCGCGCAGATGCAGGCGGATTTCGCCGGTATCGACGCTCGGAAAGAAGTCGCGGCCCGTGAAGGCGAGCAGTGCGAGCGAGGCGAAACAGCAGCCGAGAAAGACCGGAATAAAGCGGCGGCGATTGGCGATGGCGCCTACGAGCGCCGCGCGATAGCGCAAACGCAACGCTTCGAAACGGGCTTCAAATGCGGCCTGAAATTGCGTGACGCGCGCGACGAACGCATTTGCGCGCGTCTTGCCCGGTGCACGTTGCTTGAGCAAATAGAGCGCGAGCGTGGGCACCACCGTGCGCGAAAAGAAATACGACGCGCACATGGCGAATATCACCGCTTCCGCCATCGGCACGAACAGATAATGCGCGACGCCGGTGAGCAGAAACATCGGCGCGAATACGATGCAGATCGACAGCGTGGAAACGAATGTCGGCACCGCGATTTCGCCCGAGCCATTGAGAATGGCGTCGTAAAGCGGTTCGCCGTTTTCGAGGTGATGCGTGATGTTTTCGATGGCGACCGTCGCGTCGTCCACGAGGATACCCACGGCCAGCGCGAGGCCGCCGAGCGTCATGATGTTGATGGTCTGGCCGAGCGCGGAAAGCGCGAGTATCGACGTGAGCACCGCGAGCGGAATCGACACGGCAATGATGAGCGTCGCGCGCCAGCTGCCGAGAAACAACAGGATCATCAGCGCGGTGAGCGCGGCGGCGATCAGCGCTTCGCGCACCACGCCGCCAATCGCGGCCTTCACGAATACCGACTGGTCGCCGAGCGGCGTGATCTTCAGCGCTTTCGGCAGGCCTGCCGCGATATGCGGCAGCAGCGCGCGCACCTGATCGATGATCGTGAGTGTGGAGGTACTGCCGGTCTTTTCGACCGTGAGCAGCGCCGCGCGCTTGCTGTCGCTGCGCACGATATTGGTTTGCGGCGCGTAGCCGTCGCGCACGTGAGCGACATCGCGCACATAAATCACGCTGCCATTCACGGTCTTGATCGGCAGATTGTTGAGCGCGGCGATGCTGTCGGTGCTGCCGTTCATCTGCACGTTGTATTCGCGCGCGCCGATTTTCGCGGTGCCGCCCGGCAAGATCAGGTTCTGCGCGTTGATCGCATTCACCACGTCGAGCGGCGCGAGACCTTTTGCCTGCAACGCGTGCGGGTCGATATCGACCACGATCTGACGCACCTTGCCACCGAACGGCAGCGGCACCGATGCGCCTTGCACCGTTGCGAGCTGCGTGCGGATGAAGCTGTTGCCGAGGTCGTAAAGCTGCTGTTCGGCGAGCGTCGCGCTCGACAGGCCGAGTTGCAGGATCGGCACCGTCGAGGCGTTATAGGTGATGATGTTCGGCGGCAGCGTGCCGGGCGGCAGCACGCGCAGAATCGACGCCGAATTGCTCGCGGCCTGCGCGATGGCGCGATTGATATCGGCGCCCGGATGAAAGAACACCTTGATGACCGACACGCCGTTCAGCGATTGCGATTCGATATGCTCGATATCGTCCACATCGGAAGTCAGCGCGCGTTCGTAATTCGAAGTGATGCGCTGCGCCATGTCCTGCGCCGAAAAGCCGTTATACGACCAGACGATGCTGACCACCGGAATATCGATGTTCGGAAAGATATCGGTGGGCGTGCGCAGAATCGCGAGCGGTCCCGCGATCAGAATGAGAATCGCGAGAACGGCGAACGTATAAGGGCGGCGCAGGGCGAGCCGGACAATCCACATGACGAACCTGTTTGACGGTGAGCGCGCGCGGCGTGCAGGACAACGCGCGCGCAATGCGGGCAGAAGTCGGCAGTCTGACGTCGGGGGCTTTGCCGCAGGGTGACCGTCGGATTACAAAATCGTCATGTGGCGAGGCGGATCAGACCTCGAGGGTGCGCAGCGGATCGAAGGCGCGGTTTTCCCAGACCAGTTCGCCGGCGCGATGCGCCTCGCCGGCATTGAGCGGATAGCCGCGCGGATTGGTCACGACGCGCGCGCCATTCGCGCGATAGTCGAACGAATCGTGCACGTGGCCGTGAATCCAGAGATCCGCGTAGGGCAGCAAATAACGCAGATCGCTGAGAAAGGCGGGATTGTCGGGATGCGTGGCGAAGCGGTCGTGAATCGAATCGGGCGAAATGCCGTGATGCGTGACCACGATCGTTTTGCCCTTGAATGGCGTCGCCAGTTCGCGCACGAGCCAGGCCACCGAACGCTGATGTTCGAGCAAGGCGTCAGCGGGGCTGAATGGCGCGCGGCCGTCGAGCGTGATCGCGCTGTGATCCGAATTGGTGTCGAGCGCATATTGCATGTCGCGCGCGCGATTGCCGTAGAGCGCGTAATCGGTCCACAGGCAGCAGCCCAGAAAACGCACGTTGCCGATCACGGCCGCGCTGCGCTCCAGAAAGTGGATCGACGTGCCTTCGGCCTTCGCGTGCAGCGCGGCGGTCACGTCGGGCCACGCGCCGCCATAGGCTTCGTGGTTGCCGCTGACGTAGACCACCGGCACGGGCCAGTTCGCGAAGGTGTCGATGGCGTGTGTGCCGCGATGAATGTCGCCGGCGAGCACGAGCACGTCGGCGTCCGGGGCGGGCGGAAAAGGGGGCGCCTCGGCAAAGCGCGCATCGAGCGCGTCGAGGTGCAGATCGGAAGCGATCTGAATACGCATAAGGGGCCTGCCAACGAAGCGGAGAATCTGACGCTGCGTATTATCGCGAATCCAGCCGATTGGGTGCAGCTTCGCTTGCAGGCGCGCCGTTTGCATGATCGCTCGTGCATGCTGCAATCGCGGGTTCAGGTGCCGGAGTCGCGTTCTCCGCGATCTGCCACGCTACGAGTCCGGGCAGATAGAACAGCAGATCGCGCACGCGGCGCGCGCCCGCGAGCGCGAGGCAGGTGGGCGCGTCGATGCCCAGCACGGAGCCGATCAGCACGAAACCGCCTTCCTGCACGCCCAGACTGCCGGGCACCAGAAACGCGATGCTGCTCGCGAGTTGAATGAGCGCTTCGAATACGAAGGCCTCGGCGAACGTTGCGTCCACACCTAATGCGTGCAGCGCGACCCAGATTTCGAGCGCGAGGCCGAGGCATTGCAGCGTTTGCCAGATCACGAGGTATTGCATCACCACGGAAGTCTGACGCCAGACCGATTTAATCGAATCGTCGATACGCCGCGAATTGCCAATCAGCCCATAAACCTTACCGCCCGTTACGCGATTGACGAGATTCGCCGCGCGCTCGAACGGACGTGCGTGCTGCACGAGCGCAAACAGCAAAAGAATCGGCGTAAAGAGCGCGATGCCGAGCGCGAAATGCGCGGCGACGCGCGCGCCCATGCTGCTCGCCTGAGCGAGCAGGTACGCGATCGCGAGCAGCGCGAAAATCACCTGGCTGATCAGCGTGAGCTGCATGTCGGTGACGAGGCTCGCGACGATCGCGGCGGGCCGCACGCCTTCGCGGCCGAGCAGGCGGAACGACACCAGTTCGCCGCCGATGCGCGCGACCGGCAGCAAGCCGTTGACCGATTCGCGTATCCACACGAGTTTGAGCATGAACGCAAACGTCGGGCGCTGCGCGCGCCGGATCAGCAGGCGCCAGTCCCACGCGTTCGCGAGCATCGGCAGCACGTGGACGAGCGCCGCGATCACGAGGCCGACGCCGGCCTTGCGCATCAAATCGACGATGGTTGCAGGGTTGTCTCGCCAAACGAGCCAGATCGCGAATAGCAAACCGCAGAGTGCGGCGACGCGACCGACGTGCTTCATATTCATTCTGGTCCAGCTTATATAAGGAAGAACACGCTTATCCGATGCGGCCAACGGCTCATTCATCCGATGAAAGCGTCAGCATGCCCGCGCGATTGACGCGGAAGCGGTGGCCCCGCCACATGACATGCGAGGAAAGAAAACTGCAGAGATACACCGTGAATTGCACGATATCCCACATCGGCAGCAGCCACCAGCCTCGCGCGGATTGAGCGGTCGCGCGGTCGACGCGCCAGCGCAGCAGTTGCCGCGCCGCAAGCGCGAGCATCAGCATGCCCGAGGCAGCGAGTGTGCCGCCCGACGCGAGCAGCGCCAGCAGTGCGAACGGCACCGGATGCATCAGGCATGAGCCGAGATGGCCGAGCCGGTCGGCGGCGCGGATCGTGCGGCTCCAGCGTAATTCGTGCGTGAACAGCGCGGTAAACGTGGCTTCGGTGCAGGCGTGATTGACCAGATGCGCGGGCACCGCGACGGTCGTGCCGATGTGGCGCGCGGCTTCGCCGAGCGCGTGATCTTCGGCGAGGTGGTGCGAAAACTGCGCCAGGCCGCCGATGGCGTCGAGCGTGGCGCGCGTCATCGCAATCGTCTGGCCAAAGCATGGGCGCGCGCGGCCAATCGCGAGTCCGGTGATCACGCCGGGCAGGAACTGATAGTGCGTGGCGGCGACCGATCCGCGTGTCCAGAAACCGGGCGCGGCGACGCCGCGATAGGCGCAGGTGACGATGCCGACGCCAGGCTGTTCGAGTTCGCCCGCGATCGCACGCAGATAGTCGCGTTCGACGCTCACGTCGCTATCGGCGAAACACAGCACGTCGTGGCGCACATGATCGAGCATGTTGACGAGATTCGCGACCTTGCGATTGGGGCCATACAGGCGCGAATCGACAACCACGTCGATGTCCGCAGCGGGAAAGCGCGCGCGCAACGCGTTCACGATGTCGAGTGCGGCGTCGTTGGCGTCGTGCACGCCGAACACGTGCTGAACCGGCCCCGGATAATCCTGATCGAAAAAACTCGCCAGATGTTCTTCGAGCCGCCATTCGGTGCCATGCAGCGGCTTCACGAGCGTGATGCCCGGAAAATGCGTGGGCGCCGCGGCTTTGCGCTTGAAAAAGCGATCGACCAGAACGGCGGCGAACAGGGTATACGCCACGCCGATGGCCGCAAAAACGGAACACGCCACGGTCGCGAGCCACGCCGCGAAATGCGCGACGGTGTGCGTCGCGGTATCGTCGAGGGCGAGCATCGCCAGCAGCGAAAGGCCCACGCTCGCCATGGCCAGAGCCTTCAGCGAGAGGTCGTCGTAGGAGCGAGGCGGGCGCATCATGCGGCGCGCACCCGGATGCGCGAGCGCGTGGTGTCGTCGAATGTCTCGTTCGACGGCATCAGCCAGAACAGCGTTGTCATAAGTCGAGTGTCGCCCTGCATCAGTCCATGCCTGGTCATAGTGTCGGTGAGTCAGGTGACGCAGCGAAGTCAGAACTTCGGGTCCGAATAACGGGGCGCATCGCGACGGCCTGCGAATGCGCCGTGGACATCGTCGAGTCTCGGCTCGCAGAGCAGGCAATGCAAGGTGATCAGCACACGATGAGGGCAATCGTGTGACAGCCCCATTATTTCCTGCGGGCCGCATGCATTGCGCAGCATGCCGCGGCTGGCCGCGTGACGATAAGCGGCATGCGCGATCACGCGCACGATCAGAACGATCAATGCGACCGACACTGCAGCCGTCAGATGAAAGGTTGGCGTGTCGAAACGCTCGGCCGGTGCGCCCATTATCAGCACGTCAATAAAGACCATGCCTTGAATACTGAGGGCGGCGAGAGCGGCGACGAGAATATGCGCTTGCCACTGGCGAATCGTCCAGAATTTCACGAATGCGACTCCAGCGGTGCGTACCGCGACAGGCATGAGTGGATTTCAAATTCCATGCGGAACCATGCATTTCGATTGCGGTAAAACGTGCGTCTTTTAACGCGCTGCAGATCGAGATCCTGTGATCGTACGAGCCGTTAGCTGAAGGCTTGCTTAAGGCTACGATGATTCGCGCGGCCTATTTCTTGACGGATCGTTACAGCGCTTGCGCTATTAATGTTTTATCAATGCCAACGTGTGCTTATGGAAAGCTTTTTGTCAGCGATCAGGATAGCAAACCAATTGAGACACCCGTGTGTCGGCTTTATGTCGCGATCTGCACGATATGCTCAACGCGCGCAATATGCGTGCTGAAACTATTCCCGCATGCAACGAATTCGCAGAATCACCTTAATGAAATCGATAATCGATTCGCGTGATTCGCATGGGTGCTTACATAACATTCCAAAAACTTTCCGGTGTTCTAGGCGTTGACCAGATACGCGCTGCGCCTCACGTTTGCCGGACAGAACACGCGAAACTCCACGGGCTCGGCGGCGGGCGTATCGGCGACGATGCCGCCCGCGTGCAGCGCATGTTGAAGCGCCGCGATGACCTGACCGTCCGGGTCCTGATCGATGGCGATATCCATGATGCCCGCGTCGATATAGTGCCGATGAATGTCGAGCATCTCGTGGCCGATCCACACGACCTCGCCCGCGAGTCCCGCTTTGCGCAGCGCCGCTTCGATGCCCGCCGATCCATAACCGGTGTTGTAGATGCCCGCGAGCGGGCCGCGCCGCAGCGCGGCGTTCACGGCGCGATAGCAGCGGTCGTCGGCGTCGTGCGATTCGCTCGACGAGACTTCGCACGCCAGGGCGGGGAAATGCTCCGCGATCTGTTCGCGGCAGCCTGCGATGCGGTCGGCGTGCGCGCGATAGTCGAGGCGTGCGGGCAAGAGCAGCACGCGGCCGGGCTTCGCGAGTCGGCCGAGAAAATAGCCCGCTGTGCGGCCCGCGCGCAGATTGTCGATACCCGCGAAATGCCGCCGCTCGATGCCGCCGATATCGGTCACCATCGTCACGACGGTTTCGCCGCGCGCGATGGCGGCGGCGAGCGCGGCGCGCACGTCGGGCGTGTCCTGCGCGGTGACGATGAGCGCGGCGCGGCGATGGCGCGTGTGACCGATCGATTCCGGCAGACGCGCTTCGTCAGCGGCGCTCAATAGCGTGCGATGCACGACCACGCGTCGGTCGAGCATCTGCATCGCGCGCTGCAACGCCTCGCGCAATCGGCTGAAGAACGGCAGGTCGCTGTCCGGCAGCAAGACGTCGATATGCACGAGGCCATGCTGCGTGTCCGGCATCGAACGCGGCACGCCAAGTTGCTTCGCGGCGGCCACCACGCGCTCGCGCGCCTGCGCGGAAACACTGCCGCGCTCGTTGAGCACACGGTCGACGGTCGTCGTGCTGACGCCCGCGAGTTCCGCGATTTCGATGAAGCGGGCGGTGCGCTTGCGCCAATGCGGCGGCGTTGTTTTCGACACGTGGCGTCTCCTGGTGGCGATGTTGCGCTGCACGCTGAGGTGCGCGCGTCGTGCTAACGCTAGAAGAAAGACGAAATTTCGTCAATCCTGGCATTGAGGCGCGCCGCGCGCTCACCTATGTTCGTCACATGAGCGCCGCGCACACGATGCGGCGCCTTCCGACAAGGAGACACAAGTGGCGCATACGGAGACTGCGGAAACGGCCGGTGCCTCGGCGCGCGAGGCGTATCGGCTGATCGGCGGCGCTGGCGAGCGCGCGCAGGCGGCCGGCCTCGTCAACGCGGACTGGTACAAATGCGCGGTGCCGCGCGCGACGATGAAGCAATTGATGCAGCGCAGCGACGGCCGCGCGATTCGCGACACCTTGCTCTGGTACGCGTCGATTATCGCGAGCGGCGCGCTGGCCGGTTACGCGTGGCATTGGCATTCTTTTTGGGCGATTCCCGCCTTTCTGCTTTACGGCACGCTCTATTGCAGCCCCGCGGATTCGCGCTGGCATGAATCCGGTCACGGCACCGCGTTTAAAACGCGCTGGATGAACGACGCGTTGTATCAGGTCGCGTCGTTTCAGGTATTCCGGCGCGCGACGGTCTGGCGCTGGAGCCACGCGCGTCACCATACCGATACGCTCGTGGTCGGGCGCGACCCGGAAATCGGCGCGCAGCGTCCCACCGACTGGCTTGCGCTCGGCCTCAATATCTTCGCGATCAAACATGTGGCGCACGAGCTGCCACGCATGGTGAGCGCAGCGTTCGGCCGTATCGGCGCGGAAGAAGAGACCTTTATTCCGGCTTCGGAATGGCCGAAGGTGATTCGCGAGGCGCGTATCGCGCTGGCGGTTTATGTGCTCGTGATTGCTGCGTGCATTGGCTTTCGCTCGATTTTGCCGCTGCTGTATATCGGCTTGCCGAGTTTGTATGGCGCGTGGCTGTATCTGTATTTCGGACTCACGCAGCACGCAGGCATGCCCGAGAACGTGCTCGATCATCGCCGCAATTGCCGTACGGTGAGGATGAATCCGCTATTTCGTTTTCTCTACTGGAACATGAATTACCACGTCGAACATCATATGTTTCCGATGGTGCCGTTTCATGCCTTGCCGAAATTGCACGATGTAGTGAAAGACGATATGCCCACGCCGTATTCCAGCACGATTGCGGCGTATGCGGAAATCATTCCGGCGCTGGTGCGGCAGACGCGCGATCCTTCCTATGCGGTTGCGCGGCCGATTCCGGGCGCGGGCGTCGCGCAGGCATGAAGCGCGCAACAACGTAACGCGAAAACACGACACGACAATCAGGAGACGAACATGACGCAATGGATCGACGCTGCCGCGCTCGACGATATCGAAGACGAAGACGTGATGCGCTTCGATCACGCGGGCCATACTTACGCGATTTATCGCATCGGCGAGGATGTGTATGCGAGCGATGGACTCTGCACGCATGAGCAGGTGCATCTGAGCGATGGACTCGTGATGGGCCACGTGATCGAATGTCCCAAACACAATGGCCGATTCGATGTGCGCGACGGACGCCCGCTGTGCGCGCCAGTCTGCGAAAAACTCAAGACGTGGCCCGCGAAAGTGGAGGGCGGGCGCATCCTGCTCGAAATCTGAAGTCGATAAATCTGAAGTCGATATCGAGGGCGCGCCGCCGTGCGTTATTCCACAGGCAAGCCGAGAATTGCGCAGTAAAACGCGTATTCGGCCTTGAGCGCATGCGCCTGATTGGCCGCCTTGCGAAAACCGTGGCGCTCGTCGGCGTAATAATGCGCTTCCACGCGCACGCCGTTTTGTTCCAGCGCGGTCACCATGCTGCGCGTTTGATCGGGCGTGACCACGGCGTCGAGTTCGCCCTGGAAGAAAATCACCGGCACGTGGATTTGGCTTGCATGCAGCAGCGGCGTGCGCGCGCGATAACGTTCGAGATCGGCAACCGGGTCGCCGATCAGCCAGTCGAGATAATCGGCTTCGAATTTATGCGTGTGCTCGCCGAGCGTGAGCGGATCACTCACGCCATACAGGCTGCCGCCACCGCGAAACACGTCGCGGAACGCCAGCGCGCAGAGTGCCGTGTAGCCGCCGGCGCTGCCGCCGCGAATGAAGGCGCGCGCGGGATCGATGCGGTGCTGCGCGGCGAGCCAGGCGACGGCGTTGCAGGAGTCGTCGACGTCGGCCACGCCCCAGTTGTCGCGCAGCGCTTCGCGGAACGCGCGGCCGTAACCGGTGCTGCCGCGGTAGTTCAGATTGACGACGGCGAAGCCGCGCTGCGTCCAGTACGGAATGCGCGGATCGAACACGGGGTAGCAGGCCGAGGTCGGGCCGCCGTGAATGAACAGCACAACGGGCGGTGCTTCGATATCGCCTTCGGGCGCGTAGAAATAGCCGTGCGCGTGCTGATCGCCGCTCGGAAAACGCAGGATCTCCGGCTGCGGAATGCGTGCGTCGGGCATCATCGGCGAGACCTCGGCCAGCACGCGCACGCGATGATCGCGCCGTCCGATCGCGAGCACGGCGGCCGGGCAGGTGGGCGACGCGGCGATGCAGTAAAGATGGTCGGCGTCGGCGGCGAGATTGCGAAAGCGGCTGTAGCCGGCGGCGAGTTCATGGCACGCGCCATGCGCATCGCGATGACCGAGCTTGCCCCAGCCGTTCTCCATCCACGCGCCCAGATTCGTGCCGTCGTCGAGCGCGATCCAGCTGCGTCCGCCGAGTTGCCACGGTGCGGCCGCGTGATCGGCGGGCGTGCCCGGCAGCGCTTCGAGCGCGCCGTTGGCTTCGCGCCAGGGCTGCCAGAAGCCCGCGCGATCGCTGAGGCAATACAGGTGGCCGTGCGCGTCGAAATGCGCCTGTTGCAGCGCTTCTTCGCGCGCGTCGCCCGCGAGCGTGCGCGGCGCGCTCCAGCCTTGCGCGGTGCGTTCGCTGATGCGCAATTGCGTCGACGTCCACGGCTGATGCGGTCGCTGCCATTCGATCCACGCGAGCCGTGAGCCATCGGGGCTGATGCCGGGCGCGGCGTAGAAGTCGCCGCCTTCGGCGAGCACCGTGCGCGCGCCATCGTCGAGCGCGATCGAGACGATGCGATGCGTGCCGCCTTCCTCTTCGACCGCGAGAATCGCGCCGTGGCTGAAACGCAGATCGCCATAACGCCGCGTGCCCTGCGTGAGCGCGGCGGGCGCGGCATCGCCTTCAATCGGCTGCCGATAAAGCTGCTGATCTTTCTCGTTGACGAATACCAGCGCATCGCCCGCGATGCAGAACGAGCCGCCGCCGTATTCGTAGACGCGTCCGCGCACGCTGAAGCCATCGGGCGTGAGGCAGCGCGGCGCATGGCCATCGTCATGAGGCACGGCGCGCCAGATGCGGCAGGCCGCATCGGCGGGATCGTACGCAGTCCAGAAGACTCCGCGATCGCTCGCGGCCAGTTCGATGAAATCCTTGCCGGCTGCGACGGCCTGCTCGGCGGTGATGCGCTCAGGGATTGCCGAGCGTGCGGGAGTTTCGGTCATTGCGGAAGATGAGCGGTTGGGTCGTGGGCACCGGCTGCGCCGCCTCGCTGCGCGCCTGCACGATGATGCGGTGCTCGGGCGATTTTCCGCACACGGGGTCCGCGTTCGCCGCGTCGCCGGTCAGCATGAACGCCTGGCAGCGGCAGCCGCCGAAGTCCTTCTGTTTCTCGTCGCACGAGCGGCATGGCTCGGGCATCCATGCGTCGCCGCGAAAGCGGTTGAAGCCGAACGAGTCGTACCAGATGTGGCGCAGATCGTGATCGCGCACATTGGGAAACTGAATCGGCAACTGGCGCGCGCCGTGGCACGGCAGTGCGGTGCCGTCGGGCGTGACGGTGAGGAAAATCGCGCCCCAGCCGCCCATGCAGGCCTTCGGACGCTCCTCGTAATAATCGGGCGTCACGAAAATGAGCTTGCACGGATTGCCGCTCGCTTCGAGTTTTTCGCGGTATTCGTTGGTGATGCGTTCGGCGCGTTCGAGCTGCTCGCGCGTGGGCAGCAATTGCGCGCGATTGAGCTTGGCCCAGCCGTAAAACTGGCAGGTCGCGAGTTCGACGAAATCGGCTTCGAGCGCAATACACAATTCGATGATGCGATCGATATCGTCGATGTTATAGCGGTGCGTGACGAAGTTCAGCACCATCGGATAACCGTGCGCCTTCACGGCGCGCGCCATCGCGAGTTTCTGCGCGAACGCCTTGCTCGAACCGGCGAGCATGTTGTTCACCTGCTCGTCGCTCGATTGAAAACTGATCTGAATATGATCGAGGCCCGCGCGCTGAAAATCGGCGATCTTCTGTTCGGTCAGACCAATGCCCGACGTGATCAGATTGGTGTAATAGCCGAGTTTGCGCGCCTCGCCGATCAATTCGGCGAGGTCCTGGCGCACCAGCGGCTCGCCGCCGGAAAAACCGATTTGCGCCGCGCCCATCGCGCGCGCTTCGGTCATCACGCGAATCCAGTCCTGCGTGCTCAGCTCGTTGCCCTGACGCGCGAAATCCACGGGATTCGAGCAGTACGGGCATTGCAGCGGGCAGCGGTAGGTGACTTCCGCGAGCAGCCACAGCGGCAGGCCGACGCTCGGGGCAGCGGGCGAGGGTTTCAGTTCAGACAAGATCGATCCAGTGCTTTTCACGCGCGACGAGCATGAACTGCTCGACGTCTTCGGCCAGTTCGGGCACGCCGGGGAATTGCGTGTTCAACTGGTCGATGATGGCCGCGACGCTGCGCTCGCCGTCGATCAGCGAGCCGATGGCCGAGGCGCTTTCATTGAGCTTCACCATGCCCTCGGGATAGAGCAGCACGTGCGCGTCTTGCGCGGGCTCGAACTGAAAGCGATAACCCCGGCGCCAGACCGGTTTCAGATTGCGGTCGAAATTCACAGTGTGTTCCTTTAGCGGTCTTTTAAAGACCTTTATGCCAGACGCGCTCGTTCGTGACCGAATGATAGGGCGGGCGGCCGAGTTCGTAGGCCATCGACATCGCGTCGAGCATGGTCCACAGAATATCGAGTTTGAATTGCAGAATCTCCAGCATACGCTGCTGGCTTTCATACGTCGTGTAATGCTGCAACGTGATCTGCAAACCATGCTCGACATCGCGGCGCGCCTGGCTCAGACGCGAGCGGAAATACTCGTAGCCGCGCGGATCGATCCACGGATAATGCGCGGGCCACGTATCCAGACGCGACTGATGAATCTGCGGCGCGAACAATTCCGTGAGCGAACTGCTCGCCGCTTCCTGCCAGCTCGCGCGGCGCGCGAAATTCACGTAAGCATCCACTGCGAAACGCACGCCGGGCAGCACGAGTTCCTGCGAGCGCAATTGCTCGGGATCGAGCCCGACGGCTTCGCCCAGACGCAGCCACGCTTCGATGCCGCCGTCTTCGCCCGGCGCGCCGTCGTGGTCGAGCAGACGCTGGATCCATTGGCGGCGCACTTCGCGGTCGGGACAATTGGCGAGAATCGCTGCGTCCTTCATCGGAATGTTGACCTGGTAATAGAAGCGGTTCGCCACCCAGCCCTGGATCTGCTCGCGGGTCGCGCGGCCTTCGTACATCGCCACGTGATACGGATGATGAATGTGGTAGAACGCGCCTTTCGCGCGCAGGGCCTGTTCGAATTGTTCGGGAGTGAGGGCGGTTTGGCTCATGACTCGGTCCTGTGGCTGCGCGGCGAATTCGCGCGCGGGGGCTTCGGAAATCGCGTTCGGCGCGCGGTGGATGGCGGCGTGCGTGATGTCGGAAGCGTGTTCGTCAAATCTCGATGCTCATGCCGTCGAACGCGACTTCCACGTTGCGTCGCGCCAGTTCCGCACGCTCGGGCGAATCCTCATCGAGAATCGGATTCGTATTATTGATGTGCGTGAGAATCTTGCGCGCGCGCGGAAACTGCTCAAGCACTTCCAGCATACCGCCCGCGCCGCTTTGCGCGAGATGGCCCATCTGGCTGCCCGTGCGCGTGCCCACGCCGCGTTGCTGCATTTCGTCGTCGGTCCAGAGCGTGCCGTCCACGAGCAGGCAGTCGGCGGCATGCATGCGTTCGAGCAAGGCCGCATCGACTTCGCCGAGTCCGGGCGCGTAGAACAGTTTGCCGCCGGTGCGCAGATCTTCGATCACGAGACCGATGTTATCGCCTTCGTGCGGATCGTGGCGATGCGGCGAATACGGCGGCGCGGCGCTGCGCAGCGCGAACGGCGAGAAACGCAGATTGGGGCAGGCGGGAATCTGGAACGCCTCGCCCGAGACGATCGGGTTCCAGCGCAAGCCGCCGTTCCAGTGCTGCAGCATCGTGAAAAGCGGAAAGCCCGTGCTCAGATCCTCGTGGACCATGTCCGTGCACCAGACCTCGTGCGGGCAGCCTTCGCGCAGACTCAGCAGGCCGGTCGTATGGTCGATCTGGCTGTCCATCAGGACGATGGCGGCGATGCCGGTGTCGCGCAGCGCGCGGTTCGGCTGCATCGGCGCGAAGCCCTGCAATTGCGCGCGGATGTCCGGCGAGGCGTTGCACAGGACCCACGAGACGCCGTCGTCCGAGACGGCGATCGACGATTGCGTGCGCGCCTGGGCGCGAATGCGGCCGCTGCGAAAGCCCGCGCAATTGGCGCAATTGCAGTTCCATTGCGGAAAGCCGCCGCCGGCCGCTGAGCCGAGAATTTGAATATGCATGCTTGATGAAAGGCGACGCCGTGGCGCGCGTCAAGTGAAAAAGCCCCGGCGGGCCGGGGCTATCGTGACCGTCGATGCTGCGAATTAACGGTTCGAGATGTACATCGTGATTTCAAAACCGAGACGCAGATCGGTATAAGCGGGCTTGGTCCACATGGCGGAACTCCTTTCATTAAAACAGGTTGATCAGGCGGACGCCGGGTGAGCGTACACGCGCGCCATCCGCCTCACGCGCATCGTATCAAATTTGTGCGCAATGCCGCATTGACGTTTGCAATTGGTGTTTTCCGCTACATGAATGCACGCTAATTCCTCTGATTATTTCTATCGGCGAAATAATTAAGGGTTGAATGGCAATATTGCGCTGAATGGCGGGCATTATAGAAATGTAAGCGTCATGCGATTCACGCCATTTCACTGCGCTCACAGATCCGGCGAATCGCCGTTTCCAGCGTCACACGGCCTTTCCAGGACTCGGCGGGCGTTTCGAATTCGATCCAGCCCTCGTTGAAACCGTCGAGCATACGCATGCGCGGCAAGGGATTGCGCATGCCTTGCGCGCGGAATTGCGCCTCCCAGACCTCGCGCGGCACGCTATGCGCGTGCACGGGCTGGCCGAGCGCCTGCGCGAAAGCGGCGGCGATTTCGTTGGGCGTCACGCGGCGCGGTCCTTCGAGTTCGACGACGCGCGCGCCTTGCCAGGTTTCCTGAAGCAATTGCGCTGCCACGCGGCCGATGTCGTCGGTGGCGACCATCGGCACGGGCTTGTTCAGCGGTTGCAAAAAGCTTGCGATCGCGCCCGAGTCGCGTGCAGGCTGCGCGTCCCACGCGGCATTGTCGAAGAACCACGCCGCACGCAGAAAGGCGACCGGCGAAGGCAGCGTGCGCAGCGCGGTTTCCATCATGCCGAGCTGTGTGAGCAGATTCGGTTCGCGCGACTGTGCGCCGATGGTCGAGAGCACGACCACGCGTTCCGGCCGTGCCGCGCTCAACGCGGTATGCAGCGCCTCGATCGCGCACCGCGATTCCGCGAAATCCGGCGACGGATCGAATACCGGCGGCAGCAAGACAAACGCGCCACGCGCGCCGTCGAATGCGCGGCGCAGCGCATCCGCGTCGTTGATGTCGGCGAGCGCGACCTCGCAACCGCGCGCCGCCCACGGCGCGCCTTTTTCCGCGCTGCGTACGACCGCGCGCACCGGCAGTTGCTGTTCGATCAGCGTATGCGCGAGCGCGCCGCCGACCTGACCCGTGATTCCCGTAATGGCGTACATCGTCATGCTCCCGTTCAATGGTTCGAGGAAAGTGTTCGACGCTCGTCATTCTGGGTGCGGGCTGCGCGTTACACCATGACATGAAAGGCATTGGACTCATGACACAATGGCATGACCCGGTGATGGGCGTGATTGACGCTACAGGAGATTCACGATGTCCTTCGACGAACGCATTCTCAACGGCATGGGCGTGATGACGGCCATCGTCGACAGCGGCAGTTTCGCGGCGGCGGCGGAGCGGCTCGACATGACGCAATCGGGCGTGAGCCGTTCGGTCGCGCGGCTGGAGGCGCGGCTCGGCATACGCCTGTTCGACCGCACCACGCGCACCGTCACGCTCACCGACGAGGGCCGGCGTTTCCACGCGCAAATCGTGCCGCTGCTCGACGGGCTCGAAGAAGCCGCAGCATCGGCGGCAGGCGGCGCGAGCGCGGTGCGTGGGCGTTTGCGCGTGAACGTCGATCCGTTCTTCTCGAAGATCGTGTTGAGCCCGCGCATCGGGCAATTCATCGAGCGTCATCCCGAACTCGATGTCGATCTCATCACGCGCGACGAACTTGGCGATATGGTCGCCGACGGTTTCGATCTCGCCGTGCGCTTCGGCGTGCCGCGTCCTTCGACGCTGATCGCGCGCAAGTTGCTCGATACGCGCATCGTCACGGCGGCGTCGCCGGCCTATTTGAAGAAGCACGGACGCCCGCTCAAGCCTGCCGATCTCGAACGCGAGCCGCATCAGTGCATTCAGTATCGCGACCCGGAAACGGGGCGGCCATTCGTGTGGGAATTTCATCGGCCGCGCAAGAAAGTGACGATCGCGGCGCGCGGGCGGCTGATGGTGAACGACGTCTCGACGATGCATGGCGCGTGTCTCGCGGGCCACGGCATCGCGCAGATCATGGCGCTCGGCACGCAGCCGTTATTCGACAGCGGCAAGCTCGTCGATCTCTTTCCCGATTGGCCCGACGAACGCTTTCCGCTTTCCGCTTTACGCGCTTTATCCGTCGCGGCGTTTGCCGTCGGCGAAAGTGCGGGCGTTTCTCGACTTTATCGTCAAGATGACCGGCGCGACGTTGAAGGATGTGCCGTGGTATTGAGGCGCACGCGGCGCGAAATCCTTCTGGCGGGCGGCTTTTCTTTAGACTTTATAATCGACTGAATTATCCCGACAAAACAGAGGCTTACTGCCACTCGATTCACGCGCGGCGATAATCCGGCACACTCCGCGAAGCAACCCGGCCAACCGACTCGCCAGGCGTTTATCGTGTCCACCGACCTTCTGATTACCGTTGGCTGTCTCGCGAGCGCCATCGCGATGTTCCTGATCGGCCGCCCGCGCGCCGATGCCGTGGCGCTCATCATGATCGTCGCGCTGCCGCTCGCGGGCGTGATCACCGTGCCCGAGGCACTGGCCGGTTTCTCCGACGCCAACATTGTGCTGATCGCGGCGCTGTTCGTGCTCGGCGACGGACTCGTGCGCACCGGCGTCGCGCAGCGCGTGGGCGACTATCTGATCGCGCGCGGCGGCTCGAACGAAGGGCGGCTCGTGGTGCTGATCATGGCGGTGGTGGGCCTGATGGGTTCGGTGATGAGTTCGACCGCCATCGTCGCGATCTTCATTCCGATCGTGCTGCGCATCGCGCGTCAGTCGGGTGTCTCTCGCGCGCGCCTGCTCATGCCGATGAGCATGGCCGCGCTCACGAGCGGCATGCTCACGCTGGTCGCGACCACGTCGAATCTGGTCGTCAACAGCGCGCTCGTGCATCGCGGCCATCGCGGCTTCGGCTTCTTCGAAATCACGCCCATCGGCGTACCGATTCTGCTCGCGTGCATCGCGTGGATGCTGTTCGCGAAGCGTCATTTGCGCGGCGCCGAACGAGGCGCGACGGCCGTGCGTCCCTCGATCAACGACTGGGTGCAGCATTATTCGCTCGAAGGGCGCGCGTTCCGTTTGCGCGTGCGCGCGCATTCGGTGCTGGTGGGCCAGACGCTCGGCGAATGCGGACTCGACGACGATCCCGACGCGCACGTGGTCGCCATCGAGCGCCGCGCGCGCATGGGCACCACGGTGTTGCTCGCGACATCGGATAGCAACGTCGCGCCCAACGATGTGCTGCTGCTCGATGTCGAAAAAGAAGGTTTCGACGTGCAGGCGTTCTGCACGCGTTTCGCGCTCGTGCGGATGCGCATGTCGGGCGCGTATTTCACGGATCAAACGCACGATGTGGGCATGGCCGAGGTGATCGTGCCGCCCGATTCGAAGCTCGTCGGCAGCGAGCCGCGCAGCTCGGTGGCGCTGCGTCGTCATGGCGTGACGGTGGTGGGTTTGCGGCGCGGCGACGCGCCGCTCGCGCGCAGCCTGCAGGACACCAAAATCAAGGCCGGCGACACGCTGCTCGTGGTCGGTCCGTGGCTCAGTCTCTTTACGATGGACTCGGTCGAGCACGATATCGTCTGTCTCGCGATGCCGGTCGAAAGCGAGGCTTTCGTGCCCGCGCCGCACAAGGCCCCGCATGCACTCGCGTGCATGGCGCTGGTGATCGCGATGCTGCTCACGCCGTGGGTGCCGAACGTGCTCGCGGGCCTGATCGGCTGCCTGCTGATGGGTGCGCTCGGCTGCGTGAATCTCGATAGCGCCTATCGCGCGATTCATTGGCGCAGCCTCGTGCTGATCGTCGGCATGCTGCCGTTTTCGATCGCGCTGCAACGCACGGGCGGCATCGATATTGCAGCGGACGCGGTGTTGCGTGTCGCGGGCGGCTGGGGCGTGCACGGTCTGCTGGCGGCGATGTTCGTGCTGACGCTGGTGGTCGGCATCGTCATTTCGAGCACGGCCACGGCGGTGCTGATGGCGCCCGTGGTGATCGCGATGGCCGCGCATTTGCAGGCCTCGCCGTATCCGTTCGCGATGACGGTGGCGGTGGCCGCGTCGGCGGCGTATATGTCGCCGGTGTCCACGCCCGTGAATTCGCTCGTGAGCACGGCGGGCGGTTATCGTTTCGGCGAGTTCTTTCGTGTCGGTTTGCCTGCTTCGCTGGCGGCACTGGTCATCAACGTGTTGCTCGTGCCGTTGCTGTGGCCGGCTTATCCGCATTGAAGCGGCATGGAATGCGGCATTGAATTCCGCATGAAACGGTTGAATAGCCGATTGACGGCGCGGTGCCGCGCCGGTTAGTCTCGCGCGAGCCGGTAAGGAATTCGCCCATGAGCCTGACGAAGATCGATCTCAATCTCTTTGTGGTTTTTGAAGCCGTGTATCGCACGCGCAATCTCACGCGCGCGGCGGAACTGCTTTTCATCACGCAACCTGCCGTGAGCAATGCGCTCGCGCGCATGCGCAAATCGTTCGGCGATCCCTTGTTCGTGAGCACGGCCGCGGGCATGATGCCGACGCCCGTTTCCGAGAACATCATCGGCCGCGTGCGCGAGGCGCTTCAGCTACTCGATTCGAGCACGCATGCGGGCGAGCAATTCGATCCGGCCACGTCGCAGCGCACCTTCCGGCTCAGCATGAACGATCTCACCGAGGCCCTGCTGCTGCCCGCGCTCGAAGAAGTGCTGCAACGTCAGGCGCCCGGCATTCGCATCGAAAGCTACTTCACCACGCGCCGCGAAGTGCCCGAGGCGCTGGCGAGCGGCGCGGTCAATCTCGCCATCGACGCGCCACTGATCGACGATCCGCAACTCGAACAGCAGGCGCTGGGCTGCGACCGCTATGCGTGTCTGCTGCGCAAGGATCATCCGTTCACGAAAAAGAAACTCACGCTCGATGATTATTTGCGGCTTGGTCATATTCACGTGTCGAGCCGCAGGCAGGGGCCCGGTCTCGTCGATACCGAATTGAACAAGCTCGGCTTGCGGCGCACGATTCAGACACGCGTGCAGCATTATCTGGTTGCGCCGCTGATCGCCATGCGCACCGATCTCGTGCTGACCGCGCCGCTCGCGCTCGTGCGCCGCTACGACGCGCGCATTCTCGCGCTGCCGTTCGCGTTGCCCGAACTCGAAACGCATGGATACTGGCATCGCAGTGTGTCGGGCGACCCCGCGCATCGCTGGCTGCGCGAGCAGATCGGGCGTCTCATGCGTTCGCGCAAGCACTGAATTTCCGCGTGTGCCACGGCAGCGATGGGTAATCACCATTCGTTATGCCCGGGTATCAATAGAATAAATTTCCTGAATGCCTTGCGGGCCGGTATCGTGACTGCCATGTTCAGACGAGGATGGCATGGCGGAACTCTATCTGGTACGGCACGGTCAGGCGTCGTTCGGCGCTGAGAACTACGACGAGCTTTCGCCTTCGGGGCGCACGCAATCGCGCTGGCTCGGCGAATATTTCGCGCAGCAGGCGCTCGAATTCGACTGCGTGGTGATCGGCACGATGCGTCGTCACGAACAAACCGCCGACGCCATTCTCTGGGCCATGCGCGGTTTGCGCATCGACGTCGTGCAGGACGCCGACCTCAACGAATACGATTTTCGCGCGCTGTTCGCGGCGCGCGGCGAGTGTGGCGAAAAGGAATTCGCGTCCGGCATCGCGCCGGAAAGCTCGCCGAAACACTTCTACAAGGTCCTCAAACAAACGCTGCAACTGTGGTCCGAGGACCGCTTGCCCGGCGACTTGCCGGAAAGCTGGGCGCAGTTTCAGACGCGCGTCGAACGCGCGCGCCACGCCATTCAGCGCATGGGGCGCAAGCGCGTGCTGGTGGTCAGTTCGGGCGGCCCGATTTCCGTTTTCACGCAGCAGATCTTGCAGGCGCCCGCCGCGGCGTCGATCGCGCTGAATATGCAGATTCGCAATAGCAGCGTGAGCCATTACGTTTGCAACGAGCAGGCGATGTCGCTGGTGAGCTTCAACGCCTTGCCGCATCTCGATCACGCCGATCGGCGCGAATTCGTCACTTACGGCTGACGCGCGCGACGGAACGTATCAATCGACAATCAAGGAGGTGGAATGTGACGACGAATCTATTCGACTTGACGGGGAAAATCGCCCTGGTGACCGGCGCGAGCCGGGGAATCGGCGAGGAAATCGCACGGCTGTTCGCGCAGCAGGGCGCGCATGTGATCGTGTCGAGCCGCAAGTGCGACGACTGTGAAAGCGTAGCTAGCGCGATTCGCGATGCGGGCGGCAGCGCCGAGGCGTTTCCATGCCACGTGGGCCGCATGGAAGATATTCAGGCGATCTTCGAGCATATTCGCGCAAAGCACGGCCGCCTCGATATTCTCGTCAATAACGCCGCGACCAATCCGTATTACGGCCATATTCTCGATACCGATCTCGCGTCGTTCGAGAAAACCGTCGAAGTCAATCTGCGCGGCTATTTCTTCATGTCCGTCGAAGCCGGAAAGATGATGCGCGAAAAGGGCGGCGGGGCCATCGTCAATACGGCGTCGGTGAATGCGCTGCAACCGGGCGACAAACAGGCTGTTTATTCGATCACGAAAGCCGCCATCGTCAATATGACGCGCGCGTTTGCCAAGGAATGCGGGCCGCTCGGCATTCGCGTGAATGCCTTGTTGCCCGGTCTCACGAAGACGCGTTTCGCGGGCGCGCTGTTCGAGAATCAGGCGCTCTACGAAGGCTGGATGAAGACGATTCCGCTGCGCCGTCACGCCGAGCCGCGCGAAATGGCCGGCACCGTGCTGTATCTGGTTTCCGATGCTGCGAGCTTTACGACCGGCGAATGTATTGTCGTCGATGGCGGACAGACGATCTGAGTGCGTGCACCGTGCATCGTAGTTTGAATGGCCTTCTGGGAGAATGAAATGGATTTTGCGTTTAGCCCCAAAGTCGAGGCGCTGCGCACGCAATTGCGCGCGTTCATGGACGCGCATATCGTGCCGCGCATTCATCAATGGCACGAAGAAGTGAATGCCGGAATCTATCCGGTTTCGTTCATGGAAGCGCTCAAGGACAAGGCGCGTTCGGAAGGTCTCTGGAATCTGTTCCTGCCGCATCTGCACGACGACGAACCCGGCACGCGGCTGACAAATCTGGACTATGCGCCGCTCGCGGAAATCATGGGCCGCGTGTCGTGGGCGTCGGAAGTGTTCAATTGCAATGCGCCGGATACGGGCAATATGGAATTGCTCCATATGTTCGCCACGCCCGCGCAGCGCGCGCAATGGCTTGATCCGCTGCTGGACGGCAAGATCCGCTCGGCGTTCGCGATGACGGAGCCCGCGGTGGCGTCGTCGGATGCCACCAATATCACCACGTCGATCCGGCGTGACGGCAACGATTATGTAATCGACGGCCGCAAATGGTTTATCACGAACGCGGCGCATCCGAATTGCCAGCTGTTTATCGTGATGGGCAAGACCGATGTCGATGCGCCCGCGCATCGTCAGCAAAGCATGATTCTCGTACCGCGCGATACGCCGGGCGTGAAGATCATCCGCAATATTTCGGTGCTCAATCACGTCGCGCCCGAGGGGCACTGCGAGATCGAATTCAAGGGCGTGCGCGTGCCGCGCGAGAATCTGCTCGGCGAGGAAGGCAGCGGGTTCGCGCTGGCTCAGGCGCGTCTCGGTCCGGGCCGCATTCATCACTGCATGCGCTCGATTGGCGCCGCCGAACTCGCGCTCGAACTGATGATCGAACGCGCGCAGACGCGCACGGCATTCGGCAAGACGCTGTTCGAGCACGGTACGGTCGCTGAAGGGATCGCCAAGTCGCGTATCGAAATCGATCAGGCGCGGCTGTTCGTGCTAAAGACCGCGTGGATGATCGACAACGTGGGCGCGAAAGACGCGCGCAAGGAAATCTCGATGATCAAGGCGCTCGTGCCGGGCGTGCACACCGCTGTGTGCGATCGCGCGATGCAGGTGTTCGGCGCGATGGGGCTGAGTCCCGACACGCCGCTCGCGGATAGCTGGACCTGGGGACGCGCGCTGCGTTTCGCCGATGGCCCGGACGAAGTGCATCTGCAAAGCATTGCGCGCATGGAAGTGAAGGCGCTGCGTCGCGAAACGGCGGACGGCAATCCGTATTTGAAGCCTTCTGTATAGGGCGTTCGGGCATGAGGCACGGCCTCATGCCTAAAAACTAGGACCGTTCGCGCGCAAGAACGCGTTCGCCCGCATCGTGCGCGAGCATCACACTGTCGACGATCGCCAGCGCCGCGACGGCCGCGATCATGCCGAACGCCAGATGAAAATCGCTCGCGCCCGGTGTGCTCGCGGGCGTGCCGCGCAGCAATTGCGCAATCGACAACGCGAGCGCGCCAATCGCAATGCCCATCCCCGCATTCATCTGCTGCAGGACCGAAAAGAGCGTGGTGGCGTGGCTCATCTGCGCTTGCGGCACGTCGGCGAAACCGATGGTGTTCATCGCCGTGAATTGCATCGAGCGCGTCATGCCGCTCACGAACAGCAGCGCGCAAACGATCCAGCGCGGCGTATCCGCATTCAGCAGCGTGAAGGCCGCGAAGCCCAGCGCGACCAGCACGCCATTGCCGATCAGCACCTGACGAAAACCGAACGCGTGCATGATGCGCGTGGTGGCCGGCTTCATCGCCAGATTGCCCGCGAATAGCCAGAGCAGCAGCGTGCCCGCTTCGACCGCGCTATAACCAAACGCGAGCTGGAACATCAGCGGCAGCAGAAAGGGCGCGGTGCCGATAGCGACGCGAAACAGCGAGCCGCCGAGCGCCGTCACGCGAAACGTGGCGATGGAAAGCGGTGCGAGGCCGAATAGCGGATTCGCGGCACGCTTGAGGTGGAATGCGGAAATCGCCAGCAGCGCGAGGCCCGCCGCGAGCATCGCGAGTGCGAGCCAGCGCGAGACGTCTGCGCGGCTTGCCGCTTCGAGTCCCGACATGAAGAGGCCGAAGCCCGCGCCCGTCAAGATGAAGCCGGTTACGTCGAAGGGCGCGCGGCGCGCGTTCTCGTTGTCGACGAGCGCGATGGCCGCGATCAGCGCCGCGATGCCGAGCGGCAGATTCAGCAGAAAGATCCAGTGCCAGCTCCAGTGCGTGCTGATCCAGCCGCCCACGGGCGGGCCGAGCACGGGCGCGACGAGCGCGGGCCACGTGAGGATCGCGATGGCGCGCACGATCTCTTCTTTCGGTGTATGGCGCAGCACGACGAGCCGTCCGACCGGCACCATCATCGCGCCGCCCACGCCTTGCAGCGTGCGCGCCGCGGTGAACGCGGTCAGATCGCCGCTCGCGGCGCAGAGCAGCGAGGCGAGCGTGAAGATGACGATGGCGGCGCAGAACACGTTGCGCGCACCGAAGCGGTCGGCCATCCATCCGCTGATCGGAATGAATACCGTGAGCGCGACGAGGTACGCGGAGACGCCGATCGAGAGATGCGCGGCGGCAGTGCCGAAGTCGCGCGCCATCGTGGGCAGCGCGGTGCCGATCACGGTGGCGTCGAGGTTCTCCATGAAGAACACGGCGGCGACGAGCAGGGCGGTCGCGGTGCGGCGGTCGAGGGCGAGTCTCATAACGGGCGGGCGAAGGTCGACGGCATTGAGCGGTCGAGTATAGCCCGCATCGGCTCGCGCCATCATGGCCCATCATGCAAAACCGCCCGGAACGCAGGGCGTTTCGGGCGGTTCGGGTACGACGCGAGTGGCCGGCGGAGCCGGCGCATTCGTGAGGTATTGCTTAGAAGCGGTGACGGATGCCGAGGTTGACCATCGTCTGCGAAGCCGTGCCGTTGTAGCCGTACGAGCCGATCGAAGCTTGCGCCGCGACGACGCCGTTGTCGCCGTCACGCGTCGTGCCGCTTGCGTGCTGATAAGCCGCCGTCAGGTACACGTCGGTACGCTTCGACAGGTTGTAGTCGCCGCCCAGCGAGATCTGGTGGTAGTTCGCCGACGTGTCGCCGCTTGCGTGCGTGTAGCTGTAGCCCACGCCCAGCAGCAGTGCCGGGTTCACCTGGTAGTTCACGAACGCTTGCGCCGTGTTGTACTTCTGCGTGGTGTTGAACGCCGAGTCAGCGTCAGCCGCGTATTGCGCGTTGCTGTAAGCGAGGCCCAGGTTGTACGAACCCACCGTGTATTGCGCTGCGAGGCGTGCGATTTGCAGCGAGTGCGCGGTTTCGTAGCCGGTGTTGACCGCGCTGTCGAACGTGCCGCCGTCCGACGTGCTCGTCCAGCCCGTCGACGCGCGATCGCCTGCGCTGTTCGCTGCGTAGAAGTAGCCGCCTGCGATTGCCAGCGGGCCGTTGTTGTACGACACGGCGGCCGAGTACGACTGCTCCGAACCCGTCGAGCCGGCAACGCCGCCGAACGAGTACATCGTTTCCACTTGCAGGCCGCGATAGATCGGCGAGGTGTACTTGACGGCGTTGTTCACGCGGAAGCTGTTGTCGTAGTTGTCGACGTCGCCAGCGGTTGCGAATGCCGAACCGAAGTAGTTGTCTTCCGTGATGCCTTGAACCAGGTCGACCAGCGGATCGTATTGGCGGCCGAGCGTAACCGTACCGAAGCGGTCGCTTGCGAGGCCGACGAATGCCTGGCGGCCGAACATCTTGCTGCCCTGGCCGAGGCCGCCCGTCGACGGGTTAAAACCGTTTTCGAGCTGGAAGATTGCCTTCAGGCCGTTGCCCAGATCTTCCGAACCCTTCACGCCCCAGCGCGAACCCGACAGGTTGCCGGCGCTGCTGTTACCGAGGGCCCACAGATTCTGGCTGCCTTGTGCGTTGTTGACGTAGGTGATCGACGTGTCGATCACACCGTAGAGCGAGACGCTCGATTGTGCGTGGGCGGCGCCGGCGATGCCGAACGTAGCCAGTGCTGCAAGCGTAAGGGCGCGTGATTTCATCTGTAACTCCGTTGTTGTAGTGTGTCGTTTGAAACGAGAGGCGAAGGCTATCGCGTGCCCTCATTGATGCGCAAGCAATTAAAAAAGCCGTAGCAAATTTGTGACAACACGGAGAGAAAAATCAGCTAAATGCCTGCACGCCGTCACAACGCGGATTGCGCCAACGTATTGAAAGCGATGAAATAAATGGTAATGAAGAATGGCGTGCGGCGCGTTGCGCAAGTGATTTAATGCCGCATTTCAAGGGGTTTTAGCCGCAGAAGAGAACCTTCGCGCCAGAAAAAAAGCCCCGCCGGTCAGGCGAGGCTATCAAGCGTGGATAACTGTTTGAAACTCAAAACAGTTGGCGCCATTGTATGGCATCAAGAAATCGTAATTAGTGCGGATTCAGCAATAGATTCGTTCACAAATTGAAGTGGCCGATATCAATCATCTGTGTTCGTCGCCTGAAATACCGTGGTTGCGAGCGAATAAGCAGAGCATTTCGTACATCAGTGTGGCCGCAACCAGCGCGGTATTACCTGACGGATCGTAAGGCGGCGAGACCTCCACCACGTCGCCGCCTAGCCAGTTCAGGCCGTCGAGTCCGCGCAGCAGCGCCAGCGTTTCGCGCGTCGTCAGACCGCCGATTTCCGGCGTGCCGGTGCCGGGCGTGAAGACCGGGTCCAGTCCGTCCACGTCGAGCGAGAGATAGACAGGCATGTCGCCCACGATCCGTCGCGCTTCGGCCGCGATGGCGGCGGGGCCGAGCGCCTCGAATTCCTCGATGAACACCACGCGCATGCCGTGATCGAGCGAGTAGCGCCAGCCTTCGTCGGTGTTTTGCGCGCCGCGTATGCCGATCTGGATCGTGCGCGTGGGGTCGAGCAGACCCGCTTCCACCGCGCGCCGGAAGGGCGCGCCGTGCGTGAATTTGGAGCCTTTATACGCGTCCCAGGTGTCGGTGTGCGCGTCGATGTGCACGAGCGCGAACGGCGTGTGTGTGCCATTCGCCGCCTTCGCCGCGGCCATCGCCTGAAAAATCGGAAAGGTAATCGAATGGTCGCCGCCCGCGATCAGCGCGCGTTTTCCGGCACGAAACACGGGCTCGAAGAACGCGCGGATATCGGCGTGCGCGCGCTCGATGTCGTAGAGATGTTCGAACGGCACGTCGCCGATATCGGCCACGCGGCACGCTTCGAACGGATTGAAACGCGTGACGTGATGGATCGCGCGCATCATCGTCGACATATTGCGGATCTCGCGCGGGCCGAAGCGCGCGCCGGGGCGTGCGGTCACGCCGCCGTCGTAGGGCACGCCTGCGAGCGCGATGTCGTAGTCCTGCGGGTCGCGTGCGAACGGCACGCGCATGAACGTGGGGATGCCGGCGAAACGCGGCATCTGCATTTGCGAGAGGTCGGTCTGGGTCATCTGCGGGTGCACTCAGAAAGTCGGCGGCGTGTTGATCCATAAAACGCGCGTGACGGTGTCGCCGGGATTGCGATAGCTGTGCGGCTCGGTGCTCGGAAAATAGAACGAGTCGCCGGCCTGCAAACGCCAGCTCTCGTCGCCGAGCGTGAGTTCGAGTTCGCCTTCGAGCACGTAGCCGAGTTCTTCGCCCGCGTGGCTGATCTGTTCGTCGCTGCGCGCCTGCGGTTCGAGCACGTGGATGTCGCCTTGCAGCAGGCGTCCCGGCCCCGGCACGACGAGGCGTTCGAGCACGATCGTGTGTTGCGCCGAACGACCGCGCGCGCCCTGTGCCGCCGGAAAGCGCACGGCGGGACGCTCGCTCGCGCGCTGCACCGGCGAAGCCGACGCAACCGGCCCCGAGACCAGCGCCGCGACGTTGGTGTCGAGCGCCAGCGCGAGCCGGTGCAGCGTGGCGAGCGAGGGCGTGGCGTGGCTGCCTTCGACCTTCGACAGCAGACTCTCCGAGCAGCCCGCCTGTTCGGCGAGCGCCTTGAGCGTCATCTGCTGCACCATGCGCGCGTGGCGCAGGCGCGTGCCGAGGCCGTCGGAACCGTTGGACGCGGCGGCGTGCGCGCCGCTTGCCGCGCGCGTGGCGGATTTCGGCGCCAGTTTCGCGGCAACCTTTCGCGCGACCTTCACGGCGGCTTTCGGCTCCGCCTTCGGGGTGCCGGAGGTGGCGGCGCGCGTGCCCGTACCCGCGCGTTGAGGACGGGCGGCGCCCGTCGAGGAAGAACGTTTGTCGTTGGCCACGTGTGTGTTTCCGTCGATCGGAGAGATCAGGGCGAAGGCGGCATCGTGTTGGTTGCCGCCCTCGCCGGTATTGCGCGTGTTACGCGAACACCGTGAACTCGACTTCGAGCGGGTTGAGCGCGTTGATCGGAATGATATCCTGCGGGCACGCCGACATCGCCACCACGCAGTCCATCACCGCCTTGATTTCCACGTAATCGCCGGCCTTCGAAACGGGCGGCAGCCAGTCGATCGAATAATCGGGCTTCACGGGAATGTTCATCCACAGGTTGAACGGCTGCGGCACTTCACGCGTGCGCAGGCCGATGGCCTTGAGCGCGAGACGCAGATTGTCGGCGCAATTGTCGTGATACCCCTCCACGCCGAGATTGCGATAGCGATACAGATCGCACGCGGCGATCAGCGTGTCGTGCACGCCGGGAGAAGTATCGGTCACGAGTTCGGCGATCGGGCGGCGCTGGTTGGTCACGAGCGGATCGCCCGGCTGCGGAATGATCTTGTCGAGGTACGCGCGCGTGTGTTCGAACGACAGGAATTCGTTCAGATGCTGCGCGTTGAAGATCCACGTATCGCAGACCTGCGTGCCGTGCGGATTCGCAATGCGGATGGTCTGGCCGGCCTTCACGCGCACGGCGCGGCCGCAACGCGCGGGCACCGTGTAGGTCTTGCCCAGTTCGGGCGTGCCGTCTGCGGAAATCGGCTCATGCAGCGTGGCGTTGATGCCGTTTTCGGTGCCGTTGTCTTCGGCGATCGTGGCGGTGGCGGCGGGGAAATTCATTTGTACTCCTGATGTTGTGCGGGTGAAGTGGGTGAATCGCTCAGGCGTTGCAGAGCGTGACGAGACTGTGAGCGAGCGCGCGTGCGCCCAGCACGAGATGATGCGGATGCGTGGCTTCGACGGGGTTGTGGCTGATGCCGCCGATGCTCGGCACGAACAGCATCGCGCTCGGACAATGCCCGGCGAGATACATGGCGTCGTGAAAGGCGCCCGAGGTCAGCCGCGTGGCCGGCGCGCCGAGCGCCTCGCAGGCGTCGTCGAGCGTCGCGAGCACCGTATCGTCGAAGGCCACCGGCGCGTGTGCGAACAGCGCTTCGAGGCGGGCCTCGTGGCGTTTCGCGAGCGCGTGTACGGCGTCGTCGAAGGCGTCGAGCACGGCAGAGTCGGGATGGCGGAAATCCACCGTGAAGCTCACGTTCGACGGAATCGTGTTGATCGAATTCGGCTCGACGTTCCAGCGCCCGAAGGTGACGCGCGTGTGCTCCGCGCCCAGACGCTGCGCAATGCCGTCGAGTTCGGCGTGCAGCGCGAGCGCGAGCGTCATCGCATCGCGGCGCAGCGGCATGGGCGTGGTGCCCGCATGGGCCGCCACGCCGGTGCAATGGAACGCGTACCAGCGCACGCCTTGAATGCCGCTCACGACCGCGAGCGGCAGGTCGGCGTTTTCGAGTTGCGGGCCTTGCTCGATATGCAATTCGACGAAGGCGTGTGCGGCTTCGCCCGCTTCGTGTGAGGCGAGTTCGGGAAACGCCTTGCGGTGTGCGTCGAGCGCTTCGCGCAGCGTCACGCCTTGCGCGTCGCGCGCATCGAGATAACGCGCCATACGTTGCGGTTCGACGAACGCGCTCGACCCCATCGCGCCCGGCGCGAAACGCGTGCCTTCCTCGTTGGTCCAGATCGCCACTTCGAACGGGCGGCGCGTTTGCACGTTGGCGTCGTTGAGCGCTTCGAGCACTTCGAAGCCCGCGAGCACGCCATAGCAGCCGTCGAGCTTGCCGCCCGAAGGCTGCGTGTCGATATGGCTGCCGGTCACGACCGGCGCGAGCGCTTCAGTGCCCGCGCGGCGGATGAACAGGTTCGCGCACGCATCGACGGAAACGGTGCAGCCGAGTGCGTGAGCACGTTCGATCAGATAGCGGCGCGCGTCGAGATCGTCGGCGCTCAGAGCGGGGCGATTCACGCCGCCGTCGTCGCGCGCGCCGAACGACGCGAGCGTCTCGACGGAAGCGAGCAAACGCTCGGCATCGACGTGATGCGCGATGCGGTTCGCGAGTTCAAGCGGCGCGTTCACGATGCGGCTCCTTGCGCGGCGAGCGCGGGTTCGGCGGCGAACGTCAGGCTGCGTTCGAGCCACGGTTTGAGAAACTGCTGCAGACGCGGCGTGCGCGTGTTGCCGAACAATTGCGCGGGCGGTCCCGCTTCGACGATGCTGCCCGCTTCCATGAAGACGACCTTGTCGGAGATCTTCGCGGCGAAGCTCATTTCGTGCGTGACCATCACCATCGTCATGCCGTCCTGCGCGAGCGAGCGGATCACGTTGAGCACTTCTTCCACGAGTTCGGGATCGAGCGCGGACGTGGGTTCGTCGAGTAGCATCACTTCGGGCTCGATGGCGAGCGCGCGCGCAATGCCCACGCGTTGCTGCTGGCCGCCCGAGAGGCTGGCGGGCCAGGCGTCGGCCTTGTGACCCATGCCGACGCGTTCGAGCGCCTTCTGCGCTTTCTCGCGCGCCTCGCGCTTCGGCATGTGCTTGGCGAGCACGAGCGGTGCGGCGACGTTGTCGAGCACGCTCATGTGAGGCCACAGATTGAATTGCTGGAACACCATCGCAACGGGGCGGCGCACTTCGGCAATGCTCGCTTCACTGTCGCGATCGCGCGGCGTGCGTCCGGTGGAGCGATAGCCGAGCAGTTGGCCCTTAATCCACACTTCGCCTTCGTCGTAGGCCTCGAGGAAATTCATGCAGCGCAGGGCGGTCGTTTTGCCCGAGCCGGACGGCCCGATCAGCGTGACGATTTCGCCGCGCATGATGTCGAGGTCGATGCCCTTGAGCACGCGGTTTGCGCCGTATGACTTGCCGACGGCGCGCAGCTGGAGAATCGGGAGGGCGCTCATGAGGTCTTTCGCAGAAAGGGAATGCGTGCCGTCGCGTGCTGCGCGAGCAGCGAGACGGCCTGGGTCAACAGCCAGTAACACGCGATCAACAGCGCGTATGGGCCGATATACGTATAGGTCGAGGCGACCACGTCGCTCGCGGTCATCGTCAGTTCGGGCACGGTGATGATCGACGCCACCGCGCTTTCCTTGATCACGAGAATCGTTTGATTGGCGACGAGCGGCAGCGCGAAGGCGAGCGCCTGCGGCAGTTCGATCGCGCGGAACGTCGCGCGCCGGCTCACGCCGAACGCGGCGGCTGCTTCGAGCTGGCCGCGCGGCACGCTGGCCCACGCGGCGCGGAAGATCTCCGCGAAATAGGCGCTGGCGTAGAGCGCGAGCGAGACGACGGTGGCTTCCACGGCGCTCATCGTCACGCCGATCATCGGTAATCCGAAATAAACGATGACGAGCTGCGAGAGATACGGCGTGCCGCGAATCAGCCAGATGAATGCGCCATACGGCAGCGCGAAGGCGCGTCCGAATGTGAGGCGCAGCGCGTTGAGCGCGAAGCCCGCCACCATGCCGATAAGCGCGGCGAGCACGCTCACTTCGAGCGTGACGGCCGTGGCGGCGGCGAAGCGGGGAATGAGGGCAATCAGCGAGTCCATGAGGGCATCCGTGCGGGCTATCCGTGCCGAATCAGGCGCGCCGCGCCGTGCGTCGCGCGAAGACGTGGCCGGCGCAGGCGAGCAGCGAAGTGATCGCCAGATAAAAGACCGCCGCGAGCGAATAGACCTCCAGCGGCCGGTAGCTCGACGACGAGAGTTGCTGACCCACGCGCATCAGGTCGGTCACCGAGATCACCGAGACCACCGCCGATGCCTTGACGATGTCGATCATTTCGGACACCAGCGCGGGCAGCGTGGCGCGCACGACCTGCGGTACCTCGATATGCCAGAGCACCTGGCGGCGCGTGAGATTGAAGGTGAGCGCGGCCTCGATCTGGCCGGGCGCGATGGCGCGAAAACCCGCGCCGAGAATCTGCGATTGATAGGCGCCCGTGTTCAGCGAGAGCCCGATCGCGGCGGCCACGACGCCCGGCAATTCGATGCCGAGCGCCGAGGGCAGGTAGTAGAACACCAGCAATTGCGCAAGGACCGGCGTGCCGCGCAGCACGCTCACATAGACGCGTGCGGCGCCGCGCAACAGGCGGCTGTGGCTGACCGACATGGTGTGAACGAACACGCCGACGAAGAAGCCGCAGCCCACGGCGACGGCCGACAGCCAGAGCGTCGTCAGCGCGCCGTCGAGAAGCTGCGGCAGATAGCCGGCGCAGCGCGTGAGCAGATCGGGTGCGTTCATGTTGCGCGAGGTCCGATGAAACGTGAGTGAGTGCGTGAATTAAAGCGTCGGTGCGGGCAGGGCGTCGGCGGGCACGTCCATGGTCGAACCGAACCACTTTTCCTGCAGCTTCTTCATGGTGCCGTCCTTGTTCGCGCGGGCGATGCCGTCGCTAAAGAGCTTGAGCAGCGCGGCGCTGTCCGCGTCTTTACGCGCGACCCATGCGAAGTAACTCTTCGGGCCGATGGTTTGCGGCAGCAGCGTGAACACGCCCGGACGCGACTTCATGAGCGGCCCGAGATTGGCGACCGATTGCGCGACGGCGTCGAGACGGCCGACCGCGAGGTCCGCATACGCTTCATCGAACGACACGTACTGCTTGATCTGCTTGATGCCGGGGCCGCCCGCTTCCTTGAGCTTCTTGTCGAGCGCGATGAGCGCCTGCAGTTGTGCGGAACCCGTTTGCGAGCCGACGACCTTGCCGTTCAGATCGCTCGGCGACTTGATGGCGCTTTCGTTCGCGCGCAGCAGCACGCCGGTGGTGGCGTCGGCCACGGGCAGCGTGAAGGCGAAGTGATCGGCGCGGTCTTTGTTCACGGTGACGGCGGTCACGACGATGTCGAAGCGCTTCGCATCGAGGCCCGGCAGCAGGCCCTGAAACGGCAGATCGAGCTGCTTCACTTTCACGTCGGGCAGCGACTTGAGCACGTAGGCCATGAGGTCGGCGTCGTAGCCGACGATCTTGCCGTTGTCGACATATTCGAACGGCGCGTAGCGCGCTTCGGTGGCGACCGTGATTTCCTTGTTCGATTTGATGCGCGCGAGCAGATCGTCCTGTGCGAGCACGGGCGCGGCGGCGGCGAGCGTGAAGACGCCGCTCAGGGCGAGGACGAAACGGCGGACTGACTTGTGCATGATGTTCCCTGGAAAACCGTGGCGAGTGGTGAAAGTGACAGGAATCGTATTCAAGTAACTTGAATGATGTTCAATTAGCATGATGCGTGCCAGCGGCGGGAAACGCCGCTGCACAAGGGAGAGCCGTCGATGAGCACGGCGCGGCGTGCACCGCGAGCGTGAGTGGCGCGGCGATGTGCACCGCATAAAAGGCACGATGCACCGTGATGGGGATGCGGGTTCAGATGGGTGCGTGTGGGGAAAAGGAAAAGGAAGAGGGAGCGCGGAACTGTGCTCTTTGGCGCGGTGCCGGAGTGTGATGGTCTTTGCGCGATGCGCGGCGCTAGTATTGTGCGGCGCGAATCGCGTGGGTGAATTGCCTGTTGATTGCGTCGAAAGCCAGACGTAACGCGGATTCCATTCCGTGGTCGCGCGGATATTGACCGATTCATCGTATCGGAATGAAATAGATCATTTCCCCGTTTCGGGTGCTAGCATGGAAATGAATCGGGGTTCATTCCGTCATCAATAAAAGAATCGTCATACGGTATGAATCGAACAAGATGATCCCGATCTTCAAGGAGAGGCGCACGATGCGACAACTCAGTGGCGGCAATGCGTGGCAATACACGCTCAATCTGCTCGGTGGCGGCTCGGTGCTTCATGCCCATGCGGGCCGCAATCCACGCCGCGCGTGCGCCAGTCGTGCCGCGATGGCCGATCCCTCGCTGCCCAGATCCGTACCCGCGCTGCGCGCGCATCTTGCCTTCGTCGAGGCATGGTCGGACAACCTCATTTCGGTATCGTGGAGCGATCCCACCAGCGGGCGCTATGCGGAGCAGCCGTGGCGTCTGTGCATCGCGAGAAAGCGCGGCCTGTGCGCGCTCACGGGCGCGGATATTCAGCGCGGCGACAAGATCTATCGGCCTTTTACGCGCGGCGTGGCGCCGATCAACGCGGACTGGGCCGTGCTGGCCTCCGCATTGGAACAGCGCGCGAAGGCATAAAAAAACTCCCCAAAGCGGCGTGCCTTGGGGAGTGAGAAGGTCTGACTTTGGAGATCGCGAGCGCGCCGATAACGATTATCGGCGGCGCTTCTTATCCACCGGTCACCGGCGGGAAAAACGCAATCTCGCTGTCCTGCCGGACCACGAAATTATTGGCCACCATTTCGTGATTCACGGCCACGCGCACGGGCCGTTGGATATCGAGTGCTTCGGCGGCATCCGGGCCGCGTTCCATGAGCCGATTGCGCAGCCCGTCTATCGTGATCTGCGCGGCGTCGATATCGACGATTTCCTGCGCCATGCCGAGTTTCTCGCGAATGCTCGCGAAATATTTAATGGTGAGTTTCATGAAAGCGTTCCTGATGCGGAGTACGGCAGCCGTATTTTCATAAGCGTTTTTCAACCCCAGCGAAGCATGGCTTGCTCGTCGTGCGTTTTGGCTTCGACCCAATGCGCGTTGCCGTCGCGGTTAATTTCTTTCTTCCAGAATGGCGCGTGCGTCTTCAGAAAGTCCATGATGAATTCGCAGGCCTCGAAGGCGGCCGCGCGATGCGGTGATGCCACCACGACGAACACCACCGCGTGACCGAGCGCGATGCGCCCGACGCGGTGCACGATCTTCACCGCATCCAGCGACCAGCGCGCCGCCGCTTCCTCGACGATGCTCCAGAGCGAATGCTCGGTCATGCCCGGATAGTGTTCGAGTTCGAGCGCGACAATGTCGTCGCAGTCGCCGTTATTGCGCACGATGCCGATGAAATCCACCACGGCGCCCACGTTGGGATTGCGCATGATCGGCGAGACCTCGGCGACGACGTCGATAGGGGCGTGTTGCACGCGCACTTCGAAGCCCGCCGCAATGCCGCCGGCTGGCGTCGGGGTGTCTGTCGCGAGTGGCGTATCGCTGGCTTGCCGCTCGTCTTGGGCGGAGTGCTGTGTCATTGCGTGATGTCCTCGAAGGTCCGCAGCGCGGGATTCGTGAGGCCCAAAGCCGTGCGAGCGGTTCAGCCGCCCACCAGCGACATGCGCACGGTGGGCCAGGTTTTACCGGTCCCGGCGCGGCGGCGGTCTGCATTCAATTCCGAATAGCGGTCGTCGCGCGCATTCCATCGCGCGTGAATGGCGTCCATCAATTGCTCGCCGGGCACGGCTTCGCCGAGCCACGGTTTCAGATCCGCGCCTTGCGTCGCGAACAGGCAGGTGTAGAGCTGGCCGTCGGCGGAAACGCGTGCGCGCGAGCATTCCCCGCAAAAGGGTTCGGAAACGCTGGCGATAAAACCGACCGTGCCTTTTCCGTCCGCGTGACGATAATTCACCGAGGTGGCGCCGCTATCCGCGTGATCGGCGGCAATGAGCGGAAATTCCTTTTCGACGATTGCGCGAATATCGCGCGCTTTCAATACCGTGGAATTCGACCAGCCGGCCGCGCCGCCGACATCCATGAATTCGATAAAGCGCAGCGCAATCTCGCTGCCTTTGAAATGGCGCACGAGCGGCAGAATCTGATGGTCGTTCACGCCGCGTTCGATCACCGTGTTGACTTTCACGGGCGCGAGGCCCACGGCCTGCGCCTGTTCGATGCCGTCGAGAATGCGCGCGACCGGCAGATCCACATCGCTCATGCGGCGGAATACGGCGTCGTCGAGCGCGTCGAGGCTGACTGTCACGCGCGAGAGACCCGCATCGCGCAACCCTCGCGCACGCGCGCCCAGCAGCGAGCCATTCGTGGTGAGCGCGATGTCGAGCGGTTTGCCCTTCAGCGTGGTCATCCGCGCGAGGCGTTCGATCAGCGTTTCAAGTCCGCGCCGCAACAGCGGCTCGCCGCCGGTGATGCGGATTTTCTCGACGCCGAGCGCGACGAATGCGTGCGCGATCTTCATCATTTCGTCGAACGAGAGCCGCTCCGATGCGCGCAGAAAGCGATAGTGCTCGTCGAAGACCTCGCGCGGCATGCAGTAGGTGCAGCGGAAATTGCACTGATCGATGACGGAGAGGCGCAAATCGCGCAGCGGCCGGTCGCGACCGTCGCGCACCGCGGCGGCGGGCGAAGCCACGGCGCGGTCGGGCACGGCGGGTTCAACAATAACGGCTTCGGCGATGGCGTTCACGATCAGTGTGGGTCTGGCGAAATAGCGTTTGGAAAAACGGCGGCATCGCGCTATTGCGGCGCCTGGTGGCGGCCGGATCGCGCGATGTCGCGAGCGTGTAAGGAGCATAGTGCCGCGAGCGCCCGAGACTGGTGCACAGTCGGCGACGGAACACAGCAGTACAGTTGCGGTCTGCGGGGCGACGCGAGATCGAATCAACCGGCTCGATTCGCTCGGGTCAATTCAGATACGGCCAGCGCGCGCCCGTGTAAAACGGGCGACGCGCGGCGTCATGGGGATCAGTGATAACCGGGGTCGCCCTCGCGCACCTTGCCCCGGAAGACGCGATATTGCATCGCGTTGTAGACGAGAATGATCGGCAGCACGATTACGGTGCCGACGAGCGCGAAAAGCTGGCTCGAATGCGTGGACGAGGCTTCCCAGATCGTCAGCGAAGGCGGAATGATATACGGCCAGATGCTGATAATGAGCCCCGTATAGCCGAGAAAGCAGATGAGCAGCGAAAGCACGAATGGCGTGGTTTCGTGGCGCGCGCGCAGCGAATGGAAAATACCCCACACGCTGGCAACGACCAGAATCGGCACCGGCAGGAACCAGCCGAGATTGCCGCTAAAGAACCAGCGCTGTCTCACCGAAGGCAAACCGAGCACGGTCCACAGGCTGACCACGGTGATGGCGAGCAGCAGCACCGCTACGAGCGGGCGCATGATTTCGCGCATTTTGCGCTGTAGCTCGCCGTCCGTTTTCATGATGAGCCAGCCGCAGCCGAGCGTCGCGTAGGTGAGCAGCACGCCGAAACCGCAGAACACGCTGAATGGCGAGAACCAGTCGAACGGATCGCCGGCGAATTTAGCGTCGACGATCTTGATGCCTTGCAGCAGCGAGCCGAGCGTGATGCCCTGGCACATGGCGGCGAGCGCCGAGCCGCCGATAAACGCGAGATCCCACGCATGCTGCGTGCGCGTGGCTTTCGCGCGCAATTCGAATGCCGCGCCGCGAAAAATCAGGCCCACCAGCATCAGCACCAGCGGCATGTAATTGGCGGGCAGCAAGGTCGAATAAACCACGGGAAAGGCGCCGTATAAACCGGCGCCGCCGAGCACGAGAAAGGTTTCGTTGCCGTCCCAGACGGGCGCGACGGTATTGAGCATCACCTCGCGTTCGCCCTTGCCTTCGAAAAACGGAAAGAGCAGGCCGATGCCGAGATCGAAACCGTCGAGCATCACATAGATAAAGACGCCGAGTCCGATAATGGCGGCCCAGATCACAGGAAGGTCGATTTGCATGGCCTTACTCTCCCACCACGGCGTCGAGCGCGCGATTGTGCAGTCCCGGATATTTGAGCGACTCGTTTGTTTCCACGCCGGTCGCCGGACCTTTCTTCATCATCTTGAGCATGTAATACACGCCCGTGCCGAATACGAGGAAATAGACGATCACGAAAATCAGCAGCGATACGCCCGCTTGTTGCGCGCCGATGGGCGAAACCGAATCGATGGTACGGACCACGCCATAGACGGTCCACGGCTGGCGGCCGACTTCGGTGGTGATCCAGCCCGCGAGTAGCGCCAGAATGCCCGATGGCCCCATGCACAGCACCAGCCGCTGAAACCAGCGCGATTCATAAAGCCGTCCGCCCGATCGCAGCAGCAGGCCGAGCACGGCGGTCAGCAGCATCAGCATGCCGAGTCCCGCCATGATGCGGAACGTCCAGAATACGATGGGCGAATAGGGCCGGTCTTGCGGCGCAAATTCCTTGAGGCCGCGAATTTCGCCATTCCAGCTATGCGTGAGAATCAGGCTGCCTAAATGCGGTACCTGGATGGCGTAGCGCGTGACTTCGGCATCCATATCGGGAAAGCCGATGAGATTGAGCGCGGTGCCGCCGTGTTCGGTTTCCCAAAGGCCTTCGATGGCTGCGATTTTCGCGGGCTGATATTCGCGCGTATTGAGGCCGTGCGCGTCGCCGACGAAAATCTGCACGGGCGCGAGCACGAGCAGCATCCAGAGCGCCATCGAAAAACTGCGCTTGACCGGCACGTCGCGGCGGCCATGCAGCAAATGCCATGCGCCGCACGCGGCCACGATAAACGCGGCCACGATAAATGCCGCGATCGTCATATGCGCGAGGCGGAAAGGAAAGGACGGATTGAAAATCACTTTCCACCAGTCCACGGGCACGATGCGGCCGTTCTCGATCGCATAGCCTTGCGGCGTCTGCATGAAGCTATTCGACGAAAGAATCCAGAATGTGGAAATGAGCGTGCCGATTGCCACCATCACCGTCGAAAAGAAATGCGCTTTGGGACTCACGCGACTCCAGCCGAACAGCATCACGCCAAGAAAACCGGCTTCGAGAAAGAAAGCGGTCAAGACTTCATAGGTCAGCAGCGGACCGGTAATATTGCCCGCTATGGTCGAAAAGCCGCTCCAGTTCGTGCCGAATTCGTACGCCATCACGACACCCGAGACCACGCCCATGCCGAAGCCTACCGCGAAGATTTTCACCCAGAAGCGGTACATGTCTTTATACGCGGGGTCGCCGGTCAGCAGCAATCGCCATTCGAGCACGGCCAGAAAACTCGCCATACCGATGCTGATCGCCGGAAAGACAATATGAAACGAGACCGTGAAAGCGAATTGCAGCCTGGCGAGATGAAATGCGTCGAAGATATCCATGATTCTTTTGCACTCCCTTAACGACTGCATGCGCATGCCCACGGCCGCGTGCCGGGACCGCGCGCTACCCGGCCCGGCAAGCGGCCATGCCTGTGCCTGATTCGCCGCGCCTAATTCCCCGCCGCACGCATGACGTGTACTGGCACGGATTTATACGAGGGCGTGCCGCTCTCCTTGTCGATATAGTCGAGCGGAACGAGCACATTGGCTTCAGGATAGTACGCAGCGACAGAACCGCGCGCGATGCTGTACACGATCGCCGTAATGTTCTTCAGACGAAGCGCGCGCCCCGACGACGTCACCGTTTCGATATCGACGAGATCGCCGTGTTCGATGCCATAGGCCGCCATGTCGTCGGCGTTCATGAACAGCACGTCGCGGCGGCCGAACACACCGCGATAGCGGTCGTCCATCGCGTAGATCGTCGTGTTGTACTGGTCGTGGCTGCGAATCGTAATGAGCCGCAGCACGTTTTGCGCGCCCAGCACGTCGGCGTCTTCTTTCACGCCGCCGTAGACGGAGAATTCGGCCTTGCCCGAGGGCGTGTGCCAGTGCCGCTCGGTGGGCGGCAGCGGCAGACGGAAGCCGCCCGGCACGCGAATGCGCCGGTTGAAGTCCTCGAAGCCGGGCACGGTGCGTTCGATCAGATCGCGGATCTTGTCGTAATCGGCGATCAATTCCATCCACGGCACTTTGGTATTCGGCAGCGTCGCGCGCGCCATGCCCGCGACGATCGCGGGTTCGGAGCGCAACTGGTCGGACGCGGGCGTGAGCTTGCCCGCCGACGCATGCACCATCGACATCGAATCTTCCACGGTGATCGATTGCCGTCCGCTGCTTTGCAGGTCGAGTTCCGTGCGGCCGAGGCACGGAAACAAGTAAGTTTCCTTCGACACCAGCAAATGCGTGCGATTGAGTTTGGTGCCGATATGCACGCCGAGATCGAGTGCGGCCATCGCGGGAAACGATTGCTCGGAGTCGGGCAGCGCCACCGCGAAATTGCCGCCGAGGCACAGCAGCGCCTTGGCCGTGCCGTCGATCATCGCCTGCATGGCCTGTACCGCGTCGTGGCCGTGGCCGGCGGGCGGTGTGAAGCCGCACGCGTCCTCAATCAGTTTAAGAAAAGCTTTCGACGGCTTTTCGGTAATGCCTACCGTACGATTGCCTTGCACGTTCGAATGGCCGCGCAGCGGGCAAATGCCCGCACCGGGCTTGCCGAAATTGCCGCGCATCAGCAGCAGGTCGGCGATCAGGCGCACGTTGGCCGTGCCTTTGTTGTGCTGCGTGACGCCCATGCCGTAGGTGACGATGGTCGCGTTCGATTTCGCGTAGGCGAGGGCCACGTGTTCGAGGTCGGGGCGCGCGAGGCCGCTGGCTTTCTCGATGTCGTCCCACGAGGTGGCGTCGAGATCGGCTGCGAAGGCGTCGAAGCCGGAAGTGTGCTGCGCGATGAATGCCTTGTCGAGCACGCCGCCTTGTTCCGCTTCCATTTGCAACAGCGCTTTCATTACGCCTTTGAGCGCGGCCGCGTCGCCGCCCGCATCGACCTGAAAATAGGTGGAGGCGATGCGCGTCGAGCCGAACGTCGCCATTTCGAACATGCTTTGCGGATCGGCGAAACGTTCGAGCGCGCGCTCGCGCAGCGGATTGAACACGATGATCGGCACGTTGCGCCGCGCGGCTTCGTGCAGCGTGCCCATCATGCGCGGATGATTCGTGCCGGGATTATGGCCGATGGCGATAATCAATTCCGTCGAATCGAAATCGTCGAGCGAGACCGTGCCTTTGCCGATGCCGATCGATTGCGGCAGGCCGACGCTGGTCGGCTCATGGCACATATTCGAGCAATCGGGGAAATTATTGGTACCGAATTCACGCGCGAATAACTGATAGAGAAACGCGGCTTCGTTCGATGCACGCCCGGACGTATAGAACTCCACCTGATCCGGCGAAAGCGAACGCAGAATTTCGCCGATGCGCGAAAAGGCGTCTTCCCAGTCGACAGGGCGAAACGTATCGGTCGCGCGGTCGTAGACGAGCGGATGCGTGAGCCGCCCCATGTCCTCAAGTTCGTAATCGGTCTTTTGCAGCAGCGACGTGACGGTATTCGCCGCGAAGAATTCCGGCGTGACGCGTTTGGTGGTGGCTTCCCAGGTGACGGCCTTTGCGCCGTTTTCGCAGAACTGGAACGTGGACCGATGTTCCTTGTCGGGCCACGCGCAGCCGGGGCAATCGAAGCCGTCGGGCTGATTGGTGCGCATCAGCGTGATGGGCGCCTCGATGCTTTCCATCTGATCGTGAATCGCCTGCGCGGTCGCTTTGAGCGCGCCCCATCCGCCTGCGGGACCGGTGTAGGGATGGACGCCTGGCACATCACGTAGTTTCGTCATAGGAAACTCCATTCGGTGTTCCGCATAGCGGATGAAATCCAGTCCCTGTTGTCAGGATTCAGTTTAGGAAATCCCGATATGGAGACAAGAATGAAATACCCCGATTCGCCATCGCGTGTTTCCGCGGATAGGTCCACGTTGTGTTTAATTGAATATATCGATTTCCCAAGACAAATAACGCGCTTCGAAATGCGCAATGCCGCCGAAGCGGCTTGCGAACAGGGCGGAATTGAAGCGTGCCAGCCCATTCTAGGGACGCGCGTTCAGCGCGTGAACTACCGCCGATCCGATATGAGCTATCGGCGGCGGCGTGAATGGCATTAGTGTTTTACCGGTACGACTTTGCCACGAAACAGGTGATACTGATAAAGGTTGTAGCCAATCATGATCGGAAAGACGATACCGATGCCAAACAGCATGAAGGTGAGCGTGGTGCTGTCCGAAGCGGCGGCCGCTACCGTCAACTGGCCGGGCACGATATACGGGAACATGCTGATCGCGAGGCCCGCGAACGAGAACACGAACAGCAGCGTCGCGCCCGCGAACGGACCGTGTTCGCCGCGCATGTGTATCGCGTAGAGCACGTAGGCGAAGGTCAGCGCGGCGAGCACCGCGAGCGCGATCAGCAGATGGAACACGCCTTGCTCCTGCCAGCGCGTGATGCCCACGGGGCTCAGCTTGAGCGTCGCGAACGAGACCACGAGCGCGGCGGCCACGGTCGTGAACACGGCCACGATTGCATGGCGGCGCGAGCGGCTTTCAATGTCGCCTGTGGTCTTCTTCACGAGCCAGGTCGCACCGAGCAGGCAATAGCCGGACACCACACCCACGGCGGTCGCGGCCACGAAGCCGGCGCTCGCGAGGCCCGGCACGAAGCCGGTGAGGATCTTGCCGAGCACGATGCCCTGCGAGATTGCCGCGAGCAGACTGCCGAGACCGAACACGCGGTCCCACACGAGTTTGCTGGTGTGGGCGGCGTGGCGGAATTCGATGGCTGCGCCGCGCATGATGAAGCTCGCGATCAGCACCATCACGGGCACGTAGAGGTCCGAGAGGATCATCGCGTAGGCGGCGGGGAACGCGCCGAACAGCGCGCCGCCGAGCGCGACGAGCCAGGTTTCGTTGGCGTCCCAGACGTGGCCGATGGACTGGATCATGAGGTCGCGGTCGGCTTCGCGTCGGCGCAGCAGCGTGAGGATGCCGACGCCGAGATCGAAGCCGTCGGTGACGACATAGAGCACGAGCATCAGGCCGATGAGTCCGAACCACGCGTGGTTCAAGAGGTCCTGAGTTGAAGCGGGGGTCATGTGACTTCCTGTGCGATAAATGCGGTTCTTGAAGACGTGGCGGCGTTCAATAATCGACGGCGTGCGGCACCGCCTGGCGCACCGGTTCGACGGGCGGCATCAGCGCGAGATCGGGGCCGTTGCGTAGCCAGCGGCGCGCGAACACGAAGAAGGACGTGATGAGCACAACGAAGAATGCGGTGAACATGATCATGCTGCCCGTGATCGCGCCCGCCGGAATCGCGGAGGCCGCGTGATCGGTGCGCAGCAGACCGTAGACGACCCACGGCTGGCGGCCCACTTCGCGCACGATCCAGCCGCATTCCACGGCGATATACGGCAGCGGAATCGCGAGTACCCACGCGAGCAGCAGCTTGCGTTGTGCGAGCAGCGCGTCGAGATGGCCGCGCGATTTACGCAGCGCATAGAGCGTCCAGAACGCGAGCACCATGAACAGGAAGCCGATGCCGGCCATCGCGCGGAACGCGTAGTAAAGCAGCGGCAGCATGGGTGGTTGGTCGGCGCGCGCAATGTCGCGCATGCCCGTGACCTTGCCGTGCAGGCTATGCGTGCCGAGAATGCTCAGCATGCCCGGCACTTCGAGCGACCAGTCGTTGGTCTGCTTCGCGGCGTCGGGCCACGCGAGCAGCGACCAGCTCGCGCCCGTGCCCGGCGCATTGGTTTGCCAGTGGCCTTCGATCGCCGCGCCCTTGGCGGGCTGCGTTTCGAACACGTCCACGCCGCTCGAATCGCCGAGCCAGATCTGCACGGGCGCAACGAAGGCGAGCAACAGCAGCGCGAGTTTGAACGAACGCACAAAGAACGTCGGATTGCGGCGTTTGAACAGGTAATAGGCCGAGATGCCCGCGATCACCACGAGGCCGGTTTCGAGTGCGGCGAACCACATGTGCGAGACGCCCCAGGCCATGTCGGGATTGAAAATGGCTTTCACGTAATCGGTGACCACGAGCTTGCCGTCCACCAGCGCCACGCCGCGCGGCGTTTGCAGCCACGAGTTCGCGACCATGATCCAGAACGCGGAAAGCGAGGAGCCGAGCGCGACCATCGCGGTGGCGAACAGATGCACGCCCTTGGGCACGCGGCCCCAGCCGAGCATCATGATGCCGACGAAGCCCGCTTCGAGCATGAACGCCATTGCGCCTTCGAAGCCGAGAATATTGCCGAAGAACTGGCCCGTGTATTGCGAGAACGGTCCCCAGTTGGTGCCGAATTGAAACTCCATCGGAATGCCGCTCACCACGCCCACGGCGAAATTGAGTATCAGCAGCTTGCTCCAGAAGCGCGCGTGTCGATACCAGACCACGTCGCTGGTTTTCACCCAGAGCGTTTCGACGACGAGCAGAAAAGCGGAAAGGCTGATCGTGAGAATCGGCCAGAGTATGTGAAAGATCGCGGTCAGGGCAAACTGGCCGCGTGCCAGATTCAGGGCTTCGACAGACATGAGGGTCACCAGGCAGATTGAACGGCGCGTGCGCCCGCATCGGGCGCGGCGCGCGTCATGAAAACTTCGAAAAGCAGCTTGAAAAGCGCTTTAAAACGCGGGCATGGCCGCAGGCTCGGAGGACGCGTGCAACAGCACGGGAATCGACTTGGAAGTCGGCGTGTTGCAAACGTCGCCCACACTCGCGAGCGGCACGAGCGGATTGGTCTCGGGGTAATAGGCGCCGATGCAGCCGCGCGGAATGTCGTATTCCACGAGACGGAAATGATCGGCGCGGCGTACGATGCCGTCGTCCCAGACCGTGCTCATATCGACCCAGTCGCCATTCTTGAAACCCAGCATGGCGATGTCGGCGGGGTTGATGAACACCACGCGGCGCTGGCCGAACACGCCGCGATAGCGGTCGTCGAGCGCGTAGATCGTGGTGTTGTACTGATCGTGCGAGCGCGTTGTCATGAGCGTCATCAGGCGGTCGCCGTGCTGCGCTTTAGCGCGTGCGATCGGCGTGTCCTGCTGCACGGCGTGCACGATGAAATTCGCTTTGCCCGTGTCGGTTTTCCAGTCGCGCTCGCGCGAGGCCACGCGCAGATGAAAACCACCCGGATGCTGGATGCGCTCGTTGTAGCGGTCGAAGCCTTCGACGGTTTGTTCGATGGCGTCGCGCACTTTCGCATAGTCGCCCGCGTAGCCGAGCCAGTCCACTTTCGCGTCGCCGAGCGTCGCGTGCGCGATATTCGCCACGATCGCCGTTTCCGACATCAGGTTCGGCGACGCCGGCTTGTTCATGCCGTACGAGATGTGCACCATGCTCATCGAGTCCTCGACCGTCACGCCTTGCGCGATGCCGTTCTGCACGTCGATTTCGGTGCGCCCGAGCGTCGGCAGAATCAATGCGTTTTCGCCGTGGACGAGGTGGCTGCGATTGAGCTTCGTGGTGATATGCACGGTGAGCCTGCACGAACGCAGGCCGTCGAATGTGCGCAACGTATCGGGCGTTGCCATGGCGAAGTTGCCGCCGAGCCCGATAAACACTTTCAGATGGCCTTCGATCATGTGCTCGACCGTTTCCACCACGTCGAGTCCATGTTCGCGCGGCGGCGCGAAATCGAATACCGTGCCGAGTCGATCGAGAAACGCTTGCGAAGGTTTCTCCTCGATGCCCACGGTGCGATTGCCCTGCACGTTCGAATGGCCGCGCACGGGGCACAGCCCCGCGCCTTCGCGGCCGATATTGCCGCGCATCATCAGCAGATTGGACAGCAGATGCACGGTCTGCACCGAATGCTTGTGCTGCGTGATGCCCATGCCCCACGTGGCGATCACGCGCTTGCCGTTCGCATAGACGCGCGCGAGTCCTTCGATATCTTCACGCGCCACGCCGGATTCCGCTTCGAGCAGCGGCCAGCTTTCGTTGCGCAGATCTTCGGCGAAGGCCGCGAAGCCGAGCGTGTGCTGCTGAATGAAGTCGATATCGAGCACGCGCTCCGTGCCGTTTTCGAGCGCTTCGTCGTCGAGTTCGATCAGGCGTTTGGCCACGCCTTTAATCAGCGCGAAATCGCCGCCGAGTTTCGGCTGAATAAACATCGAGGCGATTTTCGTGCTGCCGAACGTGATCATTTCCATCGGATGCTGCGGGCTCGTGAAGCGTTCGAGCCCGCGTTCGCGCAGCGGATTCACCGAGACGATCGTCGCGCCGCGTCGCGACGCCTCGCGCAATTCGCCGAGCATGCGCGGGTGATTCGTCGCCGGATTCTGGCCGAAGATAATGATGGTGTCGGCGGCTTCGAAGTCGTCGAGCGTGACCGTGCCTTTGCCGATGCCGACCGTCGACGGCAGGCCGCGGCTGGTGGCTTCGTGACACATGTTCGAACAGTCGGGGAAATTGTTGGTGCCGAACATCCGCACGAACAACTGATAGACGAACGCGGCTTCGTTGCTCGCGCGGCCCGAGGTGTAGAACGCGGCTTCGTCGGGCGAATCGAGTTCGTTCAGGTGCTTCGCGATCAGCGCGAAGGCGTCGTGCCAGGCGATGGGTTGATAGCGGTCGGTGATCGCGTCGTAGACCATCGGGTCGGTGAGGCGGCCGTGTTGTTCGAGTTCGTAGTCGGTCTGCTTCATCAGCGACTCGACGGTATGCGATTCGAAAAAGTCCGGCGTGACGCGCTTGGTGGTCGCTTCGGCGGCCACGGCTTTCACGCCGTTTTCGCAGAACTCGAACGTCGATGCATGCTGGCGGTCGGGCCATGCGCAGCCGGGGCAGTCGAAACCGTCCGGCTGATTCTGTTTGAACAGCGTGCGGTAACTGCCGCCCGACACACGCTCCTTGATCAGATTGATGGCGACATATTTGAGTGCGCCCCAGCCCGCGGCGGGGTGGTGATACGCCTCGATTTTTCCCTTTGGCTTGGCCTTGTCCATTACCCTTGGCTCCGTTGACGTTGCGCGGCCCCGGGTCGATCCGCGAGGCGTAAAGCGCTGTATCTGCTTAGGTGAAAGCGTAAAAGGTAAGGACGGCGTGCATGACACACAAAATCCGTTCGCAACTTAGAGTACAGTTGCGCCGCGCCACCGCAGTACACTGCGCGAGCCATGCTGTGAGCGACTGAAGGGAGAACGCAGTGAAACTCTATGAAAAGCTCGCGGACGACATTGAAACGTTGATCCGCAAGGGCGTGTACCGGCCGGGTGATCGCGTGCCGTCGGTGCGCCAGGCGAGCCAGCAGCACCGCATCAGCATTACCACGGTGATTCGTGCGTATTTGCTGCTGGAAAGCCGTGGCGTGCTCGAAAGCCGCCCGCAATCGGGTTATTTCGTGAGCGTGCGCGTGAGCGAAGGCAGTGTGCAATCCGATGAATTGCGCCCGAGTCAGCCGATTGCCGTATCGGCCACAGTCGACGTGAGCCGGCTCGTGTTGTCGACGTTACGTTCCATCGGCACCGACGACGCCGTGCCGCTCGGCTCGCCGTATCCCGATCCGCAATTGTTTCCGTATGAAAAGATCAATCGCTATGCGTCGGCGGTGGGGCGCAAGAAATCGCTGTGGGGTGTGAACAACGCCTTGCCGCCGGGTAACCCGGAATTGCTGCGGCAAATTGCCCGCCGCTATCTCGAGAACGGCATGGCCGTGGACCCCAACGAGATCATCGTGACCGTGGGCGCGACCGAAGCCATGAATTTGTGCTTGCAGGCCGTGGCGAAACCGGGCGACGTGATCGCCGTGGAATCGCCCACGTTCTACGCGATGCTGCACGCCATCGAGCGTTCGGGCATGAAGGCCATCGAAGTGGCGACGCATCCCGAATACGGCATGGATGTGGGCGCGCTCGCGAAGATCATCGAAACGCAAAAGGTGGCGGCCTGCATGGTGATGCCGAATTTCCAGAATCCGCTCGGCTTTTTAATGCCCGACGAACGCAAGCGCGAACTCGTCGATCTGCTTGCGAAAGCGGAGATTCCGGTGATTGAAAACGGCGTCTATAACGAGCTGTATTTTGGCGATTCGCATCCGACCACGCTTAAATCGTATGATAAAAAGGGCATGGTGCTGCATTGCGGATCGTTTTCGAAAAGCCTGACGGCCGCGTATCGCATTGGCTGGGCTTTGCCGGGGCGTTACCGCGATCAGGTCGAGAAACTGAAGTTTCTGAATACGCTCACGACCTCGGTCGTTCCGCAATTGGCCATTGCCGAATATCTCGAACGCGACGGCTACGAGCATCATCTGCGACGCATTCGAAAGAATTACGCGCAGCAGGCCAATCTGATGAAGGCGATGGTCACGCGTTTCTTTCCGGCGGGCACGCGCATGTCGAGTCCTGCGGGCGGCTATGTGCTGTGGATCGAACTGCCTGCAAAGGTCGATTCGATGAAGCTCTACCAGCTTGCGCTGGCGCGCGGCATTACGATCGGGCCGGGTTATATGTTTTCGGTCTCGGACAATTATCGAAACTTCATTCGCCTCAATTACAGCAGCCCGTGGTCGCCGGAAATCGAGCAGGCGATTATCACGGTGGGCAAGCTCGCGGCGTCTTGTGCGCGTTGAGCGTGGCGGCGCGCGCGAGTACAGCGTGCGCGCCGCGCGGCTCTAGGTGAGCTGATAGTACGGGCCGGGCTGCGTGGCGGGCGGCAAGGCTTCGTCGCACAGTTCGAGCACCGCGCGTTCGATCGTGCAGGTCATCGCGTCGAGCGCGAGATTGTTGGGCGCAAGCCCGAACGGATCGGAGATTTCGCTGGCAATCGCTTCCAGCGCGAGCAGCGTATAGGAAACGAACACGCAGATCAGCGGCGTGGCAAAGCCAATCGAATCGATCAGGCCGAAAGGCAGCAGCGCGCAATAGGCGTAGACCGTGCGATGCAGGAGCACGCCGTAGGCGAACGGAATCGGCGTGGCGAGAATGCGTTCGCAGCCGCCCACGGCCGCGCCGAGATCGTTGATCTGCTGATCCATCAGCCACAGTTGCGTGTCGGAAAGCGCGCCCGCGCGCTTGAGCGCGGCAAGGTGACGGCGTACTTCGTCGAGCAGGACGATCGGCCGGAAAACGCGTGTGCCCAACGCGGCCGCTTGCTCTGCGCCCAGCAGGCGCGTGAAATCGGCGCTGGGATCGGAATGGCGCAATTCGTGTTTGAGCGCGTAAGCGAAAGCAATCAGCAAACGCGGCACGCGGCGATTTTCGAATGGCGCGGCGCTGGCTGGCACGTAATTGCGGAATTGCGAAATGAGCGCGCGCGCCGAAATCAGCACATTGCCCCACAAGCGGCGCGCTTCCCAATAGCGTTCGTAACTCGCGTTATTGCGGAACGCGAGAAAGATCGTCAGCGCCACGCCGCACAGCGTGAAAGGCGTCGTGTTCAGTGGAATCTTTTCGCCGAGAATGCGGCCGTGCGTGCACATCGCGAGCACGCTCACGAGCGTCATAAACGCGAGTTGCGGGATGATCGCCTTGAGGACGGAGCCATGCCAGACAAAAAGCATGCGAAACCAGTTCGGCGCGGGGCGGATGATCATAGAAGGGACGTCAGGAGTTTCGTCGAAGGGCGCATTCGATCGTGCGGAATACGGTGCGCACGATCAGGAATAGTCGAAGCGTACGCGGGCTCGATTTGCACGAGTACGCACACTTCATCGCCGATCCGAAGAGTACAGTTTTGACGTCCCGGATTGAAATGCGAACGGGCGCGGCGCGCCTTGGGGCTAGTGAATCACGACCGCGTTGCGGCCCGCGTGTTTCGCGCGGTACAGCGCGAGATCGGCGGCGGCGAAGGCGGCCTGGCTGCTCGCGGCGTCGAGTGCGGAGCGTTGCGTGAGCGCCGCGCCGACACTCACCGTCACCACGCCCGCCTTGGAATGCCGATGCGCGATGTCGAGCTGCATCACGCCGCGCCGCAGCTTTTCGAGGATGGTGGGCACTTCGCCGCGAGGCTGGCCGCTGAGCAGCATGCCGAATTCCTCGCCGCCCATGCGCCCCGCGATCACCTGATATTCGTCGGCCACTTCCTGCAAAACCGCGGCGACTTTTTGCAAACAGACGTCGCCGGCCGGATGACCATAGGTATCGTTGTATTGCTTGAACCAGTCGATATCGACCATGACGGCGGTGAGCCAGTCGCCGGGCTGCGCGTCGTGCCATTTCTGGCGCACGCTTTCGAGCATGAAGCGGCGGTTGAACAGGCGCGTCACGGGATCGGTGGCGGTCGCGCAGCGCAGCTTCAGATCGTTCTCGATCATGGCGCGCAAATGCTCGAACACATCGCGATGCGCCGCGGTCAGCACGCGCGGTTCCGGGTCCATCGCGCAGAGCGCGCCCACGCGCTCGCCGTCGGGCGCGTGCAGCGGAATGGCCGCGTAGAAGCGCACGTGGGGCGCGTGGGTCACCAGCAGGCATTGCGTGAAGCGCGGATCGCCGCGCGTGTCTTCCACCACGAAAAGCTCGTCGCTTTCGATCACGTAATTGCTCAGCGACTGCTTTCGCGGCACCGGATGCAAGACGGCGCCGGCCTCGGCGCGATAGTGCTGATGTTCGGCGTCGAGCAGCAGCACGGCCGTGATCGACGCGCCCGTGACGGTCTTGAGAATGGCGGCGGCGTGGCGAAAGCACTCGCGCATGACCTGATCGTCGTGCAGCAGCCATTCGATGATCGGCGAGTCGCCGGACTCGCGGGCGCCATGGACTTCCGCGCCATGAAAGGCGGAAGGGAGGCGATCGTCAGGGGAAAAGGCCAATGCGGAGTCCGTGGGTTGCCGTCGAGCACAGGTCAACGGCATTTTCCGCGCGAACTTGAGTGCCAGGCGCCGGAAACAGCGGAATAAATTCGCGCTGATTCGTATGATGAAATTCGGTGCGCGATGTGCTATTTGTGAATCATCGCCATGACGAGGAAGTGAAACGGCAGGGTCAGCAGCACGGTGGCGCCAAAACCGACGCACCAGAGAATGGCAATCCACTTCAGATCGTGCAGAAAGCGCTGGCGGCGATTCCCCGACTCACGTTTCATGGCCGACTCCTGTTGAAGGTCTGCTGGGGCATTATGGCATCGCCTTGCGCCGGCGATCAATACGTGGCGCAGGCGATGCGGGATAGCGGAAGTGACGCGAAAGACGGCCAACGAAATCGTTCGACAAAATCGATGGCATTCCTGATTAATGTATTGCGTGGCGCGCTTCAGGATGCAGCGTCTTTTCAGACTTCGGCGTTCTCGCGGTGTTCGAAGGTCTCGGCCACAAACATCTTCAAGGTCTCGACGATCTTGCGCACGCGCGCGGGTACGGGCCGTTGCGGGCGGATCAGCAGATTCAACGCCAGCGCGGGCACCTCGTAGTCGGGCAGCACGCGCACGAGACGTCCCGCTTCGATGGCGGCGGTCGCCGCCGGTTCCTCCAGCACGCCCATGCCGACGCCCGCGATCACCATCTCGTACATCGGCCGCCAGTGCGTGGTTTTGATGGTCGTGCGGATCGGCACGCTGTCGACGATGGCGCTGTCGAGCGCGAGCGGCAACTGGTTCGCGTCGAACGTGCCTTTCACGCGAATGAAGTTGTGCTCCGCGAGTTGCGAAGGGGTATCGATGGCTGCGTGGCGCTGCAGATAATCGGGCGACGCCACCAGCAGGCGACGGACCTGCCCGAGCGGCCAAGCAATATACGCGCCGTCACCGAGCGGGCCGAGGCGAAACGAAATATCGACGCCTTCAGTCACGAGATCGGCGATCTTGTCGTTCAAGACGAGTTCGATATCGAGCCGCGGATAGGTTTCGCGCACGCGCTTCAAACCTTCCGGCAGGATCGTTTCACCAAAGCAGTGCGGCGCGGCAATACGGATCGTGCCTTTGACGATCTGCTCGTCGTTGGCCACTTCCGCGAGTGCCTGCTCGACCGCGCCCAGCACGGACTTGCTGCGTTCGTGGAAGATGATGCCTTCCGGCGTGCACTTGAAGGTGCGCGCGTTGCGCAGCAGCAATTGGCAGCCGAGAAATTTTTCCAGCCGTTCGATCCGCTCGCTCACGGCAGGCTGGCCGATGTCCAGATCGCGCGCGGCGCCCGAAATGCTGCCGCGCTCGACCACTCTCACGTAAATCCGCATGGCTTCGAGCAGGTTCATGCGCCGCTCCTTGCCGTTCGCGGCAATAACGCGTACGTGCGCGCCGTCCATCTATCTGCGACTCCTTGCATGCTTTGCGCTCCTGATCCGAAGCGTCGCGTGGAAGGAATGCGACGCCATCATGAGTCACAGATTAAAAGGACACAGTGAGTCGCAGAATGCACAAATCGGCGCGGTTGATGAGAGTACAGTTTGAGTGGCGGTGTCTTGCGCCCAGGCATCGGGCTGCGCAGGGCGAGTGCTATTCTCGATAAGCCAATCCGGCGGCGCGCGGCCGGTGCTTTCATCCGATGTAAGCGATTTGTCGGATTGAATGCGAGCGCGCCTGGACGCTGCTTGGACGCTGTGAATTGGCTCCAGGGCCTGGCGCATGAACGCGCGGGCTGTTCATCGGAGAATCGACATGACCGGACAGACATTGAGCGCAGCGTTCATTGAGGAACAGCGTCAGCGCTTGCTCGCGATGCAGCGCGACGTGCTGGGCAGCGAGGAAAACACGATAGGCGCGGAGCGTAACGACGAAGAATCCACCGGCTCGGAAGCCCAGGAATACGAAGACGACGCGCAGAGAATGGAGCAGGATATTGCGAATCAGGCGCTGCGCAATATGAATGTGCAGCGCATTGCCGATATTCAGCGCGCGCTAGAAAAAATCGCCGATGGTACTTACGGTTTTTCCGATCAGAGCGGCGATCCCATTCCCATCGAACGCCTGAAAGCATTGCCCGAAGCGGTGTTGACCGTGCAGGAGCAAAGCGCGCGCGACGCCCGGCATTGAGCGTCGGCGTCGCGATGTTTCGAGGCCGCCTTGCGCGATCGAGCGGCTTTTAAGCCACCGCGCTAACCGGCTCGTCAAACAGTTCGAGCAGTTCCGTCATGGTCGCGCGCGGCGCGGCGCGCCACAGTGCACCGTGCACAATCTCGCTATAAAGCTCGATGGCTTCGGGTGAGCGCGCATCGATCTGCCTGGCCTCCAGCACGAGATCGAAGAGTTTCGTCGCGGTGCGGATGATGCTGCCTGCTTGTGCGTGGGCGATAGTTGTATTCATTCTCGACGTATCGGCAAATAAATCGGAAACTTGAGGAATCAAGGTCCCGATCCTGTTTTTGCGTCGCCGTAAGGTTCTCTTAAGTCACCTGCGTATAGCGTGGACAGTTTTCATGGACGTTGCGTCCTTCTGGAGGCTGCCCTTGAATACCACCACGGAAAAAACCTTGCTGGACGCGGCCACGAAAGTGCCCGCCCTCACGCTCGGATTCTGGATCATCAAGATTGCCGCGACCACGCTGGGCGAAACCGGCGGCGACTGGGTCACCATGTCGTTGAATCTCGGCTATCTCGTCGGCACGCTGATCTTTTTCGCGGCTTTTGTCGTGCTCGTTGCCGCTCAGGTGCGCGCGCAAAATTTCAACCCCGCGCTCTATTGGGCGACGATCGTCGCCACCACCACGCTCGGCACGACGCTCGCCGACTTCTGCGACCGCTCGCTCGGAATCGGTTATCCAGGTGGCGTGGCGATCATCGTCGCGCTGCTCGTGCTGAGTCTCGCGATCTGGTATCGCAGCGAAGGCACCGTGTCGATCGAGAGCGTAAGCACGCCGCGCGTCGAATGGTTTTATTGGGCCACGATTCTCTTTTCGCAAACGCTCGGTACCGCGCTCGGCGACTGGGTCGCGGGCGACGATCGCGGCGGCCTCGGTCTGGGTTTCGAAATGGGCGCGGCGATTTTCGGCGCGGGCCTCGTGGTCGTGGGGCTGCTGTGGCTGTGGCGCGGTGTCTCGCGCACGGCGCTGTTCTGGGCGGCCTTCGTGCTGACGCGGCCGCTTGGCGCGACGCTCGGCGACTTGCTCGATAAGCCGGTTGCGCAGGGCGGTCTCGATGTCAGCCGGTTTTACGCCTCGGGCATTTTGCTGATTTTCATGGTGCTGAGCGTTGCGTTGATTCCGCAACGGGCCGCAAGCCGTTCTTCCTCCGTGTAAGGCTTTCCCTTTCTATTCGTTACGGAATCGAAGGGTATTGAGCGTTGCTCATCGACACGTTCGCGGCGTGCGAGCGATTCACGGCGTCGCGCACGCGTAATTGCTCGCGCGATCGGGATTGCCCTTGCCGAGATATCGCGGATACGCGGGATAGCGGCACAAGGGCCGCGTGCGGCCATTGGTGTCCTGCGCGATATCGGTGGTCACGAGCGCGTCCGGCGCAACGCCGCGCGACACCCAATCGTCGAGCGCGCCGATCAGATCGACGGATGGAATGAACACGCCATTGCCGTGCTGATAACCGGGCACCATGTAGAGCCGCATGAAGCTGTCCACGCGCGCCTCGCCGTAACGCGCGACGAGGTTCTCGTACCACGCGATGGTCTGATTCGGGCTGATCACTTCATCGGCGAGACCATGCAGCGTGATGAGTTTGCCGCCGCGCGCGATGTAATGCGCGACATCGGGATTCATCGCGCCGATGGTCGCCGAAAGCATGGCGAGCCGCTGCTGATAGCGGCCCGGATGCATCACGTCGAAATTCGACGAATCGAAGGTCGGGTCGTGCGTGATGAAGTATTTGATGTACGCGTCGCCCTGCGCGTAGAGATAGCCGTTCGCGCGGAAGGTGAGTTGCGGCGAACGGTCGGGCACATGCGCGAGACCGAGCGTGCTCGTGAAGCGCGTGCCCTGAAAGACGTTGTAGCCGCGATAACGGTCGACGTTCCAGGCGAGCGCGTAGGGCAGATGCAGACCGTCGCGCAGCTTTTGCAGCGTCGCGAGTTGCGGCGGCGTGAGGCAATCGTCGTGTGAATCGTGTGAGGCGTTGTGATCGGTGGCATCGGCGGGACAGCGCAGCGAATCGATGATCTGCGGTTCCAGCGCGCGGCAGGCCACGACATTGCTGATGATGCCGTCCGCCGCGCCGTCGAGCTTGTCGCACGCCTGCATCGTGCGCGCGTAGACGCGTTCGAGCAGCGCGGGCGGCACATAGCCGCCCGGCACGCGATATTCGAGCCGGCCGATTTCCACGCCGATCAATCGCACGCCGGAAAAATTCAGCGCGGGCGAATTGGCGATCACGCCGTCGTAGTCGTCGGGATAGCGCTGGATGACCGTGTAGCCTTCGCGCCCGCCGGTCGAGCCGCCTGCGAAATACATGTGTTCGGGCACGCGTCCGTAGCCGCGTTCGATCAGCGCGAGCGCCACGTCGTGGGTTTTCTTCAGATGCGCGTAGCCGAAGTTGGTCACGGCTTCGTCGAGCAGGCCGAAGGTGGCGACCGACGAGTCGCCGTTGTGGCCCGAGTCGTCGCCGAAGGTGGCGTAGCCGCGCGCGAGCGGCGCGCGGTCGGGCGAGAACGGCATCGGTCCGGTGCCGGTCACCACCACGCCGCTATAGCCGCCGCCGCCGAATTGCAGCGCGCGGCCATTCCAGCGGCTCGGCAGATTCACTTCGAAGCGGATATCCGGCGCGCCCGCCGTCTGCGCGCGGATCACGCCGGTCAGTCGGCAGAAGTCGCCGTTCAGATTGCCGGTGGCCGTCGCGGCGATCATCGTGGCGGTCTGCACGAGCGCGCCGTCGGTCGGCAGGGCAATGGCGGCGGGCGGCAGCAGCACGCCCGCGAGATCGGTGCAATGCAGCGGCAGGTCGGGCGCGCGCTGCGCGTGCGCGACGCCGCTCGCGAGGAACGTGAGCGCCGCGCCGGCGGCCGCGTGGAATCGAATGCTACGCGCGAACGGCCGGTGTGCTTTCATCGCTCCATAGGGCGGTTGAGTCGAATGGGAAGGCGGCGGCACGATGGCCGCGCGCGAGACCGCCAATATGACATAGATCGGCGGCTCGCTTGCCCAAAAAGCATCCCGAATCAGCGCGATTCGCCGCGCGAGAACATCAGGTAGCTCAGCACCGCGAGCGTGCAGACCGCGAGGCCGCCATAGAGCATCAGTGCGTGGAAACCGGCTTCGAGCGCGGCGCGCGCGATCGGTTCGAAATGCGCTTCGAAGGCGTGTGCGTCAACGCTCGCGGCATCGAAGCCCGCGTGCGCGCTCAACGCATCGCCGGGCGTGAGATTGCCCGCCGCCACGCGCGCGGCCAGCGCTTGCCACGACACGCCTTCCACGTTGCGGCCCAACGCGTCTTGCAGACGATGCGCAACGCCCGCCACGAGCAGCGCCCCCATCAGCGCGATGTTGATGGCAAGCGTGACCATGCGCGCGCTCATGTCGATGCCCGAAGCCATGCCCGCGCGATCCGCCGAGACGGAGCCGGTCGTCGTGTTCGTGACCGGCGTGTTGGTCATGCCGAGCCCCGCGCCCGCCACGAGGCAGCCGGGCAGCACGGCCAGCGCGTCGCCGTGGCCGAGCGCGCTGCCCGCACGCATCAGCAGGAAGCCGAGCCCGATCGTGAACAGGCCCGCCGGAATCGCCAGCGCGGGCCGGTAGCGCAGCGCGAGGCGTTCGCCGATCGGCGGGAACACGAGCGTCGGCAGCGTGTAGGCGAGCAGCGACAGCCCCGACGCGAGCGGGCCTTCGCGCAGCACGCTCTGGAAATAGATCGGCAAGTAAATGATGAACGGCCAGAAGCTGAAGTTCATGCCGACCGAGCCGAGCAGCGCGCCCGAAAAGCGGCGCACCTTGAACACGGAGAAGTCGAACATCGGATGCGCGACGCGCAATTCGATCGCGACGAAGGCCGCGAAACTGGCCGCGCTCGCGGCGAGCACGCTCAAGCTCGACGCGCTGAAAAAGCCGCTGTCCGCGCCCTGCGTGATGGTCCAGACGAAGCCGAACACCGAGGCCGAGAGCGTGACCATGCCGGCCACGTCGAGCTTGCGCGCCAGCGGATCGCGCGATTCGCGCACGCCCGCGAGCGCGAGGCCGAGCGTCGCGACGGCGATCAGCACGTGGACCCAGAACACCCATTTCCAGCTCGACAGCGCGACGATCGCGCCGCCCACCAGCGGCCCGAATCCGAGGCCGATGCCGAGCACGATGCCCCACGCACTGAATGCCCGCGCGCGCGGCGCGCCTTGCGGGAATTGATGCGAGAGCACGGCGACGAGGCAAATCAGCATCGCGCCGCCGCTCGCGCCTTGCACGAAGCGGCTGGCGATCAGCGCCGTCGTGCTCGATGCCAGTCCGCACAGCCACGACGCCGCGCCGAACAGGACGATGGTGACGACGAACACGCGCTTGCGGCCGAAGCGGTCGGCGAGCGTGCCGGTCGCCATCAGCACGGTCGTGCAGGCGAGCGTGTAGGCGTTCATGATCCATTGCATCTGCTTGAAGTCGCCGTGCAGCACGACTTCGAGCGTCGGCAGGATCATCGGCACGCTGGAGATTTCGAGCGAGAACATCATGGCGGCGAGGCAGACGGCGATCAGCGCGAGCGTGTTCTGGCGCGTTTGCGCGGGGCGCCGCTCGTCTTGGGCGAGGTCGCGCCCGAGTTCGGATAACTGCATGGGGACTCCAGGGAGAGTGCGCCGCCGGGTCGTGGCGGCGTAGTTGAATCGGCTACAGTCAGTTTATGGGAATAGAATTCCCGTATTGACGCGTTTGCGTCCCCTTGTGGATTCCCTTAAGGCACCAATGAACGACAAACTGGATGGCGTCGCGACCTTCGTGCAGGTCGTGGAGGCGGGCAGCTTCGCGCTGGCGGCCGAGCGGCTGAACCTCACGCGCTCGGCGGTCGGCAAGGCGATCACGCGGCTGGAGACGCGGCTGGGCGTGCGCCTGCTTCATCGCAGCACGCGCAGCCAGACGCTGACGACCGAGGGCCAGGGCTATTACGAGCGTTGCGTGCGCGCGCTCGCGGAACTCGACAGCGCCGAGGCCGCGCTCGACACGAGCCGCGTGGAGCCCGCCGGGCGGCTGCGCGTGAGCGTGCCCGAGGCCTTCGGCCATTGGTGCGTTGCGCCCGTGCTGCTCGATCTCGCGAAGGCGTATCCGCAGTTGCAGATCGATCTGTCGTTCACCGACCGCTACACGGATCTGATCGAGGAGGGGCTGGATCTCGCGGTGCGCATCGGCGCGTTGCGCGACAGCACCACGCTGGCTGCGCGACATCTCGGCACGCAGCACATCGTGATTGCCGCGTCGCCTGCGTATCTCGCGCAACACGGCACGCCCGCGAGTCTCGCCGATCTCGCCGATCACGCGGGCATCGCCTATTCGCGCGGCGGCGCCATCGCACCGTGGGACGCGCGCGGGGCCGATGCCGAGCCGCGTCCTGTGCGCATCCGCACGCAGATCAGCATGGACGATATTCAGGCGATCGCGTCGGCCGCTATCGACGGTCACGGGCTGGCGTGGCTGCCGTGCTGGCTGATCGCGCGCCATGTGGAGAGCGGCGCGCTCGTGCCGGTGCTCGACAGCTATCGCGTGCGTTCGCAGGAGATTTACGCGGTGTGGCCGCAAGCGCGCCATTTACGCGCAAAGACGCGCGTGGCGATCGACGCATTGAAGGCGCGGATTCCCGAGATGATCGGCGACTGATTTTTTAATTATTCGATGCCGCGGTGTGGCGATGTCGGGAGCGGGAATTGCGCTTCCACCCAGCGCGCATAGGGCGCGTTTCCGTGGGAGAACGACGTTGTTAATAAACTTCACATCCGGCCCCGCATCCTGGACGCCAAATCGCACGCTCGCCTTTCCGGCTTTCGTCGATGGCGTCGAGATTATTTGCGAGTTGTCGCTCGAAGCCATAGAAGATCATTTCGGCGCGAACCGTTCGCGCCGCGACAGCCTGATCGCCGCGTTCGATCGGCATCGCAGCCGTATCGAAGCGGTGGCGCAGCGCGTCATTCCGCATCGCGCGATAGCGGGACGCTGTCCGCTGTTTGCGCGCGATTTTTATTGAAACGGGGTGATGGTTTAAACCGATGCGCCGCGCGCTTCCTGACGCGCGGCGTGGTGATTCACGTGCGGTGATTCATGCGCCGCTATTCATGAGAAGTCGCCGGGTTCGAGTTCGAGCGACTGGCCGCCGTTCTTCGTGAGCGCGTGTCGTGCCGCGCGCTCGATGGTCGGCCGGTTGGCGTCGAACGCACTCAGCAGCGCATGCGATGACGTGCCTTCGTTGCCGAAGCGTGCATTGAGCGCGTCCATCGACACGCTGCACCAGACGGGCCGGTCGTCGACGTGGGCTTCGAAGGCAATGCGTGAAGCCGCCACGCTATGACGCCGATTCGTAAACTCGATTCTCATCTCGATCCTCCGTGAAGTTGGCGTAGTAAATAGGGCCCGGCGCAAAATCCTTGCGGATCTGGCGGGCCTGTCGTGCGCAGCAAGGTGCAGACCTGCTGCCTCGTTGCGCTCGAAGTGCGGTGACAGCCGTGCGCCCATTCCATTCAATCGGCACATCGATTGCGCAATTGATTGGGTCCAACGCTGATGAGGAGCTGTCCCATGTCATCTCGCAACCGATCCCACGGCAAAGCCACCCATGTCCAGGGCCAAACCGATGCGAAGTCGGAAAGCCTCGAATCGTTTCGCTCGCGCGCCGACGGTGAAGCGCTGCGCACGAATCAAGGTGTGAAGATCGCCGATAACCAGAATACCCTGCGCGCCGGTCCGCGTGGTCCTTCTCTGCTGGAAGATTTCATTATGCGCGAGAAAATCACGCATTTCGACCACGAGCGTATTCCCGAGCGGATCGTGCACGCACGCGGCTCCGCTGCGCACGGCGTCTTTCAGGTCTACGAATCGCAGGCCGATATGACGCGCGCGTCTTTTCTGCAGGATCCGGCGAAAACCACGCCCGTGTACGTGAGATTTTCGACTGTGCAAGGTCCGCGCGGTTCCGCCGATACGGTGCGCGATGTGCGCGGCTTCGCGACAAAGTTTTATACCGATGAAGGTAATTTCGACCTCGTCGGCAATAACGTGCCGGTATTTTTCATTCAGGACGCGATCAAATTTCCCGATTTTGTCCACGCGGTGAAACCCGAGGCGCCCGATGAAATGCCCACGGGCGGCACCGCGCACGATACGTTCTGGGACTTCGTCTCGCTCGTGCCGGAGAGCGCGCATACCGTGATCTGGGCGATGTCGGATCGTGCGATTCCACGCAGCCTGCGCACGATGGAAGGCTTTGGCGTACATACGTTCCGCTTCGTCAATGCGAAGGGCAAGGCGCGCTTTATCAAGTGGCATTGGCGGCCGGTGCTGGGCTCGTATTCGCTGATCTGGGACGAAGCGCAAAAGATCGCGGGCAAGGACCCCGATTTTCATCGGCGCGATTTGTGGGAAGCCATCGAGCGTGGCGATTATCCCGAGTATGAATTAGGCGTGCAGATTATTGAGGAGGCCGATGAACATCAATTCGGTTTCGATCTGCTCGATCCGACCAAACTCGTGCCGGAAGAAATCGTGCCGGTCAAGATCATCGGCAAGATGACGCTCAATCGCAATCCCGACAATTTCTTCGCCGAAACGGAGCAGGTGGCATTTCACCCTGGCCATATTGTGCCGGGCATCGACTTCACGAACGACCCGCTATTGCAAGGGCGTTTGTTCTCGTACACCGACACGCAGATCAGCCGTCTGGGTGGGCCGAATTTTCACGAGATTCCGATCAATCGACCGGTCTGCACGTATGTGAATAATCAGCGCGATGCCATGCACCGGCAGACGATCAACGTGGGGCAGGCGTCGTATGAGCCGAATACGGTGAGCGACGGCTGGCCGAAGGAAACCGCACCCGCCGATGGCGGTTTCGAAAGTTATCAGGAGCGCGTGGAAGGCACGAAAATTCGCGTGCGCAGCGATTCATTCGCCGATCACTTTTCGCAGGCGGCGATGTTCTACAACAGCATGTCGACGCCCGAAAAGGAGCACATCGTGGCGGCATATACGTTCGAGCTCGGCAAGGTCACGAAGCCCGAGATTCGCGAGCGCACCGTCAACGCCATTCTGGCGAATATCGATGCCGATCTCGCGGCGCGCGTCGCGCTCGCGCTCGGTTTGCCCAAGGCGAAGACGGGCGCGAAACCGGGCAAGCCGAATCCCGCCGCCTCGCCCGCGCTCAGCTTGCTCAATCGCGTGAAGCCCGGGATCAAGACGCGCAAGATCGCGCTGCTGGCGGCGCCGGGCGCGGACGCGGCCACGCTCAAGACCGTGCGCGATGCGCTCGCGAAGGAAGGCGCGACGGCGCTGATCGTCGCGCCCACGCTTGCGCCCATCGACGGTCTCGTGCCGGACGCCACGCTCGCGGGCATGCCGTCGGTGATGTTCGACGCGGTGTTCGTGACGGGCGGCGAGATCGCGTCGCAAACGCTCGTGCAGTCGGGCGACGCGCGTCACTTCGTGGCCGAAGCGTTCCGGCATCTGAAGGCGCTCGCCGCGATCGACACGGGTCGTTTGCTGCTGGGCGCCGCGCAGTTGCCCGATCCGGCGGATGGTGTGGCGCAAGGCGACGCGTCCGACCTCAAGGCCGTGCTCAAGGCGTTTATCGAAGCAGCCGGACAGCATCGTGTCTGGACCCGCGCGGCGCAGGCCGAATCGGTGCCCGCGTGATCGCGGGCCGCATCAGGCGAGGTGAAGATGACAACGCGAAGTCGCAAGAAACCCAGGCCGCGCGACAATGCCCAGACGCGCTTTTCCACCTGTTCGAAGCCGCTCGTGAACGAGGCGCTGCAGCACGCCGCGCATCTCGACGCTGGCGCGGACACGTTGCACAAACTGCGTGTCGCATTGCGTCGATTGCGCACGCTGTTGTGGGCGTGGCGTCCGCTGCTGGATGGGGAAGCGGTGAAGATCGAGCGCGCGTATCTGAAGCGTGCAGGCATGGCGGCGGGCAGTGCGCGCGATTGGGATATCGCCATGACGCTGGTGCATGAGTACGCCGACGACGCCGCCATCGTCGGCGAGCGCATGCAGGCGGCGCGCACCGAGGCGCGCGAACGGGCGCGCGCGACGCTGGCTGCCACCGGCCTCAAATCCGCGTTGCGCGAGATGCTGCATGCGATGAATCGCGAGTTGAATACGGCGCACCGCCGCGTGCCCGTCAAACGCTTCGCGCGCGAGCGTTTGCGTGCGGCGCAACGCGCCCTGAAAAAACGCGAGCGCCGCGCGAAACGCGCGAAGCGAAGCGACTACGCCGCGTGGCACGACGTGCGCAAAGCGGCGAAAAAATTGCGTTACGTGCTGGAGTTTTTTTCTGCCGATTTACCGCGCCGCGAGGTGAAGCGCCTGAAGCCGCTCAAGAGATTGCAGAACCGGTTCGGCGCGCTCAACGATGCGGTGTCGGTTGCGCAGCTGTTTGACGCACATCGCGAAGTGTTTGCCGACGCGGCGAGCGCCGATGCCACGCTCGCCGCGCTGGCACGCACGCGCAAACGCCGGATGCGCCGCGCGGCGAAGTTGATCGGCGCGTGATGTTGCGTCACGGATGTTGCGCCACGTTCGCTGTTGCCGGGTTCGACGATTGCGCGCTAAAGGCGTGACGATGCGCGCGCCTGGCGCGATTGCATCGCACGCCCAACCGCACGGAGGACATCATCATGACCAGCACACTCGACCCCGACAACGACAACGATAACGACGATGCAGGCGACACGACGCAACCGGCCGCGCCCGGACACGATATCGAATCGCTCGGCCCCGGCGATTCGTCGGATAGCGGCAGCGACACGCTCGGCGCGAAGCGCCACGAATTCGATCGCGACACGGAACTCGACAATCACGCGCTCGAAGCCGGCGAAGAGGAGGAACATAGCGACACCGACCGCAGCGGCACCGGCGAGCGCGCGGCGGCGGACGGCGACGAAACGCTGCGCCCCGACGACGATATCTTGCCCGACCGCATCGAAGGGCCGGAAGACCTGTAGTTCACTATCGATTCATTTTTCCAGGGACCACGACGCCTCGTCGTGCAGACGCGCGACGAGCGCGGAGAGCGCGCACTCGACGGTTTCGTCGCCTGGACGCGCTTGCCAGCGCACCTCGTAAGACGCCTTGAGCCGTCCATGTGGAATGCTTTCCGAGAGCCGATGCGAGACGCCGAGCGCGAGCACGCGGCAATGGCAATCGCGGCAATCGCGCAGCGCTTCGTCGAGCAGGGGGCGCACGTCGTCGCCCGCGTCGTGGCCGAGCGCCACGCGTGCGCGGCGGCCGCGCGGCAAGCGGTGTTCGAGCAGTTGAAGCGCCTGCAGCACGACGAGGCCGAGTGCGGTTCCGGCAATCGCAAGCGCGTATTGTCCGCCGCCCGCGCACAGCCCGATCACCGTGACGTACCACATCGTCGCCGCCGTGGTGACGCCTTGCACGAGACCGTCCTTGCGCAGTATCGAGCCCGCGCCGATAAAGCCGACGCCGGACAGAATACCCAGCGGAAGCCGCATCAGGTCGAGCATCACAAAGGAATCCTGATCTTTGCCATGTTGAAGCAAAAGCACATTCACTTGCAGCATCGCGAGGCACGCAGCGAGGCACACGAGCAAGGTCGTGCGCAATCCGGCCGCATTGCCCGATTCGCCGCGATTCAGGCCGATGAGCGCACCCGCGAGCATCGCGAGCGCGAGTCGGCCCGCGAAATCCAGCCAGGTGACGGTGAGCGGCATCGTGTTCATCGCGCTCAGAGCGTCGGACGATAGTCGAGATCGCTTTCGGTATCGAACAGGACGTCGTCGAGCACGAGGTCGATCGCGCAATCATCGCTTTGCGCGGAGGCCTCGCGCATGAGTTCATAACGCCCGCGCACGAGCGCGCCGATACGCTGCTGGATCGTGCGCCGCTGCGCGGTGTCGAGCCCGGCGTATCGCTCGATCTGCGCGCGCGTGGCGCGTAGCGTGGCGGCGCAACGCGCGTCGAGCGTCGTATCGCGCTCCGATTGCGTCACCCAGCTCAGATGCAGCACGAGCACGTCGCCTTCGTCGACGAGACTGACGGCGGGCTGTTTCGGCGAGTCGAAAATCTGCGCGAGCGACAGCTGGATTTCTTCGATGCGCTGGTCGAAATCGTAAGTGTTCATGGTGCGCTCCATCGGACGGGAGGATCTGCCGATACGGCGCGCAACGCGCGTGCCGCGTCGGCGTCCGGGCGCGATCACGCGCGTGGCACGCCCGTTGCGATCATCCTTCGATCATCCTTCGATTGCGCGATGGATTGCACAAAGCGCCGCAGCCAAAAAAACGGAGAAGGTCTGGACGATGCCGGAGGAAGCACTGTGGTTCTTGCTGGTCGGCGTGCTGCTGATGTTCGTGGCGCTCGCGCGCGGGCCGATTGCGCGTCTGCCGCTCACGGGTGCGATGATTTATCTGGCGGTCGGCGTGGTCGTCGGGCCGGGCGTGCTGGGTCTCGTTCATACCGATCTGGCCGAAAACGCGCGCACGCTCGCCGTGCTCGCCGAAGCCGGGCTGGTGGTCTCGCTGTTCTCGGTCGGCATGCATTTGCGCGTGCGCTTGCTCGACCGGCTCTGGATCTTGCCGCTGCGGCTCGGCGTGATCGCGATGGCGATCAGCGTTGCGCTGATGTTCGCCTTCGGGCTGGCGATGGGCGCCGCGCCAGGCGTCGCGCTCTTTCTCGCCGCCGCGCTCGCGCCGACCGACCCGGTGCTCGCCAACGAATTGCGCGTGCAGGCGGCCGGCGACGCGGAGCCCGTGCGCGTCGCGCTATCGGGCGAAGGCGGGCTCAACGACGGCGCGGCCCTGCCGTTTGCCTTGCTCGCCCTCGCGCTCAGCGGCGTGCACGTCGCTGGCATGGCGAGCGTGCCCGCGTTCGCGCTCTCGCTCACGTGGGGCGTCGCGGGCGCGTTGCTGATCGGCGCGGCGCTGGCAACGCTCTGTGTGCGGCTCGTGTTTCATCTGCGCACGCATTATGGCGAAGCCGTGGGCCTCGACGGCTTCATCGCGATCGGGCTGATGTCCGTGACCTATGGTGCGGCACTGCTGCTGCACGCGTATGCATTCGTGGCCGTGTTTGCGGCGGGCGTCGCGCTGCGCCACGAGGAATTGCGTGCGACCGGGGAGCGCCTGCCCGCCGAGGCGCTGGAAACCGTGCAGCTCGGCGAGCAGGTGGAGGCGGCGAAGGATCCGCAGCGCGCGCATGCGCTGCTGGCCGAAAGCATGACGGGCTTCACGCTGGAAATCGAGCGCTTCGCGGAGTTCTCCGTACTGCTGATGATCGGCTGCGTGGTGTCGGCGCACTGGCGCGAGATGCTCGACTGGCGCGCCGTCTCGTTCGCGCTCGTGCTGGTGTTCGTGGTGCGTCCGCTGGCGGTGTTCGCGTCGATGGCGGGCGCGCGCGCCGATGCGCGGCAGCGCGGCCTGATGGCGTGGATGGGGATACGCGGCGTGGGCGCGTTCTATTATGCGGTCTGGGGGCTGGCCGAAGCGGGCGACGTGTTACGGCCCGTGTTGCCCGCGGCGCTCGACGCGATCGTGATCTCCGTGCTGCTGCATGGATCGACGGCGGGCTATGTGCTGGGCCGATATTATCGGCGCTACTATCGGCAGCCGGAGGCGAGGAAAGCGGCGGCATGAGCGTGCCGCCGGTCCTTACCCGTGCGAATCCACCCACGCGCGCGCCCACGAGAGCCCGACGTCCTGCGCTTCCAGCTCGGTGTCGAAAATGCCGAGTATGCCGGAGGCTTCGATCAGTTTGAGGTCGAGCGTGATGGTGCCGCTCGAAGCATAGCGCTCGGGCGCGAGCAGTTCTTCCTGCTGCGCGATGGCATGTCCCCAGAGGACATAGCCCTTGTATCGCTCTTGTTCCATCGGCGCGTCGCCTTGCAGGGTGGGTGGACGTCCATTCTAAGGGAAATAGCGCGTCCCCAGGCGGGCGGCGATGGCGCGGTGCGATCTGCGCGCGCCCGCCCGGGTTTCAACGCTCGGCCAGCGTTTTCAGGCCGTTCAGCCCCGCGCGATACAGCACCTCGTAATGCCCGATGAGTGAAGCGCCGTTTTGCGCGTCGAGCGGCTCGAAGCGGCTCGCCCACGTGACGGTCGTGCGATTCGCGTCGATGCGCTGCGCGGACACCTTCGCCTCATAGCCCGACACCGGGTCCGGGCCTTCCACGATCGAATAGCGATAAAACCGTTGCGTGTCGCTGTGTTCGAGCAGCGCCTCGACGATGATCGCGCCGCCGATCGCTTCGAGGTGGCGCAGGCGGCCGCCATCCGAAAGCCGCGACGAACGCACGAATTCGAGCCACGCGGGCAGGCCGTCGAAGTCGCCGAGCACGGCCCAGACCGATTCCACGGGCGCGTCGATATCGACGGAGACGCTTACGCTTGCCATCGTCATTGCGTTAATCCCATTGCGCGGCGAGACCTTCCGGGCTCACTTCGCGGCCATTGCGTTCGAGCGCGGCGATCTGCGCCATGTCCTCGTCGCTGAGTTCGAGCGTCTGCGCGAGCAGGTTGCTCGCGAGGTTTTCGCGCTTCGTCGACGAAGGAATCACCGAGTAACCGAGCCGCAGCGCCCATGCGAGCGCGACCTGGGCGGGCGTCGCGTGACGGCGTTCGGCAATCGCGCGGATCACCGGATCGCCGAGCACCTTGCCATACGCGAGCGTCATGTACGAGGTCACGTGAATGCCTTCCTGCTGCAAGTAATCGACGAGTTTGCGGTTTTGCAGATACGGGCTCAATTCGATCTGATTCGTCGCGATGTTGTCCTTGCCGACCACGGCGATGGCCTGCTTCGTCAGTTCGATGTTGAAGTTCGACACGCCGATCTGTTTCGTCAGACCTTGCTGTTTCGCTTCGGCGAGCGCGCTCATGAATTCGTCGAGCGAGACGCCGTTATCCGGCGCGGGCCAGTGGATCAGCGTGAGATCGACGACGTCGGTGCGCAGCTTGTGGAGGCTGTCCTTGAGGCTCGGAATCAGCTTCTCGCGCGCGTAGTGGTCGACCCAGATCTTGGTGGTCAGAAACAGTTCGTCGCGTGCGACGCCCGAGGCGGCGATGGCTTCGCCGACTTCGGCTTCGTTGCCGTAGATCTGCGCGGTGTCGATGGCGCGATAGCCGAGTTCGAGGCCGTTGCGCACCGAGTCGATGACCACCTGGCCTTGCAGGCGGAACGTGCCGAGACCGAATGCGGGAATGTGGCTCATATTGGGCTCCGTAAAAGAATGCGATTGAAAAGCGTGAAGAGGGAAATCAGCGCGCGGCGCTCGGCGCGGGCTGGCGTTGCTGGGCGATCTGGAACAGCACCAGCGCGAGGCCCGAGACGGCGATCAGCGCGCCGACCACCGGCACCGCGGCGTAGCTGAAGCCCGCCGAAATCGCCGCGCCGCCCGCCGCCGCGCCCACGGCGTTGCCGAGATTGAAGGCGCCCACGTTGACCGAGGAGGCGAGGCCCGGCGCTTCGGCGGCGGCGCGCATCACGCGCATCTGCAACGGCGGCACCACGGCGAAAGTGGCGAGGCCCCAGACGACCACCGCGAACGCCGCGCCCAGATGGGTTTTCGCGAGCAGCGGGAAGGCCAGCATGATCGCGACCAGCAGCGTCAGGAACACGACGAGGCTGCCGTTGAGCGAGCGGTCCGCGAGCTTGCCGCCCGCTGCGTTGCCGATCGAGAAGCCCACGCCGACGAGCACGAGCATGGCCGTCACGAAGGTCGGCGAAGCGCCCGTGATCTGTTCGAGCGTCGGCGCGATATACGTGTAGAGCGTGAACATCCCGCCCGCGCCGAGCACGGTGGTCGCCATCGCCGTGAGCACGGCGGGGCGCGTGAGCACCTTCAGCTCGCCGCGCAGGTTCGGCGCCTGGCCCGCTTCGCCCTTGGGCAGCGCCACGCGCAGGATCAGCATCGTCAGCACGCCGAGCCCGGCGGTCGCCGCGAACGCCATGCGCCAGCCGATGGTCTGGCCGAGCCAGGTCGCCGCAGGCACGCCGCCGATATTGGCGATCGTCAGGCCCATGAACATGGTGGCGACGGCGCTGGCCTGCTTGTGGCGCGGCACCACGCTCGCCGCGACCAGCGAGCCGAGGCCGAAGAACGCGCCGTGATTGAGGCTCGTGACGAGGCGCGCGAGCAGCAGCGTCGTGTAGTCCGACGAAAACGCCGACAGCAGGTTGCCGATCGTAAACAGGCTCATCAGCAGGATCAGCGCGCCGCGCCGCGACCAGCGCGAAAGCGCGAGCGTCATCAGCGGCGCGCCGGCCATCACGCCGATCGCGTAGGTGGTGATCAGCATGCCGGCGGTGGGAATCGACACGTGCACGCCCTCGGCGATCACGGGCAGCAGGCCCATCGGCGAGAACTCGGTGGTGCCGATACTGAATGCGCCGATGGCGAGCGCCAGCAGCGAAAGCCAGGCGTGGCCCGGGCGTTCGGGCGTGGCAGTGAGGGGCGGGGTCATGGCGGAAAGGCTCCAGCGGTTTTTGAACAGGACGCAGTGTGCCCGCTTTACTTTTGCAGAAAAAGTCGTCTATAAACGAAAGAGTTTTGATTTCAAATCAAGAATGAAAGTCACACTGGACGAATTGCAGGCCTTCGTGAGCGTGGTCGATACGGGCTCGATCACGGCGGCCGCGCATCAGCTCGGGCTCACGATCTCGGCCACCAGCCGTACGCTGGGGCGGCTGGAGGACAAGCTCAAGACCACGCTGCTGCGGCGCACGACGCGGCGGCTCGAACTGACCGAGGAGGGCAGCGCGTTCCTGCGCGATGCGCGGGCGATCATCGCGTCGGTGGAGGGCGCGGAGGAGCAGATGGCCGCGCGGCGCGAGCGGCCGTCGGGCCGTCTGCGCGTGGATGCGGCCACGCCGTTCATGCTGCATGTGATCGTGCCGCTCGTGCAGGGTTATCGCGCGCGCTATCCGCAGATCGAGCTGGAGCTGAACAGCAACGAAGGGATCATCGATTTGCTGGAGCGGCGCACCGACGTGGCGATCCGCATCGGCCAGTTGAAGGACTCCACGCTGCACAGCAAGCCGGTCGGGCGCAGCCGCGTGCGCGTGCTCGCGAGTCCCGCGTATCTGAAGGCGCACGGCCAGCCGCGCCGCGTGGCGGACCTCGCGAAGCACACGCTGCTCGGCTTCACCGAGCCCGAGGCGCTCAACGTCTGGCCGCTCGCGGGGCCGGATAACGAGCCGTACCGCATCGCGCCTGGCATCCGTTCGTCGAGCGGCGAGACGCTGCGGCAACTCGCGCTGGCGGGCGAGGGCATCGTCTGTCTCTCGGATTTCATGACCGCGCGCGACCGCCGCGAAGGCGCGCTCGTGCAGCTTTTCGCGGCGCAGACGCTCGAAGTGCTTCAGCCGATTAACGCGGTCTACTACCGCAATACGGCGATTTCGGCGCGCATTGCGTCCTTCGTCGATTATCTGATCGAGGCCGTGCGCGACAGCGAATTCGCGCGCTGAGCGCGTCGCCGCGTGCGTCTCGTGAGCGCCGCGACCTCAAGTCATGCCCCATTTTTGCCGACAAGGATAAAGGCGGCGCGCCCACGCGCGCGTCGCCGGATTCTTTCTGCCATTGCATAAAAGGTTGTACATGACGTTTTCGAGCCGCATTGGGCGGCAATTTTCGGGGCAAATTTCGCGCCAGATTTCTCTCCAGTGTTTTCGCGCGGTGCTGCTTGGCGCCGCGATCGTTTCCCTGAACGCGTGCGGCGGCGGCACGCCCAGCGACAGCTCCACATCCAGCGTCAGCGTCACGCCCACCACGCTCGCGCTGGCGGTCGGCAAATCGGCGGCGGCGCAGGCGACCGTGCTGCCCGCGAGCAGCGCGCTGACGTGGTCGAGCAGCGACGCATCGATCGCCACGGTCTCGTCGGAGGGCGCGGTGAGCTGCGTGGCGGCGGGCTCGGCCACCATCAGCGTGAGCACGGCGGACGGCCACACGGCGACGATCGCCGTTACCTGCGCGAAGCCGTTTTCCGTCTACGAGTTCCTGAAGCTGAAGCAGTATCAGGACGCCAGCGGCACGCACTCGATCAGCGACGCGTGGTTCGAGAGCGAGAGCGTCGAGCCGCTCAATCTGATCTATTCGAGCAATCTCGTGACGTGCCCGCTGTCCAGTTGCACCGACGAATATGTCGTCGACAGCACGAAGATCGCGACCGCCGCCGAGGCCGCCGACAGCACCGGTAAAACGCCGGTCTCGCTCGACCTGGAAGTGTGGGACACGAAGCGCTTCTATCCGACCGTGGCGACCGGCAACGGCCAGACCATCGTCGAGAATCTGAGCGAGGCGCTCCAGCTTTTCAAGGCCGACAATCCCGGCGCCGTGGTCGGGCTTTACGGGGAAGTGCCGCAAAACACCTTCGGCTGGAGTTCGTCGACCGAGGCCACCTATAGCGCGCTCAACCCGCAGTACGCGAGCGTGGCCGCGCTGGTCGATTACTACAGCCCGTCGCTCTACAACTACAGCTACGACGGCACCTCGACCGGCGATACGAACTGGAATTCGGCCGCGACCTTCGCCGTCGCGCAGTCGCGCGCGTTCGACACGCTCAACGGCACCTCGAAAAAAGTGCTGCCGTACATCACGCCGGTCTGGACCGACAGCGCGGGCACGGAGCACCTGCTGACCTACGACCAGATGACTTACCGTCTCGATGCGCTGCGCGCGGCAGGCGCGGACGGCTGCATCCTGTGGATTTCGAGCAGCCAGACCGATCCGTCGACGGGCGCGCTGCTCGTGATCGACACGACGTCGGGCTGGTTCAAGGCCGTGATGGATTTCGCGCAGACGGCTTCCTGACAAGGCCTGGCGGGCGCTGTCCGGCGCTGTCCGGCACTTTTAGGCACGTTCGCGCGCGTTCGGACCGCTTGAGACGATCGGGCATATTCCTGAGCGCGCGCGGCATTCGCGCGGCGCGTGCGTGCGCCTAAAGTCACTCCATCGAACGACGGCTTCCGCCGTCTCAAGTCTGGGAGTGGGTCATGAACGCATGGATGGCAAAGCATGAACCGATGCCGGCGGGCTTCTTCGGCATCGCAGTGGGCGCGCTGGCGCTGGCGGGCGCGTGGCGCGTCGCGGCGAAGCTGTGGCAGGTGCCGGAAGTCGCGGCGCAGGCGTTGACGGTTGCGGCGCTCGTGGTGTGGGGCGCGATCATGGCGATGTACGCGCTGAAGTGGGTCGCGCATCGCGAGGCCGCGCGCAAGGAGTGGCAGCACGAAGTGCAGTCGTCGTTCGTGGCGCTCGGCCCGGTCTCGACGATGCTGGCCGCGCAGGCGCTCAAGCTCTGGTCGCATGATCTCGCGCTAGCGGTGTTTGCGGCGGGCGCGGTCGCGCAACTGGGCGTCGGCGTGATGCTGCACGGACGGCTCTGGCAAGGCGCGCGCAACGCCGAACTCGTGACCCCGGCGATCTATCTGCCGACTGTCGCGCCGGGCTTCGTCGCCGCGACCACGGCCGCCGCGTTCGGTCTGCCGGAGCTGGCGATGCTGTTCTTCGGCGCGGGCGTGCTCTCGTGGCTCGCGATCGAATCGATGCTGCTCAATCGCGCCGCGCATGCCGCGCCGACCGCGCCCGCGCTGCGTCCCGGCTTCGGCGTGCAACTCGCGCCGCCGGTGGTGGGCGGCGTGGCGTGGATGGCGATCACGGGAGCGGCCGCGCATACGGGTTTGACGGTGGGTTCGAGTGGCACGATGAACCTGGTCGCTTACGCGCTGCTTGGCTATGGGCTGTATCAGGCGCTGTTGCTGCTGCGTCTGCTGCCGTGGATCCGTGCGCAAGCTTTCGCGCCTTCGTACTGGGCCTTCAGCTTCGGCACGGCCGCGCTGCCCACGCTGGCGATGCTGATCGCGCAACGCGGCGCACCGCAGTGGGAGCATGAACTGGCGTTCGTGCTGTTCGTGGCCGCGAACCTCGTGATCGGGTTGTTGATCGTCAAGACTGCGGCGTTGCTCTGGGAAGGGAAGTTGCTGCCGGTGCGTGCGGTGTCGTGAGCGGGCGATTCGCGCGATAAGAAGGCCTCACATCCGTGAGGCCTTTTTACGTTAGCGAACGACGAAGCCTCAACCCGAAACCTTCCGCATCTCCGCAATCAGATCCGCCTTACCCTCGAAGCCGATGCCCGGCAGATCCGGCATCGTGATGAAACCGTTCTCGACCTTCACGCCATCGGGGAAGCCGCCATACGGCTGGAACAGATCGGGATACGACTCGTTGCCGCCGAGCCCGAGACCCGCCGCGATATTCAGCGACATCTGATGGCCGCCGTGCGGAATGCAGCGGCTGCGCGACCAGCCGTGCTGATGCAGCATGTCCAGTGTGCGCAGATACTCGACGAGGCCATAGCTCAGCGCGCAGTCGAATTGCAGCCAGTCGCGGTCCGCGCGCATGCCGCCGTAGCGGATCAGGTTGCGCGCGTCCTGCATCGAGAACAGATTCTCGCCGGTCGCCATCGGCTTGTCGTAGTAGTTGCGCAGCGTGGCCTGCAATTCGAAGTCGAGCGGATCGCCCGCTTCCTCGTACCAGAACAGATCGTATTGCGAGAGCGCCTTCGCGTACTGGATCGCGGTATCGAGATCGAAGCGGCCATTCGCATCGACTGCGAGTTTCTGGCCGTCGCCGAGCACGCTCAGAATCGAGTCGATACGGCGCAGATCCTCGTCGAGCGACGCGCCGCCGATCTTCTTCTTCACGACCGTGTAGCCGCGGTCGAGATAGCTGCGCATCTCGTCCTTGAGCTTGTCGTGATTCTGGCCCGGATAGTAGTAGCCGCCCGCCGCATAGACGAAGACCTTGCGGTTCGGCTCGCCGTTGCCGTAGCGCTCGGCGAGCAGTTGAAACAGCGGCTTGCCTTCGATCTTCGCCACGGCGTCCCACACGGCCATGTCGATCGTACCGATGGCGACCGAGCGCTCGCCGTGGCCGCCGGGCTTCTCGTTCGTGAACATCGTCGCCCAGATCTTGTGCGGGTCGAGATTGTCGCCGGCGTCGTTGACGAGCGAGGCCGGATCGGCTTCGAGCAGGCGCGGAATGAAGCGCTCGCGCATGAGCTTGCCCTGACCGTAGCGGCCATTCGAATTGAAGCCGTAGCCGACGACCGGCTTGCCGTCGCGGATCACATCGGTGATCACGGCGACGAGGCTCAGCGTCATCTTGCTGAAGTCGATATAGGCGTTGCGGATCGGCGAACTGATCGGCAGCGTTTGCTCGCGAATCTCGACGATTCTCATGAGGCGGTCTCCTGGAATAAGGCGTTGGTGCGATGTCGCAATGGGACGTAGCATAGCCGCCGCAGCGCGCCCTATACTTCACCCTTATTCATTTCATTCTTTACCAAAAGTGAGAACTGACTCGACGTCCGACTTCGAATTCTTCGTGCAGCTCGCGCGGCTCAAGAGCCTGTCCGGCGCGGCGCGCTCGCTGGGCATCACGCCGCCCGCGGCGACCAAGCGGCTCGGGATACTTGAAGAACGCTTCGGCACGCGGCTCGTCAACCGCACCACGCGCAGCGTGAGCCTGACGCCGGAAGGCGAGACCTTCGCGCGCTACGCCGCGCAGATTCTCGAACAGGTGCGCGAGATGGAAGACGCGATCGCCGGTTCGCCCGCCGATCCGCACGGTCGCCTGCGCATCAACGCGACGCTCGGCTTCGGGCGCACCACGATCGCGCCGCTGGTGTCGGAGTTCGCGCGGCGTTATCCGCGTGTCGATATTCAGTTCGAAGTCACCGACCGGCCCGTCGATCTCGTCGAAGGCGCGTTCGATATGGCGATCCGTTTCGGCGAGTTGCCCGATCAGCGTCTGCGTGCGCGCCGCTTGATGAGCAACCGGCGCTTTCTGTGCGCGTCGCCGAAATATCTGGAGCGGCATGGCGTGCCGCAGCGCAAGGAGGATCTGGTCGATCATCGCTGCATCATTCACACGCAGAACGACGATGCGTCGGGCGTCTGGCGCTTCATGCAGGCCGATCATCTGGAGGCCTTGAAGGTGAGCGGCGCGCTCGCGAGCAACGACGGCGATATCGTGCTGCGATGGGCGCTAGACGGCCACGGCATTCTGATTCGCTCGGAATGGGATCTTGCGAAATATATCCAGAGCGGCAGGCTCAAGCTCGTGCTGCCCGAGGTCGTGCTGCCGTCCGCCGATCTGTATGTCTACTATCCGGGCCAGCGTAACGAGTCGCCGCGCGCGCGGGCCTTCATCGATTTTCTGGTCAAGCATTTCGAGGCGCCGTTCGTGCCGGTCGACGTGAGCCAGGCCATGCCGGAACGCAAGAAAGCGGGCAGGGCGAAGCGCTGAACGCAGGCGCAAGTCAGGCGCGATCCAGGTGCAATCCAGGCGCGCGCAGCTTACGCGCGGCTTCCAGTCACGATCGAGTCGCGCTACCATTCGCTTCTTGCGGATCAGGTTGGCGCGGCATCGCGCGATGTGTCCCTGACGCGTTGTTGCGCTGGCGCTGGCGCTTGTGCGCCATTCATTGCGAGGCGTTCGCCTCTCGCTCCCTTCTTCAATCGTCGGCTGAATGCGGTTCGTTCGGCCGGCTGGCGTTTTATGTCTGAAATCGATCCCCGAGTCTGCGGTTCTGTCACCGATTCCGTTTCTGGTTCCATCGCTGATTCCGTCACCGATTCCATCGCCGCAGCGCCGCGCGACGCATGGCCCGCCGTCGCCTCGCTGGCGCTCGGCTCGTTCGCATCGGTGACCACGGAGTTTCTGCCGGTCGGCGTGCTGCCGGACGTGGTGAAGTCGTTCGGCGTCACCGCCGGACACGGCGGCCTCATGATGACGCTGCCCGGCGTGTTCGCCGCCATCGCCGCGCCGGGCGTGCTGCTCGTCGGCAAGCGTATCGACCGGCGCACGCTGCTGCTCGCGCTTTCGGTGCTGCTGCTCGCGTCGGCGCTCACCTCGGCGGTGTCAACGCAGTTCGGCTGGATGCTGCTCGGACGCGCGATGGTCGGCGCCAGTCTCGGCGCGTTCTGGGCGATGGCGCTGGCGGTCGCCGGACGGCTGGTGCGCGCGGATCACGTCCATTACGCGGCGGCGGCCGTGTTCGGCGGCGCGACGACGGCGATGATCGTCGGCGTGCCGTTCGGCACCTTCGTCGCGGACCTGACGTCGTGGCGCGGCGCGTTTCTCGCGGCGGCGGCGCTCTCGGCCATCGCCTTGATCGTGCAGATCGTCGCGCTGCCCGCGATTCCCGCGACGGCGGCGGCCACGCCCGGCGCGGCGCGCCTGCTCGCGTTCGCGCGCAACCGCATGGCCCAGCGCAGCATGGCGACGATCACGCTGCTGTTCGCCGCGCACTTCGGCACCTACACGTTCCTCGTGCCGCTGCTCAACGAGGCCGGTTTCGCGGGCAAGGACGCCACCTGGGTGCTGCTCGCCTACGGCGCGTTCGGCTTCCTCTCGAACGCGCTCGCGAGCCGCTACGTGGCGAAGACCTTGCGCAACACGCTGCTCGGCGCGACCGCGCTGATGGCCGTCGTCTTGCTGACGCTGCCCGCGGTGACGGGCCTGCGCGGCGTGGTGCTCGCGCTGGTGGCGCTCTGGGGCGTGTCGTGGGGCGCGCTGCCGCTGGCGCTGAACATGTGGCATCGGCAGATCCGCGATATCGAGGACGAAACGGTGTCGGCGATGTTCACGCTCACGACGCAAGTGGGCATCGGCTGCGGGACCGTGCTGGCGGGTTATCTCGTCGATGCGGCCGGTCTGGGCGCGAATTACGTCGCGGGCGCGGCGGTCGCGGCGCTGGCGGTGCTGGTGATCGTGCTGCTGCCGGTGAAAGGGACGGAAGCGGTGACGAAGGTGATGTGATCGCATGCGATCGCACGGCGTGCGCGTGCCGGGAAAACCCGCCCTTCAAGCGCGCCGCCGATGGCCGATATCGCAGCTATCCGAATCATTCGCCCACACCGGAGAGCCGCCGATGAAACTGCGTTTGTGGATTGCCGCGACGATCTGCGCGGCCGCGTGCGCGAGCGCTGCATCGGCGTTCGCCGATAGCGCGATGGAACTGTCCGCCGACGACAGCGCCGCCGTGTTCGCTCCGGTGAAACTGACCACGCTGCAAAACACGGCAGGCCGCGCGGATCTCGACGCGCAATCGGCCAGCGTGGGCGCCGACGTGCTGCGCGGCGCGACCGGCAACGCGGGCGTGAACCTCGCCGCGGGCGCGTTCAACGCGCAGGCCAATCAGATCGCGCTGGTCAGTACGCCGCGCGCGGAAATCGTCACGCAACAGACCGTGCAGGGCGTCGCGCACATGACGGGCAGCGGCACGGCCGAACTCGGCGCGGGCGCGCTCGCCAACGCGAGCGGCAATATCGGCATCAATATCGCGGCGGGCTCGGGCAACGCGCAGTCCAACGGCCTCGTCGTGCACTGACGCGCGCGACGCGATCGATTAAGGCTCCTGCGCCGTGGGCCGGAACAGGATTTCGTTGACGTCCACATCGTCGGGCTGCTCGATCGCGAAGGCGACCATGCGCGCGAAACTGTCGGCGGGAATCGCGAACTTCTCGTAGAAGTCGGCGATACCGGTGGCCACATCGGCTTCGGTCACGCTCTGCGGCAGTTCCGACTGCACCGCGCCCGGCGAGATGATCGTCGTGCGGATGTTGTGCGGCTTCACTTCCTGGCGCAGCCCTTCGGAGAGCACGCGCACCGCCGTTTTGGTCGCGCAATACACGGCGTTGTTCTTGCCGACCTTGTGCCCCGCGACCGACGACACGTTGATGATATGGCCGCTCTTTTGGCGCGTCATGTGCGGCAGCGCGGCGGCGATGCCGTACAGCACGCCCTTGATGTTCACGTCTATCATGCGGTCCCAGTCCGCGATCTTGCCGCGCTCCAGCGGCGAGTGCGGCATGAGGCCGGCGTTGTTGATCATGACGTCGATGCGGCCATGCACGGCGACCGCGTTATCGACGAGCGCCTGAACCTGGCGGGCGTCGGTGACGTCGGTTTCGACGGCGGCGTTCTCGGGCAGGCCGAGTTCGTCGGCCAGCGTTTCAAGGCGATCGACGCGCCGCGCGCCGAGCACGAGCTTCGCGCCACTGGCGGCGAGACGGCGCACGGCGGCCTCGCCGAGTCCGCTGCTCGCGCCCGTGATGACGATGACTTTTCCCGCGATATTCGCTGACATGGTGATTCCTTGAGCGGAGCCGGGCGCGAGCGCGCGTGCGCATCGCGCCCGGAAATGGGTGCGCGGATGAGTGCGCGGCTTGCGTCGCTTATTTGCCGACACGCGCCTGCAAATGCGCCGGATAGCGGTCGCCTTGCACGGCGATGCTCGCGAGCGCCGCTTCGATGTCGCGCAGATTCTGCGCCGTCAATTCGACCGCCGCCGCGCCGACGTTTTCTTCCAGCCGATGCAGCTTGGTCGTGCCCGGAATCGGCGCAATCCAGGGCTTTTGCGCGAGCAGCCAGGCGAGCGCGATTTGCGCGGGCGTCGCGTTCATGCCCGCCGCGATCTGCTTGAGCACATCGACGAGACGCTGATTGGCCTTGCGGTTTTCTTCCGAAAAACGCGGCACGACGTTACGGAAATCCGTCTTGTCGAAGTTCGTCGTCGCGTCGATCGCGCCGGTCAGAAAGCCCTTGCCGAGCGGGCTGAACGGCACGAAACCGATGCCGAGTTCTTCGAGCAGCGGCAGGATTTCCTTCTCGGGCTCGCGCCACCACATCGAGTATTCGCTTTGCAGCGCGGCGACCGGCTGCACGGCGTGCGCGCGGCGAATCGACTGCGCGCCCGCTTCCGACAGGCCGAAATGCTTGACCTTGCCTTGCGCGATCAGGTCCTTGACCGCGCCCGCGACGTCTTCCATCGGCACCTCGGGATCGACGCGATGCTGATAGAGCAGGTCGATGCGGTCCGTGCGCAGCCGCTTGAGCGCGGCGTCGGTGACGGCGCGGATGTTGTCGGGCTTGCTGTTGACGCCTTTCTGCACGTCGCCGCCCTCGAAGCCGAATTTGGTCGCGATCACCACCTCGTCGCGGAACGGCGCGAGCGCTTCGCCGAGCAGTTCCTCGTTCGCGCCTTGCGCGTAGGCTTCGGCGCTGTCGAAGAAGGTCACGCCGCGCTCGAACGCGGTGCGGATCAGCTTGATGGCGTCGGCCTTGTCGGTGGCCGGGCCATAGCCGTAGCTCAGGCCCATGCAGCCCAGACCGATCGCGGACACTTCAAGACCGCTGTTACCGAGAACACGTTTTTTCATCATCGACTCCTTATGCGTTGGCGGCCGTGGCGGCCTGTTGCCCATTGCCGGATGCCGGATGCAGCGAATGCGCCTGGCGCGCGAGACCCGCGCTGCGATTTCCCTTCGACTGCGGCACGACGATCAATTTAGCAGCGTGTCGCCTTGCGATTAAGCGCTAGAATCGGGATGAAGTTAGAAGCTGGGCTTATCAATGGCGCGATCCGATCTTTCCGATATCACCGCTTTTCTCGCCGTGGCGCGCGAGGGCAGCTTCACGAAAGCCGCCGCGCAGCTGGGCGTGTCGCAGTCGGCGCTGAGCCAGACCGTGCGCAATCTGGAGGCGCGTCTGGGCTTGCGGCTGCTCGCGCGCACGACGCGCAACGTCTCGCCCACCGAGGCGGGCGAGCGGCTGATCCAGTCGGTCGGTCCAAGGCTGGACGAAGTCGAGGCCGAACTGGCCGCGTTGACGGCGCTGCGCGACAAACCGGCGGGCACCGTGCGCATCGCGGCGGGCGAGCACGCGGCGGAATTGCTGCTCTGGCCCGCCATCGAAAAGCTGTTGCCTGCGTATCCCGACATCACGATCGAACTCGTGATCGACAACGGGCTGACCGATATCGTCGAGCAGCGGCTCGATGCGGGCGTGCGGCTCGGCGAGCAGGTCGCGCGCGATATGGTGGCCGTGCGCATCGGGCCCGAGATGCGCATGGCGGTGGTCGGCACGCCCGCGTATTTCGCGCGCTATCCGAAGCCGAAAACGCCGCAGGACCTGACCGCGCATAACTGCGTCAATATCCGGCTGCCGAGCGCCGGGAGCCTCTACGCGTGGGAATTCGAAAAGGGCGGGCGCGCGCTCAAGGTGCGCGTGGAAGGGCGGCTGATCTTCAATACGGCGACGCTGGCGGTGCAGGCCGCGCTCGCGGGCGCGGGGCTCGCCTGTGTGCCCGAGGCGCGCGTGCTGCCCTATATCGAGCGCGGCGAATTGATTCGCGTGCTCAGCGAGTGGTGCGCGCCGTTTCCTGGTTTTTATCTGTATTACCCGAGTCGACGGCAGCCGACTCCGGCGTTCACGGTCGTGGCCGAGGCGTTGCGGCGCGGGGCATGAAACGGCGCGGAACGGTGCGCGACGTTTGTGCGTGCTACGTTCGTTCCGCGAGACGCTCCTGCACAAACTCGATGAAGCGCTGCGTCTTGGCGGGCAGCAAGCGCGTTTCCGTCATCGCGTAGATCGGCGTGGGCGTGCCGTGCCAGTGCGGCATGACGGGCACGAGCGCGCCGCTCGCGAGATCGTCGGCGACGACTTCGCGCGGCACCAGCACGATGCCGCCGTCGAGCGTTGCGATGCGCCGGATCATGCCCACACTGTTGAGCGTGTAGCGGCCGCTCACCGGCACCGTGACCGAGCGTTTGCGCTGGCTGTCGTGCAGCGTCCACGCGCTGGCCTTCAGGATCGTCAGGCATGCGTGCCGTTCGAGATCGGCGGGCTTCTCCGGGACGCCTGAACGTTTCAGATAACCCGGCGACGCATAGAGCGACGGCGTGAGCGACGCGAGCCAACGCGCGATCAACTGCGAGTTTTCCGATTCGCCGATGCGGATCGCCACGTCGAACGGCTCGCTCACCAGATCGACGCGCCGCGGCGTGAGATCGAGATCGAAGCGGATGCCCGGATAACGCTCGCCGAATTCCACGATCAGCGGCGCGAGATACGTGAGCGCGAAATCCACCGGCAGCGACACGCGCAGCGTCCCGCTGGGCTGCGCGAGCAACGAGCCGAGCTGGGCGTGCGCGAGCCGCGCCTCGTCGACGATGCGTTTGCAGCGCTCGAAATAAATCTGCCCGGCTTCGGTCAGCTCGATCTTGCGCGTCGTGCGATGCAGCAGGCGCAGCCCGATGTGCTTCTCCAGCGCACTGATGCGCCGCGAGAGCGTGGAGTTCGGCATGCCCAGCGCGTCGGCGGCGTGGCGAAAGCCCTTCGCCTTCACGACTTCCACGAACAGCGCCATGTCATTGAGGTAATCGTCCATCGTCATTGCTCCATCAATGGATCAATGATATCCGATTGCCCGTCTTTATCTTCCTCATGAAGCAGACGATCATGGCTCCATCGCAGGCCGATATCGCTTGCGTTCAACCCATTCGAGGAGTTCGCCGTGAATACATTGTTCGATTCCGTCCGCGTCGGCCGTCATGCGCTGCGCAACCGCCTGGTCATGGCGCCGATGACGCGCTCGCGCGCCCAGTTCGACGGCACGCCCGGCGAACTCGCCGCGACTTACTATGCGCAGCGCGCGAGCGTGGGCCTGATCGTCACGGAAGGCACGCAGCCGTCCGCCGATGGTCAGGGCTATATGAACACGCCGGGCATCTACACCGACGCGCACGTGGCGGGCTGGAAGCCGGTCGCGGATGCCGTGCACGCGCAGGGCGGCCGCCTGTTCATTCAGCTGATGCATGCGGGGCGTATGTCGCATCCCGATAACACGCCTCATCATCGCGCCGGTGTCGCGCCGTCGGCCATCGCGCCGGGTTCGGGCATGTTCACCGCGAAGGGCATGCAGGACATTCCGGTGCCGCGCGCGCTCTCGACGGACGAAGTCCGCCGCACGGTCGCCGACTTCGCGCAGGCGGCGCGCCGCGCGATCGAAGCGGGCGCGGATGGCGTCGAGATTCACGGTGCGAATGCCTATCTCGTGCAGCAGTTCTTCGCGCCGAGCGCCAATCAGCGCACCGACGAATACGGCGGCACGATCGAGAATCGCGCGCGCTTTGCGATCGAGGTGGCGACGGCCATCGCGAACGAGATCGGCGCGGACCGCACCGCGATTCGTTTGTCGCCGGGCATGTCGCTGTGGGGCATCGACGAGGGCGCGGAAGGTCCGGCGCTGTACCGCTACCTGGTGAGCGAACTCGACAAACTCGGGCTGGCGTATCTGCATCTCGCGCATCAGGGCGACGAGCCGCTGCTGGCCGAGATTCGCGCGCGCTGGAATGGCACGCTGATGCTGAACCGCGCGGGGCGTCCGCGCGAGCAGGTGGGCGACGATGTCGCGTCGGGCGTGGCCGATCTGGAATCGTATGGCGCGATGGTGCTGGCGAATCCCGATTTCGTCGAGCGCATCAAGACGAATGCGCCGATGAACGCGCCGCGCCGCGAAGGCTTCTTTGGCGGCACCGCGCAGTTCTATACCGACTATCCGACGCTCGATGCAGCGCTGGCGGTCTGAATTTCGAAGCGGAACAGTTCGGCCGCCGACGCCGTGAGGATCGTTTGTCTCGCGGCGTCGTCGCGGACCCAGGTGCGCAGTGCATTGACTGCGCCGTCGTAATCGATCCGATGACGATGCTGCGTATGCGGCCAGTCGCTGCCCCAGACGAGCCGCTGCGGGCCATACGCGGCGAGCAGCGCGTCGGCAAGGGCGAGGGCGTTTTCCGTGCCGTCCGTCTCTTGCGCGCTGCGATAGGCCGCCGAGAGTTTCACCCACACCTTGCCGCTCGCCGCGCGCGACAGCAGATCGCGAAAGCCCGCGTCGCGCGCGCCGAGTTGCGCATCGGGCCGCCCGAAATGATCGACGACGACCGTGCAGCCTTGTGCGAGCAGCGCATCGAGCACGACCGGCAGATCGGCGGCATTCGCCTGCACTTCCACATGCCAGCGCAGCGCGTTGAGCCGCGCCAGCAGCGCCTGCCAGCGGCGCTCGCTAAAGTCGGGCAGCGGCAGGCCAATCAGATTCAGGCGCGCGCCGATGATATGCGCGGCGTTCAGCGCCGCGAGTTCGGCATCGGTAATCTCGGGCGCAACCACGGCCACGCCGCGAAAGCGCTGCGGATAGCGCGCGCAGACGCTCGCCAGAAATGTATTGTCGAAGCCCAGAAAGCTCGGCTGCACCAGCACGCCTTGCGACATGTCGTGCGCGGAAAGTCGTTCGATGTACTGATCGAGCGTGGCATCGTAGTCGGGCGCGTGACGGCGCTGCGCCGCGAGCGGCAGTCCTCGCACGAAGATGTGCGCGTGCGAGTCGATGCCCGTGATGGGCGCGCGGGTGTCCGCGAGCCAGTCGGAAGACGCCGGGGAGAGACCGTCGAACGGATCGGCCGGGGTGCCGGGCAAGGAGAGGTCCATCGTGGGGAATCCCTGTGAGTCGGTTGACGATGTGCGAGCTGCGCTCAGCGGCATCTCGGATGCGCTCAGTGCCGCGAGGCCATCGCCGTCTCGCCATGCGTGGCGTCTTGTGCGGCCGTTGCGCTGCGCTGGCGGCGCGTGTCGGGCAGCATCAGCGCCGCGACCACGACGAGACCGTAGGCCACGCCCGCATCGATGCCGAGCGCCGCGCCCAGCGACATCGACGCGCTCATATGGCCGATCAGCACCGGAAAGCCCGCCGAGACGATGCGCCCGAAGTTGTAGCAAAAGCCCACGCCCGTACCGCGCACGCCTTGCGGATAAAGCTCGTTGAACAGTGCGCCGAGCGTCGCCGGAATGCCGGCGGAGAAGAGGCCGAGCGGGAAGCTCAGGATCAGCATGGTGGTGTCGCCGATCGGCAGGAACGTGTAGATGTTCACCATCACCGCACAGCAGACCGCGAAGAAAATCACGTTCCAGCGCCGTCCGATGCGATCCTGCAACCACGCGCTCACGAAGCAGCCCACGATGAACGCGACGATCACCACCGCGAGATAACCGCCCGTGCCCAGCACCGAAAGATGGCGCTCGGTCTTGAGGTAGGTCGGCAGCCACGTGGTGATGGCGTGATAGCCGCCGTGCGCGCCCAGCCCGATCAGGCCGCCAACGAGCGTGGTGCGGATCACGGCCGGATCGAAGATGCCCGCGGCGATGCGGAACACGCCGCGCCCGGTTTGATCGCCATGCACGTCACGCGCGGGCTGCGCTTCGCGCGGCGGTTCGACCACGTTGCGGCGCATGTAAAGCACGAGCAGCGCGGGCACGAGGCCGATGGCGAACAGCACGCGCCACGCCCATTGCGGCGAGACGAACGAAAACACCGCCATGTAGAGCAGCACGGCGGCGCCCCAGCCGAAGCCCCACGCGCTTTGCACGATGCCCATCGCCTTGCCGCGATGTTTGGGGTTCATGGTTTCGCTGAGCAGGACCGCGCCCGCCGTCCATTCGCCGCCGAAGCCGATGCCTTGCAGCGCCTTCAGCACCAGCAACTGGTCGAAGCTCTGCGCGAAGGCGCTCAGGAAGGTGAACAGCGAGAACCAGATGACGGTGATCTGCAAGGCGCGCACGCGGCCGACGCGGTCGGACAGAATGCCCGCGAGCAGGCCGCCGAGCGCGCCCGCGACGAGCGTGGCGCCGCCGATCAGACCCGCCTGGCCCTTGCTGATGCCCCAGGTCGCGAGCAGCGACGGAATGACGAGAGAGAAAACCTGCGTGTCGACGGCGTCGAGCGCCCAGCCGCCAAAGCAGCTCCATAAGGTGCGTTTTTCGATGGGCGTGATGTCGCGGTACCAGCGCATGGTCGTCTCCTGTGCGTGCCGCGCCGTTGGCCGGGCGGCCGCTGTTGGTTCGCTGTTGAATAATTGGACGCCATTCTAGAAAAGCGTGGATCACGTGCATACTATGGAAATGTTGTTCTTTCATAGCATCGTGATATGGAAAGCCGCCGATGGAATCGATCCGCACGCTCAAGTATTTTCTGGCTATCGTCGACGCGGGCAGCGTCACCGGCGCGGCGGCCCAGCTCGGCATGGCGCAGCCCGCGCTCAGCCAGGCCGTCACGCGGCTGGAGCAGGATCTGGGCGTGAAACTGCTGGCGCGCACGCGCCGGGGCGCGGCGCTCACGGCGGCGGGCGAGGCGGTGGTCGAGGACATTCGTCTGAGCGTTGCGCGCATCGAAGCGGCGGAGAAACGGGCGCGCGATATCGGTGCGCAACGCGGCGGGCGGCTCGCCATCGGCTTTGCCTCGGCGGCGCTGTTCGAGGTGATGCCCAAGGCGATCGCGGCCTTGCGCGCGGCCGTGCCCAATGTCGAACTGACGCTGCGCGAGATGAGCAACGCGGAGCAGGCGAGCGCGCTGGAGTCGGGCGAGATCGATATCGGGCTGCTGCATACGCCGGTTGCCGTGCGTGGACGCATGCGCGAAAAGCTGATCGTGCGCGAGCGCCTGCAGGCGGTCGTGCCCGTGTCGCATCCGCTTGGCGAGGACGGCAAGATCGGCCTCGCGGAACTCGCGCGCATGGGGCTCGTGTGGTTTCCGCACGGCCAATTGCCGGTGGTGCGCGCGGGCATTCTCAGCGCGTTTCGCACGTTCGGGTGCGAGGCCAATATCGTGCAGGACGCGAATCGCTCGCTCACCGTGCTCGCCTGCGTGGCGGCGGGATGCGGGGCTTCGCTGCTGCCGCAGTCGGTCAAGGCAATTCAGTTCGCGGGCGTGCGCGTGTGCGAGGTCCGCGAAGGCGACGTGCTGCCGTTTTTCGAACTCAGCGCGATCTGGCCGCATCGTTCGCGTCCCGCGCTCGCGGATAAATTCGCCGAATTACTGAGCGCCGGTTGATTGGCTGACTTTTGCCATGCGCTATCGGGTTGTTTTATCGAATGAATGGCGAAATGGTGTATTTCCTTTTAGAGGTGAATAAACCGCGGCGTAATAAATGACTCAAGATTTCATTGAAACGGTCGAAATAACAGACACAATATCCACAATATTCAACCTGAATGAAATCACTCGTTACGCTTCCCCTGTTGTTCGGCGCAGTATCGGCATTGGCTGCCGCGCCGGCTCCGCGCTGCGAATCGCAAACGCTCGGGCAACACACCGCAACGGTGTGCCTCACCGAAGTGCCGTTCCAGCACGACTATTACTCGCTCGTGGTCGACAAGGCGCTGATCCTCACGGCACCGGACGATTACATCGAAAACGTCTCGCTCACGCACACGATTCCCGAAGACGCCGGCATTGAATTCCCGCTCTCGAAGCAGGGCACGCCGACGGTGACCATCGCAGGCGGATGCGTGCCGGTCAGCGAAAAGCAGCCGTCGAGTTCCGGCTCGGGCACGGTGGGCGTCGAAGTCGCGCGCGTGTGTTCGTTCAAATGGGGCAACGAGCCGATCGTCAAGGATCTGCGTTTCAGCTTCGAATGAAGCGCGCCTCGCCATTCGCGTAACGACATTAGAAGAAAATACACCGTGAAGTCGACCATCATTATCGCCTGCCTGGGCGCGCTCCTGGCGGGCTGCACCACGCTCGGCAAGCCGTATCCTTTCCCGAAAGACTCGGAGCCATCGGCAGATTTACGCGTGAGCGGCGCCGGGGTTTATCTGCTTTCCTTTAACGAAAAGGATTGCTACGCGGGCAAAACGCTCGTCGATGGCAATCCGGACGCCGCGCCGGTGAAAGTCGTCCCGGACAAGCCGCTCGTCATCTCCTACGAGGGCGACGGCTGCATGATGCAGGCGAAATTCACGCCGCGCCAAGGCACGCATTATCTGATGGTCGCGCAGGAAGGGCGCGCGCCCAGCGATCCGAACCGCTCGTGGCTCAGCGCGTTAGGGCATGTGAACGACTACCAGTGCATCATGGCCGCGATCGAAGTCGATAACGACGGCCATCCGGCCACGCCCGTGAAACTGCGAAAGGTCAGCCCGCGCCAGAAAGGGCTGACTTGTATTAAATTGCGCTGATACCGCGCAACGCGGGAGACGCTAACGAAACGGACGTGCCGTGAAGCCTTATTTATCTGCATCAGAATGGATTGCGCGCTGGGGTGCACTGTGCGGAGCGCTTGGCTTCTCGGCGTCCGCGTTGGCGTCTTCCGCCTGCGGCTTTGCGATACCGGACGATGGCGCGGTGAAATTGCGTGTGGACGACGGCTGTACCTACGTCGTTCAAGACAAGAAGAATTACGCGCAACTCGACTATCTGGGTTTTTCGGATTCCCGCAGCATTCAAACCATGCTCGGCGACGATACGTATTTCATCGAAGAAAACGGCGCGCATTATTTCATCAGCGAGGACGTCGAAGATGCGCGCGTCACGATCAAGACGCTGCATCTCGATCCGGCCGCGCCTGTCTCGTTCAACGGCTTGACCGGCTACACCGGATCGGGCGAGTTTTTCGTCCAGGTGCTGCCGGCCTGGCAGAACAGAAAGGACGGGAGCTATTCGCTGAAGGTCATGTGCAGTTTTATGGCCGCCGGCAACGACAAACAATCATTCCGCTCGCGCTTTTGCGTGCCGGAAAACGCCGCCGGCAAAAAACTCGCCGAAAGCTACAACGCGAAACTCATGGGCATCAAGCCGCTCGACTGAGCACCAGGCCGTCCCGGCACAGGGGACGGCACGGATCGCCGCAGCATCCCTCGCCGCCACATCCCCGCCAACACAGGCACAATAGCCCCAGCGCGCGCCGGTCGATCCGCTTCGACCCCGTGCCGCCCCGACTCGCCATGTCTCGCCCTGCGAGCCGCAACACCCTGATTGACAAAGATTTTCCGTGATCCAGCGCCATCCTCCCGCCGACCGCCGTTGCACCTTCCCCGGAGGCGTCCACGATGTCCGATCCTGAGTTCCAGGTTCTCCTCGTCGACGACGACGAATCGCTGCGTGACCTCCTGCGCGAATTCTTCCAGCAGCGCAACATCGCGTTTTCGGTGCTGCACGACGCCACGCAGCTCGAACGCCGCCTCGAACGCGAGCGTCCCTCGGTCATCGTGCTCGACGTGATGATGCCGGGCGTCGACGGCCTCACGGCGCTCAAACAATTGCGCGCGAGCGGCGACCGCATTCCGGTCATCATGCTCACCGCGCGCGCCGATGGCGCCGACCGCGTGGTCGGCCTCGAACTCGGCGCCGACGACTATCTCGGCAAGCCGTTCATGCCGCAGGAACTGCTCGCGCGCATTCGCGCCGTGCTGCGCCGCCAGGGCGAACCGGATCGCGGTGCGCCCGAGCGCCGCGCGCCGTGCCGCTTCGGGCCGTTCGAACTGAACTTCGCGACGCGCACGCTGCTGCGCGACGGCGAGCCGGTCAAGCTCACCGGCAGCGAGTACGCGATGCTCGAAATCTTCGCCCAGCATCCGATGGAAACGCTTTCGCGCGCGAAGCTGCTCGACCTGCTGCACGGGCCGGGCGCGGCCGTGACCGAGCGCGGCATCGACGTGCCGGTGTGGCGGCTGCGCCGTCTGATCGAAGTCGATCCATCCAACCCGCGCCGTCTGCAGACGATGCGCGGCGTGGGCTACATGTTCGTTCCCGACGATGACGCCGATGATGCATCCCTTCCGCCCGCTTGACACGCTGTTCGGCCGGCTTTCGCTGATGATCGTCGGGCTCGTGATCATGGTGCATGTCATGGCGCTGCTGCTGATCGACAAGGAGCGCGCGAAGATCGACGCACAGCGCTCGCTCAACAATCTCGTCGTGGCGGCGCAGGTGCGCGAGCGCGATCCGGTGCTCGCCGATCACGTGGCGCAGACGCTCGGCATTCGCTACGTGAGCGCGGAGCACGCGATCGCGACCGGCTGTCCCGCGCCGTGCACGGACACGGACGGTCCGCTCGAAGAGAGTCTGCGTCCGCGTCTGGGCGAGGGCAGCCACGTGGTGGTCGAGCCGCAAACCAGCAGCGTATGGGTGCGCAAGCGCGACGCGCCATACTGGATCGTGATGCCGGGTTACATGCCGCCGTTCAGCCGCTTCATGGGTTTTTCGGCGCTCACGCTCGTATTCGCGATCGTCACGGCGGTGATTTTTGCGTGGCAGGTGCAGCGGCCCGTGCGCGAACTCGCGCGCGCGGCGCGTGAATATCGCATCGGGCGCGGCGTGCATCGCGTGAGGCAGGCGGGACCGCACGAAGTGCGCGAACTGGTCAGCGATTTCAACGACATGGTGAACGAACTCGCGGAAAGCGAGCGCGAGCGCTCGATCATGCTCGCGGGCATCGCGCACGATCTGCGCACGCCGATCACGCGCATGCAGCTACGCGCCGATCTGCTCGCCACGCCCGCCGACCGCGCCGCGTTTTTGCGCGAGACCGAATCGATGTCGCGCATCGTCACGCAGTTTCTCGACTTCGCGCGCGAGAACGTGACCGACTCGGTGTTCGTGAGTGTCGACGAGCATTGCCGTCGCGATTACGGCGCGCAAGCGGGCGAATCGGGCGAATCGGGCGAATCCGGCGAAGCGGGAGACGACGCGCTCGTGAAGCTCGATCTCCAGGCGGGCGAAGGCTTCATGCTGCCCGCCGTCGATCTCGACCGCATCCTCTCGAACCTGATCGAAAACGCGCTCACGTATGGCGAGCCGCCCGTGGAAGTCTCGACCGCGCTCGCCGATGGCCGTTACGTGCTGCACGTGCGCGATCACGGCGCGGGCGTGCCCGAAGCGGATCTGCATCGCGTGCAGCGTCCTTTCGTGCGTCTCGACGCGGCCCGCAGCGGCGATGCGCATTGCGGCCTTGGTCTCGCGATCGTGCGCCGCCTCGTGCGTCATCACGGCGGCGCGATGGAGGTCGCCAACGATCCGCAAGGCGGCTTCGCCGTGACGATGAGCTTTCCTTATCCGCGCAAGGCGGGTTGATCGGCGCTGCTGGCGGGCGTCGGCGCGCTGGTTACGCGCGCCGGTGTTTCGCGCATCGCCGCCGGTTGATGCACATGATCGGAGACGCTCAACTGCACGCAGCACAGCACCGTCTCCACCACGCGCGCGACGAGCAGATCGTCGGCGGCGGGCTGGCCGCTCGATAGCTGTCGGCAGAAAAATCCCGTGAGCGCCGAATAGATGAAACGCGCGGACCCGAGCGCATCGAGCGGCCCGTCGATTTCGCCGAGATGCGCGGCGTCGTCGAGTACGGTGGCGATGGTCGTTTCGGCGTGAGTGGCCGCGCTTTGCATGCGTGCGGCGAGCGGCGCGTTGCGGCGGACCGATTCGGCGTCCGCGAGCGCGATGCCGTAGAGGTGGCGCGCCGAACGATTGCCCAGCATGCGCTTGAGACGCGCGCGCAATTCCTGCGCGAGCCAGGCCATCGGCCGCGCCGACGCCGGCCGCGCGGGCAGATCGAACGGCGCGAGCGAGAGATCGGGGCGCTCGAACAGCGCCTCGAAAATCGCCGCCTTGCTGCGGAAATGCACGTAGATCGCGCCCCGCGTCACGCCTGCCTTGCTGGCGATTTCCTCAAGCGTGGCGGCCGCAAATCCCTTCTTGTAGAAGATCTGCTCCGCGCAATCGAGCAGCGTCTGACGCTGCGCGAGCGATTGCTCCCTCGTCCTTCTCATATCACTCGGCCCTTCAAATTCCGTGCGTCCCACACCGTGATGGCATCCGGCCCCACCACGCGACGACGTGACGAAACGGTGCGCGAACGCGGGTGGAACATCGACTCGCGCCGATCTTATCAACGCTCGCGCCGCGTTTGCTTAGTGAATCTTACGGAGCGTTTTTTACGTAACGCGGCGTATGTGTAGTTTGCGTAACCTCCGCGTGAAGCAATGGTTAAGGGATTGGTAAGTTAGCCGGGCAGGGGCCCGGCGCGCCTCTAGCGAATATGACAAGACACTCAGGAAATTACGCCATCACACCGGGAACGCCGTCACTCCGTACGCTCGCCGCGCACTGCGCGGTGATTTGCGCCGCCATCGGCCTTGCAGGCTGCTCGGACAAACCGCAACACGCCGCCGCCGCCACGCCGGAAGTCAACGTCATGCGCGTGCAGACCACCGCCGTGCCCGTGACCGTCGATCTGCCGGGCCGCGTCAGCGCGCATCTCGTCGCCGAGGTGCAGGCGCGCGCGACCGGCATCGTGCTCAAGCGCACCTTCGTCGAAGGCAGCGAGGTGAAGGCCGGGCAGTTGCTCTATCAGATCGATCCGGCGCCCTACGTGGCGACGCTCGACAACGCCAAGGCCGCGCTCGCGAAGGCGCGCGCGACGCTGATCGCCGCGAAGGCGCAATCGGACCGCTACAAGGTGCTGGTCGCGGCCAACGCGGTCAGCAAGCAGGATTACGACAACGCCGTGGCCGCCACCGACGAAGCGCAAGCCGATGTCGAAGCCGACGCCGCGAGCGTGGAAACCGCGAAGATCAATCTGAGCTACACGACGGTCTATTCGCCGATCACGGGCCGCATCGGCAAGTCGTCGGTGACGCCGGGCGCGTATGTGCAGTCGAGCGGCGCGACCGAACTCGCCACCGTGCAGCAGATGGACCCGGTGTATGTGGACCTCACGCAATCGAGCGTCGACGGTCTGAAGCTGCGCCGCGCCGCCGCCGACGGCAAGGTCACGCTGACCGGCCCGCACGCCGCGAAGGTGCAGCTGACGCTCGAAGACGGCCAGCCGTACAAGGGCACGGGTCACCTCGAATTCTCCGACGTCACCGTCGATCAGACGACCGGCTCGGTCACCGTGCGCGCGACCTTCGACAATCCGCACGACGTGCTGCTGCCGGGCATGTATGTGCGCGCGCGTATCGACGAAGGCTACAACGAGCAGGCCGTGCTGCTGCCCGAAGCCGCCGTTCAGCACGACCAGAAGGGCAACCCGACGGCGCTCGTCGTCAACGCGAAGGACCAGGTCGAACTGCGCCAGCTCACCACGGGCGGCGTGACGAACAACAACTGGATCATCGAGAAGGGTCTCGACGTGGGCGACCGCGTGGTGATCTCGGGCGGCATGAAGGTGCAGCCGGGCGAGACCGTGCACGCCGTCGATCAGGGCGCAACGCCGGTATCAGCAACGGATGCGGCTGCGGCCGCTTCCGCTTCCTCGCCCGCCGCGGCGTCCGCTGGCGCAGTGTGAGGTGACGCGTTAAATGGCTCGATTTTTTATTGACAGGCCCATCTTCGCCTGGGTGATCGCGATCATCCTGATGATGGCGGGGGGGGCCTCCATCTTCTCCTTGCCGGTGGCGCAGTATCCGACCATCGCGCCGCCTTCCATCCAGATCAGCGCGAGTTACGCGGGCGCGTCGGCCAAGACCGTCGAAGACACCGTGACCCAGGTGATCGAGCAGCAGATGAGCGGCCTCGACCATCTGCTGTACATGTCGTCGACGTCGGACGACTCGGGCGCGGCCACGATCACGCTGACCTTCGCGGCGGGCACGAATCCCGACATCGCGCAGGTGCAGGTGCAGAACAAGCTGCAACTCGCTACGCCCGTGCTGCCGACCGTCGTGCAGGAAGCGGGCATCAAGGTCACGAAGTCCAGCAACAGCTTCCTGATGGTGATGGCGTTCGTCTCGCAAGACGGCAGCATGGACCGCTACGACCTCTCGAACTACGTGGCGTCGCACATCGAAGATCCGCTGAGCCGCGTCGACGGCGTCGGCACGGTCACGCTGTTCGGCACGCAGTTCTCGATGCGCGTGTGGCTCAACGCCGACAAGCTCAACCAGTACGCGCTGACGCCGGTGGACGTGGAAACGGCCATCACGAACCAGAACGTGCAGGTGGCAGCGGGTTCGATCGGCGGCACGCCGTCCGTGAAGGGCCAGGCGATGCAGGCGACCATCACGGAAGCTTCGTTCCTCCGGACACCTGAAGAATTCGGCAACGTGCTGCTCAAGGTGAACCAGGACGGTTCGCAGGTGCGCCTGCGCGACGTGGCGCGTATCGAACTGGGCGGCGAGAACTACAACTTCGACACCAAGTACAACGGTGCACCGGCAGCGGGCTTCGGCATTCAGCTGGCGACCGGCGCGAACGCGCTGCAAACCGAGCAACTCGTTCGCGCGAAGCTCGCGGAACTGTCGAAGAACTTCCCGCACGGCCTCGTCGTGAAGTATCCGTACGACACCACGCCGTTCGTGCGTCTGTCGATCGAGGAAGTGGTCAAGACGCTGCTCGAAGGCATCGTGCTGGTGTTCCTCGTGATGTATCTGTTCCTGCAGAACCTGCGCGCCACGCTGATCCCGACGATCGCGGTGCCCGTGGTGCTGCTGGGCACGTTCGCGGTGATGTCGGCGGCGGGCTTCTCGATCAACACGCTCTCGATGTTCGGGCTCGTGCTGGCAATCGGCCTGCTCGTGGACGATGCGATCGTGGTGGTCGAAAACGTCGAGCGCGTGATGGCGGAAGAAGGCTTGCCGCCGAAGGAAGCCACGCGCAAGGCGATGGGCCAGATCACCGGCGCACTCGTGGGCGTGGCGCTCGTGCTCTCGGCCGTGTTCGTGCCGGTGGCGTTCTCGGGCGGCTCGGTGGGCGCGATCTATCGTCAGTTCTCGCTGACGATCGTGGCCGCGATGGTGCTCTCGGTGCTCTGCGCGCTGATTCTCACGCCCGCACTGTGCGCGACCATTCTCAAGCCGATTCCGCAGGGCCATCACGAAGAGAAGAAGGGCTTCTTCGGCTGGTTCAACCGCAGCTTCGACAAGAGCCGCGACAAGTATCACAGCGGCGTGCAGCATGTGATCCGCCGTTCGTCGCGCTGGTTCGTGATCTATCTCGGCGTGATCGTCGCGGTGGGTTTCCTGTTCGTGCGTCTGCCGAAGTCGTTCCTGCCGGATGAAGACCAGGGCACGATGTACGTGCAGGTGCAGACGCCGCCGGGCTCGACCCAGGAAACCACGGCGCGCTCGCTCAAGGCGGTCACCGACTATCTGCTGACCGACGAGAAGAACATCGTCGAGTCGGTGTTCACGGTGAACGGCTTCAACTTCGCGGGCCGTGGCCAGAACTCCGGCATGGTGTTCGTGCAGATGAAGGACTTCGAGAAGCGCCGCGCGTCGAACGAGAAGGTGCAGGCGCTGGTGGGCCGCGTGTTCGCGCACTTCGCGGGCGACAAGGACGCGATGATCATCCCGATCAATCCGCCTTCGATTCCTGAACTCGGCACCGCATCGGGCTTCGACTTCGAACTGACCGACAACGCTTCGCTCGGTCACGAGAAGCTGATGGCCGCGCGCAATCAACTGCTCGGCATGGCCGCGAAGGATCCGAACCTCGCGCTCGTGCGTCCGAACGGCCTGAACGACACGCCGCAATACAAGGTCGATATCGATCGCGAGAAGGCCCAGGCGATGGGTGTCGCCGCCGCCGACATCGACGATACGTTCTCGATCGCGTGGGGCTCGAAGTACATCAACAACTTCCTCGATACCGATGGCCGGATCAAGCGCGTCTACGTGCAGGCCGACGGTCCGTTCCGCATGAACCCGGACGATCTGGCCAAGTGGTACGTGCGCGGCACGAGCGGCACGATGGTGCCGTTCACCTCGTTCGCCACGGGCAAGTGGACTTTCGGCTCGCCGAAGCTCGAACGCTACAACGGGATTTCGTCGCTCGAAATCCAGGGCCAGGCGGCGGCAGGCAAGTCGACGGGCCAGGCGATGAGCGCGATGGAGCAACTGGCGGCGAAGCTGCCGGCAGGCATCGGCTATTCGTGGACGGGTCTCTCGTTCCAGGAACTGCAATCGGGCTCGCAGGCGCCGCTGCTCTACGCGATCTCGATCATCGTGGTGTTCCTGTGTCTCGCGGCGCTGTATGAAAGCTGGTCGATTCCGTTCGCGGTGATTCTGGTCGTGCCGCTCGGCGTGATCGGCGCACTGCTCGCGGTGACGCTGCGCGGCCTCGAAAACGATGTGTTCTTCCAGGTGGGGCTGTTGACCACCGTGGGTCTCTCGGCGAAGAACGCCATTCTGATCGTGGAGTTCGCGCGCGAACTGCAGGAGCAGCACGGCATGACCGCGGTCGCGGCGGCGCTGGAAGCCGCACGTCTGCGTCTGCGCCCGATCCTGATGACGTCGATGGCCTTCGTGCTCGGCGTGCTGCCGCTGTCGATCAGCAACGGCGCGGGCTCGGCGAGCCAGCACGCGATCGGCACCGGCGTGATCGGCGGCATGTTCACGGCCACGTTCCTCGCCATTTTCATGATTCCGATGTTCTATGTGGTCATTCGATCGAAATTCAGCCGCTCCGAAGACAACGCGCAGAGCGGCACCGATGCGGCCCACGGCACGCAGGAGAGCCACGATGAATAAGCTCTCGCTGACCGCGCTCGGCGTGGCGGCGGCGTTCCTCAGCGCCGCCTGCACGCTGGAGCCGCACTACACGCAACCGGCCGCGCCGGTTTCGGCGGCCTATCCCACGGGTCCGGCTTATGAAAGCCAGCCGGGTGCCGGCGCGCGCAGCGCGCAAGGTCACTCGGCCGCCGATATCGGCTGGCGCGACTTCTTCAAGGACCCGCGCCTGCAAAAGCTCATCGAGCTGGCGTTGCAGAACAACCGCGATCTGCGTGTCTCCGTGCTCAAGGTGGCGCAGGCGCGCGCGCAGTACCGCATCGAGCGCGCCAACCTGATGCCGACGGTCTCCGTGACCGGCACCGGCACGCGCACGCGCACGCCGGCCGATCTCTCGTACGTGGGCCGCGCGACGGTCGCGAGCGACTACGACGCGGCTGCGGGCGCGTCGTGGGAACTCGACTTCTTCGGCAAGGTGCGCAGCCTCTCGAACGAGGCGCTGCACACCTATCTGTCGACGGCGCAGGCGCGCAAGGCGGCGGAGCTGACGCTGATCTCCGAAGTCGCCGACCAGTACCTGACGATGCTCGCCTACGACGACACGATGAAGGTCACGCAGGAGACGCTCGACGCCGCGCAGAAATCGTATGAGCTGACGAAGACGGAATTCGACACCGGCACCGGCTCGGAACTCGATCTGCGTGAAGCGGCGGGCGTGGTGCAGCAGGCGCACGCGAACTACGAGAGCGAAGTGCGTCTGCGCGCGCAGGCCGAAAACGCGCTCGTGCTGCTGGTGGGCGCGCCGTTGCCCGCCGATCTGCCCGAGGGCTTGCCGCTCGATTCGCAGGAACTGCTCGCCGATATTCCGGCGGGCCTGCCCAGCGATCTGCTCACGCGCCGTCCCGACATTCTCGAAGCCGAGGAAACGCTCAAGGCCGCCAACGCCAATATCGGCGCGGCGCGCGCGGCGTTCTTCCCGAGCATCAGCCTGACGGGCCAGTTCGGCTATGCGAGCGCGAGCCTCGGCTCGCTGTTCAAGCCGGGTCAACTCGCGTGGGATTTCGGTCCGACGATCACGATGCCGATTTTCGAGGGCGGCGCGAACAAGGCCAGCCTCGACGTGGCGAAGCTCGAAAAAGACGAGGACGTGGCGTCGTACGAGAAGGCGATTCAGACGGCGTTCCGCGAAGTGGCGGACGGTCTCGCCGCGCGCGGCACCTACGACTCGCAGATCAGCGATCTGCGCGCGTACACGGAAAGCGAGCAGCGCCGCTACACGCTTTCGGATCTGCGTTATCGCAACGGCGTGGACAGCTACCTCTCGGTGCTGAGCGCGCAGACCGATCTGTATTCCGCGCAGCAATCGCTGATCAGCGCGAATCTGAGCCGTCTCACGAATCTGGTGGATCTCTACCAGTATCTGGGAGGCGGCTGGGTCGCACAGACTGGCGACGCGCCGCGCAACGCCGATTCGGACCGCACGGCGATGGAAACGTCGCGCGCGGCCGTGCCGGCGAGCGCCGCGACCGCGGTGCGTTAATCCTGTCGAGACAGTGCGGCGCGCAGGGCGTGCCGCCGCCAGGCGCCTGGCGACACGCCCACCAGTTTGAGGAACACGCGGCTCAAGTGACTCTGATCGGCGAAACCGCATTGCGCGGCGATCTCCGAGAGCGTCATGTCGGTGCGTTCGACAAGCTGGCGCGCCTCGTCGGTGCGCTGTTCTAGCAGCCACTGATGGGGCGTGCGCCCCGTCGACTTCGAAAATGCGCGGATGAAATAGCCGCGCGACAGATTGCACTCGCGCGCGATGTCGGCAATCGACACGCCGTCGCGCGAACGCTCCAGCAGCAGTTCCTTCGCGCGTGCTTCGTTGACCGCGGAGAGCGCGCCCTTGGCGCGTTCGTTCGCGGCATTGAAACTGCCGTACTGGCGCGCGACATGCGAGCCGATCGCGAGACCGATCTGCTCCACGAACAAGGTATTGATCGAGCCCGCGAGTTCCAGATTCGCGGCGAGCGCGCGGGCCAGATGGCCGAGCACCGCATCCTTTTGCTGCACGTCGCAGGTCAGGCCGCTGATGGCGGGCAGGTCCTGCTCGTCGGCGAGGCGGTCCAGAAAGGGCCGTGACAATTCGATCAATACGAAATCGAAATTGCCATACATATCCGCCTGATAATCTTCAGAAAAATCGCGGATATAGATCGAATCGGTATCGAAATGCCGATCTAACGTGCGTGCGCCCGTGAATATTTTCCGGCGGTGCGCATGGCCTAATGAAATGCCCGTCAAAAATCCGCGTTCGCAGGCGGGCATGGTTACGCGGCTGAGATCCGCTTCTTCCATGCATTTTCGATAGAACGTGATATCCCCGCTGTCCACATGGATATCTTTTCGCAATTTGCTGGAAACACAGCCCAGATTGTCTTTGGGCGTGGCCGCAACCGGCGCGGAAATGACTCGCGAAATCATGAACGGTGACCTCGTGCCGGATTGCCCGGATGTATTGGACGGCGCGGACAACACTGCGCTGTAACCGGTTCGCCAGATTCGAGGTGACATTTATACCATTGGTCAGAAACAGCGGCAACGCGCGCCATGCCTTGCGCTTATCGGTCTGAATGCCGGCCGAATGCCCGCTGAATGCCGGTTCGGCAGTGAATCAGCCGCCGATTGCTAACAATTTCGAACCCGAAATGACTTGAAAAATAATCGCCTCGCGCGAGGCGTGCGGCCCATTTGGCGCGCCTCGCCGGGCATAACGCGAATTATTGTTCAAGACGGATTTATTGCCAATCATTACACTTCGCGGCACGAAATAGAGGGGACAGCCGAAGGTCAATGAGAGGAGGCGCGATATTGGGTTCGAAACCGGGCGGTCACGCTGTTTCGAATGACGGTGTTCAACCAGGTGCGTGTCAGGTCACGTGCAAACACGCAAATATGTCCTGGAGATGACCATGATTCAGATTGGCACATTGCGGGTCAGTTTCGAGCAACGCGAGATCCGGCGCAACGGGCTCGTGATGCGCATCGGCGCGCGCGCGTTCGACGTGCTTGAAGTGCTGTATCGCGCGAATGGCTCGATGCTCTCGAAGGACGCGATCATGGACGCCGTGTGGCCTGGCGCGATCGTCGAGGAGAACCGCCTGCAAGTGCACGTGGCCGCGCTGCGCAAGCTGCTCGGCGTCGAGCGCGACCTCATCAAGACGGTGGCGGGACGCGGCTATGTGCTCGTCGTGCCGAAAGTGCATCACGGCGTGCAGGACCGCGCCCATCACAGCGTGCGTGATAGCGCGCCGCCTTCGACGCTACAGCCGCCCATGCCGCCACTGTCGCCTTCGCAGCCGCAAGCGGCTTTGGCGCCTTCGTTGCCGCCGCTTCGCACCGCGCCGCTGATCGGCCGCGAAGCCGAAATCGCGCGCATCGTCGAGCAGTTCGAGCACGTGCCGGTGACCACGGTGGTGGGCGCGGGCGGCATCGGCAAGACCTGTCTCGCGCGTCACGCGGCGCGCGAAATGCAGCGCCGCCAGGGCCGCGCCGTCTGCTTCGTCGAACTGAACAAGGCCAGCTCGCGTGAGACCGTGCTTGCGGCACTGGCCGAGGCGCTTGATCTGCCCGGCGAGCCGGGCGTGTCGCGCGAGGACGCGATCTGCCAGGCCGTGGCGGCGTCGAATTGTCTGCTCGTGCTCGATAACGCCGAGCATGTGATCGACGTGGTGGCCGGTTTCGTCGATACGCTGGTCACGCGCCATCATGGCGCACGCCTGCTCGTGACGAGCCGCGAGCCGCTGCATATCTGGGCCGAATCCGTGCTGCGCCTCGAACCGCTCGCGGTGCCCGCCAACGGCGTGTCCACCGAGGCGATCCTCGCGCATTCCGCCGTCGCGCTGTTTCTGTGCCGCGCCCGCGCGCTCGCGCCCGATTGCGCGCGCGATCAGGCGAGCATCGCGCTGGTCGCCGAAATCTGCCGTCGGCTGGAAGGCCTGCCGCTCGCGATCGAACTGGCCGCTGCGCGCGTCGCCACGCTCGGCGTGGAAGGCGTGGCCTCGCGTCTGGACGACCGCCTCAATCTGCTCACGGGCGGCTTGCGCTCGACCCTGCCGCGCCATCAGACCTTGCGCGCAACCTTCGAGTGGAGCTACATGCTGCTCGACGGCGCGTCGCGCATTCTGTTTCGCCGCGCGGGCTGTTTCGCGGGCGCCTTCACGTTCGAGGCGGTCTGCGCGGTCACGGCCGAGCCCGGCATGTCGATCGCGGTGATCGTGTCGAGCCTTTCCGAACTCGCGACCAAGTCGCTGCTCAATGTGGAGTTTCGCGGCGCGATCGCCGTCTACCGGCTCACCGAAAGCACGCGCGCCTATGCGCTCGAAAAGCTGCGCGACGAAGGCGAATCGCAGATCATCGCCACGCGCCACGTGCGTTATATGCGCAAGCGTATCGAGGAGAGCGGGCCGCTTGTCGGGCAGCCGGAACACGATGGCGCCGATGTGAGCACGCGTCTCTCGCTCGACGACGCACGCAGCGCCTACGACTGGGCCTTCTCCGACGACGGCGACAAGGTGCTCGGCGTGGCGCTCGCGGGCGCGCTCGTCGGCACCTTGCTCAGCACTTCGCACGTGCAGGAGTGCTGCCAGCGCGCGCAACGCGCGCTCGCGGTGCTCGACGCGCTGCCGGCGGGTTCCGTCGACGTCGTCTGCGAGATGAAGCTGTGCGCCGCCTACGCGACCTCGCTGCTGCACGTGGGCGACGACATGGGCCAGGCCGTCGCGTTGTGGGAGCGCGTGCTGCGTCTCGCGCGCGCCGCCGACGATGCCGATTTCGCCGCCGACGCGCTCTGGGGCCTCTGGAACGCGATGCAATCGAGCGGCGACATCCACACGTCGCTGCGTTACGCCACGCGTTTTCAGCAGGCGGTGGCGAGTGGCGATTCGCCGTGGCGGCGCTGGCTCGCGGAGCAGACGCTCGCGATTTCGCTGCACTGTTTCGGCGAGCACGATCAGGCGCGCGAACGGCTCGAACGCACCGTCGAAGCCTTCACGACGCTCGGCGCGACGATGCCGTCGCGCGGCTGGCTCACGGTGTATCCGCTGATCTACGCGCGCGGCACGCTCGCGCGCATCGCGCTGCTGCAATGCCAGCCCGCGAAGGCGATGCAACTGGTGGAAAGCACGCTCAACCTGATTCATGGCGATGCGCTGGAGCCGTCGCTGAGTCATGTGCTGGCCTGCGTGGCCGTGCCGATTGCGCTCGACTGCGGCGAGAAGCAGGCGGCGGCCAATTATCTGTCGCTGCTGCGTTCGCAGTCGGCGAGTCATCGGCTGGGCATCTGGCTCGATTACGCCGAATGCCTGGCGGCGAAACGCGACATGCTCGCGGGCCACGCCGACGTCGCGCTCGAACGGCTGGAAAACGCGTTGCCGCGTCTTGCATCGCGTGGCTTCCGGCGCGTGGTCACGCCATTTGTCGTGCTGCACGCGCAGGCGCTCGCGCACGCGGGACGTTTCGACGAAGCGCGCACGCGGCTCGACGAGGCGCTCGTGAATGCGCGCGCGAATGGCGAGCGTTACTTCGCGCCTGAGTTGCAGCGCGCGCGCGGCTGGCTGGAATTGCGGCGCGCGGCGCAGCGCGGCACGCCGCCCGACGACGCGGCGCGGCGCGAGGAAGCGGGGCGGCGTCTGCTCGACGAAGCGATCTCGATGGCGCACGCGGATGGCGCGCCGCTGTGGGCGCTGCGCGCCACGCTGGATCTCGCGGCGTATGAGCGGGACAAGGGCGAGACGGCGCGCGCGGCGGCCTTGATCGACGGCTTGAATGCGTCGGGTTGGGATCTGACCTCGAACGCACCCGACTTTCAGCGTCTCGCGGCGCTCAGGCAGGCGCTGCAAGCGGCGCGCGCGCAGCACGCGGAACGGCTTCAACCGCAGTGAACGCCGCGCGCGCGGCCGAAACCGGCGACGTGTGAAAACGCCCGAGAACGCCTGAAATCCGCGCAGTTGGCGCGCTGGCATAATGCCCGCCATGGACAAGCTACTCGCCCTCAAGACCCTGCTCGAAGTCTCGGACGCCGGCGGTTTCGCCAAGGCCGCGCAACGGCTCGGCGTCGCCACCTCGTCGGTCACGCGGCTGATGGATGCGCTCGAACAGGACGTGGGCGCCGTGCTGCTCACGCGCACGCCGCGCCGCGTCAGCCTGACCGACGCGGGCGCGACTTATGTCGAGCAGATCGCCAAGGTGCTCGACGATCTCGCGGAAGCCGACGAAAGCGTGCTCGACAGCGGCGCGGAACCGGCGGGCATGTTGCGCATTGCGGTGCCGTCCACCTATAACCGTGTGGTGCTCGCGCCGCATCTGGCCGCGTTTTTGCAAGCGCATCCGCGTATGACGCTCGACGTGGTGGCCGCCGACCGCTATGTCGATCTCGCGCTGGAGCGCATCGATCTCGCGGTGCGCATCGGCTTGCCCGATTCGAATCCGCAACTCGTCGTGAAGACGCTCGCGGAGAATACGCGCGTCGTGGTGGCGAGCGCGGGCTATCTCGAACGCGAGAGCGTGCCCGACGAGCCCGCCGTACTCGCGCAGCGCGAATGTCTGCGTGTGAGTTATGGCGGCAGCTATCGCGCGCGCCAGATCTGGACTTTCACGCGCGGCGAGACGCAGGAGCCGGTGAACGTGCGCGGCCGCCTCGTCTCGGACAGCATCGACATGCTGTTCGCCGCCGTGCTCGCGGGGCAGGGCTTCGCGCTGCTGCCCGAATGGCTCGTGTGCGAGGCGATCGCTGCCGGTCGGCTCGTGCGCGTGTTCGACGGATGGCAGGTGAGTCCGCAAGGCGGCGATGCGGTCGTGCACGCCGCGTATCTGCCGAATCGGCGTCATTCCACGAAGGTGCGCGCGCTGCTGCGCTTTCTCGAAGCACACCTGAACGTGCGCTGATTCCGTCGCGCGTGAACGCACGCGCGGCACGTCTTTTCTCGCTCCGAGCCTCCCTCCGAGCCTCCCTCCGATTCACCCGCTGATTGATCGAAACATCGCGGCCCCGCCTGGGCCGCCGATGCCGCTCGTCCGTTTTCCGTCCAACCGTGCGTTTCTGAATTCAGGACTTTTCAGATCGCGACAAGGACTTTGCAGGTCCGTCTCCGTAATCTGCGCTCACGCATGCGGCGCCCACTTCATCACTTCTCGCTCGCCGCACTGCGCTTCAACGACACGCCGACACGCGCAACCTCATCGCCCCTGCACACGCAGCGATGCAACGACGGAGATCCAGCATGAACACGCAGCAAATCGACACGACCATTCCTTCGGCCTCGCGTCGCCGGATGCTTTCGGCCAGCGCGGGCATGGCCGGCGCCATGGCCGCCATGTCGAGCCTGGCCGCGAACGCAGCCACCCCGGCAGGCGCCGCGCCCCACGCGCACGGCACGGGCCACCATCACGGCGGCGGCTACGTGAGCGCGAAGGACGGCACGCAGATCTACTTCAAGGACTGGGGCACGGGCACGCCGGTGGTGTTCTCGCACGGCTGGCCGCTGTGCGCCGATGCGTGGGACGCGCAGATGCTGTTCCTCGTGAACCAGGGCTATCGCGTGATCGCGCACGACCGCCGCGGTCATGGCCGCTCGGGCCAGCCGTCCGAGGGCAACGACATGGACACCTACGCCGACGATCTGGCCGCCGTGCTCGACGCGCTCGACGTGAAGGGCGCGATGCTCGTGGGCCATTCCACGGGCGGCGGCGAAGTGGCGCATTACATCGGCCGTCACGGTGAAAAGCGCGTGGCGAAGGCCGTGCTGATCGGCGCGGTGCCGCCGCAAATGGTCAAGTCGCCGACCAACCCGAACGGCCTGCCGATGCAGGTGTTCGACAACATCCGCGCGGGCGTGGCCGCGAACCGTTCGCAGTTCTATCTGGATCTGGCGCTGCCGTTCTACGGCTTCAACCGTCCGAACGCGAAGGTCTCGCAAGGTCTGGTGCAGGACTTCTGGCGTCAGGGCATGGCCGGTTCGATCAAAGGCCAGTACGAGTGCATCAAGCAGTTCTCGGAAGTCGATTACACCGACGACCTGAAGAAGATCAGCGTGCCCACGCTGATCCTGCACGGCGACGACGACCAGATCGTGCCGATCGACGACTCGGCGAAGCTCTCGGCGAAGATCGTCAAGAACGCCACGCTGAAGATCTACGAAGGCGCGCCGCACGGCATGTGCAGCACGCACGTCGACAAGGTCAACGCCGATCTGCTGGCCTTCCTGAAGTCGTAAGCGATCCTGATTGATGCTGGGCGATCCTGAGCGATTCAGGACATTTCAGATACGGACAAGGACACGGCGGCGCGCGAGCCCTAATCTCACCGTCGCCGACACACCCTCTACACGGAGCCTCTCATGGCAAAAGAACTGTTGACCCCCGACACCTGCGCGCTCGCGCTGATCGACCACCAGCCGCAGATGTTCTTCGGCACGCACTCGCACGAGCGCACCACGGTGCTGCACAACGTGCAGATCCTCGCGAAAGCCGCGAAGCTCTTCAAGGTGCCGACGGTCCTCACGACCATCGCCGCCGACTCGTTCAGCGGCCATCTGCTGCCGGAAGTTCAAGCCGTGTTTCCGCAGCAAAAGCCCATCGACCGCACGTCGATGAACTCGTGGGAAGACGCGGGCTTCCGCGAAGCGATCAAGGCCACGGGCCGCAAGAAGATCGTCATCGCCGGTCTGTGGACCGAAGTCTGCGTGACGTTCCCGACGATCCAGATGCTCAACGAAGGCTTCGAGATCTACGTGCCGACCGACGCCTGCGGCGACATCACGGAAGAAGCGCACGAGCGCGCCGTGCAGCGCATCGTCCAGGCGGGCGCGGTGCCGATGAACTCGCTGCAATTCATGTGCGAACTGCAACGCGACTGGGCGCGCGGCGAGACCTACGAAGGCTGCATGGACATCTTCAAGGCGCACAGCGCCTACGGCATCGGCGTGCGTTACGCCAAGCAGATCCTCGGCGAGCACGCGAGCGAGGCGGGCTGAAGCTGAACGCTCGCGCTTGCGCGAGCCTCGCTGGATGACGCGCGCGAAGCGGCCTGAAAAAAACTGAAGGCCGGCTTCGCGCGCGCAGCAGCACACCGAATTAGCCGCATTAATCCATCGCATCGAGAACACAGGAGAGCGTCGATGAGCGCACCCGATCAACCTGCCCGCGTCGCCGACCTGGTGATCTACAACGGCAAGATTGCAACCCAGGACGAGCGCCGCTCGTTCGTCACCGCGCTGGCCGTATCGAACGGCAAGGTCGTGGCGACCGGCACCGAGCGCGACGTCATGCAATGGGCGCGCGACGACGCCCGCCGTATCGACCTGAACGGCCGCACCGTGATTCCGGGTCTCAACGACTCGCATCTGCACGTGATTCGCGGCGGTCTGAACTTCAACATGGAATTGCGCTGGGACGGCGTGCCGTCGCTGGCCGACGCGCTCAACATGCTGCGCGAGCAGGTCGCGCGCACGCCCGCGCCGCAATGGGTGCGCGTGGTGGGCGGCTGGAACGAATTCCAGTTCGCGGAAAAGCGCGGCCCGACGCTCGAAGAAATCAACGCGATCGCGCCCGACACGCCGGTCTTCATCCTGCACCTCTACGATAGCGCGCTGCTCAACGCGGCGGCGCTGCGCGCAGTGGGCTACGACCGCGACACGCCCAATCCGCCGGGCGGTGAAATCCAGCGCGACCGGCGCGGCAATCCCACCGGCATGCTGATCGCGCGTCCGAACGCGGGCCTGCTTTACGCCACGCTCGCGAAAGGTCCGAAGCTCGCACTCGACGACCAGATGAATTCCTCGCGCCAGTTCATGCGCGAACTGAATCGCCTCGGCGTGACGAGCGCCATCGACGCGGGCGGCGGTTATCAGGCCTATCCCGACGATTACGCCGTCATCATGGAACTGGCGAAGCGCGATCAGCTGAGCATCCGCATCGCGTACAACCTGTTCACGCAGAACGCCAAGCGCGAGGTGGAAGACTTCGCGAAGTGGGTGAAGGCCACGCGTCCCGGCGACGGCGACGACTTCCTCAAGGTCAACGGCGCGGGCGAAATGCTCGTGTTCTCGGCCGCCGACTTCGAGGACTTCCTGGAGCCGCGTCCCGACCTGCCCGAAGGCATGGAGAAGGAACTCGAAGACGTCGTGCGCCTGCTGGTGCAGAACCGCTGGCCGTGGCGTCTACACGCGACCTACGACGAATCGATCGACCGCTTCCTGAACGTGTTCGAGCGTGTGAACGCCGATACGCCGTTCAACGGCCTGCGCTGGTTCTTCGATCACTGCGAGACGATTTCGGAGCGCAATATCGAGCGTATCGCGGCGCTCGGCGGCGGCATCGCCGTGCAGCATCGCATGGCGTATCAGGGCGAATACTTCATCGCGCGCTACGGCGCCGAAGCCGCCGCGCAGACGCCGCCCGTGCGCAAGATGCTCGAAGCGGGCCTGCCCGTGGGCGCGGGCACCGACGCCACGCGCGTCGCGAGCTACAACCCGTTCGTCTCGCTCTACTGGCTGGCCTCGGGCCGCACCGTGGGCGGCACGCCGATGTACGCGCAACGCGACCGTCTCGACCGCATGGAAGCGCTGCGCCGCTACACCGTGGGCAGCGCGTGGTTCTCGAACGACGAGACGAAGAAGGGCGCGCTCGTGCCCGGCCAGTACGCCGACTTCGCCGTGCTCAGCGACGACTTCTTCACGATCGAGGAAGAGTCGATCAAGCATCTGACTTCGGTGCTGACCGTGGTGAACGGCCGCGTGGTCTACGCCGTTGAGGAATTCGATACGCTCGCGCCGCCCGCGCTGCCGGTGAGCCCGACGTGGTCGCCGGTCGCGGAGTTCGGCGGCTATGCGCGCTATCGGCCGGTGGTCGCAAACTCGGTGGCGAACGCCGCGCAATCGTGCAGCGACGCCTGCGTGAATCTGTGCGGCGTGCATCAGCACGCACACGGCCGGGCGTGGCGCAGCAACGCGCCGGTCTCGGACCAGAACGGTTTCTGGGGCGCGCTCGGCTGTAGCTGCTTCGCGTTCTGAACGGGAGCGCGCCGCCATGAAACGCATCGATACCACCGACGCCGCGCTGCTGTTCCTGCGCGTGGCCGCGAGCCTGCTCGTGCTGTTCGTGCATGGTTTGCCGAAGGCGCTGCACGTGCATGCGCAGCTGGGCGCGATCGAAGATCCGCTGCATCTGGGCAGCGGCTTCACGCTCGCCTTTGCGATCTTCGCCGAAGTCGTGTGTCCCGTGCTGATGATCCTCGGCATCTACACGCGGCTTGCGTCGCTGCCGATTCTCGTCGTCACGCTGGTCGCGCTCGGGCTCGTGCATCCCGACTGGACGCTCGAACAAGGGCAGTTCGCGTGGATGCTGCTGATCCTGTTCGGCACCGTGGCGATCGGCGGCGCGGGCCGTTACCGGCTGAACGGGCCGCTCGCCGCGCGGACGCATCGCGCCTGATGGCGGCGCGCGTGAGCGCGCGCCATCGACAATCAATTAGAACAAGAGACGGGAAACGGGGCATGCGAACAGCGTCATGGAGGGCGGGCGGAGAAGTGGCGGGCGTGCATATTCCGAGCACGCCGCTCGCCATCGCCGCAGCGGAGAGCGCGCACGCGGCGCTGCCGCCCGTCCTGCTCGGTCACGCGAGCCGCGTGTTCGTATTCGCGGCGCTCAACGCGCGGCGCGGCGGGCTCGCCTGCGACGAGGGCACGCTCTACGTCAGTTCGATGTACGCGAACATGGGTTTGAGCGCCGCCTACGCGCATTCGACGGCGCGCTACGAACTCGACAGCGCCGATGCCGCGCGTCGCCTGTTGCGTCACTACGGCGCGAGCGTGCGCGATCAGGACGAGGCGTGGCTCGCGATCGCGCTGCACACCACGCCGGGCGTGCCCGCGCGTGTTTCGCCGCTCGCGGAGGTGCTCGCGGCGGCGGTGCGCACGGATCTCGTCGCGGCGCAGTTCGACGATTACACGTGCGGCGAGCGCTCGGGGGTGCTGGCCGCGTATCCGCGCGGCAAGGGCTTCGAGGAAGAGATCATCGGCGCGATTGGGCGCGGCGTGGCGCACCGGCCGCACACGACTTTCGGCACCGCGAGCGCCGACGTGCTCGACCGCGTCGACCCCGACTATTGCCGCACGAATTTTTGCGGGCAGATTCTGGGCTCGCGCTGGCGAAACGCACACGCAGCGGATGGGCGCGTGCGCCTTCATTCCCGGTAAGCGCGCCGCGCCGTTGCGGTTCGGTGCAGCAGCACAGCAAGGAGAAGCAATCATGTCGTATCTGATTTCGTTGGGAGCGGGCCTCGTGGTCGGTCTCCTCTATTACTTTTCGCGGGTGCAGTCGCCCGCGCCGCCGCTGATCGCGCTCGCGGGCCTGCTCGGCATCGTGATCGGCGAGCACGCGATTCCGTTCGTGCAGGCGCAACTGAAACAGCCCGTGGCGCAGACGCAATCACAATCACAGCCAGTCAACCCGACCACCACCGTCGCCGCGGCGCAAACGTCATGCAGCAACGAGCCTTGAATCCCGCCGCCGTGCTCGCGCCGTTGCGCGGCGAGAACGTCGCGCTCGCGTTCGTCGCGGGCTATGTCGATACGCTCGGCTTCGTCGCGCTGTTCGGGCTGTTCACGGCGCACGTCACCGGCAATTTCATTCTGATCGGCTCGGGGCTCGCAGGCGCGGGCAGCGGGCTGCTGATCAAGTGGCTCGCGTTTCCGGCCTTTATCGCGGGCATCGTGGCGGCGCGCGTGCTCGACAACGCGCTGCGCGATGCGGCGCACGGCACGCGCGCGGGCGGCCTGTACACCTTGCAGATCGCGCTGCTCGCCGCGTTCATGATCGCGGGCGTGCTGGCCGCGCCGATCACGAATGCGGACGCGCCGCTCACGATCGTCTGCGGCCTGCTCGGCGCGGCGGGCATGGGCGTGCAGAACGCGCATGCGCGGCTCGCGTCGCGCAGCGTGGTCGCCAACACGGTGATGACCGGCAACGTCACGCAGGCCGTGATCGACGTATTCGATCTGCTGTTTCCGGGCCGCGCGCAGGTGGATCGCGCCGATACGCGCGAGCGGCTCGCCCGCACGCTGCCGCCGGTGCTCGCGTTCGCGCTGGGCGCGGGCGGCGGAGCGCTCGGCTGGCTCAGCGCCTCGTTCTGGGCGCTGATCGTGCCGCTCGCGCTGCTCGCCGCGCTGGCCGCATCGGCGTGGCGCGCGGAGCCTGTCGAATCCGCCGCCTGAATCTCTACGCCTTATCGTTTCGCTTTTTCATCAGGAGCACTACGTGAATCTTTCCGCATTTCAACGACCCCTGCGCACGCTCGTCGTCGCGCTTGCGGCGCTGGGCGTCATGCTGCCCGCGTCGAGCGCCTTCGCCGACGACGCGCAATATCCGCAATCCGCGCACGCCGCGCAAGCCGCGCAGTCGCCGGTCGTCTCGGTCGGTCCGCAATACGACACCACGCACGTCTACGTCGCCAACGACGACATCGACGCGTTCGTCAACAGCTTCCTCGCGACCTTCGGCGGCAAGGCGTCGCCGCGCGCCGTCTTCACGGTCACGCCGACGCCGAGCAAGACCGCGTCGCAATACGTGCAGACGCCGGTCGGCATGCTCTCGGTGTTCGCGTTCCAGACGCCGGTTCCCTACCCGTTCGGCAACGAGCGCACCGGCTATCTGGTCACCGATATCGACAAGGCCGTGCGCGCCGCGCGCGCGGCGGGCGCCGACGTGCTGGTCGAATCGTTCGACGATCCGATCGGCAAGGACGCCATCATCCAGTGGCCGGGCGGTCTGACGATGCAGCTTTACTGGCACACGAAGGCGCCGTCGTATGCGCCGCTCGAATACGTGCCGGACAACCGCGTGTATGTTTCGAAGTACGAAGCGCAGAACTTCATCAAGCGATTCCTGCGCTTCTCGCACGGCAAGATCGTCTCCGATAATCATCGCGCGGACGGCGCCGAGATCGGCAAGCCGGGCGAAACGATTCGCCGCGTGCGTCTGCAATCGGGCTTCGGCAACATGCTCGTGTTCGTGACGGACGGCAAGCTGCCTTACCCGTATGGCCGCGAAACCACCGGCTACGACGTGCCCGATCTGGACGCCACGCTCGCCAAGGCGCAGGCCGCCGGCGTGAAGGTGCTGGTGCCCGTCGCGCAGAACGTGGAAGGGCGCACGGCGATGGTCGAGTTCCCCGGCGGCTACGTGGCCGAACTGCATCAGCGCGCGAAGTAAGCAGCATGCGCACGAGCAAGAGATCGCGCCGCGAGGCGCAGGGATGGCGGCGCGCGGCGCTCGCGGGCGCCGCCTTCGCCGGGCTGCACGCGGGCGCGGCGAATGCGGCGAATGCGACGAGTACGGACGCGCAGGCGGCTTCTGCGTCGGCTTCGGCTTCGAGTGCTGCGGCCTGCAACGCGCAGCGCCCGATCCCGTCGTTCAACCGCTGGCAGGAAGACTGGGGCGCGCTCGCGAATCCGTGTGTGCCGCGCAAGCCGCTCGATACGCTCAAGTACATTCCGCTGTCGAGCGACCCGTCGTGGTATCTCTCGCTCGGCGCGAATCTGCGCGAGCGCTTCGAACTGAACAACACGCCGCTGTTCGGCCTCGGTGCGAACAAACCGGATAGCTGGCTGATCCAGCGCGCCGAAGTGCATGCCGATGCGCGTTTCGGCGAACACGTCCAGGCGTTTTTTCAGCTTGAAGACGCGCGTCCCTATGGTAAGGACTCCGTCACACCCGTCGACAAGAATCCGCTCGACATCGAACAGGCGTTCGTCGCGTTCGTCTACGGCGTGGGCGGCGGCACGTTCAAGGCGCGCGTCGGGCGTCAGGAAATGGCGTTCGACTTGCAGCGCTTCGTGTCCGTGCGCGACGGCCCGAACGTGCGCCAGGCCTTCGACGCGCTCTGGGCCGACTACGAGATCGGCAAATGGCGCTTCATCGGCTATCTGACGCAGCCGGTGCAGTATCGCGACGACTCGACCTTCGACGATGTCTCCAACGGTCATCTGACCTTCGACGGCGTGCGCGTCGAGCGCGCGAGTCTCGGCCCCGGCGATCTCTCGGCGTACTGGTCGCGCTACGAGCGTGACAACGCGCGCTTCATCGACGCGAGCGGCAACGAGCGGCGCGATGTGTTCGATGCGCGCTACGCGGGCAAATCGGCGCCGTTCGACTGGGACGTGGAAACGATGCTCCAGACCGGTCACGTGGGCGCGAGCGCGGTCAGCGCGTGGGCGTTCGGCGCGCTGGGCGGCTATACGCTCGCGGCGCTGCCGGGCACGCCGCGCGTGGGCTTGCAGGTCGATGGCGCGTCCGGCGACCGGCATCCCGGCGACGGCCACGTGGGCACGTTCAATCCGCTGTTTCCGAACGGCTATTACTTCACGCTCGCGGGCTACACCGGCTATAGCAACCTGATTCACGTGAAGCCGTCGCTGACCTTCAAGATCACGCCGAAGCTCACGCTGCTGACCGCGCTCGGTTTCCAGTGGCGCGAAACGACCGCCGACGCGGTCTACGGCCAGGGCATGGCGACGGTGCCGGGCACGGCGGGCAAGGGCAATAGCTGGACCGGCATGTATGCGCAGGTGCGCGCCGACTGGATCGTCAACGACAACGTGGCGCTCGCGCTCGAAGCCGTGCATTTCAACGTGGGCGATTCGCTGCGCGCCTTGGGCGCGCGCAATGCCGATTATGTCGGCGTCGAAGCGAAATTCGGCTGGTGACGGATTGACGATGGAACCGTTGAGCGTAATGAAAACAGGGGAACGAGATGGTCATGTCGACGCATAATCTCGAAGTCGCGCGGCTGTCCGCCGCCGCGCGCGCAAACGCCGATGACGCACGCGTCTGGCGCTGGTACGCCGATCTGATGGAGGACGACCGCGTGCGCTGCACGCGTACGCGTCAGGGCTGGCAGATCACGGTCGATAACCGCTGCACGGTCGAGGACGAATCGTTCGATTGCGCCGTGCGCCGTGCGGAGCAGGCGTGGAGCGGCATCGCGCAGACGCAGGTGAAACTGCACCGACGCCGCAAGAGCGCGCCGAAGACGAGCGCGCTCGTGCTGCCGCAATTCTGGTGAGAGGGCGTCGTTAATGCGTCAATGCGTGAATGCTTTGGTGCGTTAGCGCATTAACGCGCGCCCGCGTCGCGCAGCATGCGCCCGAAGGCGTCGATGATCCGCTCGATGGTGCGGTTCTTGTGCGCGAACGGGCCGTGCGGCGTTTCGCGATGCGCGAGCATGGTCGCGTTCGCTTCGAACACGAGCACGCGGCCATCGGCCGTGAGCGTGAAATCGACACCGCCATAAGCGAGCCCGAGCCGCTCGCCGATCGCGCGGATCGCATCGTTCGCGCGCTCGCCGAGCGCTGCGCGCGGGTCGGCGAGAAAGTGCTGTTCCTCGTTGAGCTTCCACGGATTCCCGGCCATCTCGGCGGAAAAGTAGTGGACCATCCAGTGACGCGAAATGGCGAGATGGTAGGGATACGGCTCGCCTGCCACGAATAGCGTGCGGTATTTTCGGTAATGCCCGTCGGCGGCGCGGAAATCGTGAAAGGCCGTGAGATAGCAGGGCGCATCGACATCGGCGAGCGCATGCCACAGCGACTCGATCGACGCGTGCAGCGTTACGCCTTCGCCGCCGTGCGCGGCGAGCGGGCGCAGCAAGAGCGGTAGCGTGAGCTTCGCTTGCGCGAGGTGCGCCGCGAGCTCATCCACGTTCGACGGACGTTCATCGAAGCGCACGCAGCGCGGCACGATCACATCGGGCACACCGTCGAGCAACGTCTCCAGCCGATGACGATGCGTGCGCCCAATCGCTTCCGGCGCATTGAGCAGCGGCCGTTCGCAACGCGCCGCGAAACGCGCGAGACGCGCGGCGAGTTCGGGCGTGCGTGCGGCCACGTCGGCGTCGCCGATGCCATTGAACACCACGTCATGCGGCGGCAACTGCGCGTCTTCCGCTTCGTCGGCGCAATCGATCGCGTAGCGGATGCGCGTGGTCGTTTGCGCGTCGAGCAGCGCGTCGATCGGCACGTTGCCGGTGCCTTGGCCCACGCCCAATATCAGCACGCGCAATTGCTCCGCACTGATCGCCGGATCGACGAACACGCGTTGCAGCCGGTACGCGCGTTCGCGATGCACGCGCGCTTCGTCGGCGAGTCCTTCGCGGTCGAGCGTCGCGGCCAGATTCTGATGTGCGATGGCGAGCGCAGGATCGACTCGCAGCGTATGCCGATACCAGCGGATCGCGTCCTTGCGCCGTCCGTTCATCGCGTAGACCGTCGCGATGTTGTAGAGCACCAGGGCGTGCTGATCCGTGGGCTGATCGCCGTGCGTCGCGCCGAGGAGGCCAAAGGCCGCGAGCGCCAGTTCATGCGCCGCGCTGCCCGCGAGATCTTGCGCGGCGCGCAGGGCCGCGAGCATGCGCGTATGCAGGCCGATATCGAGCGGCGCGGCGTCGAGCGCTTGCGAGAGCGCTTCAATCGAATCCGCTTCGCTCGCGATGAGCACATCAGCCATGACGCGCTCCGAATTCGCGCAGCGCGTCGCAGAGCGTGTCGACGGCTTCCAGCGTGACCGCGTTGTAGATCGACGCGCGCAGTCCGCCAATCGAGCGATGGCCTTCCAGTCCCACCATGCCGCGCTCGCCCGCGAAGTCGAGGAACGCGCGGTCGAGACGCGCATCGCGGAACGTGAAGGCCGCGTTCATCTGCGAGCGCCACGGCTTGAGCGCGTGCACGTCGACCACATCGTGCATCGCGTCGAGCGTGTCGTAGAGCCGCGTCGATTTCGCTTCGTTGATGCGCTGCATCGCATCGAGTCCGCCAACGGTCTCGCGCAGCCAGCGCGTGACCAGCGTGAGCACGTAGATCGCGAACACGGGCGGCGTGTTGTAGTTCGAGCGATGCTCGATCTGCGTGCGCAAGTCGAGAATCTGCGGCAGGCCGTCGGGAATGCGCGCGAGCAGCTCGCGGTCGATCAGCGCGACCGTCACGCCCGCCGGGCCGAGATTCTTTTGCGCGTGCGCGTAGATCATGCCGTAGCGCCCCGCGTCGACGGGACGCGAGAGAAAGTCCGACGACATATCGGCGATCAGCGGCACGCGCGGCGTGGTGTCCGGCGCGGCGAACTGCAAGCCTTCGACGGTTTCGTTCGACACGTAATGCAGATACGCGGCGCTCGGCGCGACGGCGAGCCGGTCGAGCGACGGCAACTCGCGAAAGCTCGACGGCGCGCCGTCCCACACCACGCGGCACGCGCCTACGCGTTTCGCTTCGCTGCTCGCGCGGCGGCTCCAGTAGCCGGAGTTGACGTAGTCGGGCGGCGCGAACGCGCGCGTCGCGAAGTTCAGCGGAATCGTCGCGAACAGCAGACTGCTGCCGCCTTGCAGAAACGAGATCTCGTAGCGGTCGGGCAAACCGAGCAGGGCGCGCAGATTGCGTTCGGCTTCGTCGACGATCTGCACGAACCAGTCCGAGCGATGGCTCATGCCGAGCACGGACAGGCCCGTTTCGGGCAAGGCGGCGATGGCGGTCTGCGTGGCGTCGAGCACGGCGGCCGGCAATGCGCCGGGACCGCCGGAAAAATTGAGAGCGTTGGACTTCATCGGGCGTCGGGCGTCGGAGCGTGTGTTCAGCGGCGCGTTAAAGCGCGGAGGTGCGCTTCAGACGCCAGTTTCAGTGACGCTCAAGCCTAACAAGCATGACGCCGCGATGAGGAGCGGAGCAAAGGGGCAAACGTACGCCAATTTCGCGGATGTGGATTTCCGCAGCCTTTCAGTAATATTCAGAACTGTAATCTGAGGCTTTCAGGCGCATTGCACGCATTGCCCGCGTGGCGCCTGAAGCCCGCGCGCGTGCTCAGGCCGTCACGGGTTTCTTCGCGCGCGCCGCCTTGGCCGCGGGTTTGGCCGCCGCCTTCGTTGCAGGCTTCACGTTCGCATCGGCCGCGCCCGTTGTGTGATACGCGTGGCGCAGATGCTCGTGCATGCGCGACGCGGCGGCTTCCATATCGCCCGAGAGAATCGCGTCGATGATCTCGATGTGCTCGTTGCACCACTCGCGAATGCGCTTGCGGTTCACATAGCCCTGAAATTCCAGCAGGCGGCGCAAGCGGTTCTGCTGCTGCATCGACTGATGCATGAACACGTTGCCGCTGTACTCCGCGAGCATTTCGTGAAAGTTCGCGTCGGTGTCGAACACCTGGCGCGGCGTGACGTTCTCGCCGCCCAGTTGCGAGAGCAGAAACAGATGCTCGCGCTTGCAGCGCTCCAGCGCCGAGCGGTCGGCGGAGAAGGTGGCGAGCATCAGGCCCGCCGGTTCCATCGTGAGACGGAAGTCGTAACTGCTCTTGAGCGTGAGCGCGGTATCGAGCGACGGCTGAAAGCTCCAGCCATGCCCCTTGTTGCGCACGATGAGGCCGTCTTCGGATAGCCGCGAGAGCGCGCGCGTCATCGTCATGCGGTCGACGCCGTAGCGCTGGCAGATGTCGGTCTGCGTGAGCGAGGCGGGCAGCGTGCCCGCGAGCCGGTCGGTGACGAGGCGGTTGTACAGGTCTTCGTCGCCCGAGGTGGGCAGTTCGAGTTCGATGCGATGCAGCCCGTCGGCGGGCTTCGCGAGAAAGAAACCACGGTTCTCGCGCGACTCGATCACGCCAAACGATTCGAGCAGCGCCATGGCCGCGCGCACGGGCGTGCGCGAGACGCCGAGCAGATCCGCGAGCTGTTGCTCGCGCAGATGATGCCCGACCTCGAAGTGCGCTTCCTGAATCAAGTCGATGATCTGTTTGGCCAGCACATGGGCGGCTTTGCCCGGGCGCTTGATCATTTCCGCATTCCTCCAATCGATGGCGGAAGAATAACAAAAAATACAAATTCTGGGTGCCACAAAGAGGGCACAAACATCCTCGCTCGCCAAAAAAAACCATGCAAGAGGGCTTTTTTATCGCTTGACCCGTGTTTTTGTCGTTTGTATAAATTGAGACAATTGAAACAAACGTGATGCAAAGAACGGAGTTTGCGAATGTCTCTATCCCTGTTGTTCGACTACCTCATCTCGGCCGATTTCGTGCGCGGCGCGGCCATGACGCTGGCGATCACCGTCGTTTCCCTGCTGTGCGGAATGCTGATCGGCCTCGTGCTGGCGCTGCTGCAAGGCACGCGCAATCGCGTCGCGCGGACCTTCACGTTCCTCTATCTGTGGCTGTTCCGCGGCACGCCGGTGCTATTCCAGATCATCTTCATCTACAACGTGCTGCCGTCGTTCGGCATCCGCTTCAGCGCCTTCGTGTGCGCCGTGCTCGCGCTCTCGCTCAACGAAGGCGCGTTCATGTCCGAGATCTTCCGCTCGGGCCTGCACGCGGTGAAGCAGGGCCAGCGCACGGCGGGCTTCGCGCTCGGCATGAGCGGCGCGAAGGTGTTCCGCCATATCGTGCTGCCGCAGGCGCTGCGCGTGGTGCTGCCGCCTATCGGCAACCAGATGATCGGCATGCTCAAGCTGAGCGCGCTGGTCTCGGTGATCGCCGTGCAGGAACTGCTGCTCGTCGCGAATCAGGCGGCCAGCGCGAACTTCCGCTATCTGGAGGCGCTGAGCGCCGCCGGCATCTATTACCTCGCGTTCACGACGCTGTTCATGCTGCTGCAAGGCTGGATGGAGCGCGCGCTGAACCGTCGCCGCAAGACCAGCGTGCGCCGCACGTCCTTCGCCGAACGTCTGCTCGGCGTCTCGCAACCCGTCGTCCGCTAAAGGCTTGTTCATGTCGACCGTACCCGCTTCGCCGCTTCTCAAGATTCACCGCATCGACAAGAGCTATGGCGGCACCCAGGTGCTCAAAAGCTGCTCGCTCGAAGTCGCACCGAAGGAAACCATCGTGATCGTCGGGCCGTCGGGCTCGGGCAAATCCACGCTGCTGCGCTGCGTGAACCTGCTCGAATCCGTCGACGCCGGCAACATCCTGTTCGAAGGCCGCGACCTCACGCGCGAACTCAAGCGCGTGCATCAGGTGCGCCAGCAGATCGGCATGGTGTTCCAGAACTTCGAACTGTTCTCGCATCTTTCGGCGATCGAAAACATCATGCTCGCGCCGATGTCGGTGGCGGGCGTCTCGCGGCTCGACGCGCACGATCTCGCGCTCGCGCTGCTCAACAAGGTGCATCTGCGCGAGCGCGCCGATCACTATCCCGACCAGCTTTCGGGCGGCCAGCAGCAGCGCGTGGCGATCGCGCGAGCGCTGGCGATGAAGCCCAAGGTCATGCTCTACGACGAGCCGACGTCGGCGCTCGATCCCGAGATGGTGAGCGAAGTCACCGAGGTGATGGCCGAGCTTAGCGCCGAAGGCATGACGAGTCTCGTCGTCACGCACGAGATGGGTTTCGCGCGCCGCGCGGCGGACCGCATCGTTTTCATGGAAGCGGGCGAGGTGATTCTCACCGAGTCCAGCGAACAGTTCTTCGGCGGCGCGACGCACGAGCGCGCGCGCCGCTTTCTCGACCAGATCCTGCATTGACCGGAGCCCCCTGCATGTCCGCGATTCTTTCCACGCCGTCTTCCGCTACATCCGCCACACAACCCGATCTCGCGCGCATGAAGCGCGATCTCGCCGCGCTCGTCGGCATCAATACCGAGAACCCGCCGGGGCGCGAGATCGAGGCCGCGCAACTCGTGCATCGTCTGCTTGAGGAAGCGGGCTTCGATCTCTCGCTGAGCGAATACAAGCCGGGCCGCGCCAACGTGATGGCGCGCCTCGAAAACGGGCCGGGCCCGACCTTCGCGTTCAACACGCACCTCGACGTGGTGCCCGCCGGCACGGGCTGGCAGTCCGATCCGTTCGTGCTGCGCGAAGCCGATGGCCGTCTCTACGGACGCGGTTCGTGCGACGCGAAAGGCCCGCTCGCGGCCATGCTCGAAGCGATGCGCATGCTCGCCGCCGACCGCTCGCGCTGGTCGGGCACGCTGCTCGGCGTGTTCACCGCCGACGAGGAAATCGCCAGCGAAGGCGCGAAGTTCTACGCGGCGAGCCGTCCGCATGTCGATTTCGTCGTGGTCGGCGAACCGACTTCGAACGCCACGTTCTCGGCGCACAAGGGCAGTCTGCGTCCGCTCGTGCGCGTGCATGGCGTGACGGCGCATTCGGGCACGCCGCATCTCGGCGACAACGCGATCTATCGCGCGGCGCAACTGCTCAAGCTCGTCGAAGGTCATCACGAAAACGAAGTGCGTTGCCGCTGCCATCCGCTCGTGGGTTCCGCGAGTCTCACGGTCACGCGCGCGTTCGGCGGTCATGCCGATAACGTCGTGCCCGGCGCCTGCGATCTGCTGCTCGACCGCCGCATGGTGCCCGGCGAACTCGAAGAGGACGTCAAGCGCGAAATCGAGCAACTGCTGGAAACGGCGCGCGAGCGCTTCGGCGTGCGCGCGGAAGTGCTCGAATACAAGCCGACCACGGGCGGCGCGACCGAAACCGCCGCCGATTCGCGCATCGTGCAGGCGAGCCTCGCCGCATGCCGCGCGCACGGCAACAGCGAGCCGGGTCCGTTCGGTTTCCAGGGCGGCTGCGATCTCGTGCATTTCCGCAGCGTGGGCGCGGCGGGCGTGGTGATCGGCCCGGGCACGCTCGAAGTCGCGCACAAGCCCGACGAGTTCGTGCCGATCGACGAATTCCTCGCGTCGAGCCTGATCTATCGCGACGTCGCGCTGGACATGCTCAAGGCGGAGCAATGAGCGACGCCGCGCTCGGCGCAATCCACGCGAGCCTGCATCGCGCGGCGCTGCATTACGGCGGTGGGCTCGTGCTACATACGGCGTCGTCGGGCAGCGTGGCGAGTCTCGACGCGCTCTATCTGCGGCTCGACGAAGCGGGGCGGTTCGGCACCGGCGAGGTGCGTATCAATTGCGCGTATCTCAACGGTTACACGGCGGAGCAGATCGTCGACGAAGCGCGTACGGCGCTCGCGCAGATCGACTGGTCGCGCGGCGCGCACGCCTTGTTCGCTTCGCTCGGCGAAGTGATCGCGCCTTACAGCGCGCCGGTCCGCACGCTGATCGACAGCGCCTTGCACGACTTGCGCGCGCGTCAGCTCGGCATCAGCGTGGCCGCGCTGTATGGCGCGGCGGCGAGCGCGCAGGCGCCATCGTGGCGCAGCAACCAGACGCTGTTCTGGTCCAGCGACGAGGCCATGCTCGCACGCGCCGCGCAGTATCTCGAACGCGGCTTTCGCGAACTGAAGCTGCGCGTGGGCGTCGCGGATTTCGACGACGACCTGCGCCGCATCGACCTGCTGCATTCGCGTTTCGGCGCACGCATCACGCTGTCCGTCGATGCGAACGGGCAGTGGCGGCCCGAAGATTGCGCGACGCGTTTCGCGGCGCTTGCCGCGCGCGGCGTGGAGTACGTCGAGCAGCCCATCGCGGCCGGCGACTGGGACGCGCTGCGCGACGTCGCGCGGGCGAGCCCGATCACGCTGATGCTCGACGAGAGCCTGCAATCGTCCGCCGATATCGACGCGCTTTGCGCGCTCGCGGGCTTGCCGGTCGCCGCGCATCTGAAGTTGCTCAAGCTCGGCGGCATCGCGGCGACGGTGGCCGCGGCGCGCAAGCTCCAGGCGGCAGGCGTGGCGCTCATGATCGGCCAGATGAACGAAGGCGCGCTCGCCACGGCCGCCGCGCTCCAGGCGTGCAGCGCATGCGGCCCGCGCTGGGCGGAACTCTACGGCGCGGACGGCCTGCTCGACGACCCCGCGCGCGGCATCGTCTACCGCGACGGCGGCGTGAACGTCACCGACCCGCACGGACTGGGCGTGAGCTTCGACGCCGCCCTCACCACGACACTTTGAACGACACAAGGACACACAGCATGCAAGCCAACCAGGGCCCCGCACAGGGCAGCGAATCGGCCTTCACGGCCGCCGAATACGCGCATCGCGTCGCGCGCGCTCGCGAGCTGCTCGCGAGCAACCAGATCGACGCGATGGTCGTGACCGGCCCCGAAAACATCTTCTATCTCACGGGCCAGCAGACGCCGGGTTACTACACGTTTCAGGCGCTCGTGCTGCCGGTCGAGGGCGATCCCGTGTTCGTGATTCGCCAGCTCGAATATTTCAACTTCATCGCCAACACATTTATTTCGGATGCCCAGGTGTATGGCGATGGCGACAATCCCGTCGACGTGCTGGTGCGCGTGATCCAGCAGAAGGGTCTCGCGGGCAAGCGCGTGGCGATCGACAAGCGCGGCTGGTTCCTGCCGATTGCGGTCTACGAGGCGCTGGGCGCGAAGCTCGGCACGATCGCGGACGCGGCGGGCGTGGTCGAACAGTTGCGCGCGGTGAAGTCGCCCGCTGAAATCGCGAAGCTCGAAAAAGCCGCGAGTTATGTCGATGCGGGCATGCGCGCGGGCCTCGACGCGGTGCATGTGGGCAACACCGAAAACACTCTGGTCGCGGCGATGATGGGCGCGGCCATCGCGGCCGGTTCGGAATACGTGGGCATGGAGCCGCTGGTGTCGGCCGGTCCGCGTACCGGCGTGCCGCACGGCACGTGGCGTCGCCGCGCGCTCGAAGCGAACGCGCCCGCGTTCCTCGAAATGGCCGCGTGCCACGACCGCTATCACGCGGCGCTGATGCGTTCGGCGTGGATCGGCGAAGTGCGCCCCGAAGCGCTCGACATGGAAAAGGTCTGCCAGGAAGCCTTGCAGGCGGCGCTCGACGCCATCGTGCCGGGCGCGCCGTGCGAAGCGCCGCACCTCGCGTGCCAGGCCGTGATCGACCGCGCGGGCTACACCGACAACTTCAAGAAGCGCACCGGCTACTCGGTCGGCATTTCGTTCGCACCGGACTGGGGCGAAGGCTCGATCCTGAGTCTCTACACGGGCGTGACCACGTCGCTGCGCCCCGGCATGACGTTCCATATTCCGCCCGCGCTGCGCATCTACGGCGAGTTCACCGTGGGCGTGAGCGAAACCGTGGTGGTGACCGAGACCGGTTATCGCGCGCTCGGCAATATCGCGCGCCCGCTGTTGCGCGTCGCGGCCTGATTACGCGCGCGGTTTAGTGCGCAGTCCAAAGTATCAAGAGGTGTCTATGTCTTTTTCCCAACTGGCGCCGCGCATGAGCCGCGTGCGTCCCTCGCCCACGGCCGCGATCTCCGACAAGGTGCGGGAGCTGCTCGCCGCCGGGCAATCCGTCATCAATCTCGGCGAAGGCGAATTGCACTTCGACACGCCCGCGCATATCAAGCGCGCGGGCATTGAAGCGATCGAGCGCGGCGACACGAAATACACCGCCGTGGCGGGCACGAGCGAACTGCTCGCGGCCATCGTCGAGAAGTTCGCGCGCGAGAACGGCGTGCGTTACGGCATGGATGAGGTGATCGCGGGCACGGGCGCGAAGCAGTTGATCTTCAACGCGCTGCTCGCGACGCTCGCGCCCGGCGACGAGGTGCTGATCTGCGCGCCGTACTGGGTGTCGTATCCGGACATGGTGGCGCTCGCCGAAGGCCGCGCGCGCGTGCTGAGCGGCGACCCCGCGAATGGCTGGAAGCTCGACGCGCAGACGCTGCGCGCGGCCATCACGCCGAAAACGCGCTGGCTGATCCTGAACTCGCCGAACAATCCCACGGGCGCGGTCTACACGCGCGAGGAGTTGCGTGCGCTCGCCGACGTGCTGCTCGATCACGAGCACGTGCTGCTGATGGCCGACGACATCTACGAGCACGTGCGTTTCAGCGGCCCGTTCAGCACGCCGGCCGAAGTCGAGCCGCGTCTGCGCGAGCGCACGCTCACGGTGAACGGCGTCTCGAAGGGCTATTCGATGACGGGCTGGCGCATCGGTTACGCGGGCGGCCCCGCGTGGCTCGTGCGCGCGATGCAGATCCTGCAATCGCAAAGCACCTCGAATCCGAGCACGATTTCGCAGGCGGCGACTGTCGCGGCGTTGCGCGGCGGCTTGAGCTTTCTCGACGACTGGCTCGTGGAGTTGCGCGCGAATCGCGATCTCGTGAACGCGACCATCGCGCGCTGCGCGGGGCTGCATTGCGAACCCGCCGACGGCGCGTTCTATGCGTTCGTGAACTGCGCGGGCCTGATCGGCGCGACCACGCCCGACGGCACGATCCTGCGCGACGATCTCGCGGTGGCGACGTGGCTGCTCGAATCGGCGCATGTGGGCGTGGTGCACGGTAGCGCGTTCGGCGTGGAGGACCACGTGCGCATCGCGTATGCGGTGCCGGTCGAGACGCTGAAGGAAGCGTGCCGCCGGATCGAAGCCGCGTGCGCGACGCTCACGCTCGCGCCGCTGGAAGCGGGCGCATGAGCGCGCGCCGTCACCACGCGACTTCAGGCGGCGCACGATGCTGCATCTGATCGAGGACGCCGCGAGCGAGCCCGCGCAGTATGGCGCGCTCGCGGCGCGGCTGGCGACTCAACTCGCGGAGCGGCTGACCGCAGGCGCGGGTTCGGCGGCGCGCGAGGTGGGGTTCGCGCATCTGCCCGCGCGTTTCGATACCGCGCGTTTTCCCGACGCCGTGCAGCACGTCTGCACGCAGGGCGCGCTGGTCGCGAGCGGCTTGCTCTGGCGCGACCGCGCGTGTCCCGGCGGCGTGCAGGGCGAACTCGATATCGATGAGATCGTGACGCGCGCGCGGCACGGCGACGTGGTCGTGCCCGTGCATCCGGCGAACGGCGAGTTTGCGGCATTGCGCGAGGCGTTCGCGACGCGCGCCGAACGCGAAGGCGTGGCGTTGATGCGCTATGCGGTCGCGCGCGCGTCGTCCGTTGCGTGCGTGATCGATCAGTATCAGACGCTGCACGATGCCGCCATGCAAGACCGCTTCGGCCGATGGCGCGACGCCGATGCCGATATGCAAGCGCAAGCGCCTTCGAGCGAGGCGGGTGCTTCGCTTTTGATCGCGTTGATCGGCAGCGAAAGCGAGCAACGCGAGCAATATCCGGCAACACTCGCCGCGCTCGGCGACGCCGCCGATGCGCTCGCGCTCGACATCGATGTTCGTTTCGTCGCGGCGCAGTCGCTCGATGCGTCGAATGTGGCGGAGCACTTGCGCGGCGCGCACGCCGTCTTGCTGCCGGGCGGCGCGGACATGTCGCGCGTCGCCGGGCAGATCGCGGCGGCGCGCTTTGCGTGGGCCGCGCGCGTGCCGATCGTCGGGCTCTGTCTCGGCATGCAGTCGATGGCGACGGCGCTCGCCCGCGTGGCGCTCGAACGCGACGACATCGGCATGCGCGAAGCCGAACCGCATGCGCGCGTGGCGAGCTTCGTGCCGATCCGCGAATCCAGCGACGGCGTACTCGTGCATCGCGCGGGCGTGCAGACCATCGCGCTTACACACGATTCGCTGCTCGCGCATTGGCTCGGTGGCACGCAAGCGGCGATTCGCTGCAATCATCGCTATCGGCTTGAAGGTTCGCTGGAGGCGCCATTGGCGCGTGTCGGCGTGACGATTGCCGCGCGCGATGCGAGTGGCGAAATCGCCGATGCGATCGAGGCGCGCGATCATCCGTTCTTCGCGGGCATGCAGGGGCACCCGGAATTGTCGTCGCGCGAGGGCGCGGCGCATCCGTTGCTGCTTGCGTGGTTGAAGGCGGCGCGCGAGCGCTGAACGTATTGCATTTATCGCGCACGCACAAACGGCGCGCCATGTCGGCGCGCCGTTTTCACATTCCGCGACGACTCAGCGCTTACGCGACCTGCGATGCAAGCGCCGACGCAAACAATTCCGCGTCCACATTGCCGCCCGACGCGACCACCAGCACGCGCTTGCCGCGCAGCGCCGACGCGGCCGGATCGGCCATCATCGCGGCGAGCGCCGTTGCGCCGCCAGGTTCCACCACCACGCGGAACGCTTCGAAACAGAACGCCATCGCGCGGCGCACGGCCTCGTCGTCGGCGACGAGCGCGCCCGCGAGGCGCGAACGGTTGATCGAGAACGGCAGTTCGGCGGGCACGGGCGCGAGCAGCGCGTCGCAGATCGACACGCGTCCGGCCGGATTCGTTTCGCGCGCGCCCGAGGCGAGCGAGCGGCGCGTGTCGTCGAAGCTCGCCGGTTCGGCGGCCCAGACTTCGGCGTGCGAGCCCGCCGCCTCGACGGCGAGACAGGTGCCCGCCGCGAGTCCGCCGCCGCCGCAGGGCACGACGATCGCATCGACTTCCGCCGCGCCCAGGCGCTCCAGCGATTCGAGCGCGACCGTGCCCTGGCCCGCGATCACATGATGATGATCGCCGGGCGGCACGACCGTATAGCGGCCTTCGCGCGCGAGTTCGGCGGCCACTTCTTCGCGGCTTTGCCGCTCGCGGTCGTAGCGCACGATGCGCGCGCCCGCGAGCCGCGCTTTTTCGACCTTGTTTTCAGGCGCATTCGACGGCATCACGACGGTGGTCGGCAGGCCGAGCATGCGCCCGACCGTGGCGATCGCCTGGCCGTGATTGCCGGTCGAGTAGGCGACCACGCCGTCGGGACAGAGCGCGCGGTCGAGCCGCGAGAGGCAGTTATAGGCGCCGCGAAACTTGAACGCGCCCGTGTGTTGCAGCGATTCGAGCTTGACGACCACGCGCGCGCCCGTGAGCGCGTCGAGCAGATCCGACCGCACGAGCGGCGTGTCGACGGCGACGTTGTGCAGGCGCGCGGCGGCGTCGAGCACGTCGCGGGCGGCGGGGGTCTGAAAAGACAACATGTTGCGATCCTCGATGAACGCGCGGCGAACGCGTGCGGTCCGCCGCGCCAGGCGATCCGGCGTGAACCGGATCAGAAACGATGCCGCAGGCCGACCGTCACGATCGCCTGCGTGCTGGTGCCGTCCACGCCATACGACGAGATCGTCGCGCGCGCGTCCTGGAGCGCGCCCGAACTCGTGCGCTGCTCGCCGCTCGCGTGCTGGAAGGCGGCGGTGGCGTAGACGTCGGTGGATTTGGAGAGCGTGTAGAACGCGCCCGTGCTCACCTGGTTGTAGCGCGCGGAGGCGTCGCCGCTCGCGTCGGTGAAGATGTAGCCGAGGCCGAAGCGCAGCGCGGGCGAGACGCGGTAGAACGCGTACACGCGGCCGGTGTTGTAGTGCTGCGTGTGCGCGAAGGTCGATTCGCCGTCGGCGGTGTAGCGCGCGTTGCTGTAGCCCGCGCCGAGCAGGAAGGCGCCGAGCTGGTACTGCGCCGCCGCCTGGGCGATGCCGAGCACGTGGGCGCTCTGGTAGGCGGTGTTGATCGAGCCGCCTTCGAAGAGGGCGTCGGTGGTGGCGCTGGTCCAGCCGGTGCGCGCGCCCGTCGACGCATTCGCGTTGGCCGCTTGGAAGTAGCCCGCCGCGAGCTTGAGCGGGCCGTTCGCGTAGAGCGCGGCGGCGCTGAGCGTGTAGCCCTGGCCGAGCGAACCGGCCACGCCGCCGGGCGCGGCGAGCGCTTCGAACTGAAGCCCGCCGAAGTTCGGCGAGGTGTACTTCACGGCGTTCGAGACGCGCGCGCTGAAGTCGTTGTTGTCGACGTCGCCGGGCGTGGCGAAGGGCACGCTGCCGCCTGCGCCGTCGGCGGTGAGCGGCTGCACGAGATCGACGATCGGATCGTACATGCGGCCCGCGACGAGCGAGCCCCAACGGTCGCCCGAGAGCCCCACGAACGATTGACGGCCGAATTCGCGGCTGCCTTGCAGCGACTTGCCGGTGCCGATCGCGAAGCCCGATTCGAGCTGGAAGATCGCCTTCAGACCGCCGCCGAGATCTTCGCTGCCCTTGAGACCCCAGCGATTGCCCGAGAGGCCGCCGCTCAGCAGGCTGAAGCGGTTGCCGTTGTTCGTCTTGAGATAGCTGATGCCCGCATCGACGATGCCGTAGAGCGTGATGCTGCTTTGCGCGTGTGCGCTGCCGATGCTGGCGCCGGCGAGTACCGCGCCGGTGAGTGCGAGTCGTGCTTTCATGAGGTTCATCTGTTGTACGAAATAATTGTGATTGAGGTCGTGAGCGAGAAGCGTGCGGCGGATAAAAGCGAGAGAAGCGATAAAGCGAACGTCGAGGTGTCAGGGCGAGCAGGCGCGAGCGCGCCCGCCGGAGCGGCGAGGCCGCCCCGGAACCGTCAACGCAAACCAGCGAAACGAAACAGAAAGGAGACGCAGCGCGCGCGAGGCGCGTCGGTCAGTCGGCCTTTGCGACGTTGCTCGCACCGTCGAAAATCGACACGGAAGCAGGCAGCTTCCACTTCGCGATCAACTGACGATAGGTGCCTTGCGCGACCACTTTCGCGAGCGCGTCCTTGAGCGCGCCCGCCATCGCCGTGTTGCCCTTCGCGACGGCGAAGCCGATCGTGGTGGTCTGCTCGAATTCGGGGCCGACGGCCTTGTACGTGTCGGGCACTTCGGCGAGCAATTGCACGGTGCCGGGCGTGGAGTTGTAGATCGCGTCGGCGCGGCCCTGGCGCAGGCTCAGCGCGGCGTCCTGCGCGGTCGGCAGCGTCATGACGTTCGGCGCGGTCTTGCCTTCCGCCGTGCAGCGTTTGGCGTCGGCGCGCGCGTAGGTTTCCTCGATGCCGCCGAGCGTGACGGCCACGTTCTTGCCGCACAGCGAGTCGTCGCGGCCCGTGATCTTCGCGGGATTGCTCTGCTGCACGATGATGCGGTCGCCCACGCGCAGATAGGGCACGAAATCGACCTGCGCGCTGCGGGCGGGCGTGATGTACATCGCCGAATTGATCAGGTCGATGCGGCCGCCTTGCAGCGCCGGAATCAGGCCGCTGAACTGCATGTTCTGCGGCGCGGGTTCGAGCTTCATCTCCTTGGCGACGGCTTGCGCGAGGTCGATGTCGAAGCCGGTCAGCGCGCCGCTGCGCGTGAATTCGAACGGCGCGAAGGTGGCCGCGACGCCGTAGGTCAGCTTGCCCGAATCGAGCGTTTTGACAGCGTCGGCCGCCGACGCGGCGGGCGCGGCGAGCGCGCAGCACAGCGCGGCGGAGGCCACGAGGGCCGGAAGAACGGGAACGGCGCGGACAGCGGAAAGGGCGGAAAAAGAGAAAAAGGGCAAGCGTGCGTTCATGGCGGGTCCTGTTGGCGGGAATCGTGTTTTGCTTGAGTTGTACAAATTTATACAAACGTGAAAAATGCACGTCAAGCGAGAATTTAAAAACCCGTCCTCGTGTGGCCTTGAAATCACATGAATTTTTTATGCGAAGCGCGCGCGGTGGTTTGTATTTTTATCGCACAGTTGTACATAGCGGGCCGCAGAAAAGAACAATCGCGTGCAGGCGCACACACGCTGCGCCGGCTACTGCGCGAGCGTTTTGGCCAGCGCGGCGAGCAGGTTCGGACGCTCGGGATCGGCGTCGGCGAGCAGCACGATCTCGCGCTCATAGGCCGCGCCCGGCAGCGCGATCACGCGGCAATCGCCCGCGAAACGCTCGATGCCCGACCAGCGCGGCACGAGCCCGACGCCCATGCCGTCCGCGACCAGCATCGCGATGGCTTCGAGCGCGTCGAGGTCGCAGAGCACGGCCGGTTCCGCACCCTGATCGGCGAGCCAGCGCGTGGCGAAGCGGCCGCCCCACGCGTTCGGGTCGTAGCGGATATAGGGCCGCTCGGCCAGCAGTGCGAGCGGCGTGCCGCGCGCTTTCTTGGGCGCGAGCATGACGAGCGGTTCGCGGCGCAGCGCGGTGGCGCGCAGCGTTTTCGGCAAGTCGAACGGCGGCGCGACCGTGATGGCCGCATCGATCTGGCCCGCCTGCAACTGCTGGAACAGGCTCTGCGAGGTGCCGGGCGCGATGGCGAGCCGGGCCTTCGGCGCGTCGCGTGTGAGCGCGCGCAGCGCGGCGGGCAGCATGCCGGTGAGCGCCGTGGAAATCGCGCCGACCCGCAGCGTGCCGCTCAGGCCGTCGCGATCGGCGTCGCCGCCGAGCAGGGCCGCGTCGCGCACCAGACGGCGCGCGCGCGGCAGCAGCGCGAGACACGCGGGCGTGGGCTGCGCCGTGTGGCCGCGCCGCGACAGCAGCGCAAAACCGAGTTCGCGTTCGAGCGCCTGCACGCGCTGGCCCATCGCGGCCGCCGTGACGTGCTCGGTGCGCGCCGCGTCGGCGATCGACCCGCAATCGACGATGGCGATCAGGCTCTTGAGATAGCGCGTTTCCAAAAGTTTTCCTTTCGATGCATAAAAAAATCCATGCTATCTCTTTTGAAGTCGCGCTGCTACGCTCGCTTCCATTCTTTCCCGCTTTCGTCCCGCTTCCTTCTGCTACTGGAACGCTCATGCACACCGCTTTTCACCTCGCTTATCACGTCCGCGATCTCGACGCCTCGCGCGCCTTCTACGGCGATCTGCTCGGCTGCCAGGAAGGCCGCAGCACCGACACGTGGGTCGATTTCGACTTCTTCGGCCATCAGATTTCGCTGCATCTGGGCGAGCCGTTTCCGGTCACGAACACGGGGCGCGTCGGCGACCGCTGGGTGCCGATGCCCCATCTCGGCCTCGTGATGGACATGCCCGACTGGCGCGCGCTCGCCGACCGCCTGAGCGCGAGCGGACTCGAATTCGTAATCGAGCCGACGATGCGTTTCGAAGGCCAGCCCGGCGAGCAGGCCACGATGTTCTTTCTCGATCCGTGCGGCAATCCCATCGAGGTGAAGGGCTTCGCGAATCTCGGCAAGGTGTACGCGAAATGAGGCGCGTGCTGCCGTTCATCACGCATCCCGATTACGCGTTCACGGCGCAGTGGCGGGCCGCGTTGCAGGCGGCGATGCCGCAGGAAACGCTCGTCGCGCTCGACGACATGAGCGAGGCCGAGCGCGCGCAATGCACGGTCGCGATCGTCGCGAATCCGCGTCCCGAGGACTTGCGTCGGCTGCCGAATCTGCGCTGGGTGCATAGCGTGTGGGCGGGCGTCGAGCGCCTCGTCGCCGATCTCGCCGACATGCAGTTGCAGATCGTGCGCCTCGTCGATCCGCAACTCGCGGACACGATGGCCGAAGCCGTGCTCGCGTGGACCTACTATCTGCATCGCGACATGCCGCGCTACGCGGCGCAGCAGGCGGCGCGCACGTGGCGCGCGCAGGATTACGTGCGGGCGCAGGACAAGACGGTGTCGCTATTGGGATTGGGCGCGCTGGGCGAGGCGGCGGCGCGGCGTCTGCTCGCGGCGGGTTTCAAGGTGCGCGGCTGGAGCCGCACGCGCAAGGCGATCGACGGCGTGCAGTGTCATGCGGGCGAGGACGAACTGGCGGCGATGCTCGGAGAGACCGATATCCTCGTGTGCCTGCTGCCGCTGACGCCGCAGACGGCGGGGATCGTCGATGCGAAACGGCTGGCGCAATTGCCCGCACACGCGTCGCTGATCAACTTCGCGCGCGGCCCGATCGTCGACGATACGGCCTTGCGCGCGGCGCTCGATCGCGAGGCGCTCACGCATGCGGTGCTCGATGTGTTCGCCACCGAGCCGCTGCCCGCTGAAAGCTGGCACTGGGCGCATCCGCGCGTGACGGTGCTGCCGCATATCTCCGCGCCGACCGACCGCTCGACGGCCTCGCGCATCGTGGCGGCCAATATCGCGGCGTATCGCGAAAGCGGGGCGATTCCGCCTTGCGTGGATGCGGCGCGCGGGTATTGAACGCTAACTGAGCGTTAACTGGGCGTTCGCTGAACGTTCGCGCAATGCGCAGCGGGCCGGTCGAGCTTGATGCTTCGACCGGCCCGCTGTGTTTGCATTGTTCTTTTACGCGCGCTGCGCCTTGTCCATCGGCACGATCACGCGCACCCACAAACCGCCTTCCGGGTGATCGCCGATCTTGAGCTTCGCGTTGCACAGGCGCGCGAGGCGGCGCACGATCGAGATGCCCATGCCCCAGTGCTTGCCGAGGCCGAGACTCGCGGCGCGCGCGGCGAGCGACGGCGCGGCCAGCGCGCCCTCGTCGGGCAGATTCGCGCCGACGCCCGTGCCGTGATCGCGCACGCTCAAGGTCCACGAGCGCGGGCCGCGCGCCGTGCAGATTTCGACCGGCGGCGCGCCGTGCGCGAGCGCGTTGCCCACGAGGTTATCGACGAGACGCACGAGCGCCGTGCGCGGCAATTCGAACGCGTCGCCCGCTTCGAGATGCAGCACGATGCGCGCATCGCTGGCGTTCGCGCCGTAGATGAAGCGGTCCTTCAAATAGGCTTCGACGCCCACGGGCGCATGATTCGCGCCGCCGCCCGCCGTATCGGCGAACTGGCGCGCGAGGTCCTGAAAGAGATCGATGTCCTCGACGAGCGCGACACGCAGATTCCAGCGCGCCCCGTTCATCGCATAGGCGCGCAGCCGCGCCGCGTGCGTTTCGATCTGGCGCAGAAAGGCGGGGAAGGTCGTGGAGCGATCCTGAGCGGCGCCGCTGCGGCGGCACAGCAGATCGCCGAGCGCGCGGGCCAGGCCGTGCAGTTCGCGCAGGCTGTCGAACGCGGGCGGGGCCGAAGGCGCGGACGCCGATGAAGTCGTGGAAGTGACGGACGCCGCGCAGCACGTCGACGCGCGCAAGGCCGCCGTCAATTCGCGCAGATCGTCGCGGATGCGGCGCAGCCACCAGGCGCGCAGCGCGAACAGACACGCGCCGACGGCCAGCGCAAGCGCCGCGAAGCGCGCGGCGAAGTCCGCGTTGAGGCGCGCGTCGATCGAGCGCGCGAACGCCTGCATGCACGAGAGGGCCGTGGTGCAATGCGCGGTCGCGTCGCGGCTGGCCGCGGCGAGGGCGGCGTCGGCTTCCCACACGGCGTCGCGCAGACGCGGCTTCACGCTCGCGCGCAAATCGACGATATGCGGACGGATCGACACGCGCGGCGCGATGCCCGTGGATTCGGCGGAGGCGGAAAGATCGGCGCCGAGGTCGTCCTGCCAGGCGGCGGACGCGCTGGATGCGTGATCGAAGGCGGCGTCGCCGGACATGAACGGCGCGCCCGCATCGAACTGGCGCAAGCCGACCTGCACCAGCATCAGCGACGCAATCGATAGCAGCACGATCCGAACGAACACGGCGGTCACCCCTTTTTTATTGACATCGAACTTCGGGTCGACGCGGTGAGGCGCCGCCCTGAAGTAGCCGCTTTTTGGGCTATGACGGGTATTGTCCGCGATGCGCGATGATTTAAATCCGACGAAAAGCGCGGTAATTCGGGTCGTTTTCGATGCCGAGGTACGCGGATGAACGCGTTCGTGAGGTTCCGGCGAGGCGATTGAACGGCCATCGTAAGCTGAACGTCAGCCGCTTGATCGCCTTGTTCGCCTCGATCGCCTCGATCGTCCGTTATCCGCCCGCGATCAGCTTGCGCCGTGCGGCCTTCACGCGCGCGAGCCGCGCCTCGTCCCAGTCGTAGAAGCCCGCGCCGCTGCGCACGCCCACGCGCCCGGCGGCCACCTGCTCGCGCAGCACGTCGATCACGCCTTCGTCCTTGGCGAGTTCGGGCATCAGATGCGAGGAGATATCGACGAAGGTGTCGAGCCCGCCCATGTCCGCGCCCTCGAACGGGCCGACGATCCCCCAGCGCCGGCCCAGCGACGCCTTCATCACGCGGTCGACCACCTCGGGGCTCGCCGCGCCCGAACGCACGATATTGAGCGCCTCGCGCAGCACCGCGAATTGCAGGCGGTTGCCGACGAAGCCGGGAATCGACTTCGCAAGCACGACCGGCTCCATGCCGATGGCGCTCATCAGCGACTCGGTGCGCGCCGTGACGTCGGCGAGCGTGGCGCTGCCGGGCACCACTTCGACGAGCGGGATCATGTGCGGCGGATTCCAGAAATGCGCGATCACGAAGCGCTCGGGCGCGGGCAGCGCGCGGGCGAGCAGATCGGGCTCGAAGCCGCTGGTGTTGCTCGCGAGGATCGCCTCGGGCGCGAGCACCGCGCCGAGCCGCGCGTATAGCGCGTGCTTGAGTTCGAGCACTTCGGGCACGGCCTCGAAGACGAATTGCGCTTGCGCCATGACGTCGAGTGACGCGCTCGTTTCGATGCGAGAGAGGGCGGCGGCGCGCTGCGTGGCGTCGATGCGGCCCGCGTCGATCAGTTCGTCGAGCACGGCTTCGGCTTTCGCCGTCACGCCCGTGAGGCGCGCGGGATCGACATCGTGGACGATGGTGCGCAGGCCGTGCAGCGCGCATTGCGTCGCGATGCCCACGCCCATCAGGCCCGAGCCGACCACGCCCGCCGTTGTTACCGCTGCCTGCTGTGAAGCCACTGATGCTGCCACTGCCTGGTTCATGCCAATCGCCCTCCGGGCCTGAAATGCCGAATGATGTGCACGAGAAATGTGCCGAGCCGGCAAGGGTACAGGATTCTTTCGCCTAGACTGGTTCAGTCGCTCCACGGTTGCGCGAGCCTCACGCTCATGCGCGCCCGGCCTGCCACGTTTTCGCTTCGAGCGATGTCTGCCGCCTTCATCCATGTTCCATGTCGAGGGGGAAAATCACGTGAGTCCGCAACAACATGATCTGCAGTGCCCGTGCTGTAGCGGCGCCTGGCCGCGCCGCCGTTTTCTCGCCGCCGCCGCGGCGTGGGCCGCCATGCCCGCGCTCGCGCATGCGCAAAGCAGCGCCGCGAACGTGCCGTCGATTGCCTATGAGTCCGTGCCCGATCCGGTGCGCCTGCCCGTCGATCAATACTTCGGCGAATGCTCGGGCGTGGCCGTCAACTCGCACGGCCACGTGTTCGTGCTCTCGCGCGGCAACACCAGCGGCCCGGCCTATGGCGCAGCCGCCGCGCAACTGTTCGAATTCGCGCCGGACGGACGCTTCGTGCGCGAGATCGGCCAGCATCTCTATGCGTGGTCGTTCGCGCATACGGTCAAGATCGACCGTCACGACCATATCTGGGTCACCGATAAAGGCTCGGACATGGTGATCAAGTTCACGCCGCAAGGACGCGTGGAGATGGTGTTCGGCCGCAAGCAGGAAGCCGCCGACGAGGAGACCGCGCCGCTCAAGCATCCGAATCCGCCGCTGCCCGCCGAGCCGGGGCGTTTCCGCCAGGTCACCGACGTCGCCTGGGACAGCGACGACAACGCCTATATCAGCGACGGCTATATCAACTCGCGCGTCGCGAAGGTGGACAAGGACGGCAACTGGCTGAAGTCGTGGGGCGATCGCGGCACGGGACCGGGGCAGTTCCATACGCCGCACAGCATCGCCGTCGATGCGCAGAATCGCGTCTATGTGGCGGACCGCAGCAACCGGCGCATTCAGGTCTTCGACACCGACGGCCAGTTCCTGCGCCAGTTCACCATCGACGTGCCGGTGCCGCCGGGCGCGCGTCCCGCGATCGGCAATATTCCCGACGAAGCGGCGCTGGCGGCGGGCACCTTCGCGCCGGGCTCGCCGTGGGCGATCTGCATTTCGCCGGGGCCGAATCCCGTGCTCTATAGCGCCGATGCGTGGCCGGGCCGCATCTACAAGCTCACGCTCGACGGGCAACTGCTCGGCGTGCTCGGGCAGTCGGGCAAGCAGCTCAAGCAGTTCGGCTGGATTCACCAGATGGCGTGTCCCGCCGAGAACGTGCTTTACGTGGCCGAGCTGCTGAACTGGCGCGTGCAGAAGCTGGTTCTGCGCGCGTGAGGGCGAAAGGCGCCTGGGCGTGTGTCAGCGCCACGACGCCATCGACTCGAACACGCCGTCGCGGCGCACCAGCGCATGCAGGAGCGCCGCCGCGAGATGCAGCAGGATCAGCGCGAAGAAGCACAGCGCGAGAAAGCGATGCGCGTTCCAGAGCGCCGAATGCAGCGCGTTGCTGTGCGGCAGGAACGCGGGCAGGCGCACGCCGAGGATCATCACCGGATAATCGGCGGCCGAGAGCATGCCCCAGCCGATCAGCGGCAGCGCGATCATCAGCGCGTACAGCACGACGTGCGAGAGACGGGCGGCGAGCTTCATCGGTTCGGGCATGGCGGCGGGCAGCGGCGGCGCGCCGCGCACGAGCCGCAGCACGAGGCGGATCAGCGCGAGCACCAGGATCGCGATGCCGAGCGGCTTGTGGATCGAGACGAGCGTGAGGTAGTCGGGGCGCACCGTCGACACCATGCCCACGCCGATAAACAGCATCGCGAGGATGCAGATCGCCATGAGCCAATGCAGGGCGCGCTGTGCGGGACTGAAGCGGTCGTGTGCGGCGGTCATGGCGCGACTCCTTGCGCGCTGCCGCGCGGGTAGTCCTTGTCTTCGGCGGTGCGGCGGTTGAACGACACCGAGTAGGCCGCCGAGCGCGCGGCCGGGAACGGATCGTCCGAGACGTGCATGCCCGAGGGCAGCACCGTCGGGTCGAAGTTGAGGTCGCGGCAGGGGCCGTCCGCTTCGGGCTCGATGGCGGTCACGATGAGCGTGCCCGCGTCCACGGTGCGCCGGTCGGCGGGCCACGCCTGGCTCGGATCGGCGGTCGGATCGCCGGGATTGGCGACCGTGATGCGCAGCGTCCAGCGTTGCGGCGCGGCCTTCACGCGCTCGACGATATCGGTTTCGAGGAAGTTGGGCGCGAGCTGTCCGGCGTCGGCGGCGGACAGCGTTTGCGGCGCCGCTGCGGGCACGAAGGACCAGCGCACGGCATGCGACTCGCCCGCCTCGTTCGTGAAGATGAAGCTGTTCAGGCTGTTGTAGCGGTCCTGCGCGAACGACGCGGTCAGCGGCGTCTGCGACGCCCACGCGCCGAAGGCCGCGAACTCGGGATGGGCGGCGATGAAGTGTTTCATCGCGTCGGGATCGCGCTTGTTGCCCGCCGCGCCGAGCAGTTCATAGAACGCCTGCGGGGTGGCGACGGCGAAGAAGGGCGCGTCGATCATCGCCGAGCGCCACTCGCTGCGGCCGGGCGTGCCGATGCGCAAGCCGAGGCCGCGCACGTGAACGCTCGGGTCGGGCGCGTGCGGATCGGCGGTCGCGAGGTTGAAGCGGCCCGTCGCGGCGAAGGTGCCGGCGGCGAGCATCGGCGCGCTCGACAGTTGCGCGCCCGCGCCGTTCGATTCGAAGCGCCCCGTGAAGCAGATGCCCTTGGCGTGATTGCGGCGGAATCCGAGCGCGGGGCCGCCGGGCGGCGCGAAGCGGTCGACCAGCTTCGCGGGCGTGAGCCGATGCGGCGACAGCCAGCCGGCCGTCCACGCAAATGCGGCGGCCAGCGCCAGCACCACGACGGCGATCAGCGCCAGCGCGCCGAGGGGAGGCGGATTCGAGGGTGGGGTGGAGTTATTGCCAGCCATTGCACGGTCTCCTTAGCTGAGCGTTCGTGCAATCTAGCAGGTGACAAAAAAACGTGGGCGTCCGCTGTCGCGCGTGATGAAGCCCTTTTTATGCGTGCATCGCGTATCACCCTGATACGCAATCCAGAATAGACAGCCTCCCGCAGCGGTCCCAAGATGGCGCGATCTTCTTCCGCCGTCCGCCATCCGAGTCACTGCCATGAGCCCCGTGAAAAACGAAACGATCGACGCAACGATCGAACTCCGCGTCCACGATGTCGACCTTCGTCTCTCGACGATCTCGCGCACCGGCACGGGCGCGCCGATCGTGTTCCTGCACGGTTTCGGCTCGACCAAGGAGGATTACGCGGATGTCGCGCGGCTCGCGGCGTTTGCGGGGCGGCCGTTCGTGGCCTGGGACGCGCCGGGCTGCGGAGCCAGCGCGTGCAGCGATCTTTCGTCAGTCGATATTCCGCTGCTGGTCGATACGGCGCGCGCCGTGCTTGCGTGTCACGGCATCGAGCGCTTCCATCTCGTCGGTCATTCGATGGGCGGGCTCACCGCGCTCATGCTCGCCGACGCCGAGCCGCACCGCGTGCTGAGCTTCGTCGATATCGAAGGCAACGTCGCGCCGGAAGACTGCTTTCTGAGCCGCCAGATCTACACGCATCCGGGCGACGACCCGCACGCGTTCTTCGCCGATTTCATCGAACGAGCGCGCCAGTCGCCGGAATATTCGAGTTCGCTTTACGCCGCGAGTCTGAAGCACAAGGTGCGCGCGGAGGCGGTGCGCGGCATCTTCACGTCGATGGTCGAACTCTCCGATCACGGCGGCCTGATGGCGCGCTTCCTCGGTCTGCCGTGCAGGAAGATGTTCATGCTCGGCGAGCAGAACGCGCACCTTTCCTATCTGCCGCAGCTGGAGGCGGCGGGCGTGACGCTGGCGCGCATCGCGCGCTCCGGCCACTTCCCGATGTATTCGAACCCCGTGCAGATGTGGGACGAGATCGCCGCGTTCATCGGCGCGGATTGAGCGACCAGGCGCGGCCGTTCAGCCGCGCGAACTCTTGCGCGTGCCCACGCCACGCGCCCATTCGACCACGGCGTCCACCATCGGATGATGCCGCCTGGCGTTCCACGCGAGCGCCGCCGTCACCACCATCACGCGCTCCTTGAGCGGGCGGAACACCACGTTCTCCGAGGCGAGCTTGCGCATCGACGCGGGCACGAGCGCCACGCCTTGCCCGCAGCCCACATAGGCGATCTGCGACGTCACCGAACGCACTTCGTGCATCACGCGCGGGCTGAAACCGTTCGAGCGGCAAATCGCGGTCAGCAGATCGAAGTAGGCCGGACTCACCTGACGCGACGACATCACGAGCGGCTCGCCCGCGAGCGAGCGCAGACGCACGCGCGCCTGATCCGCGAGCGCATGTCCGCGCGGCACCGCGACGGCGAGCCGGTCCTCGGCCAGCGGCAGGCTCTCGATGCCTTGACCGACCGGGCCGTCGAGCCGCACGAAGGCCACGTCGAGTTCGCCGTTTTCGAGCGCGGGAATCGCCTCCGCGCTGTCGATCTCGCGCACGAACACGCTCAGATGCGGATAGTCGCGCCTGAGTGCGCCTTGCAGCGCGGGCACCGTATCCAGCATCGCCGACGTGATCGCGCCGATCTGCAAGACGCCCGACTGCCCCGACGCCACTTCGCGCACCGCGCGCTCCAGCCGCTCGACCTGATCGGCGAACTGGCGCACGGCGGGCAGGATGGCCGCGCCCGCCGGGCTCAGCTGCGTGCCGCGCCGCGAACGCTCGAACAAGGTCATTTTCAGCGACTGTTCCAGCACCTTGATCTGCTCGGTCAAGGGCGGCTGCGACATGTTCAGCCGCTGCGCCGCGCGGCCGAAATGCTTTTCTTCGGCGACGGCCAGAAACATCCAGAGCTGGCGGATCAGCCGGAAATCGATCGTGCTCATGCGTTGCCTCTCGTGGTTCCGCGTTCATCGACAGGCCGGCAATAGACCACGTTCGCGTGGCGCCGGCTAATTCGACAAACGTATCACAGCCATACCGGATCGCGAATTTACAGATCAACACGACGACGCGACGATGGCGGCATTGCTCCCAACGATGAATCTCGCCATGAAGCCGACCAGCACGCCGACTACCACGCTCGACCGCCTCGCCTCGCTCGATTCCAACACGGTTTCCGACGCGCTCGATTTTCTCGAACTGCCGGGCGCGACATTCGGTCTGCGTCCGCTGTGGGACTGCCCGAAGATCGTGGGCCGCGCGAGCACCATTCAACTGGGCCCGAAAACCGACGCCGCGCCCACCGTGCACCTGATCACGCCGGTCGTCGACGCCATCCGCACCGACGACCGCGTGCTGGTGATCGGCGGCGGCCTGCCGGGCATTTCGTGCTGGGGCGACATTCTCGCGAATGCGGCCGTCGCGAAGCGCATTCGCGGCTCGATCATCGACGGCGTGAGCCGCGATATCGAGGGCAGCGAGGCCGTCGGCTATCCGGTGTTCGGGCGCGGCGTGACGATGATCAGCGCGCGCAATCGCGTGGTGCAGATCGCGTCCGGCACGCCGGTGGAGATCGCGGGCGTGACGGTCCACGAGGACGACTACGTGATCGCCGACCGCTGCGGCACGGTGTTCGTGCCCGCCGCGCAGATCGACGCCGTGCTCGATCTCGGCGAGCGCATCGCGCGCCGCCAGGACGGCATGGTCGCCGCCGTGCGCGCGGGCCGTTCGGTCGCGGACGTCATGCACGACAAGGAATTCGAAGCCATTCGCGCTCGCTGAATCACCCTCACCCAGGATCGCAAACATGAAAAATCCCCGCGAAGCCCGCGCCGAAGACCAGGCGCTGGTCGCCCTGTTCGACGGTCTCGACACGCCCGGCGTCTCCGACGCCATGGACAAGCTCGGCCTGCACGGCCAGGCGCTCGGCATTGCGCCGCTCGCCGACTACGCGAAGCCGGTCGTCGGCCCCGCATTCACGGTCAAGTACGTGCCTGCCACGGTGCCCGCGGGAACCGTGGGCGATTTCATCGACGATGTGGCAGAGGGCGATGTCGTCGTGATCGACAACGACGGCCGCACCGATTGCACCGTCTGGGGCGACATCCTCACGCAGTACGCGGGCTTGCGCGGGATCGCGGGCACGGTGATCGACGGCGTGTGCCGCGACGTCAACAAGGCGCTCGGCGACGGCTATCCGCTGTTCACGGCGGGCCGCTTCATGCGCACCGGCAAGGACCGCGTGCAGGTGGAGGCGGTGAACGCCACGGTCTCAGTCGGCACGGTGCGCGTGGCGTCGCGCGATATCGTGATCGCCGATGCCAACGGCGTGGTCGTGGTGCCGCGCGAGCGCGCGCGCGAAGTCGCGGACACCGCGCGGCAGATCGAAGCCGTCGAGAGCCGTATCCGCGAACGCATCGCGCAAGGCGCGACGATACGCGAAGCGCGCGCCGAACTCGGCTATCACACCCTGCAACGGAAGGCATGATGACGAACGCCAGCACGCCATACGATCACGCCGCGCTCGAACAGGCGCGGCGGCTCGGCACGTCGACGCTCTTCGAGGCGTCGGGTATCGCGACCGCGTCGGTCGATCCCGCGATCCGCACGGTCTGGACGGGCGCTGCGGTGGCGGGCGCCGCGTATCCGCTCGAATGCGCGCCCGGCGACAACCTCGCCATCCACATCGCGATGGAGCGAGCGCCGCGCGGCTGCGTGCTCGTGGTGTCGGCGGCGGGCTTCGTCGCGGGCTATTGGGGCGAAGTGCTCACGGTCGCGGCGCAGGCGGCGGGCGTGGCCGGGCTCGTGATCGACGGCGGCGTGCGCGATATCGCGGCGCTCGCGGCGCGGCGCTTTCCGGTGTTCGCGCGCGGCATCTCGGTGCGCGGCACGCGCAAGGACAGCGCGCCTTCGGTCGGCTTGCCGATGCATCTCGCGGGCACGCCGGTCGCGCCAGGCGATCTCGTCGTCGCCGACGACGACGGCGTGATCGTGATACCCGCCGCCCACGCGGCAGCGGCGCTCGCGAACGGCCAGGCGCGCGCCGACAAGGAAACGCACATGATGGCCGCGCTCGCGCAAGGCGCGACCACGCTCGATCTGCTCGGGCTCACGCAATGGAGGCAAGCCTGATGCAAGCCATCAACGCCACGCTGAACCGCTTTCTGGCCGAGGCGAAACCGTCGGCCACCTATCGCGTGATGGATCGCGTGGCCGCGCGCCGCGCCGAGGGCAAGAGCATCATCTCGCTGAGCGCGGGCGAGCCCGATTTCGACACGCCCGCGCCTATCCGCGAGGCGGGCGTGACGGCGATCCGCTGCGGGCAGACGCGCTATACGCAGGTCGCCGGTCTGCGCGCGCTGCGCGAAGCCGTGGCCGACAAGTTCCGGCGCGAGAACGGGATCGACTATGACTGGCGGCAGACGCTCGTCTGCACGGGCGGCAAGCAGGTGATCTTCAACGCGCTCGCCGCAACGCTCAACGAAGGCGACGAAGTGATCGTGCCCGCGCCGTATTGGGTGAGCTACCCGGAGATGGTGCAAGTGTGCGGCGGCCGGCCGGTGATCGTCGAATGCGGCGTGCAAAGCGGCTTCAAACTCACGCCCGCGCAACTCGATCAGGCCATCGGCCCGCGCACGCGCTGGGTGATACTCAACTCGCCGTCGAACCCGACCGGCGCGGTGTACAGCCGCGCGGAACTGCAGGCGCTGGCCGGGGTGCTGCTCGCGCATCCGCACGTGATGGTGCTATCGGACGATATCTATGAGCACCTGATTTTCGACGGCCAACCGTTCTTCACGATGGCGCAGGTCGAACCGCGCCTGCGCGAACGCGTGCTGACGATGAACGGCGTGTCGAAGGCGTATGCGATGACGGGCTGGCGGATCGGCTTCGGCGCGGGACCCGATTGGCTGATCGACGCGATGGAGAAATTGCAGGGCCAGCAGACCTCGGGCGCGTCGACGATTTCGCAATATGCGGCGCTTGCCGCGCTCACGGGCACGCAGGATTTCGTCCGCGAATCGCGCGCGGTGTTTCAGCGCCGACGCGATCTGCTGGTCGAGCGTTTGAATCGCACACGCGGGTTGCGCTGCGAGGTGCCGCAAGGCGCGTTTTATGCGTTCGCGTCGTGCGAGGCGTTGATCGGCAAGACGACGGCTGGCGGAAGGCGTCTCGCCTCGGATGAGGACGTGGTGAATGCGCTGCTGGACGAAGCGGGCGTGGCCGCCGTGCACGGCAGCGCGTTCGGGCTCGGGCCGTATATCCGCATCGCGTATGCGCTCGACGATGCCATGCTCACGCGCGCGTGCGATGCGATCGAGCGGTTCTGCGATTCGCTTTCGCCGTGAAGGAAAGCGGGGCGTGCGGCGGAGCATCGCGCACGTCCCCATGCCACGTTAGAAAATCACGTAGATCTTGCGCAGCGTTTCATCGATTTGCCAAAGACCTTCCGTATTGGCTTCGAAGAACATCGTGTCGCCGCCCTTGAAATGCAGGGTTGTTTCGCCATCGGGCGTGAAGCTGCCCGAGCCCGAAAGAAAATGCATGACTTCCGCTTCTTTCACCGAACGCCGGTACGTACCGGGCGAGCATTCGAACACGCCGGTATCGACGGCTTCCGCGCCGGGAATCACCACCTGACGGCCCGTGACGCGCGCGGGCTCCGTGCCGGGCAGGCCGGCCGTGCCCCAATCTTCGAGTTCCGCGACCTGCGCGGCTTGCTGGATCTGCTGAACTTTCACTGAATGAATTCCTGTTGACGTGAAGTGTGATCGAGACGTTGTTCGATGCGGCCGAGCCGCACGACGGTCACGCCGGGCCGCAACTGGCGCAGCGAAGGCATGACGAGCATGCAGTCATCGTAAGGCGTGCGAACCGGTTCGCCGTTCGACCAGCCGATGATCGTGCCCGCCGTATCGAAGGTTTCGAGGCCCGTATAAGGCCCGGCGAAACGAAAATCCATGCTGCTCGCCACCACCGGTTCGGTCACGCGCACGACGGTCATCTGTGTGGCCAGCGGCATGAGCCAGCCATCGGGCAGATCGCTCGCGTCGATCACGCCCGCGTGCAGCAGAAAGCGCGCGGTGCTGTCGCGCGCGACATCGACGGCGCGCTTTTCCCAATGCTGTCCGCACTCGATCAGCAGCGCGTTCTTCGCGCTGAGCGGATCGCCGAAGCCTTCGTAATCGCGCATGCGGCGGCCTTCGGGATGGCCTTCGTCGCAGATCACGGTGGCGGGCACGCCGAGTTGCGCGGCCAGCGCGATGCCCTTGTCGAGCGGTCCGGCGACGATCAGCGGCGCGCTCTTTTCGTGCATCGAATGCAGATCGAGCAGCAGATCGACGCTGTCGATCACCGGGCGCATCGCGCGCGCGCGATCGAGTTCGGACGAGCGGCGCGCGGTGTCGTCGAGCGTGGCGGAAGTCCAGACGCGGTTGAAGTCCTGATCGACGAAACGCGCCTTGTCGGGCTGCGCGGGATCGAAGCTCGCGTAGGCGTCGACATTCGCGAACGCCAGCGTGAGACGGCCACGGCGCGGGCGTAGCTGCGCGCGCAACAACGCATCGACGACGATCGCGCCGCACACTTCGTTGCCGTGCGTGAGCGCGTTCACCATCACATGCGGACCGGGCACGCCGGAGTCGAACGTATGCACGTAGGCGATGCCGGTGTTGCTCTCGGCGTGCGCCGCGATGTCGGGGAACGCGACTTCGATCGGATAGGCGTCCATGCTCATGCGAGACCTCCCTGGCAGAGATATTTGATCGACAGATAATCGTCGAGACCGTATTTCGAGCCTTCGCGGCCATAGCCCGATTCCTTCACGCCGCCGAACGGCGCGGCCTCGGACGCCAGCGCGCCTTCGTTGATGCCGACGATGCCCGCTTCGAGCGCGCCGCTCACGCGTTCGATGCGGCGCAGGTCCTGGCTGTAGAAATAAGCGGCGAGACCGAACGGCGTGTCGTTGGCGGATTCGATTGCTTCGCTTTCCTGATCGAATGCGAACAGCGGCACGACCGGACCAAAGGTTTCCTCGCCGCACAGCGCCATCGCGTGCGTGGCGAGGCCGAGCACGGTGGGCGCGTAGTAGTGCGGGCCGAGCGCATCGAGGCGCTTGCCGCCCACGAGGACGCTCGCGCCGTGTTCGACGGCGTCGTCTACGTGACGCGCGATCTTGTCGACGGCGCGCGCGTTGATCATCGGACCGATCTGCGAAGCCGGATCGCTTGCCGGTCCCACGCGCAATTCGGCGACGCGCGCGCACAATCGCGCGGCGAACGCGTCGTAGACGCCGCGCTGCACGTAGACGCGGTTCGGACACACGCAGGTCTGGCCGCCGTTGCGGAACTTGGCGGCGAGCAGGCCTTCCACGGCGGCGTCGAGATCGGCGTCGTCGAACACGATGAAGGGCGCGTTGCCGCCGAGTTCGAGCGAGAGCTTCTTGAGCGTGCCCGCCGATTCGCGCGCGAGATGCTTGCCCACGGGCGTCGAACCGGTGAAGGTGATCTTGCGCACGCGCGAGTCGGCGAGCCAGGCGTCGACGGTGTTCGGCGTCTCGGCGCGCGACGCCGTCACGAGATTGAGCACGCCGGGCGGCACGCCCGCGTCATGCGCGAGTTGCACGAGCGCGAGCGCGGTGAGCGGCGTATCTTCCGCAGGCTTGCCGACCACGGTGCAGCCGGCGGCGAGCGCGGGTGCGATCTTGCGGGCGATCATCGCGAGCGGGAAATTCCACGGCGTGATCGCGGCGACCACGCCCACGGGTTCTTTCACGGCGCTCATGCGTTTGCCGCGCTGCTGCATGGGAATCACGTCGCCATAGATGCGCGTGGCTTCGTCGGCGAACCACGCGACATACGACGCGCCGTAAGCGACTTCGCCGCGTGCTTCGGCGAGCGGCTTGCCTTGTTCGAGCGAGATCAGCGCGGCGAGCGCCGCTTCGTTCGCGACGATGGCGGCGTGCCAGCGGCGCAGGATCGCGGCGCGCTCTTTCGGCAGCGTCGCGCGCCACGCGGGGAAGGCGAGCGAGGCGGCGTCGGCGGCTGCGCGCGCGTCGGCGGCGCTGCTTTGCGCGACCTCGGCAATCGTGCGGCCCGTGGCGGGATCGGTGACGGCGAAACGCTCGCCGCCTTGCGCGGCCAGCCATTGGCCGCCGATGAAATTGTCCGTGCGAATCAACGCGCGGGCGGACGCTTCGAGATCGAGACTCATGCGCGTGTTTCCGTTTTGAAAATACTTAGGATGCCTAGTAACCTAGCTGGCGATCGATCAGGCCGATCATCGGCTCGCCCGCGCGCAGGCGGCGCAGGTTGTCGAGCAGGCTGTCCACGGCCGTGTCGGGCCGCGTGGCGCTGGCGATATGCGGCGTGATGCGCACGCGCGGCTGGGTCCAGAGCGGATGTTCGGGCGGCAGCGGTTCGGGGTCGGTCACGTCGAGGACGGCGTTGCGCAACTGGCCGCGCGCGAGCGCATCGAGCAGATCGTCGGCGATCAGTTGCGGACCGCGCCCCACATGCACGAGCGACGCCCCGGCGGGCAGCGCGTCGAACACGCGGCGCGAGAGCAGGCCGCGCGTGGCGTCGGTGAGCGGCAGCAGGCAGACGAGCACGTCGGTGCGTGCGAGAAACGCGTCGAATTCGTCCGCGCCCGCGTAGCAGCGCACGCCGTCGAGCGTATGCGCGGAGCGGCTCCAGCCCGCGCAATCGAAACCGAACAGCCGCAGCCGTTCGAGCACGGCCACGCCGAGCATGCCGAGACCGAGCACGCCCACACGGCGCTCGCGCGCGGGCGTGAGCGGCAGCGGTTTCCATTCACGCGCGCGCTGCGCGAGTGCGTAATCGAACAGATCGCGGTGAATCGCCAGCACGGCTTCGGTCACGTACTCGACCATGCCTTCGACGATGCCCGGCTCGATCATGCGCACGACCGGCAGATGCGCGGGCACGCTCGCGAGATCGAGTTGATCGACGCCCGCGCCCACCGAAAACACCGCTTCGAGATTGGGCAGCGTGCGCGCGAGATCGCCGGGATTCCACGCGACCAGATAGCGGACCGCAGCCGGATCGCCGATGTCGGGCCAGACGCGAAACGGCAAGTCGGGCGCACGCTGCGCGAACAGCGCCGCCCACTGCGCGCCGCGCACCGGATCGGCCTTGTAGAGCACCGTCATGGCGCGTCAGGCCATCGCCTGATTGATGATGCCGTAGGCGCGCCAGGCCGCGTCCGGCTCGCCGCTGTGCTGCGCGGCGCTCGCGTTGCGCACCATCTTGACGACCGAATCCACCGGCACGAGGCCGACCGTCGGCAGCCAGCTTTCGATGCCCGCGCCGGCCGGGACGTCGATGCGCACGAAACCGCCCACATGTTGCGTGAGCCAGTGCGAAACGAGCGCCTTGGCGCGCACGTCGTTGTCCGAAGGCGCAGCGACCACCGGGCCGATGGCGTAACCGCGGCCGAAGCGGCGCGCGAGCGCGAAGCCCGTAATCGCGCCGTCGCGTTCGAGCACGACACCGCCTTGCGCGACCGCGAGCAGGGCGGGCAGCGTGGCGCTGCGGTCGAGGCCGCAGCCGCGCGAGGCGAGATCGACGAGCGTCGGCAGATCGGCGGGCGTGACGGCACGCAGCGTTTCGCCTTGCGGCAGCACGACGGCGGGCGCCTGCTCGACGGTGCCTTGATGTTGCGTGAGGCCGCCGCACGCCGCGAAGCCGAGCTTCTCGTAGAGCGGCTGACCGGCGGGCGTGGCGTGCAGGAAGGTCACGCGCTCGCCGAGTTCTTCGAGCACGAGTTCCATCAGCTTGCGGCCGATGCCGCGTCCCTGCTGATCGGGCGAGACGATCACCATGCCGAGCGTCGCGCGGTCGGCGCCGAACTTCCAGCACAGCGCCGTCCCGATCACGACGTCGTTATCGACGGCGACGAAGCCGGTGCCCGCCTCGTAGGCGAAGCGCCAGTCTTCGGGACGATGCGGCCAGCGCACGGCCACGGAGAGACCGTGGGCGGCGTCGATGTCGTCGGCGCTGAAACGGCGGTAGTGAAGGTCGGGCTTGACGGCGGATTCGGACACAGCGGACTCCTGTATAACGGCGCGGACGGCCTGTTCAGATTCGACTGTCGCATGCGGCTCGCGGGCTTCATAGGATGATCTTCCTGACTTGAGCGTGCGCAAGCGGCGACAGCGCGCGACTTTTTTATTGTTCATCGCATTCAAGAAAGTTTCAATATAATGAGTGACATTGTGCGTGCTTTCACTATCACGCAGCGTGCTTGTCGTGTCGCTGCGATGCACCGAAACCGTGCGCCGGCGTTGGGGAACGAACCGGTTTTGCGCGTCCGGCACCGAATTCAACAGGAAACTCATGCGAACCCAGTCCAGCAAGAAAGTTGCGGTGTTGCCTAGCCACGCCGATGTCGGCGCCCGGCTGCGCGCGCTGCGCAACGCGCGCGGCCTGTCCGTCAATGAACTCGCGCTGCGCGCGGGCGTCTCGGTCGGCACGGTGAGCCAGGTCGAGCGCAACAAGGCCAATCCGTCCGTGCGTATTCTGGAGCGTCTGCGCCAGGCGCTCGATGTGCCCTTGAGCGCGCTACTGGAAGAAGACGATGCACCGTCCGATCCGCTCACGGGCGATTTCGTGCGCCGCTCGGCGGAGCGTCCGCTGTTCGAGGTCGGCAAGAACGGCATGCAGAAGGAACTGCTTTCGCCGCACGGCGAGCACGATCTGCAGATGATGGTCATCATGCTGCCGGCGGGCTCGGGGTCGGAGGAAGTGCTCGTGGGCGTCGGCGAGAAATGCGGCCTTGTGATGGAAGGCACGGTGATCCTGAACGTGGGCGATCAGCGCGCGGAATTGCGTGCGGGCGACAGCTTCCAGTTCAAGAGCACGGTCCCGCATAGCGTGCGCAATGAAAGCAGCAAGACGGCGCGGCTGTTGTGGATCATGAACACGCGCCCGCCGGTCATTCATCTTTAAGCCTTCTCTGGCGGCGCCGCTTATCGCTTGTATCGGCGCCGCGTCTCAGCAGTTCTTTCTTTTTCCCCTTCGTTTCCCCTTCCTGAACGCGCTCCTGTACACGCGCTGCGCGATCTTCAGTCCGTTCATTCTCTTTGCCGCTCGATTGCTGCCTCCTTTAAGCGGCTGAACGCGCGCGCTATCGTTTTTCATTCCTCTGTCGATTGCCGGTGTCTAACCTGCTAAGCGCGCATGAATCGAGTTGAGTCGAATCGCCGCTACGGGTTAGCCCTGGCCCGATTCTCGCGTAAGCAAAGCGCATGAGCATGCTTTTCGCAGAATTATTTTTGATCACTAGCCAAGCCTCGTCTGTTCACTATAATGAACTTCAATGCGTGGTTGTTCATTTTGCCGCTGAGGCAGCGAACCACCACTTGCTGAAGCGGCGACGCCGCGCACGCAACGACTCGCGAGCGCGCCATCGCCGGGCTAACCGGTTTTCGAACAGGCTGAGCATGACTACTCCGTCGCTGGATTTCGATCCGTCCGCAATCGCGCTGCCGCAAGGTCATTTCATTGGCGGCGCGTATTACCAGACCGATGAAACGCCGATCGCCGTGCATCGTCCCTCGGATGGCCGTCTGCTCGGTTACGTGCCGGATGCGTCGGCGCAGACCGTCGATTACGCGGTGTCGAACGCGTTGCAGGCCTGGAAGACGAGCGGCTGGGGCACGCGCTCGCCGCGCGAACGCGCCCGTGTGCTCACGCGCTGGGCGCAACTGATCGACGAGAACGTGGTCGCGCTGGCGCAGCTCGAAGCGGTCAGCTCCACGCGTCCGGTCGCGGAGGCGTATGCGTCTGACGTGCCGTTCACGGCGGAAGCGATCCGCTTCTTCGCGGAACTCGCGGACAAGCTCGGCGGCGACATCGCGGCGACGCGTCAAAGCAGTCTCGGCTTCGTTGCATCGGAGCCCTATGGTGTGATCGGCGCGATCACGCCGTGGAATTTCCCGCTCTCGATGTGCTCGTGGAAATGCGGTCCCGCGCTCGCGGCTGGCAACGCCGTCGTGCTGAAAGCCTCGGAAATGACGCCGTTTTCCACGCTGCGTCTCGCGGAACTCGCGATCGAAGCGGGCATGCCGCCCGGCATTTTCAATGTCGTGAACGGACGCGGTGCAACCACCGGTTCGGCCATCACGCGTCACCCCGATATTTCGAAGGTGAGTTTCACCGGCTCGACGCGCACCGGCGCGGCGATCATGAGCGAAGCCGCTTTTCACGGCACCAAGCCGGTCACGCTCGAACTCGGCGGCAAGAGCCCGCAACTCGTGTTCGCGCAAGTGCCGGACCTCGCGCACACGGCGCGCTGCGTGGCGCGCGGCTTCACCGCGAACGGCGGCCAGGCCTGTGTGGCGGGCACGCGCCTGATCGTCCACAAGCAGATTGCCGAGCCGCTGATCGACGCCGTGCAGCGCGAACTCGCAGGCATCGCGCCGGGCGCGATGTGGTCGAGCGCCACGCGCTATTCGCCGATCATCAGCGCCGCGCAGGCGCAACGCATCGCCACGCTGATCGACGAAAGCCGCGCGCAGGGCGCGGAAGTGCTGTGCGGCGGCGGCTTTTTCGAAGGCACGGACGACGGCTGGTTTCATCGCCCGACGCTGCTCGCAAACGTCACCGACGACACCCCCGCGGTGCGCGAGGAATTGTTCGGCCCGGTGCTCACGGTGCAGACCTTCGAGGACGAAGAGGAAGGCATCGCCATGGCGGCGCACCCGACCTACGGTCTCGCGGCGGGCGTGCATACGAGCGACATCGGTCAGGCCATGCGCGCGATGCGCCGCATCGCGGCGGGCACGGTCTGGATCAATCGCTATGGCCGCAGCGGCGACATGATCATTCCGACCGGCGGCTTCAAGCAGTCGGGCATCGGCAAGGATCTCGGCCGCCAGGCGCTCGAGGCCAGCATGCGTCACAAGAGCGTGCTGATCGACTTCGACACCGCCTGATCTGCGCGAGTTTTCGTTTCAACTTCGCCGTAGGGGCGCACGATCCGTGCAGCGTTCATTTCAGTGAACACGGATTGCGCGCAGCGCTTCACAGGAAACTTCGACACCCCGGGCCGCGCCGATTTCGTCAGCATGACTGATTAGTTGGCATTCATGCGCAGCTCGCCGTTCTCACTTGAATTGAGCCTGAAAAACAGGTTCGCCACGACGACAGGATGCAGACCATGATCGATTTCGAGCCGAAGTACATCACCTTCGACTGCTACGGCACGCTGACCAACTTCCAGATGGGCGAGACCGCGCGCCAGCTCTACGGCGACAAGCTCGATGCCGCCAAGATGAACGAGTTCGTGGAGTTTTTCCGCGGCTATCGTCTGGACGAAGTGCTCGGCGCATGGAAGCCGTATCGCGACGTGGTGGTGAATTCGATTCGCCGTACCTGCGAGCGCACGGGCGTGCCGTTCGAGGAAGCGACCGCGCTGAAGATCTACGACGCGGTGCCCACGTGGGGCCCGCACCCGGACGCGCCGGAAGGTCTCTCGCGTCTCGCGTCGAAATACAAGCTCGTGATTCTTTCGAATGCCGCCGACGAGCAGATCGACAGCAACGTCGCCAAGCTCGGCGCGCCGTTCCACAAGGTCTACACGGCCCAGCAGGCGCAGGCGTACAAGCCGCTGCGCAAGGCCTTCGAATACATGTTCGACCAGCTCGACTGCAACCCGGAAGACGTGCTGCACGTGTCGTCGAGCTTCCGTTACGACCTCATGACGGCCTACGACATGGGCATCAAGCACAAGGCCTTCGTGAATCGCGGCCACGAGCCGCTCACGCCGTATTACCAGGTCAACGAAGTCAAGAGCCTGCCGCATCTCGCGGAACAGCTCGGCCTGTAATCGCGGTCTGTCCGCCCAGCCAACTCCTTGCACTCACCGTCGGTCATCAGGAACGCAACACGATGAAGCTCGATTCGTACTGGCTCGATACCGCGCCGCGCTTGACGAAGCCCGCCCAGGGGCCGCTTGCCGGCTGCGTGGACGTGGTCGTGGTGGGCGGCGGTTTTACGGGGCTGTCGGCGGCGCTGGCGCTCGCGAAGCGCGGGCACTCGGTGGCCGTGCTGGAGGCGGGCCGCATCGCGGGCCAGGCGTCGGGCCGCAACGGCGGGCATTGCAACACGGGCGTCGCGCAGGACTATGCGGCGCTGTCCGCGAAGCTCGGCAAGGAGCGCGCGTCGCTGTTCTATCGCGCTTACGCCGAAGCCGTGAAGTCGGTCGCGCAGATCGTCGAGGAAGAACAGATCGACTGCGATCTGCGCAAGAGCGGCAAGATCAAGCTCGCCGCGAAGCCGCATCACTATGCGTCGCTGGCGAAGACGTTCGAAGCGCTCAAGCGCGATGTCGATCAGGATGTCGAACTGATTTCGCGCGAGCGAATCCGCGACGAGATCGCATCGGACGGCTTTTACGGCGGCCTCGTGCAGCACAACGGCATGCAGCTGCATATGGGCAAGTTCGGCGTGGGTCTGGCCGAAGCGGCGGTGCGTCACGGCGCACAGATCTTCGAGGACACGCCGATGGTCGGCCTCAAGCCGCTCGGCGGCCACGCCTACGAAGTGCAATGCGAGCGCGGCACGCTGCGCGCCGACCGCGTGCTGCTCGCCACGGGCGCTTCGCAAAGCGGGCCGCTGCAATGGTTCCGCCGCCGCATCGCGCCGGTCGGCAGCTTCATCGTCGTGACCGAGCCGCTGGGCAAGGAACGGCTCGACGCGCTGCTGCCCACGCGCCGTTCGTATGTGACGACGCGCCAGATCGGCAACTATTTTCGTCCGACGCACGACGACCGTTTGCTGTTCGGCGGCCGCGCGCGCTTCGCGATGTCGAATCCGCGCTCCGACGAAAAGAGCGGCCGCATCTTGCGTGACGGCATGCTCCAGTATTTTCCGCAGCTCGCCGACGTGCGCCTCGATTACTGCTGGGGCGGTCTCGTCGACATGACGGCCGACCGGCTGCCGCGCGCGGGCGAGCACGAAGGTTTGTTCTATTCGATGGGCTACAGCGGCCACGGTGTGCAGATGTCGGTGCACATGGGCCGCGTGATGGCCGATGTGATGTTCGGCGCCGCCACGCGCAACCCGTGGCGAGCGCTCGAATGGCCTGCGATTCCCGGACATTTCGGGCGCGCGTGGTTTCTGCCGCTCGTCGGCGCGTATTACCGGTTGCAGGATGTGCTTCATTGAGCCGATGCCAAGCGCCGACACTTTCACGGCGCAGCGCAAATAGTCAAGACTCTCCACAAGGAAACCAGACCATGTCGCGTACCACCCTTGCATTCGCCGCCGCTTCCGTCGCGTTCTCGCTGTTCTGCAGCGCGGCCCATGCCGATGCCCCGACGGTGACCGCCGGCTCGCCGCCGTCGAGCGCGCCGACCACCTTCCTCGACGTCAAGACGCAGAAGATCGAAGGCATCATGCCCGACGTCGTGCGCGAGATCGGCAAGCGCGAGGGCTTCGACGTGTCGTATCAGGCCGTGCCGTTCTCGGCGCTGATTCCGGCCGTGGTCTCGGGCAAGATCGACATCATCGTCGCGGGCATGACGCCCACGCCCAAGCGCGCCGAAGTGGTGGACTTCTCGCAGCCGGTCACGGCGTTCGGCGAAGGCATTATCGTGAAGGAGTCGAACAAGACCAACTACAAGTCGGTGCAGGACATGAAGGGTATGTCGGTGGGCGCGCCCACGGGCACCGATTACGGCGACCAGCTCGTCAAGCTCGGCATCTTCAAGGAAGTGAAGATGTACGACAGCCCCGCCGACATGACGCGTGACGTTGCGATCGGCCGTATCGTGGCGGGCTTCAACGACTATCCGATTCTCAAGGCGCAGGAAGCCGCGGGCGCGATGGCCGGCACGCGCGTGGACGACGATTACGTGCCGATGGAGAAGTTCGATATCGCCGTGGGCGTGAAGAAGGGCAACACGGCGCTGCTCGCGAAAGTGAACGACGCGCTCACGAAGATGAAGGCCGACGGCACGCTCGACAAGATCCTGAAGAAGTGGCACCTGGCGGGCTGATCCGCGACTGAATGACCGGAATGCGGCGCGGCCCGAAGGTTCGACCGCCGCCGTGTTCCGGCCCGGCCCGCCTTTGCGGCGCGGCGTATGACTCGCGGGCATTCCCCCGTTCGCGAACGAAAGCATAAGGCACACCATGCGTTGGAACGACATAGTCGATTTTGTCCCGATCCTGCTGCAAGGCGCGGTGATGAGCATCATCATCACGATTGGCTGCCTGCTGCTGAGCACCGCGCTGGGTCTCGTGTGGGCGCTGCTCAAGATGTCGCGCTATCCGGCGGTGGTGACGGCCGTGAGCGCGATGATCAACGTGGTGCGCGGCCTGCCGATGATCGTCCTGCTGTTCTATATTTATTTCGTCTTGCCGGACTTTCATATTGAAGTCTCGGCATTGCAGGCGAGCATTATCGGCTTGAGTTTCGGTTATTCGACCTACGTGGCGGAGATCATCCGCTCGGGTATCGAGGCCGTCGATCCGGGCCAGTATGAAGCGGCGCAATCGCTCGGCATGGGTCGCGTGAAAACGATGGTGCGCGTGATCCTGCCGCAAGCGGTGAAGGTCGCGCTGCCGCCGTACAGCAATACGCTGGTGATGATGCTCAAGGACTCGTCGCTCGCGTCCACCATCACGGTGGCGGAAATGACGCGGCAAGGCCAGTTGATCGCGGCATCGACGTTCCAGAACATCACCGTCTATACGCTCGTGGCGATCGGTTATCTGCTGATGAGCCTGCCGCTCATGAGCATGACGCGGCATCTCGAGCGCCGTTTCGGCAAGCACAAGGCGAAGAAGTGAGGTTGCGATGATCGAAATTACCGATGTCCACAAGAGCTTCGGCGCCACGCCCGTGCTCAACGGCATTTCGCTGAAGATCGAACAGGGCGAAGTGGTGTGCCTGATCGGCGCGTCCGGCTCCGGCAAATCGACGCTGCTGCGCTGTATCAACGCGCTCGAATCGTATGACGCGGGCGAGATTAAATTGCTCGATCAGCGTGTCGAACAGCGCTCGCGTCATATCAATCATCTGCGCACGCAAGTGGGCATGGTGTTTCAGCGCTTCAATCTGTTTCCGCATCGCACCGCGCTCGAAAACGTGATGGAAGGGCCGGTGCATGTGAAGAAAGAACCGCTGCACGTGGCGAAGCGCGACGCCGAGGAATTGCTCAACAAGGTTGGGCTGGGCCACAAGCTTCACTATTATCCGCATCAGCTTTCGGGCGGTCAGCAGCAGCGCGTGGCGATTGCGCGTTCGCTCGCGATGAAGCCGAAGGCGATTCTGTTCGACGAGCCGACTTCGGCGCTCGATCCCGAACTCGTCGGCGAGGTGCTCAACGTGATGCGCACGCTCGCGAAGGAAGGCATGACGATGCTGGTCGTCACGCACGAAATGGGTTTTGCGCGCGAAGTCGCGGACCGCGTGTGCTTCCTGCACGGCGGCCATATCATCGAACAAGGCAGCGCGCAGCAGGTGTTGTGCGCGCCGCGCGAAGCCCGCACGCGCGAATTCCTGCGCCACGTGCTGGGCAATCGCGGCGAAGCGCAGAGCGCGCCCGAAGGCGCGGCGGGAGCGGCGGCATGAACGGACGATTCGTGCGGCTCGGCGAAACCGCGCGCGCCAAGGTGTCGATCGTGATCGACGGAAACAACGTGGAAGCGCTCGAAGGCGACACGCTGCTCACGGCCATGCTGTGCAGCGTGCGCCACGTGCGCCAGTCGGAATTCGGCGAAGAGAAGCGCGCCGGTTATTGCCTGATGGGCGCGTGCCAGGACTGCTGGGTCTGGACCGATGCGGGCGAACGTCTGCGCGCCTGCACGACCGTCGTCGAGGCGGGCATGCGTCTCGTGACCACTCAACCGGAGGCGCAATGGGCGAACCTCGCATTGTGATCGTCGGCGCGGGCCCTGCGGGCGTGCGCTGCGCGCAGACGCTGCTGGCCGCGGGCATTCGCCCCACGCTGATCGACGAAGGCCGCCGCGACGGCGGGCAGATTTATCGGCGTCAACCTGAAGGCTTTACGCGGCCGTATGCGAAGCTCTACGGCACGGAGGCGCTGCGTGCGCAGGATCTGCACGAGACTTTTGCGCGTTTGCGCCCGCAGATCGATTACCGTCCGCAAACGCTCGCGTGGAATATCTGGGACCGCAAACTGCATATCGTGCGCGACGGCCATGCGAGCGCGCTCGATTACGATGCGCTGATTCTGTGTCCGGGCGCCACCGATCGTCTGATGCCCGTGAAGGGCTGGCAGTTCGCGGGCACCTATAGCCTCGGTGCGGCGCAGATTGCGCTGAAATCGCAGGCCTGTTCGATCGGGCAGCGCGTGGTGTTCATGGGCACGGGGCCGCTGCTGTATCTGGTTGCGAGCCAGTATGTGCAGGCGGGTGCGAAGGTGGCCGCCGTGCTCGATACGTCGGCGGCGAGCGCACGCATTCGCGCCTTGCCGAAGCTGCTCGCGCGCTTCGATGTCTTGCGCAAGGGCAGCGCGCTCGTGGCGTCGCTCAAGCGCGCGGGCGTGCAGATTCACAACGGCATCGAGCCGGTTGAAATCATCGGGACACCGAATGAAGGCGTGAGCGCCGTGCGCTTTCTCACTGCGAGCGGCAAGATCGAACAGATCGATTGCGACGCCATCGGCATGGGCTATCACCTGCGCCCCGAAACGCAGCTCGCCGATCTCGCGCGCTGTGCGTTCCGCTTCGATACGCTCACGCGCCAATGGCTGCCGCAAATCGACGAACTCGGACGCAGCAGTGAACCCGGCGTGTATCTCGCGGGCGACGGCGTGCGCGTGCTGGGCGCGGACGGCGCGGAAAACGCGGGGCGTCTCGCCGCGCATGCCGCGCTGATCGATCTGGGCCGCGGCGCGCAAGCCAGCGCGCTCGATGCGCTCAAGCGCGAGCAACGCCGCATGGACCGCTTTCGCGAAGGGCTGGCGCAAGCCTTCGTGTGGCCCGCGCAGCAGGCGGCGAAGCTGCCCGACGAAACCATTGTGTGCCGCTGCGAAGGCATCACGGCGGGCGAATTGCGCCGCGTGATCCGCGACGAGGGCGCGCAGGAAGCGAACCGCGCGAAGGCGCTGAGCCGTGTGGGCATGGGCCGTTGCCAGGGCCGTTATTGCGGCCATGCGGCGGCGGAAATCATCGCGGACGCCGCGCGCGTGCCGCTCGAGCAAGTCGGTCGCTTGCGCGGGCAGGCGCCCGTGAAGCCGCTGGCGATCGCGACTGTGGAGGATACCGAGTGAAGCGCGCGCAAGCCGATGTATTGATCGTGGGAGGCGGCTTCATGGGCGCCGCCACCGCGTTTTTCCTGCGTCGCCGCGGCAAGTCGGTGATTCTGCTCGAACGCCAGTTGATCGGCCAGCAGGCGAGCGGCACCAATTTCGGCAACGTGCGCCGTCAAGGGCGTTTGCTCGCGCAATTGCCGCTCGCGAATCGCTCGCGCGAAATCTGGCTGCGCATGCCCGAATTGATCGGTCACGATGCGGAGTTTCTGATGTCGGGGCATTTGCGCGTCTGCTATCGCTCGGAGCAGGCCGACATGTTCGAGACCTACGCGCGCGACGCGAAACATTACAACCTCGATCTGGAAATGCTGCACGGCGATGCTTTGCGCAAGCGCTTTCCGTTTATCGGCCCTGAAGTGCTGGCCGGTTCGTATGCGCCGATCGACGGCCATGCGAATCCGCGTCTTGCCGCGCCCGCATTCGGACGTGCCGCCGCGAAACTCGGTGCGCAAATTTTTGAAAATACCGATATCGTCTCGGTCGAAAAAGAGGGCAACGAATTTCGCGCCACCAGTGCCGACGGCCGCACGTTTCATGCGCCCGTGTTGCTGATTACGGCGGGCGCGTGGGGCAGCACGCTGAGCGAGCAATTCGGCGAGCCGGTGCCGATTGCCGTGCACGGTCCGCAAATGGCCGTGACCGAGCCGGTGCCGTATAGCATCGCGCCGGCCGTGGGCGTGTCGTCGCCGCAGATCGCCGAGGTCGTGTATTTCCGCCAGGTCGCGCGCGGCAATATCGTGATTGGCGGCTGCGCGCGCGGCCCCGCGTTTCTCGATGCGCGTCGCGCGAAAGTGCTGCCGCAAAGCACCTTGCTGCAATTTCGTCAGGCGCAGCGCGTGGCGCCCGCGCTCAAGCGGCTCAATATCATTCGCGTCTGGAGCGGCGTGGAAGGCTATATGCCCGACGACCGTCCGATCATGGGCGCGAGCGGCACCACGAGTGGCCTGTTCTACGCATTCGGTTTCTGCGGCCACGGCTTTCAACTCGGGCCGGGCGTGGGCGACACGATGGCCGAACTGATCGACACGGGCGCGACCACCACGCCAATCGAGCCGTTCGATATTCGCCGCTTCGCCGCGTTTCAGCCTCCCGAGGGCGGGCCACAGGCTGCGCCGCAATCGGTTCCTGCGACCTGATTCAACGGATACGCAGGCATGCCATGTTGATTGCATCGACTTTGCAGACCGCGCTTATTTCGCGGCGCAGCGGCGAAACGCGCTCCGCGGATTGTTCAGCGGACGCACCCGCCACGGAAACGACGCGCGCCGTCCAACGCGCGCTCGATTTCATCGACACCTGTTTCGCCGAGCCGATCAGTTTGACCGAACTTGCGGACGTGGCGGGATTGAGCGTTTCGCGTTTCGCGGCGCGTTTTAGCGGCGAAATGGGCGTCTCGCCGCAGCAATACGTGCGCATCGTGCGCGTGCGCCACGCGCAGCGTTTGCTGCGCCGTGGCGTGTCGCCTTCGCTGGTGGCCGCCGAAGTGGGCTTCTTCGATCAAAGCCATTTGTGCCGCCATTTCAAGCGCGTGCTCGGACGCACGCCGATGGAATGGCTCAACGCGGGCGCGCCGTTTAGTCCGAACGCGTGAATCGTACGAATATCAATCCGCTTTTGAATTAAACAGCGCTTCGAGCGGCCAGCCGTTCTTCACGAACGGCGTGCGCATGATTACGTAGCTGAAATAGCGCTCGATACCAATATCGCGTTCGAGCAGGCCCTCGATCACGCTCTGGTAATGGTGCACGCTGCGCGTGACGAATTTGAGCAAATAGTCGTAGCCGCCGCTTGCGAGATGGCATTCGACGATTTCATCGACGGGGCGAATCGCCGCCTCGAATTTCGCAAAGTCCTCGCGCCGATGGTCGGCCAGCGTGACTTCGGTAAAGACGATCTGCACGTCGCCGAGTTTCTCGATCTGGATCTGCGCGCCATAACCGGCGATATACCCCGCTTTTTCCAGCCTTTTCACGCGCGTGAGACACGGACTCGGCGAGAGCCCGACGGCTTCGGCCAGCTCGACGTTCGTCATGCGCCCCTTCTTTTGCAATTGCGAAAGAATGCGCAAGTCGATGCGGTCGAGTTTGCTGTCGCCGTGAAGCATCATGATCGTTTCGCCCATAAAAAAGCCGTGAGATCCAGGGCGAATCTCGCGGCAGGAAGCTAAGCGATGTTAGCACGCGCGCTTTTTTAAAAGCGTGCGAGTTTCAGGAAAGGGCGGCGCGCACGTCGCGGTCTTCGAGCACGTCGTCGAGCGTGTGCTTCAGGCGCGTGAACAACTGCTCGAATTCGGCTTCGCCATAGCAGAGCGCGGGCGCGAAGCCGAGAATGTTGTCCCCGAATGCGCGGAACACCAGACGATGACGATAAGCCGCCGCCGCGATACGATCGGAGAGCTTCAGCGACGCATCGAAACGCGCGCGCGTCGATTTGTTTGCGACGAGTTCGAGCGCGCCGAGCAGCCCGCGATGACGCGAATCGCCCACGAGCGGATGATCGAGCAGGCCGTCGAGCCCGGCGGCGAAACGCGGCGCGAGCGTTTGTGCGTTCGCGAGCAGACCGCCTTCGTGATAGAGGCGCAGCACTTCGAGGCCGATGGCGGCGCTCACCGGATGCGCGGAATAGGTTTGGCCGTGGCCCACGATCGCCGTGTCGTTCTTGTCGCCGGCGATGCCCTGATAAACGGCGTCGGACATGAGCACCGCGCCCATCGGCGCATAACCCGAGGTGAGGCCCTTTGCGACCGTCATCAGGTCGGGTTCGACGTCTTCGGCTTCGCAGGCGAACAGCGGGCCGGTGCGGCCGAAGCCCGTAATGACTTCGTCGGCCACGAACAGAATGTCGAGACGGCGGCACGCATCGCGCATCGCCTTGAGCCAGCCGCGCGGCGGCACGATCACGCCGCCCGAGCCTTGAATCGGCTCGCAGAAGAACGCGGCCACATTGTCCGCGCCGAGTTGCGCGACCTTCGCTTCGAGCGATGCGACCGAGGCGGCGATCAGCGCGGCGTCGTCGGCGCCGTCCTCGCGGCGATACGCATAGGGCGAGGGCAGATGATGCTGGTTCGGCAGCGGCAGATCGAAGTTGCGATGGAATGCGGGCAGTGCCGTGAGACCCGCGCCCACCGACGACGAACCGTGATAACCGCGTTCCAGCGCGATCATCTGCTTCTTCGACGGGCGGCCCGTGGCATTGAAATAATGCGTGATGAAGCGGATGGCCGAATCGACCGCATCGGAGCCGCCGAGCGTGAAATACACATGCTGAAGCGAAGCAGGCGTCAGTTCGACGAGCTTCTGCGCGAGTTCGATTGCCGGTTCCGACGAAAAATGAAAATACGTGGTCGCGTAGGGCAGACGCGTCATCTGGCGCGTGGCGGCTTCGACGATGCTCTGCTGGCCGTAACCGACGTTCACGCACCAGAGACCGGAAAACGCATCGAGCAATTCATTGCCGTCGATATCGCGCAGATACGCGCCGTGACCCGATTCGAGCACGGTCGTCCCACGCGCTTCGTGCGCGCGGTAATTGATGACAGGATGAATCAGATGCTTACGGTCGGCTTCGATGAGCGGCGAGTTGGACATGGCGTGACGGCCCCGTTGAATGGCGGTGAATGACAGTGAAGACCGCTCGATGGTAGCGCCGCGCGCGCTTCGCCGCGCAGGGAAAAAACGGCGCAAACAGCAGCGCCATGCTCTTTTTGCGGGCCATTCGGCATTTTATGCCGGGGCTTTGACAGCGCATGCCGCGTGCTTCGAAGCGCTTCGCTGTTCGCCGTTTCGCGTCTACAATGCGGCGATATTCGATGCGGTTTTGTGGCGTGGCCGGATGAACACTCGCGATTCCGGCCCAATGAATTCTTCACACACGAACAGGTAACCGACACAATGAGCAAGACATACAGGATCGCGGCCATTGCCGGCGACGGTATTGGCCAGGAAGTGATGCCCGAGGGCGTGCGCGTGGTGGAAGCGGCCGCGAAGCAATTCGGCCTCTCGATCGAATTCACGCATTTCGACTGGGCCAGCTGCGACTACTACCTGCAGCACGGCAAGATGATGCCCGACGACTGGTTCGCCACGCTCAAGGGCTTCGATGCGATTTACTTCGGCGCGGTGGGTTGGCCCGACAAGGTGCCCGACCATATTTCGCTGTGGGGTTCGCTGCTCAAATTCCGCCGCGAATTCGACCAGTATGTGAATCTGCGTCCCGTGCGTCTGCTGCCGGGCGTGCCGTGTCCGCTCGCGAACCGCAAGCCCGGCGACATCGACTTCTTCGTCGTGCGCGAAAACACCGAAGGCGAATATAGCTCGGTGGGCGGCAAGATGTTCGAAGGCACCGAGCGCGAATTCGTGTTGCAGGAATCGGTGTTCACGCGTCATGGCGTGGATCGCATTCTCAAATACGCATTCGAACTCGCGAATCAGCGCGGCCGCAAGAAACTCACGGCGGCCACCAAATCGAATGGCATTTCGATCAGCATGCCGTATTGGGACGAACGCGTTGCGGAGATGGCGCAGCAGTATCCGCAAGTGCAATGGGACAAGCAGCACATCGACATTCTGTGCGCGCGTTTCGTGTTGCAGCCCGATCGTTTCGACGTGGTGGTGGCCTCGAATCTGTTCGGCGATATTCTTTCCGATCTCGGTCCTGCCTGCACGGGTACGATCGGCCTCGCGGCATCGGCGAATCTGAATCCCGAGCGCAAGTTTCCGTCGCTGTTCGAACCGGTGCACGGTTCCGCGCCCGATATTTTCGGCAAGCAGATTGCGAATCCGGTCGCGATGATCTGGTCGGGCGCGATGATGCTCGACTTCCTCGGCAACGGCGACGCCCAGTTCAAGGCCGCGCACGACGCCATCATGCAGGCGATCGAGAAGGTGCTCGTGGAAGGTCCGCGCACGCCCGATATGGGCGGCACGTCGAAGACGGCGGACGTGGGCGCGGCGGTGCTTGCTGCGTTGCAATAAGCGCAGGCGCGCCTGGCGCTCGATGGCAGCGCTTGATGGGATCGGACAGCCGCGTTACCGTGTGGCAGTCCGATTCCTCACGGAGACGTCATGAGCGCTCACGCGAATTCACCGTTTGCCGCCTTCGAGCCCGCGCGTACCGCGCTGCTCGTCATGCATTATCAAACCGATATTCTCGGGCTCTTTCCGGCGGTCGCGCCGGGTTTGCTCGCGAATACGCGCGCGTTATGCGATGCGGCGCGCGCGAAAGGCGTGCGCGTGATGTTCGCCAATCTGCGTTTCAGTGCGGATTATCAGGAAGTCAGCGCGTTGAACAAGAACGGGCAGGGCATTAAAAGTCTGGGTTTGTTTATCGACGACCAGACCGCGCCGGAATTGGCGCAACGGCCCGACGAACCGCTGATCGCCGCGCATCGCGCGAGTGTGTTCACCGGCACCGATTTGCAGGCGCGGCTCGCGGCGCACGGCGTGGACTCGCTGATCATGGTGGGGATTGCATCGACGGGCGTGGTGCTCTCGTCGCTTTCCCACGCGAGCGATGCGGATTTCCGCCTTTATACAGTCAAGGACTGTTGCTACGACCCGGATGAGGTCGTGCACGAGCATCTGTTTGCCACGGCATTCGAGACGCGCAGCACCGTGCTGTCACTCGACGAAGCGCTGCGCCTGCTCGCGTAAGCAACGGCATCACGCGAATTCCGCGCGCCGCGAGGCGAAACTCAGCGCGAGCACCGCGAAAATCAGCACGCCGGTGGCGACCTGCTGCCAGTAGAAGTTCCAGCCGATCAGCAATAAGCCATTCGCGACGAGACTCAGCAGCAGCACGCCCAGCAGCGTGCCCGGCACGTTGGGCCGTCGCGCGCGAGAGAGCGTGGTGCCGATGAACGTCGCGCCAATCGCGTTGAGCAGATAGCCGTTGCCCGCTTGCGGCACGTAGGCTTTCACCATCGACGAGAGCAGCAGGCCGACCACGCCGTAGATCAGCGCGCCCGCGACGAAGGTCGCGACCACCACGGCGCCGACCGGCAAGCCCGAATAACGCGCGACGCCGGGCTGCGAGCCGAGCGCGGCGCTGTAGCGTCCGAACACCGAATGCGCGAGCGCAACGTGCACGGCCAGCGCGAGCGCCGCGACGATCCACAAGGGCACCGGCACGTCCGCGAACGTGCCGTGCGCGAGCGCGCCGAACAGCGGCGGCAGGCTCATGCCGAGCAGATAGATGGGCTGCCCGCCGTCGGTTGCCAGTTGCTGCAAGGTCTGGCCGATGAACAGCGTGCCGAGCGTCGCGAGAAACGGCGCGATGCCGAGTCCTGCCACCAGCACGCCGTTGAATGCGCCGACCAGCAAGGCCGCGCCGAGTCCCGCGAACGCGGCCAGCGGCACGCCCACGTGATGCGCGCTGAGCAGCACGAACACGAGGCTGCCCACGTCGACGGCGGTGCCGAGCGAGAGATCGACCGCGCCAATCGAAAGCGCGAGCGTCATGCCGAGCGAGGCAATCGCCAGCAGTGCGAAATTATTCAGGAGTACGTCCGCAAGATTGGCGGGACGTGCGAAGCCCGGCGAGCACACGGCGAAAAACACGCTGACGGCGACCAGCGCGCCCGGCAGCGAAAAGCGCTGAACGCGCGCGATCCAGTCAGTCATGAGCATGGGTTCCGAGATGACGGCGGCGCAGCAGCGCCGTCGTGGCGACCACGAACAGGATCAGCGCGCCTTCCACGCCGTTGACCCAGTAGCTGGAGACGTTGTCGAGCTGAAAGCCGTTGCTGACCACGCCGATGAACAGCACCGCGAGCAGCGTGCCGGGCATCGTCGGCACCATGCGGCGCGAAAACACCACGCCGAGCAGCGCGGATGCCACCACGGCCAGCAGGTTTTCGCCCGCGCCAGGCGAGCTGCCGCTCAAGAGCGCCGACGAGGCGAGCGCGGCAATCCCCGCCGCGAGGCCGCCGAGCAGATAGCTCGCGGCCACGTAGGCGCGCACGTTCAGGCCCGCCGCGCGCGCGGCCTGCGCGTGTTCGCCGCTCGCGCGCAGTCGCAGCCCGAACGGCGTGTAGTGGACCACGAGCGTGAACAGCGCCGCGACCGCGACGAGCGCCGTCGCCAGATGCGGAATGCCGAACGCGCCTTCGTCGATCAGCCAGCCGAGCAGCGGCGAGGACGCGGGCACCGACGTGTTTTGCGTGAGCACGAGTTCGAGGCCCGCGCAGAGATTCATCGTCGTGAGCGTCGCGAGCAGCGGCAGAATGCGCAGGCCGAGCACGGCGAAGGCGTTGAGCGCGCCCACGGCCACGCCCGCCGCGAGTGTGAGGCCCACGGCTTGCGCGCTTGTTGCGCCCGCGCGCAGCGTCACGGCATAGACGGCGGCGCACAGGCCCAGGTTCGCCGCGATGGAGAGGTCGAGGCCGCCCTTGATCGGGTCCGCGCCGCCGCCGATCAGCACGGCCGTGAGCCCGAGTCCGAGCACGCCGACCACCGCCGATTGCTGCACGATGTTGGCGAGATTCGCCACCGAGAGAAACAGCGGCGACGTCAGCGCGAATACCGCGAAAACCAGTGCGAATGCGAACACCGCGCCGCCGCGCAGCCAGAATTGCGCGCCTGGAGCGTGGCCGCGCAGCGGGGCGGCGGCTTCGATATCGGCTTCGATTTCGGCTTCGTCGTGGTTGTCGCGCAGCGCGTCGAGGCGCTCGATCACCTTGCCGGTCATGCGGCGTTCTCCTGGGTTGGCGCGGCGTCGTTTGGCGCGGCGTGCGCGCCGCCGCGCGCGAGCGTCGCCCACGCGAGCAGATCCTGCGTGCTGGCGTCGTGCGATGCCACGTCCTGCACGATCGCGCCGCGCGCGAGCACGAGCACGCGATCGGTCACGTCGAGCAGTTCATGCAGATCGCTCGAAAAGATCAGCACCGATGCGCCTTGCGCCACGAGCCGATCGATGAGGCGGTAGATATCGGCTTTTGCGCCCACGTCGACGCCCACGGTCGGTTCGTCGAGGATGTAGATGCCGCCGCCTTGCGCGCGGCCCAGCCATTTGCCGAGCGCGACCTTCTGCTGATTGCCGCCCGAGAGATGCCGCACGGGCGCATGCGGGCCGGGCGTGCGCACGCCGAGCGTGTCGATGAGCGCACGCGCGGCCGCCGTCTCGCGGCGCGTATCGACGAGGCCGAAGCGGCTGAAGCGCGCGAGACTCGCGAGCGAAAGATTCTCGCGCACGGGCAGCGCGGTCGCGACGCCCTGGCGGCGGCGGTCTTCGGGCACGAAGGCGATGCCGCGGCGCACGGCGTCGGCGGGACGGCGCAGGCGCACAGTCTTGCCGTGCACGCGCAATTCGCCGAGCACGCCGCGCTCCAGGCCGAACAGGCTGCGCACGAGCGGCTTGCCGCCTGAGCCGACCAGCCCGGTCACGCCCAGCACCTCGCCGCGACGCAGCGTGAACGAGAGCGGGCCGAAGCGGCCCGGCGCGTGCAGATTGCGGGCTTCGAGCACCGCGCCTTGTGTTTCCGGTGAGGTGTTCGGTGCGCGTCGCGCGCGTGCAGCGGGCGGCGTGCCGATCATCGCTTCGACGAGCGTTTCGACGGGCGTCGTGCGCGCCTCGACCTGCGCCACGTCGACGCCGTCGCGCAAGACCGTCACGCGGTCGCACAGCGAGGCGATTTCGTTCAGATAGTGCGAGACGTACAGAATCGTCAGCCCGCGCGCACGCAGTCGGTCGATGATCTGCAACAGGCGTTCGACTTCGCGGCTCACGAGCGCGGCGGTCGGTTCGTCGAAGACGAGAATGCGCGGCGCACGCATGAGCGCGCGCGTGATCTGCACGATCTGCTGTTCCGCCACGCTCAGTTCGCCGATCAATTTATCGGGCGGCAGCGCGATATCGAAATGGGCGGCGAGCGCGTCGCTCGCGCGGCGGCGCATGCGGCGCAGATCGAGCGGCAGCAGCGAACGTAATGCACGTAAGCCACCCAATCCACGGAAGCCTGGCAACGCGCCACGCGGCACCGTCGCTTCATCGCCGAGCGCCAGCGCTTCGGCCACGGTAAACGTCGGCGAAAGCAGACGCTCCTGATGAATGAACGCGATCTCGCCAGGCGCGCCGCCGTCGAGCTTCACGCCATCGACGTGAATCTCGCCTGCGTCCGCGCGCTCCAGTCCCGCGAGGATCTTGATGAGCGTGGATTTGCCCGCGCCGTTCTGGCCGATCAGCCCATGCACGGTGCCGCGCGCCGCGCTCAACGACGCGCCGCGCAGCGCCTGCACGCCGCCATACTGCTTGACGAGCCCGCGCAGTTCGAGCGCGGGCGCGGAGGTGGCCTGCGCTTCTTGCGTATCGGCAGACGTCGCTGGAGGCGTCGGCGATTCCGCGTGCGCGTCGTCGATGAGCGTGCTCATTTCGCCGCGAGCTGGCCGGTTTGCGCGCTTTGACCGAGCGCCTTCTGCACCTCGGCGGCGTTTTCCTTGGTCGCGAGAATCGACGGCACGTAGGTGTACGGCGGCAGATCGCGCTGGCCGGCCAGATAGCGCGCGACGTTGTCCACGGCGGTCTTGCCGATCAGCGCGGGCTGTTGCGCGACCACGGCGGCGGCGCTCGATTTCGGGTCCTTCACGAGCGTGACGACGTCCGGGCTGCCGTCGACGGCATAGGTGCGGATCTCGTTGCGATGCGCCGCGTCGACCGCCTGGGTTGCGCCGACTTGCGGCACGTCCCACGCCGACCAGATCGCCGCAATCTGCCCCTTCGGATACTTGGCGAGCAACTGGCTGACCTGTGCATAGGCACTCTGCACGGTGTTCGGAATCACGTCGCGCAACTCGGGCTGAATGATATGCACCTTCGGGTAGTACTTGAGCACGGCCTTCAACTGGTCGTAGCGGATCGCGCACACGGGCACGCCGTAAAAACCGTTGAACACGAGGATATTGCCCTCGCCGTGAATGTCGTTGACGAGCTTGAGCGCCAGTTGCTCGCCGATGAAGAAGTTATCCGAGGTGGTGTCGTTGATGCTCGACGGCGAGGCCGTGTCGATCGTGAACAGCGGGATGCCCGCCTGGCGGATTTTCTGCAACCACGGCTCCAGCACGGTCGCGGTGCCGAGCTGCTCGATGATGGCGTCGGGCTTTTGCGCGATCAGCGTCTGGATCTGCGCGATCTGGCGGTTGTCGTTGCGGCCCGCGTCGAGCGCGATGGGCGTGCCGCCGAGGCGCTTCACTTCGTCGATCGCACCCTGATACGCCTTCAAATCCCAGTAGTGATCGGTCCCGGCCGCCGTGATGCCGATGCGCTTGCCCTTGAGCGACGGAACGTCGGCGTTGGCTTGCGGGGTTGAAAGCGCATTCGCCGGTGCATTCGATTGTGCACTCGGTTGGGCCTCGCCTTGCGCCAGCGCGGCGGGGCTGATCGCCGTCGTCGCGGCGAACGCGCCGAGCGCGAGGGCGAACGCCGTGGCGGCGCGTTTGAGGGCGAAGGGTCGGGTTGTCTCGCGGTTCATGTCGTCGTCGATTCGTTGTTCTGGCGGCCGCCCGGGCGGGCGGGGAGGCGTTGCGCTACGAATCTAAGCGGCACGGACCGCGATGCGAAGTATCGAATCGAGCTAAGGATAGTTGCGCGGGCGTGGAATGCTTTTGCAGCGGTTTAAACCGCGATGGCAGGCGCACGGATTGCATGTGTCATCCGCCGCTTGGCCGCCCGAAACCCACCCGAAACCCGCCCATAACCGCGCTCCCGTAAACGGGCGACGGTGGTCCGCTCGGGGCCGCAGTCCAGCGGCCGGCGCGGGTTATGTGTTCGCGGTGATGGTCGAGAAAATCATGAACGCGACGGGCTGGAGCGGCACGCTTTAACGCTGCATCGACATGCTCGATGCGCTGAGGTATCGCTCAAGCATCGAGCACATCGAGCACATCGGGCACCACCATCGAGACGGCCAGCGCGCCGTCGATCACCTCATGTTCGATATGGCGCGCGAAGAACGAGCGCGTCTGCGTGGCCGGTTCCGCGTCGTCGGCGGCCTGGAGTTGCGCGCGCAAACCGGCGCGCTGTTCGCGCGTGGCGCGCAGCAACGCGCCCACCGATTGCGCGAGCGCGGCGAGGCGCGCGCGGTCCGCGTGGTCGAGCGCCGCATCGGCGCCTTCGAGCGGCGACACCACGCCCACGAGCTTGCGCAGCCGCAGCATCAGCACGCTCGCATGCGCCGCGCGGTGATTCGAACTCAGCGATTCGAGCCGCGTGGCCGAGATCACCGATTCGAGCGCATCGACGGCGAGGCACGCCTGGCGGCGCAGCGCGGCGATATCGCGGGCATTGCGTTCGGCTTGCGCTTCGCGTTGCGCGGCATCGGCAGAGTTCGCGCTTTCACTCTCGCTTGCCGATGCGTGTCCGCGCAACACCGCCTGCACATACTCGCTCACGCATTTGAGCGCGTGCGCGGCGGCCGGGCCGAGCTTGTGCTGCTCCCATTCGGGCCACGCGAGAAAACTCGCCGCGACGCCCACCGCCACGCCCGCGAGACTGTTGAGCACGCGCGAGACCGCGAGATCCCACGGCTCGCCCACGGGCGTGCCCAGATGCGCGACCAGCACGAAATGCGAGGTGAGGAACAGGATGTACGAGACGTAGCTGACCGCGCGCGCCGCGAGCGTGCCGGTTGCGAGCGGCAGGATCGCCAGCGCGAGCAGGATCGGGCTGTGGATCGCCAGCGCGAGCGCCGAAGCGAGCACCGCGCCGAGCATGGTGCCGCCGATGCGCAGGCTCGACACGCGCACCGTCTGCGAAAACGTGGGCTGCACGATGAACATGGTCGTCAGCGCGAGCCAGTAGCCTTGCTCGCCGCTGCGCCAGCGTGCGAGAGATACGGCGATCATCGCCGCGACCGCGAGGCGTGCCGCGTAGCGCGCGAACACGCCATGCGTGCGGACTTGCGCGACCACGGCGCGCAGCGCGTCGCGCCACGGCTGGCTCGCGTGTGACGCGGCCGCATCGGCGGCGCGGGCGGCGTTGCGCGTTCCGCTGTCGGGATCGGCGTCGGCGGCCAGCGTGGCGAGGCGCGCACACAGCGTCATGAACGACTCGCGCCACGCGCGGGCGTCGATCGACGGCGCTTCGGCATCGGCGGATTCGCGCGCGAATTCCGCGTGCTCGGCGAACGGGCGCAGACGCTCGGCGGTCAGGGCGGCGTCCGGTTTGGCGGCGCGGCGCAGGTCGGCCGCGCAGGCGTCGATGGCTTCCGCGAGGCGTTCGAGCACCGCGCGGATCAGTTCGAGCGTGGCCGCTTCGGCGTCGGCTTGCGGCGCGCGGCGGCGGCTGTGCAACAGGCTTTCGATGCCCGCGAGCAGCGCCATTGCCTGTTCGGCATCGGCGAGCCAGCGGCGGCAGGCGGGCGCGACCGCGCCGGACGCAGCGGAGATCGCGGCGCTCATCGTGTCGAGCGTGGTGCGCAGTTCGGCGCGGCTCGCGGCGGCGCCGTGGCGGCTGTCGGGCGCTTGCGCGAGTTTGCCGACGTAGGAGCCGAGCGCGTAGAGCCACGCGAAGGTCGCGGAACGCACGCGCGTATCGGCGCTGTATTGCCAGAGTGCGAGATTGCAGGCGGTGGCCCAGACGCCGCCTGCGACGAAGTAGAGCGTGTAATCGCGCGCGTCTTGCAGGCCATGCACCGGGAAGGCCGCGCAGACCGCGAAGGCCGTCGCCACGAGCAGGCCGCGCAGGCCGGGCAGCGCGCCCCGGCAGCGCACCAGCGCGCCGAGCCATGCGCTCACGCCCGCGAGCACGATGGCGAGGCCGGGCACCGCGCCCGCCGCAATCGCGCAGCCCGCCGCGAGCGCGCCGAGCACGGCGAACAACAAGCCTTGTTCGATGCGCTCGCGTGGCCGCGTGCCGGAGTCGTCGCAGAGGCAGGTCCAGAAGGCCGCGATCGCCGACCAGCACAGCAGTGGTGCGTGCCACGCCGCCGCGAGCACGGCGGGCGCGGCGCAGATCAGACCGCCGCGCACCGATTCGGAAAACGGCAGCCGGTGGCGGCCATGCGAGAGGGAACGCAGGAGCGCGGCGCGCCCGGCCATCGAAAAGATCATGCGCGTCCTCGTCGAACTAGCTGGCGGCGCGCGGCGCGGCCGACTTCGCGCAGACGGGAAAGAATGGCGTCGCGGCTACTCATCACTTGTTCCTCTTGTTGTGTTTCCGATACCCGTCGCGGAAGGTCTGCTTCGGCGCTTCGGGTAGCTCGCGCTGCTTGCCCCAGGCGTTGAGCGGATTGTAGAGCACCGCGCGCGGCCATGTCGCAACCGCTTTGCCCGCGCCCTTGATGGCCGCGCGATAGCGCTTCGGATGCGCGAGCACCTGACCGGCGGCTTTCATCGTCTATGCTGGCGGTGCGCAGCGTGCCGGAGCTATGGTGCACGCCGATCTTGCGGGGAAACGACGCCCACGGAAACTCGTGCACCTGAAGCACGTCGTGAATGAACTCGACTAGAGTTTCGGTGGCGGCGGCCTGCTTTTCGCAACCGCTATTGCCCATCGACTGGCCGCACGCGGATTACATTCGTAACGCGGCATGTGATGTCATTTCATGAATTGGTGGCGTACGCAATCCGCGCGAAGATCGTTGAGCGATTTGAGATTCACCTTTCAAAACCCGATGGCATTGATAAAAGGCCGTTTCTCTACAATACAGGCTCAGTTAAAGATCAGTTTAGAGTTACGGAGTCAACGCATGGGTCACGCCAAATTCAACCAAGCCGGTCGCCCGGGCGTCACCCGCAGCAAGCTGTTGCCGCTTTCCGCTGCGATGGTGCAGGCCACGTCGCTGCAAAACCATCTCGCGCTCGAAGCGCTGCGCAGCCGTCACGGCGCGAGCCTGCACGTGACGTTTCTGTTTCGCGCGGTCTACCTGACGTATTTGATGAGCGACATCAGCGAGCAGAGCAGCGAGATCGACGTGTTTCAGGAAGCCGAGGCCGCATTGACCCGATGCAGCGGCCGCGCGGAAGATCAGGGCGCATGGCATTTGAACGACGCGGAAATCGAGGCGCTAAAAACGGTGTTGAGCCTGCATGACTGGCAGCTTCAGACGCTGCCCGCGCATCGTTACGAATCGTCGTGCGCGCATTTGCTGAACTTTTTGATGGACGGCGACCGATCGGTAATTCCCGTTTTCGAAATCGCTGATTGAGTTTTCTTTCTCTATAAAAAACGCCCCGGCAGTTTCAACTTGCCGGGGCGTTTGGCTTGATGGACCGCTTCGTTAAACCGCGCGGCGCACCATCAATTCCTTGATTTTGCCGATCGCCTTGGTCGGATTCAAACCCTTCGGACACACGTCGACGCAATTCATGATCGTGTGGCAGCGGAACAGGCGATACGGATCTTCGAGATTGTCGAGACGTTCGCCAGTCGCTTCGTCGCGGCTGTCCGCGATAAAACGATACGCCTGCAACAAGCCCGCCGGGCCGACGAATTTATCCGGGTTCCACCAGAAGCTCGGGCATGACGTCGAGCAGCTCGCGCACAGAATGCACTCGTACACGCCGTCGAGTTCGTCGCGTTGATCGGGCGTTTGCAGACGCTCTTTTTCGGGCGGCGGCGTATCGTTGATCAGATACGGTTTGATCGAGTGATACTGATTAAAGAAGTGCGTCATGTCGACGATCATGTCGCGCACGACCGGCAGTCCCGGCAACGGGCGCAGCACGATTTTCTGCGGCAGATCGTTCAGGTTCGTCAGACACGCGAGACCGTTCTTGCCATTGATGTTCATGGCGTCCGAACCGCAGACGCCTTCGCGGCACGAGCGGCGGAACGACAGCGTCTCGTCCACTTCCTTGAGCTTGACCAGCGCGTCGAGCAGCATGCGCTCGTGCGTGAGGTCCAGCTCGTAGGTTTGCATGCGCGGCGCGGCGTCCTTGTCGGGATCGTAGCGATAGACTTCAAAAATGCGTTTAGCCATTTTCCAGTTCCTTGTGACAGGCGTGCGCGATCAGAACGTACGCGGCTTCGGCGGCACGGACGCGACGCTCATCGGCTGCATCTGCACCGGCTTGTAGTCGAGGCGGTCGCCCTCGCTGTACCACAGCGTATGGCGCAGCCAGTTTTGATCGTCGCGTTCCTTGTGCTCGCTCGGCGCGTGCGCGCCGCGGCTTTCCTTGCGCGCTTCCGCCGAGACCATCGTCGCGCGCGCCACTTCGATCATGTTCGCCACTTCGAGCGCTTCCACGCGCGCCGTGTTGAACACCTTCGACTTGTCTTTCAGATGCAGGTCGCCGACGCGTTGCGCCACGTCGCCGATCATTTTCACGCCTTCAGCCATGAGTCTTTCGGTGCGGAACACGCCCGCATGGTTCTGCATGGTCGAGCGGATGTCACGCGCCACGTTTTGAGTCGGTTCGCCCGACGTCGATTTTTCCAGCTTGTTCAAACGCGAGAGCGCGAAGTCGGCCGCATCGGCGGGCAGCGGCTTGTGGCTGCGAATTTCCTTCACATGATTGATGATGTGATTGCCCGCTGCACGGCCGAACACCACGAGATCGAGCAGTGAATTCGTGCCCAGACGATTCGCGCCGTGCACCGAGACGCACGAACATTCGCCCACGGCGTAGAAACCGTTGATCGGGTCCTTGAAGCCCTTCGACGTGCCCACGACCTGGCCATGAACGTTGGTGGGAATGCCACCCATTTGATAATGGATGGTGGGCACGACCGGAATCGGCTCCCTGATCGGATCGACGTTCGCAAAACGAATGGCGATCTCGCGAATCGAAGGCAGACGCTTCATGATCGTATCCGCGCCAATATGCGAGAGGTCGAGCAGAATGTGATCCTGCTTCGGACCCACGCCGCGGCCTTCGATAATTTCTTGTCCCATCGAACGCGAAACAAAGTCACGCGGCGCGAGATCCTTCAGCGTCGGCGCGTAACGTTCCATGAAACGCTCGCCGTTCGAGTTCCGCAGAATGCCGCCTTCACCG